>NZ_JAQFWP010000020.1 GCF_027706745.1 Nocardiopsis suaedae | reverse complement strand
GATCATCGAAACCCTCGCTGCCTACTGCACACGAATTAACGACTCAGGACACTAGGGACTCCTGAGTTTGAAGCGCGATTCGACGAGCTCAAAATCGACCCGGCGAAGGGAGGAGCTCCAACAAAACCAAGTGCCGTTTATAAGGCAAGGGTTGAGGTTGAGGTTGGGATCGCTGCTGAACGCCAAGGCATTGTAGAGCCTCCCGTTCGGCGCCCTACCAGCGCGGACCTCGGAGGCAAGGACGATGTCGGAGACTTCATCGATGCGGATGGACAGCGGTGGGATGTGAAATCACCCACGGAATATTTTCCTCCGACGGCAGGTAAAAAAGCCGATCAGTTCATGCCTCCGGGCCTTCCTGGTCGCCATAATCTGAGCGATCTGGTGGTGAAGATTGACGACGAGATCAGCAAGGGGGAAAATGTACTCCTTGACCTGCGGCGACTGACCCCGGAATCCAGGAGGGAAGTGGTAGAGTACATCGACACAAGACAGGACTGGACCAGCCATGTCTACGTAGTCGATGTCTGATGCGGAGGCAAAATGCGGAATGTTCCAGGGGCCTGGCCCCTTGACCCTGAGTCGCGCCAGGCGTTGGAAGAATATATTGAATGGCTAGGTTCGTCCGGGGCAGCCGGGGCGGAAATGGTCGGTGACGTCGATCTCAGAGGAGCCGAGGTTCGTGGCCTCGACTTCACGGATCTATGGTTGCTCGGCGCCAACATGGCAGGAGTTGATGCAACAGGAGCCGACTTTTCGCGAGCCAATTTGAGCGGCGCAATACTGGAAAACGGAATATTTGTCGGGGCATCATTTGTGCGGACTGAATTCACGCAGGCAAGAGGTGTTGGTGCGGTGTTTCGCGACGCAACGTTCTCTGCCGTGCAGGTGGTGTCGTCGGATTTTCGTGGAGCTGATTTTTCGCGTGTGAGCTTCAAGGAAGCCGGTCTGCTTAAAACAGATGCCACCGGAGCTGATTTCTCTGGTTCATGGTTCGGTGGTGAAGGCGCGTGCGCGAGATTTAACGACCTCATCATTGATGATTGCGAATTCAATGGAGCGACTGGTGTCATCCATGGAACGGCATCCGTTCGGCGCCGCGGTTCTCAACATATTCTGTCCGCTGAACTTCTCGAAGAGTACATCAATACTCGCGGGGCTGATGTTCGTGTAATTGGATAGAACAAATTCCGGCTCACGCGATATCGTGGATGGTTGGGCGCTTGACCGAATCGCCCAGATCGCCTGAGTCGGCTGGGCGCCGGCGGAGGATTCTCTGAGGGAGCGGCAGTGCTACGCGCTGGATGCGGAGTCATGCCCGGAATGCTCCTATGTCGTACCTTGCTTCCGTGTAGCAGCCATCGTCGGTAAGAGGATTCATGCCCCTGTTGATGAGAACGTCTATATGGCTCTTGAGTAAGGGGGCATCCTCTGGGTTCTCATCACTCAACTGGCGCTATAGCCCTTTGGGAGAGACATTGCAGATTCGGGAGTCGGAAGGTCTGGCGGGAGAGCAATACGAAGAGTTTCGGCAACAGGTTAATTCGCTAGTGGTGAAAGGGCAAAACCCGACCCTGTTGAGAAGGTATATACTGGAATGTTCGAATCGCTTTGAAGAAGCGCCGTCTTCCGGGGCTTGGCAGGCGTGTTGGAAAAGAAGTGCAATTCAATTCTTCAATGATGAGTATATTTCTCTTGAGAGTGTACTTCCCGGGCTCGCTGAAGGTGACCTGGGCGACATCGATGATGTGATTGAGGACATCAAGGATCTGTCTCCGCTGCTCGACTCTGCGGATATACCAGGATGGGCGCCAGCATCGCATACCTGGTGGTGGTGTCTGTCTGAAGGCGGAGCTTACATTCCGGACATCATCGCGGAGGATTAGATATCGGGCTCCTGGCCCTCCGATCATCTTCCTCATGTAGAAGACTGTAATCGAAATTCCCGAAGCTCTCCCGCCTCTGGTACGGGCGGTCGGCGCTGAGAGAAACCATGTCCCTGCTGGTGAGCGCGCCGCAGGTGACTGTCACGTGGACGTGGGTGGTCGGGCACGCTGATGGGGCGGACAAGGTGGAGGTCCCTCGCGGTGGTTCGCCCAGTCGAGGCCTCGACATGACTGACCGCCTCTAACGTGGGGGCGTAGCTGGTTCGGAGGAACCGATGGGGGGACTTCTCAGAGCTCCCGAGCCTGCTGGCTCATGGGAGTGGTTCTTCGATACAGGGAAGGTAGAGGCAGGTTTTGCCGATTCACTATCCATGCTGGCGGTGGTTGCCGGGGTCCTTCGCCGCCATGGGCTTCTAACGGTCGATGCCGTCGAGATCTGTTGGGAGCATCCTCGGGGTCGGCGTAGGCCCCGTGATTGGCGGATCGTTCCTGTCTGCGGGGCTGTAGACTCATCCGAGTGCGCTGAGAGCCTCCTTGCCACCCGCCCGGAGAGTGACCCCGCCTACGCAGAGATGCTACTGCTGCAGGCGCACGGTAGTGGTACGTGGATTGATGCCCAGGGTGGTGCTCACACGGAGTCCGATCTCCTCCTTGTGGAGACGATGCCATTGGACGAAAAAGTCGCCGTGGACGTATCTGTTTACCATGACATCTGGGCGCCGCACGCATTCAACGGCGCTCCCCATCCGGAGCTGCACGCCGCCAACGCTCCGCGACTTGCAGTGGCGCTCAAGGAGATTGAATCCACGCTGCAGACACCTATAAACCCTGGAGAGGTCACTTATTTCGGTGCTGTGGAGGGGTACGGCATAGTTGAGCCCGAGCCGGATGACCTGGATGATGGCTGGGATATCGATAGGACGGACAGGATCGTCTCAGGATGACCGTTCTCCTATTCGCCTCCTCCTGGGGGCCGGCCATGTGGTGAAGGCGCGTCGCGGCGGTTCGCCCAGTCGTGAACTCGACGTGGCTGACCGGCTCTAACGCGAGGACGCAGCGGAGGGGAATTTTCTGCCTTGAAGCGCTGGTTGGGAGGGAGTAGTGGGGAGACTGCTCAGGGCACCCGAGCCCGCGGGGTCCTGGATGTGGTTCGTCGGCGCACGAAAGAAGACGGGTCTTGCGGAGTCGCTCTCCACGTTGGAGGTTGTCACAGATATCCTTTGCCGTCATGAACTTCTGACGGTCGGAGCCATCGAGATCTGTTGGGAGCATCCACGAGTCCAGCGCAGGCCCCGTGACTGGCGGACCGTTCCGCTACGGGGGAACATCGACACACCGGAGTGCGCAGAGAGTCTCCTTGCCACACGCCCGCCGGGCGCCTCCGACGCGAGGATGCTGCTGCTCCAGGCACACGGAACGGGTACATGGCTCGACGCCCGAGGGAACGCCTGTTCAGAAGCCGACCTCGTCATCGCTGAGGCGACGCCGCTGGACGAAGACGTCGCTGTGGAGGTGGCCGTCTACCACGATGTCTGGGCGCGTTATGCCTTCAACGGTTTCCCTCATCCGGAGGTGCATAGGGCCAACGCTCCGCGACTTGCGACTGCTTTGAAGGAGATCGAATCTACGTTCGATGCCTATACAGAACCCGGAGATCATACCTATTTCGGTGCTGTGAAGGGGTACGGGATCAGTGATCCCGAACCCTTCGAGATCGTGGACGGCAGGGCTCTCGACCGAACCGACAAAATCGTTTGAGGTGGACCGGCCCTCCGAACCGCCGCCCCGCCCGGAGAGGGCGCTGCGACGCGGCGGAGGAGGTTGCGGTGGCTGAAACGTTCCTGGCCTTCCTGGCGGTTTCGGCGCTGGTGATCATGCCCCCGGAGCAGGACACAGCGCTGACCATCCGGGAGCGCTGGCCGCCGGGCGCCGGGGAGGCCTCACTGCGGCGCTAGGCGTGTGCAGCGGCCAGCTCGTCTGGGCCGCGGCGGCCGGAGCCGGACTCTCGGCGCTGCTGCTGGCCTTGGAGCCCGCGTTCCGCACGCTGAAGTACGTGGGGTGTGCCTACCTTCTCTGCCTGGCCGCTTTGACACTGCGTGACGCGGTGCGCAGTACGCCCGGAGGCAAGGATGAGCAGGAGCCGGTGCGGTCTCCAGGGGCGGCGCTGGCGGCCGTCTACCGCCAGGGGCTGATCCGGTGTGGGTGCCGGGTGGGCGGTACTTCGAGGAGGCTGGGGAGCACCTGTCCGCGGCTGCGCTTGCGTGGGCACGGGAGCTGGTACTTCTCGTTGGATTAGGGGCAGGCTCCAGGTGGCCGGTCCCGGATGCGGTGGGGCAGGTTCTTCTCCCGTGAGGCCGCCCGCGCGGCGCTGCGCAGAGCGCGGGACGACGACACCGAGGCGGGCGGACCGGTGGTGTGGACGGTGGGCCCGTGGCTCCAGCACTGGCTGGACACGCGGACACGGCTGCGGGCGCGCACCCGGATCAGCTACCAGGAGCACATCGACCGCTACCTCAACCCGAACCTGGGCGGGGCCCTGGTGGAGGAGCTGTGCCCTTTGGGCTTTGACGTCCTTCGGACCCCGACGTCGTCTACGTCGCGATTCTCGAATTCGTGTTCTTATGCCCTTCGGGCTTTGACGTCCTTCGGACCTCTTGCGGATTTTCGCGGCGCCTGGCCTGCGGCGATCGTGTCCGATTGCACGCGACCATCTCACGGATGCTTCGGCGTCGGGTGATGTACGTCACAAGTCCTGCCTCTGGGGGCTTGAACTGCGAAAATGCCGTGCACGCGATCATGGATTCTCGACCCCTGTCCGCACCCCCTGTACATGGCGGCGCCGGACATGCCTCCGGCCGCCGAATTATCGCATCGACGAGCGTGTGTGTCCATGTGCCCGCCGATTCTGGCCATGTTTCCGTGCAGTCGCCCCGCACGCGGAGTCGAGCTTGCTAGCGTTCCTCATCCCCGCGCCCGCAGGGGCTGCGGGCGCGGTTCGGTGTCCTTGACAGCGGTAAGACTGTGGCGACCCGATACGGGAGGATGGCGAGTGCCGAGTCGGCTACAGGTCCACGTGCACGGTGCGGCCGTAGGGGCGGAAAGCGTCTCGGCTGCGCAGGCGCACGGGCTGGCATGCGCACTGGTGGAAGAGGACGACCGTGACCATCACGCGCCAGTGAAGCCGTTCGCTCTACAGGGGATCGGTACACCGCCGCCCTCCCGCTCCCGCGGCGAATCGGCCGCCTCGATGGTGATCGGCTGGCTCGACGACGAGCGCGTTCCGGCCTGGGAGTCCTGGCACCAGAAGGAGACACGGCTGGGGGCGCGCCAGGTGCAGGTGCGCGCAGTGGAGCAGGAAACGGCCTCCTACGCCGATCTGGCGACGTCCGCGGCGGTGTCCCGGGTCGGGGTGGTGTTCGAGGCGCCGACGCTGGTGCGCCGCGGCGGGCGCAACCTCCCGCTGCCCGAGCCCGAACTACTCGTGTCCGGTCTGGTGCGGCGGTGGAACGCCTTCAGCCCGCTGGCCGTCCCCGAGACCCAGGCGGCGGAACTGCTCGCCTCGGTGTACGTGGCGCGCCACGCAGTGCGCACCGTCCCCCTGGAGCTGCGCGGCCGGGGCCGGGCCGGGTTCGTGGGAACGGCCACCTTCGGGATTGCGCGGCAGGCGCCGCTGGCGCTGCGGCGGTGGCTGGCCGCGCTGTGGCGCTTCGCCTCCTTCAGCGGGGTCGGAGCCCACACCACCCACGGGCTCGGCCAGGTCACCGTCTACCCGGGCGAGGATCCCCCCTCGGCCGGAGCCTCCCGCTCCCGCCGCCGCGGTGCCGACCACGGTGCCCATGGCCCGCTGCCCCAGCAAGCGGGGGCGGCCCGGTGACGGGGCAGGAGAACGAACCAGACGCGAACATGGACCAGCAGGCGGCGCCCGAGACCGAGTCCGATACCGGAGAAGACCTGATCATCGTCGCCCTGTCAGGGGTGCAGCGCTTCATCACCGAGTCGCGCTCGACCGCCGACCTGCGCGCGGCCAGCCGGATCATGTCGGAGCTGGCCGAGACCGCCGCGCACACCTGCGCCGCCCACCGCGCCCGCCTGGTGCTGCCCTCGGCCACGCCCTCCACCGGCGCCCCCAACCGAATCGTTGCCCTGGCCCGGGCCGGCGAAGGAGCCGACATCGCCGCGCTCGCTGCCGCCGCCGTGCACAAGCAGTGGTCCGATTCCGTCGAAGACGTCTACAAAGGCGCAGGCGGGGCACCTGCAACGCCGGGGATGCCGCGGGTGGTGTGGGTGTGCGCGCCTGCGTCCGACGACGGCTACCAGGGCCAGTGGCAGCGGGCCCAGCAGATGCTGGCCGCGCGCAAGCGCGTTCAGGACTTCCAGGCCCAGGCCTGGCCCCGCACCCGGGTGTGCACGCTGAGCCCGCGCTGGCCCGTGGACCCGCGCCCCGAGAAGCGCATGCCCAAGCACGAGGACGACGCGCTGGCCGCGGCGAACTGGGTCAAGCGCCAGCGCGGCCGCAGCACCGCACGCGATTCGCGTCACCGCAGCCAGGGCATCGCCTCGACCAGCGGCTTCGCCTCGGCGTTCTACCGACGCGCCGTCCTGGAGCACGCCGCCGACGACCCAGAAGTGGCTGGGGTCGTGTCCGACCTGCACGACATGGTCACGCACCGCCCGAGCGGCCTCTCCACCAGCACACCGGTCCTGGACACCCCCGAGACACCGGTGCCCGGGCTGGAGCGCCCGGGAGCGGGGCCGCTGCGCTGGCTGTGGGGGCGCGGCGGGCGCTGGGTCTACCCGCAGACGTGGGAGGCGGCGACGCTGGCCCGAGAATTCGGGCTTGCCGCCTCCGGTCCGGACTTCGCCGCGTTCGCCGAGCACTGCGCCTTGGGGCGCCTGGCCGCGAGCGAGCTGGAGAGGCTGATGGGCGAGCGAGGGGTGGCCCCGCCGGTTCCGCACCTGGCCGTGCTCGCCCAGGACCTCGACGACATGGGCGCGCACCTGGGCCGGATCACCACGCCTGAGGACCACCAGCGGGTTTCGGCCCAGCTCGATGCTGTGGCCCGCGCACAGACCGACCTGCTGCGCGCCCCCGACGTCCTGGGCGATGCGGTCTATGCCGGAGGCGACGACCTGCTCGCCTTCACCCCGGCCGCCACCGCCCTGGCGGCTGCGGCCGCCTGCTACAGGGCTCCGGCCACGGCGCAGGCGCAACTGCCTTCCGCCTCCAGCGCCGTGCTGTTCTTCCACCACCGCTACCCCCTGCACGCGGTGCTGGAGACGGTGCGCGAGGCGCTGGCCGATGCCAAGCGCATGCCCGACAAGCACGCACTGTCGGTGGGCTACATCCGACGCTCCGGTGCCCGTGGGGCCACCGTTCACCCCTGGCGGCATGAGACCTCCACCGAGGCGGCGCTGGCCGCCGACGACATGGCGGTCTTCCTCCCCGAGCCTCCCCCCGAGGGTGCAGGAGAGCGGGGGGAGCAGGTCCGGCCGCGTGTGCTCTCGCCGCGGCTGTTGGCCGATGTGGACCGCGACCGCGATGCCCTGGCCGACCTGCGCGATGCCGACCAGGACGACTACGAGCGCGAGCTGCGGCGCCTGGTGCTGCGCCACACTTCCGGCTCCACCGAGGCGGCACGGGAGGAGTTCGCCTCGCGAACCGCCAAGCGGCTGCGGATCCTGGCCGGGGCGGCCCCGCCCTGGCGGGGCGGCGAGGCGCTGGCCGACACGGTGCGCGTGGGAGCATTCGTTGCCAAGGAGTGCATGTGAGGACCACCCCTGCGACGGCCTCCGGTCCGGAAGACGATCGGGAACCGCAGGCCGGCCCGCCGACGTGGGCGGTGATCGAGCCCCACGACACCGTCCAGGTACGCGACGGGCGCCGCTTCGAGGCCGGTGACGACGGCGCCGGGGTGGCCGAGACCGTCGCCCCGGGGCCCAGCACCGTGGCCGGGGCGCTGGGCTGGGCCCACGACGGAGAACTCGCCTATGTGCGCGGCCCGGTCGTCGCCCGGCGCGACCGGCAGGACGGCCCGTGGCAGCCCCACTTTCCCGTGCCTTTGGACGTGGTGGCCGATGCGGGCGGGCGCTCGGCCTACCGCCTGGAGCCCGGGGCAGACTCCTCCGCGAGCGACCTGCGCACGATGGGTTCCGACGCCCCGGCGCCGCGGAGACTGCTCCAGGAGCCCGCCCGCGCATGGGGCGGTCAGCCCATCGAAGAACTGATACACGCCCATGCGCTGGGCTCCTACCTGCGCGGGGAACTGTTCCCCGCTCCGGGGGAACCCGTGCCGCTGGGCCGCCTGGAGCCGGCCGCCGAACCCCCGTGGGCCGCCGAACCCCGCATCGGGCTGGCCAGGCGCGGCCGACAGGTGCGCATCGGCTACCTCTACCAGGCCACCCACCTGCGGCCCCGGCCCGGCTGGGCCCTCCTGGCCCAGACCGCCGCGCCCGGCGGCCGCCCCCTGCACCTGAAGTCCCCGGTCCCCTTCGGCGGGCAGACGCGCATGGCCGACGTGACCACCGATGCCGCCCCCGCCGGGCGGAACGGGGTCTGGCCGCAGCGGCCCGAGGAGTTCCCCCAGGACCGGCTCTTGCTGTACGTGGCCACCCCGGCCCTGTGGCCCGATGGGTGGTGCCCGCCGCTGCCGGAGCAGGCGTCCCTGGTGGCCGCGGCTGTGGGGGAGCCGATGCCGGTGGCCACCGCTTCTTCCCGGCGGGGTTTCGGCGCCACCCGCATGCTGCGCTGGGCGGTGCCGCCCGGCTCGGTCTACTGGCTGCAACTACCTGCCGGCACGGCCGCCTCCTTCGCCGCCCGCTGGCACAACCGCCCTCTCACGCCCGCCGCCGACTGGGCCGCCGACCACCCCGGCGGCACACCCGGACCGCCCGAGCAGGCCGCACTGCACTCGGCCGGGTTCGGCATCGTGCTCACAGGAGTCTGGACATGACGACCGCGTCCCTGCTGCTCTACCTCTACGCCGAATCCCCCGTGCACGCGGGGGCGGCCGCCGCCGACGGGGTCCTGGACCTGCCCATCCAGCGCGAGGCCGCCACCGGCTACCCCCTCGTCTGGGGCCAGAGTCTCAAAGGGGCCCTGCGCCAGGCCGCCGGGGAGGCCGGCTGGGACCTAGAGGCGGTGACCGCGGTGTTCGGCTCCGACATCGCCGACAACGGGGACGGACAGCAGGCCGGGGGCGGCCAGGGGGAGGACACCGACGAGGCCACCACCCCGGGGTCGCTGATGGTGGGCGATGCCCAACTGGTCGCGCTGCCAGTGCCCACGCTGCGCCGCTCCTTCGCCTGGGCCACCTCCCCGCTGGCCCTGGCCCGCCTGGCCCGCAAGCACGCCCTGATGGAGATCGATCCCCCCGCCCCGGTCGAGTTGGAGGACGCCGAGGCGGCCGCGGCCGATGAGTTCTGGTCCGGGCCCCGCGGCGAGGTGCTGGGCCCCTGCGTCGTGGACATCCCCGCCCTGGAGGCCGATGCCGCCAACCCGGTCCGGGCCTGGGCCGCCCACCTGTCCAGGACGGCCCTGGCCGGCGACCACCTGGCCCCGTTCGCGAAGAAGTTCAGCACCGACCTGGTGGCCCTGGACGAGACCGTGATGCGCACCCTGCTGCGCGAGTGCACCGAGTTCGCCGTCCGCGTCCAACTGGGGCGCCAGACCAAGACCGTCCAGCAGATGTTCACCAGCGAGTACCTGCCCGCCGAGACACTGCTGGCGGCCCTGATCACCCTGCGCACCGACACCCCGCTGATCGAGTCCGAGGCCTCGGCCCACCTGCAGCGGCTGCACACCCTGCTCGACGGCAAGCCCCTGCGCATCGGAGGGCAGGAGAGCACCGGCAAAGGGCTGATGTGGGCCCGCCTCGTCGGCCCCGCGACCCCGCAGGAGCACCACGATGGGTGAACCCCCGCAGCCCCAGCCCCGCGCGCCGCGCCTGGACCAGGCCATGGCGGCCCAAGCCGCCCGCATCCTCCCCGACACCGGGACCGACGTGGAGGCCGCCAAGACCCTGCGCACCCGCATGCGCCAGCTCCCCCTGCGGCTGCGCTCCACCGGCTTCGTCGCGGCCTTCGCCTTCATCCACTCCAAGTCCGGCGACACCACCGCCGTGGCCCGCGCCTACCGCGACCTGCGCGACCTGCTCATTCGCCGGATCGCCGAGGAGGAGCTGCTCGAAGGCCTCACGCCCCACACCACGCCCGCGGAGTTCCTGCGCGCGCTCAGCGAGGCCGATGCCACCGCCTACGCCCGCATCACCACCGAGGCCGACATGGTCGCCGGGTGGCTGTCCCGCATCGCCGATGCCCGCTACCAGGCCGCCCGACCTGCCAACGCCACCGGCACCGGCGGCGCCGGTGAAGGCGCCGAGGACGCCCCTTCCCAGGAGCAGGCATGAGCCCTTCCCGGCGCAACCACGGTCAGAACACGCACCCGCGTTTCACCCTCCTGGAGGTCGGCCGCTGGCCGGCCGCCGGTCCCGCCGGGCGCCTCATCGAGGCCCGAGTTCGGCTGGAACACCAGGTCACCGACGATAAGGGCAAGCGCCTCGCCCCGGCCAAGCCGGTCAAGGGGCGGCGCCCGCGGCGCAACGCCGGCTTCGAGCTCGCCGGGGAGCGGCTCCGGGGCGAAGCCAACGCCCTGATCCTTCTACGTCGCCTGGCCCTGGTGGGCGAGGCCACCGACAAGGCCCGCCCCGAGGAGCCCGCCCTCGAATGGGCCCAGGAGTTCCGGCTGGGCTATGACCCCGTCCGGGCCGAGGCGCTGCAGGCCCGCCGCGACCACCTGCTGCGGTGCCTGCGCGAGACCGGCAAGCACGTCCTGCGGCTGCGCCTGGCCACCGAATGGCGGCTGGTCATCGGTCTTGGCGAACCCATGGCCGACCACGAGTTCGGACTGCACCTGCACGGCACCCACGGATGGCCGCTGCTGCGCGGCTCCGGCCTCAAAGGCGCCGCGGCCGCCTGGGCCCGCCACGTCGAAGCCCCGCCGGAGGAGTACCGCGCGGTCTTCGGCGACCCTCCGCCGACCGGCTCCCAGGACGAGACGGCCGAAAGCTCCGACGGGCCCGCCGACAGCGACGACCCAGGTGGGAGCCCGGCCCCGGGCGGGGTGCGCTTCCTCGACGCCCTGCCCGAATGCGCCCCTGCCGACGGCCACGGACTGGTCGTGCACCGCGACGTCATCACCCCGCACCAGCAGCCCTACCGCACCCAGCGGGACGGCCCCCAGACTCCGCCCGGCGAGCACGAGGCACCCAACCCCCAGCCCTTCCTCTCCCTCAGCGGCGCCTTCACCGCTGACCTGGTCGGCGATGAACCGGAGGCCACCCGCAAGGCCGCCGACTGGCTCACCGCCGCCGCCACCGAACAGGGGCTGGGCGCGCGCACCGCAGCGGGCTACGGCTACACCACTGTCGACGAATCGGTCCTGCCATGATCCACATCCTTCCGGTCGGGGTCAGCCTGCGCGAAAACCTCGTCAAGGCCTGCGACGACCCCAGCCGCTGCGAACACCTGCTCCCCAGCAAAGACTTCGGGAGGGCCCGCGAAATCGTCGCCCCGAAGGAGGAAGACCCCAACAGCCTGAGGTCTCGGCTGTATCCGAACAGCGATGACAAGGAGCGGGCCCGCACCGAGGTCACCGCCGCTCTGAACGATCCTGCGGGATCGGGGCTTGAAGACCAGATCAAACGCTTCTGTCCCGGCAAGTGGACCCAGCCCATCAGCGCCGAGATGAACGCCATCACCCGCTTCGCTGCCGGTGGGCCCCGACGCCGCATCGGGTTCCGCATCAAACGCGTCACGAAACTGCAGCGCGGCGACACAGCGGTCCTGGCCGGCCCGACACCGCGGCCGGACTGCTCTCAGCCCTGTGGAACGCACTCGCCCTGGCCGACGGTGATGCGCGGCGGGTGGGACTGCTCGACGTGAGGAGCGGTGTCCTGACCGGTGCCCAGGACGCGGCGGCGCTCATCGCCCCCATCCCCGGCCTGGACGCGTCCTCGGCCGACGAATTCACCGCCTCCATGTTCCACCTCGGAGTCCTCGGCAGGCGGCTGATCCGCGAAGTGTGCGGAGCGGGCGGCGACTATGTCTTCCACCTCTCCGGCGGCTACAAGGCCGCCCTGCCCTACTTCATCGGACTGGCTGAAGGCATGCGCGGCCTCATCGACATGCCCGGCGAAGAACACCCACTGGGACTGGTCTCCTCGGTGCAGGCCCACGTCCTGCACGAAGAGACCGCTGGACAGATGATCCCCGTACCGCTGCGGCGCCTGGCCTGGCAGACGGTCAGGGACGAACTGGAAAACGTCGACAAGAAGAAGCCGCGAGTGCCCGGGCGTGGCCGTCCTATGCGGCCGGGCAAAGGGCACGGCACGCTGTACGGCTACGCCTACGAGAGCGCCACCGGCCGCCCCCAGGACGACCTGCACCTCACCCCCTTCGGCGAGGGGCTGTACGAACTGATCGATGTGGTATCGAAGCGATGACGCCCCCCGCCCCCGACGGTGCCGCCCCTCTGCCTCCGGTGCTGGAGCCCCTGCTCGAACGCCTGACCGGCGGCATCGGCGACCACCTGCGCACCTACGCCGGCGCTCAGGCCCGGACCGGGGCCTGGGACGGGCTCGAACCCCACCTGCACCGCCTGTGGGGCCTGCCCGTTCCCGCCCCGCCGCGCGCCAGGGGGTGGGCGCAGCTGCCCCGCCTGCGGCGGCCCGCCAAGGACGAAGCGCCAGCGCCACGCTCACCAGAGAAGATGGAGCGGGCCATTGCCGCCTTCACCGCCCACTTGGCCGCACCGGCCACCGCGGCCACCTCCCAGATCGAGGCCTTGGCCCTTGACCCCGGCACGCTGCTGCACCGCGCCCAAGCGGCGGGCCCCGCCCCCGAACCCTTCACCGTCCACCAGCGGGCCTGCCTGGCGGCCGAGGCCCTCTGGCGCCACCTGACCACCGCCACCGGCGAGCGCGCCCGGCTGCTTCCTGCGGCCGCCCGTGCCCGCTTCCTGCTGCTCAGCGAACCCCTGCGCCACCGCGGTGCCGCCCCGGCCTCGGTGTGGACTCCCACCGTCGTCGACAGGGAAGGCGGCGACATCTACGGCCCGGTCGGACACATCTTCGGCGCCGACCAGTGGCACCTGTTCCTCGAACGCGCCCGCCAGTCCCGCCGCGACTGGTTCCGCGTGCTCTCGGCCCGCCAGGACCACCCGATCCTGGCCCAACCCCCGCCCTCGGCTCTGGAGAGCGAACTCGACCTGCTCACCAGGACGACCCTCCACTTCCCGGCGGCCCGGCTGGTGATGTCCGATGTTCCGCTCTCCGACGCCGACCTCGGCGACGGCGAAGACGAAGCCCTCATCTGGGACGTCACCCAGCACCACCTCCTGCCCCGCTTCCGCCTGGGGCGCGTGGCCGCCCTGGCCGACCCGTTCTCCACCGCCCTGGGCTTCGTCGGCGCCGGGCTCGTCGTGGCGTGCGCCGCGGCCGCTCTGAGGCTGGTCCTGGACCACGGCTTCGCCCTGGCGGCCGCCTTGGCCGCTGCCACCTACCTGGGGATCGGAGGGGGCACCCTGTTGTGGGGCCGCATCTGGGCCGCCCAGTGGCTGCTGCGCCTTCCCGCGGCTTCCGCGCTCGGACTGACCGTGCTCATCGCACTGCCCGACTGGTGGCAGCGTTCCCGCCTGGAGCTCCTGCCCCCGTCGGATGCCGTGCAGGCGGCCGCACTGCTGCTCGCGATCGCCTACGGCTACCTCGTGGTGGAGGCCCGCACCCACGGACTCGCCCGCGGCGCCGCCCTCGTCCGCGCCCTGGGCGTAGCCGCAGTGGGCTGGGTCCACGCAGGGCTGGTCAGCCTCATGGGCCTCGTGGTGCTGGCACCGGCCTTCGGTGAGCAGGGCGACGGACCCCGACCGCCGACCCTGGGCGGCCAGGCCGCCGCAGACCCCCTTGCCGCCCTCGTTCTGGCCTCGGCCTGGTGCCTGACGGTCGGCGTGCTCTCCCAGATCCTGTGGGAGGACCGCTCCATCACCGCCCCGCTGGCCCACCTGGAGTGGCGTTCCACCCCCCACCCCTGAGACGGAAACGGAGCGGAACCCATGCACTGGATCACCCTGCGCATGCGGGTGCGCACCCCGGTCTTCAACGGCGATGACGGCGCCGGGCTGCGCCCGGCGTCCCTGCGCGGCCCCATGGCCTTCTGGTTCCGCGCACTGGCGGGCACGGTGGCCGGACCCGACGTGGACACCCTGCGCCGCATGGAAGAGGCCGTGTTCGGCGCGATGGGCGCCCCCTCACCCATCGCGGTGCGCCTGCCCCGGCCCGTGCCCGTCGAATGGGAGGAGAGGCCCGAATGGCTCAAATACGGCGATAGAGATTCCGGACTGGGCTATCTCCTCGGCCAGGGCATGGGCTCCATCGTCGCCAAGCATTATCGCCTCACACGCCCCTACGCGACACCGGAACGGGCGGGCCTGTTCGCCCTGCGCATCGGTCTGTCCGGGAATCCTGCCGTCGACGCGCTCGCCCTGGCCGGCCTGTGGCTGCTGTGCGCCTACGGCGGGGTCGGTGCCCGCGTGCGCCGCGGTTTCGGCGGCCTGTCCATCGAAGGGGTCAGCGACGGCGCCGAGCACTTGGAGGAAACCCCCTGGACCGCGGAGACCTTGCGCAGCCCCGGCCTGGACCACTACAGCGGCCTCACGAGGCTGTGGACCGACACCCCTGAACTGCGCGAATGCGCAGCCTTTCTGCCCGAGCTGGTCGATCTCCAGAAACCGGAGGTGTTCGCGCGCCCCTGGGAGGAGGACGAGGTGCCGACGTACCCTGTGCTGAGCCGGGCGCGCACCTGCGCCGGACTCAGTGCCGCCTCCGATCGCACGTGGGAGGGCCTGCTCTCGCACACCGGCAACTGCTTCTCCCGCTTCCGTTCCGCAGCCGCCGCAACGCCGGCCACCGTGCACACCAGCCCACAAGAGGAGCAGGCGGTCGGCGATGACGCTTCCGGGGCCGCACCGCCGACTCACCCGCTGTTCCCCTTGGGCGCGCTCGGGCTGCCCGTGGTCTACGCCAACGGCAGCCGGGTCGGTGAGCGTCGCGCATCCCCGCTGTGGCTGCGCCCCGTGGCCGAGTCGGGCGGCCAGTGGCGCCTGTTCTCCTTCGCCTTCCACGACTGCTTCCTGCCCGGCGACCCCCCGGTCGTTTCGACCCATAAGCGTCGGGGACCGGTCGTGGTCCGTGATCACGACGTGGTGGAGCTGAGTCGGCGATGGGTGGAGACGATGAGGAAGGAGGCCGATCCGCAGTGGCAGTAGTCCGCACGCCCGGGACGAGGGCGGGCCAGGGGCCGGTGGGCCTGCTGTCTTCAGGGGAGGGCGGCACCGGGCTGCAGCGCGGGCGTGTACAGGGGCACCCGCCGGGGCGCTGGAACGGGGGTTCGCGTGCAGCGCGTTTTCGCTGGTCCAGACACCGCGCTGGCAGTTTGTGGTGTGCGTCACGCGGGTTCGAGGGGGTGGTCGGGAGGTCGCGTGCAATCGGACCTCGTCAGTGCAGGTCAGGTGCCGTAAAATCTGGCAAGGGGTCCGAAGGACGTCAAAGCCCGAAGGGCATAAGAACTGCTTCCTCGTCCATGATGTTCCTTTCACCCAGGGTCCGAAGGACGTCAAAGCCCGAAGGGCATAAGAACAGATTCCACCGAGGACCGGCAGAAGGATGAGACCCAGGGTTCGAAGGACGTCAAAGCCCGAAGGGCATAAGAACTGATCATGAGAAGGATCAGTGCCAGGAGGTACTGGTCCGAAGGACGTCAAAGCCCGAAGGGCATAAGAATACCAGGAAGCCACTATTCAGGTAGGCATTCACGGCCTCGGTTCGAAGGACGTCAAAGCCCGAAGGGCGGTAACCCTAAAAGGAAGAAGAACTTCAATCTTGGAGTTCCAATGGGAACCCTGCTCCACCGAGTTGCTTCCGAGGAGTCACTATCCGCTGCCTGGCATGAGGTACGCGAAAACGACCTCGATGACGGTGTGAAGAGCGCGGCCGTCCAGGAATTCGAGAAGGGGGCCCTGCGGCGCCTCCTGGAAATCAGCGAGCAGTTACGCGAGGGAACCTACGCCCCCGAGCCCGTGACCGCCTTCGAAGTCCCCAAACCCTCCGGCGACGCGCGGCTGCTGGGCATCGGGACGGTCGGCGACCGTGTCGTGGAGCGTGCCGTGCTCGCGGTCATCGAACCCTGCATCGACCCGGTCCTGCTCCCGTGGAGCTTCGCCTACCGCAAGGGGCTGGGTGTCCCCGACGCGGTACAGGCACTGACCGAGGCCCGTGAGAGCGGCAGTACGTGGGTGCTGCGCGCCGACTTCGCCGACTGCTTCGAGACCATCCCCCGATGGCCGGTCATCACCCGCCTGCGCGAACTGGTGCCCGATGCCGAGCTGTGCCTGCTGGTCCAGCACCTCATTCAGCGCAAGGCCCGCGGGCCCGGCGCCCACCGGCTGCGCCCGGGCAGCGGACGGGGGCTGCACCAGGGCAGCGCCTTGTCCCCGTTGCTGAGCAACCTCTATCTGGACTCCTTCGATCGCACCCTGCTCCAGCACGGCCGCCAGGTCCTGCGCTACGGCGACGACTTCGCCATTCCCTCCGAGTCCCGCCACGATGCCGAGCAGGCGCTGGCCCAGGCCACCGAGGCCGCCCGCGAGTGGGGCCTGGAACTCAACACGGCCAAGTCGCAGATCGTCTCCTTCGACGAAGGCGTGCGCTTCCTGGGCCGCACCGTGGGCGGCCACAGCAAGGCCCGTCCCGGTGAGCGGGCCAGCCCCCTGGAGGCCACCATGTACATCACTCGGCCCGGGGCGCTGGTGCGCAGCCGGGGCGACCGGGTCCGGGTGGAACACAACGACACCACCCTCATGTCGGTCAACCTCAAGCGGGTGCGCCAGGTGGTGGGCATCGGGCGGGTCGGATTCAGCACCCCGTTCCTGCACCGGGCCCTGCGCCAAGGCGTCGAACTCGTCCTCCTGGACGATCTCGGCCGCTTCCAGGGGCGCCTGTCGGCGGCCCTGGGCGGAGACGTCCATGTGCGCGCCGCCCAGTACGAGACCGCGCTGGACGGCGCCCGCGCATTGGAGCTGGCGCGCGTGTTCGTGGCCGGGAAGATCGCCAACCTGCGCACCGGGCTGCTGCGCGCATCACGCCAACGCGGCGCCCGGCCCCTCGATATCGCACCTGCGGCCGAACACCTCGCGCACGCCCGGTCCACTGCGCTGGAGGCGCCGGGGATGAACGAACTCCTGGGGGCCGAGGGGGCGGCCGCACGCGAGTACTTCGGCCTCCTGGGGCGGTTGCTGCCCGCCGAATGGGGGTTCACCCACCGGCGGCGGCGCCCGCCGCCCGACCCAATCAACGCGATGCTGTCCCTGGGGTACACACTGCTGCTCAACGACGCGGTGGTGGCCTGCCATATCGCCGGCCTGGACCCCGAGGGCGGGTTCCTGCACACCCTGCGCCGCGGCCGCGCCAGTCTCGCCCTGGACCTGATCGAGGAGTTCCGCCCGCTGATCGTCGATGCCGTCGTCGCCCGCCTGCTGCTGGGCGCCAGGCTGACGCCTGCCGACTTCGACACCCCGCAGGCCGAGCGCGGCTGCCGTATGAAACCCGATGCGTTGAAGACCTTCCTGGCCGCCTACGAGACCCGCATGCTCACCCTGGCGCGCCATCCCGGACTGGGGCGGCGGGTGTCGTACCGGACGGCGCTGGTGGCTCAGGCCCGGCTGCTGGCCGCCGTCATCGCCGGCGAAGAGCAGGCCTACCGTCCGCTGGCGTGGCGGTGAGGCGCAGATGGGGACGCACCCGCACCGGCGCCGCTTCTACCTGGTCTGCTACGACATCGCTGATGACGACCGCCGCGAAGAGGTCTCCGACCTGCTGTCGGGCTATGGCCCGCGCGTGCAGTACAGCGTGTTCGAGGCCGCGGTGACCGGGCCGGAGGCCTACGAAGAACTCACCCGGGGCCTGCGCGGGCTGATCGAGCAGGACGAGGACCAGGTCCGCATCTACCCGCTGCGGGTTCCCGACCTGGACAAGGTCACCGTTCTGGGCAACAGGCGGCTGGAGGAGCGCGATGACTTCTGGATCTTGTGAGCGGCTGTGTACAGCCATGCATGAGGATCGGTCGAAGAGCATGATCGCGTGCACGGCGTCATCGCAGCTCAAGGGAGCCGTTTCGCCGCAATGTGGCGTGCGCCACCTTGGCTGTCGGTGCCGGTCGGGCGGTGCCGTGCAATCGGACATCGTCGACGCAGGTCAGATGCCGTAGAATCCGACAAGAGGTCCGAAGGACGTCAAAGCCCGAAGGGCATAAGAACGGTCCGAGGTGCAGGTGTAATCCGTAGTACCGCTGTCAAGGGTCCGAAGGACGTCAAAGCCCGAAGGGCATAAGAACGATCTTGGGTGCGATCACATCGCCAAGGTTGGCGGGGTCCGAAGGACGTCAAAGCCCGAAGGGTGGAGGTTGTTTGCGTGGGAACGCGGATTGAGGGGACGGGCTGCCCAGGGTGTCGTCAGGCGGTCGACAGGCCGTGTAGTGCATGCATTGGACGTTGAAACCTGTCGCCCTGGCCGTACCGCTTCCCGGTGATAGGTCGGCGTGCTCGAGGAGGGCGGAAGAGTGGCGCGCCGGGGGAAGAGGTCATGCCGTGAAGCTAGGAGAGGGCCGCCTCGAGACACCAGAAGTGTGCTCGTGTTTACTCAGTCAGCTTTGTCAGCGGCTCGAGTGATGAATTCACGGGCCGCGCGGCCGTACACCGCCGCCTGCCGCAGCCGTTCGAAGGCGCGCGTGTACAGGGCTATCTCCCGCGGCTGGGTGATGGTCAGCTCCGCGCTGTAGAGGGCGTCTGAAAAGGGGCAGGGCGTGGATCTGGCCATGCGCCGCACCAGGATCAGGCCCATCGCGAGGTAGAGGACGTTCTCCGAAATCACTGGCCGGTACTCGTAGTCCTTGCTGGTGCGCTGGAACTTGCCCAGCCAGGCGAAGGTCCTCTCCACCACCCACCTGCGCGGTACCACCGCGAAGCGGGGCAGCGGCGGCGGAGGGACCCGGGACGCGGCCGAGGCGACGGCGGCGATGGTTCCGCTGAAGCGGGCCCGCACCGGCGCGACCGGGTAGGGGCCCGGTTGCGGGCGGCCCTGTGCCGGGTGTGGGCGCCCGGTGCGGGGCCGCCCTGTGTTGTCACGGGGCGGGTGTAGGCCCCGGGCTGGTGGCCGATTCCGGGGCCCTTGTTGTGACTGGTGCCCGTGCGGTGGGGGAGCGGACGCTGTGGGGTGGATCCGTGCCCGGGGCGCCGGGGGTTCCGGGCGGGGCGTGGGGCGGCCCCGGGGCGTACTGGTGTGCCCGGTGGTGGGAGGGCCTCTTCAGAGCTGGGTCCGCTCCGGGGAGCGAACGACGAGCCCGAGATGGGGTGGACCCCAGGCCCGTATAGGCCGTGTGTAGCCGTCTGACCTGGGGTTATGCTGGCGCACCCGGCAGGATTCGAACCTGCGACCGTCGGATTAGAAGTCCGGTGCTCTATCCACTGAGCTACGGGTGCCCGATTCAATTGTGTCGCGGTGCGACAGGCGACGACGCCGGGGCTGCCTGCAGGGTCGCAGGGCGCTGGGGCGGGGCGTGGCCCGTGGTCCTGCGATCGGGGGCGGGGCCCGTATCGCGGCCTGCCGTCGACCTCGGGGCGACATCCTACGGTATTCGGTCGATGTCACCCATGGTCGGGCAAAAATATAACAACTACGGACATTCGTAGTTGCGTCTCGTTACCACGCGGGCTCCGCCAAATCGACTGCTATCGGCTTCTCACCACACGTTACCCGTGATTAACCCCGCGTGTGGTGCACCCTCGGCGCGTTTCGCGAAGTCGGTGGCGGGGTGGCGGGTGTCGCGGCCCTGCGCGGCGAGCCGGAACCGCCCGGCCGCGGTGACCGGGCGGCCGGCCGCTGCGGCCTCAGAAGACCCAGAACACACCGGCCGAGGCCAGCCAGTTCAGGGCCGCTAGGACGCCCATCCTCCCTCCTCTCCCGTCCGCGCTTCCATCCGGCGGGGGAGTCGGCGGAGGGGGAGACGGGGATGCTCGTGCCGGGGCAGGGGGAAACCCGGCTTGCCGAGGATTTGGCCGATCCCGGACACATCTGAGGCCCTGTGGGGCGAGTGGGGCCGAGGCGTGGTCGGAGGCCGTCGACGAGGGGAGACCCCTGGGGCGCGGCGAACCGGTCGGCCTCGCTTCGGGCCCCATGACCGGCGGCGCTACGGTTGTGCCCGTGACTTCGCCTCGATCCCGCACCGAAGGTCCGCCCACCTGCGCCGCTGATGCCGCTGAGCCCTCGGCTCCCGTGGCGCGCGCCGGTTCGGCATGGCCGACATCGGCCGGGCTCATCGCCGGAACCGTGCTCGACCGCTTGGTCCCCGACCCACGGCGCGGCCACCCCGTCGCCCTCTTCGGTTCCGCCGCCGCCCGCCTTGAGCAGGTCCTCTACCGGCCGTCCCGCGCGCGCGGCGCTCTCTTCGCCGCCCTGTCGGTCGGGGCGGCCACCGGGCTCGGTGCCGCCCTTGAGCGTGCGACGGGGCCGACAGGACGCGCCGCGGCCACTGCGGGGGCCACCTGGGCGGCTCTGGGCGGGGCCATGCTCGCCCGCGAGGCCGAGTCCATCGCGGACGCCCTGGAGTCCGGCGACCTCGACGAGGCCCGCCGCCGCCTGCCCGGCCTGTGCGGCCGCGACCCCTCCGTCCTGGACGAGAAGGGCATCGCCCGCGCCACGGTCGAGTCCGTCGCCGAGAACACCTCCGACGCCGTCGTCGGCCCCCTCGTGTGGGGCGCCCTGCTCGGCCTGCCCGGCCTGCTCGGCTACCGCGCCGCCAACACTCTTGATGCGATGGTGGGCCACCGCTCCGAGCGCTATGAGCGCTTCGGCGCCGCGTCCGCTCGCCTGGACGACCTGGCGAACTGGGCCCCCTCCCGGCTGACCGCGCTGCTGGCGTGCGCCGCCGCCCCCGTCGTCGGCGGAAGCCCGCGCCGCGCGCTGCGCATCACCGCCCGCGACGGCGACCGCCACCCCAGCCCCAACTCCGGCCGGTGCGAGGCGGCCTTCGCGGGCGCCCTCGACCTGCGTCTGGGCGGCACCAACCGGTATGGCGACCGCGTGGAGCACCGCCCCGAACTGGGGGAGGGCCGCCACCCGGAGCCCGCCGACATCCGCCGCGCCGTCGCCCTCGCGCGCGGCGTGGACACCGGGGCGGCCGCCGTCGCCGCCGCGGTCGCCGCCATCCCCGGGGGGCGGCGGTGACCGGGAGCGCCGGGCAGGCCCCGGCACTGCTGGTCGCGGGCACCACCTCCGACGCGGGCAAGAGCGTCGTCGCCGCGGGCCTGTGCCGTTGGCTGGCCCGCCAAGGGGTGAAGGTCGCCCCCTTCAAGGCGCAGAACATGTCGCTCAACTCGGTGGTGACGCCCGACGGCGCCGAGATCGGCCGCGCCCAGGCCATGCAGGCCGCCGCCGCGGGCATCGAACCGTCCGCCGCCATGAACCCCGTGCTGCTCAAGCCCGGCGGCGACCGCACCAGCCAGGTCGTCGTGCGCGGCCGCCCGGTGGGTGAGGCCGACGCGGTGGGCTACCGGGACTACCGGGACCGCCTGAGGGAGGTCGCCGCCGCGTCCCTGGCCGAGCTGCGCACCGCCTACGACGCCGTGATCTGCGAGGGCGCGGGCAGCCCGGCAGAGATCAACCTGCGTGCCGGCGACATCGCCAACATGGGCCTGGCCCGCGCCGCCGACCTGCCGGTGCTGGTCGTCGGGGACATCGACCGGGGCGGCGTGTTCGCCTCCATGTACGGCACTCTGGCGCTGCTCGAACCCGAGGACCAGGCGCTGGTCGCGGGCTTCGTCGTGACCAAGTTCCGGGGCGCGCCCGAGCTGCTGGAGCCCGGCCGGGAGATGGTCCGCGGGCTCACCGGCCGCCCGGTGCACGGGGTGCTGCCCTGGCTCGACGGGCTCTGGCTGGACGTGGAGGACTCCCTGGCGCTGAGCGTGGACCGCGGCCCCGCGCAGGCCCCGGTGGGCGGCCGCTCCCTGCGGGTCGCGGTGGTCCGCGTCCCTCGGATCAGCAACTTCACCGACATCGACGCGCTGACCGTGGAGCCCGGGGTCGACGTCCGCTTCGTCACCGGGGCCCACGAGCTGGACGACGCCGACCTCGTCGTGCTGCCCGGCAGCCGCGCCACCGTCTCGGACCTGGCGTGGCTCCGCGAGCGCGGACTGGACCGGGCGGTGGTCGAGCGCGCCCGGCGCGGCCTGCCGGTGCTGGGCATCTGCGGCGGGTACCAGATGCTGGCGCGGCGCATCGACGACGAGGTGGAGTCCGGCGCGGGGAGCGTCGACGGGTTGGGGCTGCTGCCGGTCGGAGTGCGGTTCGCGAAGGAGAAGACCCTGGGCCGCCCGCGCGGCACCGCCTACGGGGAGGAGGTGGTGGGCTACGAGATCCACCACGGCGTGGCGGAGGTCGACTGGGAGGGTGCCCAGGCGCCGCGGCCGTTCCTCGACGGCTGCCGCTCGGGGGCGGTGTGGGGCACCACGTGGCACGGAGCCCTGGAGAACGACGCCTTCCGGCGGGCCTTGCTGGCCGACGTGGCGCGGACGGCCGGCCGGGACTTCCACCCTGCCCCCGACACCGACTTCGCCGAGGCGCGCGCTTCGCGGTTGGACGCCCTCGGCGACCTGGTCGAGGACCACATGGACACCGACGCCGTCTGGCGCCTCTTGGAGAAGGGGGCGCCGGAGGGCCTGCCGGTCATCCCTCCGGCCGGGCCGCCGCTGTAACGGCCTTCCGGCGCCGGGTCACGCCCGACCCGGCGCCGTCGGCGGCGGCGTGCCGCCGCTCAGGCTTCGATCCAGAAGGACGTGATGCGCTTGATCTTCGCGGTCTTGCCGTGGCCGCTGAAGGCGTAGACGTCGCAGCAGCGCATCCCGCCTCCGCCAGGGAATCCCATGCGGCTGCCGACCGCCCCTTCGCTGCCGTGGGTGAGGATGCTGTCCAGCCGGAGCGTCTCCGCCTGCCGTTCGGCGGCCGCTGTGACCGCGGCGGCGAAACCGGATTTGCCGTGGACGGTGCGCCGCCCGACGATCTCCCATTCGACGTCGTCGGCGACGGCCGACAGCAGCTTTTCCGTATCGCGCTCCGCCAGCGCGACCGTGACGTCGCGCAGCACCTGCTTCTTGGGGGCGTTGCCGCAGTCGGGTGCGGCCGTGACCTGGACCATGGCGGAACATTAGCCGCCGACTCCGACGTTCCCGCACGGCCTCGGCGGGGGCGTGTCCGGCTCGGGCGGGGCCTGTGGACAACGGGTGGCGGAATGTCGCCGCCCCGCCCTACCGTGGTTCCCGACCGGTGGCGGACCGGGGACACGGGCCTGGATGGACACGTGCAGCGCGCGAACGGCCCTCGAGGGAATGCGGCCGCCACGCCCTCCGGACACGCGTCCGGAGGTTCCCTCGGCCCGTGACCACGGAGGTCCCCATGAGCGCCGAACCCACCACCGCGACGGAACGGAACCGGGAGCCCGGCCCGGAGCCCGGCCACGGCCCGGACACGTCACCGGATCAGGCCGCCCCGCAGGCTCCGGCGGGCGGCCCCGCCTCGCCGGGCACCGACGGGGGCGACACGTCCCTCCGTTGCGCGGAGGACGCCGCATCCGACGGCCCCGCTCCTGCCCCCGGCCCAGACGCCCCCGCGCCGGAGCACCGGGTCGTCCTCGACCTCGACCCCATGACCCACGCCGAGCTCCGCCGCGCCGCGCACGGGCGGACCGTGGGCTCCTACCTGTACGTCATCGCCGGGCGCTACGCCCGCTGGAGCGAGATGCGCGACTGGCTCGGCCGCCTGGAGGCCTGCTACGGCCCCCTCCCCGCCGAGGCCCTGGAGCGCGTCCACCGCCGGATGCTCGGCCTGTCCCAGGTGCGCGGCGCCGGGAACACCCTCAGTGTGGCCTTCTCCGATGAGGAGTTCGCCGCCCTGGAGGAGGCCGCCGACGGGCGCCCCCTGGCGCCCTTCGTCCGTGAGACCGTCATCGACCGGCTCACCCGCGCCGACGCCCCGGGCCCACGCTCCTGAGCGGTCCCTGGGCGCACCACCTGAGGTGCGGTCGTGCCGCTCCCGCCCCGCCGGGGCGGCACGACCGGCCTCCGCCGCCCCGTGGTGCCTTACATCGCCGACAGCGACCGGACGTAGTTCACCTGCTGGGTGACCTGGTGCATGGTCTCCGGCCCACGCGCCGGGATCACCGTCGCGTACTGCGCCCTGCCGCTGGTCACCGACACCTGGATGTTGCCGGTCGTCACCTTCTCCTTCATCGTCAGGAAGAACAGGCCCAGCAGGCCCAGCCCGCAGAACCAGATGAACAGCACGATGGAGCCGATGGTCAGCACGAGCCCGGTCGTGGAGAGCTTCTCCTCCACGTGGCTCATGTCGGTCACCGTCCACATCGCCCCCTGGACGGGGAACCGGCCCGATGGGGTGATCACCTCGCTCCGCGTGATGGAGATGTCCCCGATGGAGGTGAGGATCGGCTCGGCCGACGCTTGCTGCGGGAGGGCGTCCCACCCGCCCGTGCCGGCGGGGACGATCTCGCCGTGGGACTGGGGGAACCCCTCTCCGGGATAGGGCTGGTGCGCGCCGTAGCCCTGGTCGGCCGGACTGCCGTACGGGTCGTCCGGGCCCATGGGGGGTTGGGGGTATTGGGTCATGCGCCGATTGTCGCAAACCCCCGGCCGGGCCGGGGCGTACAACCCTGGCCGGGCCCGGTCCCGACGCTTCTGCGAAGATGGGGCTGCGCCGCTGAGGAACACGGACCCCCGCCCGGGCGGGGTGCGAAGCCGTGGCTGTCCCGCAACTGTGAGGGAGGAGCCCGCCCCGACGCAGGCCACTGCCGGTCCCACCGGCGGGAAGGCACGGGGACGGGCGTCGACGCCCGAGCCAGGAGACTCCGCGGCGCCTGGAGACCGCTCGGTACCGGGGCGCGGACCCCGGCTCGACACGAAGGGCCACGCGTGGCAACGATCCTGCTGCTGTCCACCGCGGACACCGAACTCCTCGCCGCGCGCGCCGCGGAGGCGGGCTACCGGACCGCCAACCCGGCGCGCACCCCCGCCTCCGAGGTCCCCGCACTGCTCGACGGCGCCGACGTCTCGGTGGTGCGGCTGCTCGGCGGCAGCGAGGCCTGGAAGGAAGGGCTGGAGGCGCTGCGCGCGAGCGGCGTCCCGCTGGTCGCCCTCGGCGGGGAGGCCGCCCCCGACGCCGAGATGATCGCCCTGTCCACGGTCGCCTCCGGCGTGGCCACCGAGGCCCACGCCTACCTGGCCGAGGGCGGCGTGGGCAACCTCCGCGAGCTCGCCCGGTTCCTGTCCGACACCGTGCTGCTCACCGGAGACGGGTTCGCCCCGCCGGAGAAGATGCCCGAGTACGGGGTGCACCGGCTGCCCTGGCGGGACGAGGACGACCCGGCCCCCGAGCCGGGCCGCCCCACCGTCGCCGTGGTCTTCTACCGGGCCCACGAGCTGGCGGGCAACACCGGGTTCGTGGACACCCTGTGCCGGGCGGTCGAGGACGCCGGGGGCCACCCCCTGCCCGTCTTCTCCGGGTCCCTGCGCGGCCTGGACGCCGACACCGCCCCCGGCCTGTTCACCCTGCTGGGCCGCGCCGACGCGGTGGTCACCACGGTGCTCGCCGCCGGGGGAGCGGTCGCCGCCGACGCCAGCGGCGGCGGCGACGAGGACGCCTGGGACGCCGGAGCGCTCGCCGCCCTCGACGTTCCGGTGCTGCAGGGCCTGGTGCTGACCTCCACCCGCGAGCAGTGGCAGGCCTCCGACGCCGCGCTCACCCCCATGGACGCGGGCATGCAGGTCGCCATCCCCGAGTTCGACGGCCGCCTGATCACCGTCCCGTTCTCCTTCAAGGAGGTCGGCGAGGGCGGCATCGCCGTCTACCGCGCCGACCCCGAGCGCTCCGCCCGCATCGCCGGGATCGCCGTGGCCCACGCCCGCCTGCGCTCGGTGCCGCACCCCGACCGCCGCCTGGCCGTGGTGCTCTCCTCCTACCCCACCAAGCACTCGCGGGTCGGCAACGCGGTCGGCCTGGACACCCCCGCCTCGGCGGTGCGCCTGTTCCGGCTGCTCGCCGAGCGCGGGTACGACCTGGGCGCCGACGACGCGCTGTGGCGGGTCCCCGCCCCGGAGGAGGGGCGCCGCGAGGACGACGGCGACCCGCTCATCCACGCCCTCATCGCCGCGGGCGGGCACGACGTGGAGTGGCTGAGCGAGGAGCAGCTCGCCGCCGCCGAGGTGCGCGTGCCCCTGGACGACTACCGCCGCTGGTTCGAGGCCCAGCCGGAGGCACTGCGCGAGTCGGTCCGCGGCCACTGGGGCGACCCGCCCGGTGAGCTGTACGTCGACGACTCCCGCGGCCGCCCCGAGATCGTGCTGGCCTCGCTGCGCTTCGGCAACGTCGTGCTGATGATCCAGCCGCCGCGGGGCTTCGGCGAGAACCCGATCGCCATCTACCACGACCCCGACCTGCCGCCGTCGCACCACTACCTGGCCGCCTACCGGTGGATGGAGGCCGCCCCGTCGGACGGCGGCTTCGGCGCCCACGCCGTGGTGCACCTGGGCAAGCACGGCACCCTGGAGTGGCTGCCCGGCAAGGGCCTGGGCATGGCGGCCGAGGACGCCCCCGACGCGGTGCTGGGCAACCTGCCGCTGGTCTACCCGTTCATCGTCAACGACCCGGGCGAGGGCACCCAGGCCAAGCGGCGCGGCCACGCCACCGTGGTCGACCACCTGGTGCCGCCGATGGCGCGCGCCGACACCTACGGCGACATCGCCAAGCTGGAGCAGCTCCTCGACGAGTACGCCATGGTCAGCGAGCTCGACCCGGACAAGGCGCCGACGCTGCGCGCGCAGATCTGGACCCTGATCAAGAGCGCCGAGCTGCACCACGACCTCCACCAGGAGGAGATGCCGGGCGAGGACGACTTCGACGACTTCGTCATGCACGTCGACGGCTACCTGTGCGAGATCAAGGACGTGCAGATCCGCGACGGCCTGCACATCCTGGGCGCCGCCCCGCAGGGGGAGGCGCGGGTCAACCTGGTGCTCGCGGTGCTGCGCGCCACCCAGGTGTGGGGCGGCCGCGTGGGGGCGCTGCCGGGGCTGCGCGCGGCGCTGTCCCGCCGCTTCGGGCTCGACGAGAAGGAGATGCTGGCGGAGCCGGGCGCCCGGGTGGAGGTCCCCGGTGAGCTGACGGCCCTGGCCGAGGGGCCCGCCCGCACCGCCTCCGACGCCGTGGACCTGATCGAGGCGCTGGCCCGGCGCATGGTCGAGCGCATGGAGGAGGACGGCTGGGCGCCGGAGGGGGCGGCTGCGGCCGTCGCCGGGGTGCTCGGAGGGGCGCCGACCGACGGCCGGGCGGAGGACGGTGCCGCCTCCGGGGCGGTCGCCGACATGGTGCGGGTGCTGGAGTTCGCCGCCGAGGAGGTGGTGCCGCGCCTGGACGCCACCGGCGCCGAGATCGACGCGGTGCTGCACGCCTTGGACGGCGGGCACATCCCCGCCGGACCGTCCGGGTCGCCCACCCGCGGGCTGGTCAACGTGCTGCCGACCGGCCGCAACTTCTACTCGGTCGACCCCAAGGCGATCCCGTCGCGCAACTCCTGGGACGTGGGCCAGGCGCTGGCCGACTCGCTGGTGGCGCGGCACCTGGCCGACACCGGCGCCTACCCCCGCTCGGTGGGGATCACCGTGTGGGGCACCGCCGCCATGCGCACCCAGGGCGACGACATCGCCGAGGTGCTCGCGCTGCTGGGATGCCGCCCGGTGTGGGACGACGCCTCCCGCCGCGTCACCGGGTTCGAGGTGGTGCCGCTGGAGGAGCTGGGCCGCCCCCGCGTCGACGTGACCCTGCGTGTGTCCGGGTTCTTCCGGGACGCGTTCCCGCACGTGATCGGGCTGATCGACGACGCGATCGCGGCGGTGGCGGAGCTCGACGAGCCCGCCGAGTCCAATTTCTGCCGCGCCCACGCGGCCGCCGACCACGCCGAGCACGGCGACTGGCGCCGCGCCACCACCCGCATTTTCGGCTCCAAGCCGGGTGCTTACGGTGCGGGCCTGCTCCCGCTGATCGACTCCCGGAACTGGCGCGACGACGCCGACCTGGCCGAGGTGTACGCGGTGTGGGGCGGCTACGCCTACGGCCGCGGGCTGGACGGCGCCGAGGCCCGCACCGACATGGAGGCCGCGTTCCGCCGCATCTCGGTGGCGGCCAAGAACCAGGACACCCGCGAGCACGACATCGTCGACTCCGACGACTACTTCCAGTACCACGGCGGCATGGTGGCGATGGTGCGCCGCCTGACCGGCGAGTCCCCGGCCGCCTACATCGGCGACTCGGCCGTGCCCGAGCAGGTCAAGACCCGGACCCTGGGGGAGGAGACCCGCCGGGTGTTCCGCGCGCGCGTGGTGAACCCGCGCTGGATCGCCGCGATGCGCCGCCACGGGTACAAGGGAGCGTTCGAGCTGGCGGCCACGGTGGACTACCTGTTCGGCTACGACGCCACGGCCGGTGTGGTGGACGACTGGATGTACCGGACGCTGGCCGAGACGTACGTGTTCGACCCGGAGAACAGCGAGTTCCTGGAGGAGTCGAACCCGTGGGCGCTGCGGGGCATCTCCGAGCGCCTGCTGGAGGCGGCCGACCGGGGCCTGTGGGCCGAGCCCGACAAGGAGGTCTTGGACCGCCTGCGGGAGACGTACCTCCGCCTGGAGGGGGACCTGGAAGGCGACGACGAGGACTGACCGGCGCCGCCGTTTGTTGCTGAGCCATAGGGGCGGAGGTTTCGCGTCCGAGGTCGGTCCGAGGTCGAGGGCGGGACCGGGGCGTCGGCGATCACGGAGCGTGGAGCCGACAGGTGACGACGAAGGTCGGCGGCCCTACCTGCTGCTCTGTCGGCCGCCGGGCCTGTGCGTGGTCACCGTGATGGGCGGCGACGGCGTGAGTGGGGCGGTTCCCCGGGCCTGCCTGCCGTCCGGCGGGTTCCTCGCGGTGCGGGTGGGCGGCGGCTTGGCCGGTACCCCGCTGACGGGCCCTGGCCGGGCGGCGGGTTCCTCGCGTCCCGGGAAGGCGGCGCCGTGGGGTGGGCGGGTGCTCGCCCGCGCCTGTGGGGGGTGAGCGGGCGCCGCATTCCGGGCATCCCGGACGCGGGGCGGGCTGTCGGGCATCGAGTGTGCCGAAGAGTGCACTCTGGGCGCGTGGGAGTGGTCGAAAGCGCACACTCGTTGCCCCGGGGGTGCGTTGAACGCACGATGGGGAACCCCGGGGCCGGGCATTCCGGGCATACCGGGTGCGGCGGGGAGGGCCCCGGGCCGTCCGTGGCGTCCGGAAAGCGGGTTCCGGCCGCGCCGCCCGCCCGGACCGCGAGGGGCCCACCACTCGGCAAGCAGGCTATGGGAACCGCCCGGTTCTGGCCGTCGCTGCCGATTCCGGTGACCACGCACACGCCGCGCGGCCGACAGCGCCACAGGCCGGGCCGCTGACCTTCGTCGTCGCCGCCATCCACCTCACACCCCGGAGGTACGGCGGACGGCCGATGCCCGTCAGTGGGGCACCGGCCGAGCCGCCCGACAACCCGCACCGCGAGGGGTCCGGCGCCCGGCAGGCAGGCCATGGGAACCGCCCCGCTCTGGCCGTTGCTGCACATCGCGGTGACCACGCACATGCCCGCCACTCGACAGCGCCACGGGCCGGGCCGCTGACCTTCGTCGTCGCCGCCCTCGACCTCGCGCTCCGGTGGCCCGGCGGACGGCCGGGGTCCGGAGCGGGGTACCTGCTGGTCCCGTCGTTGCCGCCGTTCGCCCTGCACTCCGCCGACCCGCCGCCCGGCCGGGGTCGGGAGCGGGGTGCGAGCCGAGCCGCCGGCCACCTGGACCGCGAGGGGCCCGGCGCCCGGCGGGCGGGCCTGAAGGAGCCGACCGCCCCTCTTCCTTCCCCCGCCGCCGGGGACGGCGGTGATCCCCTGTGGAACGCGTGTCCGGATGTGGCCACCCCTCTTGCGTGTGGTCTACCCCACACTTCCTCATCTCGGAGCTGCGCTGTTACCGCTGGTAGCGCTCTCGATGGAGCGTGCCCGGCGGCCCGGGGTCCACCGGGCGCCGCCGCGCCGCCCTCCGGGGTGCGGTCCCGAAAGAACATGAAACTCTTTCGCGAAAGCCGCTGCCGTGCGTAATCTGCCGCCGACCCGACGCGTACCACGACCCCGCCGACACCCGCTCCTACCCCCCCTGTCGCCCCCTGCCGATCGAGGTACGACACATGCCCCAGCACCCCCGACGCAGCCTTCCGGCCGCCGGGCTGGCCGTCGCCTGTGCGCTCGCCCTGGTCCCCGGACCCCTCGGCGGCGCCGCGCCGGCGGCCGCCGCGGACGACGGCCCCGACCCCGCCGAGATCGCCGCCGCCATCGAGGACCACTGCGGTGAGGACGGCTGCAGCGACGTCCTGCCCCCGGGCCAGAACGGCGACGCCACCCTCGTCGAGATCCTCGGCAACCAGGCCTTCGGCACCCGGCCCGCGCACTCCTCCGACCAGCTCGACCGGTACGACAACCTGCTGCACGACTACCAGGGCCTGGACGACTCCGGACTCGGCGACTACTTCATGGACGCCTCCTTCGGCGTCGACCCCGACGACGTCGAGCGCGAGTACAGCCCCCGCGGCGACGTCACCATCCAACGCGATCAGGGCTTCGGCGTCCCGCACATCTACGGCGACACCCGCGAGGGCACCATGTTCGGCGCGGGGTACGCGGCCGCGGAGGACCGGCTGTTCCTCATGGACGTGCTGCGCAACCTGGGCCGCGGCGAGCTCACCCCCTTCGCCGGGGGCGCCGAGGGCAACCGCGCCTTCGAGCAGATGCTCTGGCGTACCGCCCCCTACACCGAAGAGGACAAGCAGGCCCAGATCGACCGGGTCGCCGCCTCCGGCGAGCGCGGCGCCCAGGCCCTGGCCGACGTGGAGTCCTACGTCGAGGGCATCAACGCCTACATCGACCGCTCCCAGGAACGCCGCGACTACCCCGGCGAGTACGTGCTCACCGGCCACAAGGACGCCATCACCCAGGAAGGCGAGATCGAGCACTTCCGCCCCACCGACGTCGTCGGCATCGCCGCGATGGTCGGTGCGCTGTTCGGCGGCGGGGGCGGCGGCGAGGTCCAGTCCGCCCTGATCCGCCTCTCCTTCCAGAACCAGTACGGGGAGGAGGAGGGCGACCGGCGCTGGCAGGCCTGGCGCATGGAGAACGACCCCGAGGCCGTGACCACCGTCGACGGCGACTTCCCCTACACCGGCACGCCCGACGACCCCGTCGGCCGCGCCATGCCCGACCCGGGGTCGGTCGAGCCCTACGACATCGTGCACGACGAGACCGGGTCCGCCGCGTCCGGGGAGGGCGCCCCGGAGAGCGGCGCGGAGGCCGCCTCGGCCGAAAGCGCCGGGGAGGGCGGCGGCACCGTCGAGGAACTGCCCGCCAAGGACGCCGCCGAGCTGGAGGACAAGGCCGGGAAGGGCGACCTCGACGACGCCGAGGGCCTCTTCAACGACGGCGTGCTGCCCGAGGACCTGGCCGAGCCGCGCGGCATGTCCAACGCGCTGATGGTCTCCGGCGAGCACACCGCCAGCGGCAGCCCGATCGCCGTCATGGGGCCGCAGACCGGCTACTTCTCGCCGCAGCTCCTGATGGTCCAGGAACTGCAGGGTCCCGGGATCAGCGCCCGGGGCGCCTCCTTCGCCGGGACCAGCTTCTACGTGCAGATGGGCCGCGGCGCCGACTACGCCTGGAGCGCCACCTCCGCCGGGCAGGACATCACCGACACCTTCGCGGTGGAGCTGTGCGAGACCGACGGCTCCGATCCCGACACCGGTTCGCGGGCCTACGTCGCCGGGGACGGTTCCTGCACCCCCTTCGAGGAGCTGACCGTCGAGAACGCCTGGGAGCCCACGGTCGCCGACCAGACGCCCGCCGGGTCCTACCGCCTGACGTCGCTGCGCTCGGAGTTCGGCCTGGTGGAGTCGTTCGGCACGGTCGGCGGCGACCCGGTCGCCTTCACCGTCCGCCGGTCCACCTACATGCGGGAGGTCGACTCCATCATCGGCTTCCAGCGGTTCAACGACCCCGGGGACATCGGCTCGGCCGAGGACTTCCAGGACGCCGCCGCCGACATCGGCTACGCCTTCAACTGGCACTACGCCGACTCCGGCGAGGTCGCCTTCCAGAACTCCGGCGCCAACCCGGTGCGCACCGAGGGCACCGACCCCAACCTGCCCATCGCCGCCGACTCGGCCGCCGGGTGGAAGGGCTGGGACCCGGCGGACAACGGCGCCGAGTACCACCCGCGGCAGGACCAGCCCAACTCGGTCGGCCAGGACTACTACGTCAACTGGAACAACAAGGTCGCGCGGGGCTACACCTCCGGCTGGGGCACGGGCTCGGTGCACCGCGGCGACCTGCTCGACGGGCGGGTGGCCTCCCTCATCGACGAGGGGCACTCCTTCACCCGGGCCTCGCTGGTCCAGGTGATGATGGAGGCCGGCCACACCGACCTGCGGGGCGAGCAGGTGCTCCCGGAGATGCTGCGGGTGCTGGAGCGCGCCGACACCTCCGACCCGCAGGTCGCCGACGCGGTCGAGGCGCTGCGGGCCTGGCAGGAGGCGGGCGCCCCGCGCCGCGAGCCCTCCCGCGACGCCGGGGCCTACGCGCACGCCGACGCGGTCCGGATCATGGACGCCTGGTGGCCGCGCCTGGTGGAGGCCGAGTTCGAGCCGGGCCTGGGGGAGGAGCTGTACTCCGGGATCACCGGGGCCGTGCAGGTCGACGAGACGCCCAACGGCGACGGCGAGCACAAGGGGTCGGCCTTCCAGTACGGCTGGTGGTCGTACGTGGACAAGGACCTGCGCACCGTGCTCGGCGAGGACGTGGAGGGCGGCCTCGGCGGGGCCTACTGCGGCGGCGGTGACGCCGACGCGTGCGCCCAGGTGCTCGTTGACACCCTGGCCGAGGCGGCGGGCCGGCCCGCCGACGAGGTCTACCCGGGCGGCGGGGGCTGCGACGCCGGCGACCAGGTGTGCGCCGACGCGATCGTGCAGCAGCCCCTGGGCGGCATCAACATGTGGCCCATCGCCTGGCAGAACCGTCCGACCTACCAGATGGTCATGGAGTTCGGGAGCGGGCGGGGCTGACCCTCCCGGCGGCCGCGGGGCGGGCGCATGCGTCCCCGCCTCCGCGGCCGCGCCGTCCTCCGTCCCCCGTCCGTCCGGGCGGGCCGGGGCGGCCCCGGCCCGCCCGGACGCGTGCGTGCGCGCCCTCGGTGCGCCGCGCGAGCACCGGGGCGGGCGCCGACGCGGACGGACCGGGAGGGCGAGTGGCGAGGCCACGGCCCTCCGGACCGGAAACCGTCGCCGTGGCGGGCATCGGACGGCCGAAAGTTGTGTGCTTCTTCACCATCGCGCGGGTAGTTTAGGGGTACCCGCTGGACGGGAGGCCGCTAATGCCGCTATGGGTCCTCTGGCTGATCGCCGCCGTCGCGCTCGGAATCGCCGAGGCCTTCACCCTGACCCTGTCCCTCGGCCTGCTGGCGGTCGCGGCGCTGGTCGCCGGCGTCGTCGGCGCCGTGGGCATGGGCGTGGTGCCCCAGGTGCTGGCCTTCATCATCACCTCGGCCGCCGGGATCCTGGTGATCCGCCCCATCGCCCGGCGCCACCTCAAACAGCCGCCGCTGCTGCCCTCGGGGACCGACGCCCTGGTGGGGCGCTCGGCCGTGGTCATCGAACAGGTCACCGGCGACCACGGCCGGATCAAGCTGCAGGGCGAGGAGTGGTCCGCACGCGCCCTCGACGAGGACCACGTCATCCCCGCGGGCGTGCACGTGGACGTGATGGAGATCGACGGGGCCACGGCCGTCGTCTACCCGCGCGAGGCCTTGCCGTGACCGGGGGAGCCCCACGCACCGACCCGCACGATCCGACTCGCAGGGCAGGTACATCATGGGAGCCGACATCCTCTTCATCGTCCTGGCGGCCATCGCCGTGCTGCTGGTGGTCTCCACGGTGCGGATCGTTCCACAGGCCCGCGCCTACAACATCGAGCGCTTCGGCCGCTACCAGCGCACCCTCCAGCCGGGGCTGAACTTCATCATCCCGATCGTGGACCGCGTCAACACCAAGTTCGACCTGCGCGAGCAGGTGTTCTCCTCCCGGCCGCAGCCGGTCATCACCGAGGACAACCTGGTCGTCAACATCGACACGGTGCTCTATTACCAGATCACCGAACCCAAGGCGGCGGCCTACGAGGTCGCCAACTACCTGCAGGCCATCGACCAGCTCACCGTCACCACGCTGCGCAACGTGATCGGCGGGATGGACCTGGAGCGCACGCTGACCTCCCGGGAGGAGATCAACACCCGCCTGCGGGGCGTGCTGGACGAGGCCACCGGCAAGTGGGGCATCCGCGCCAACCGGGTGGAGATCAAGGCGATCGACCCGCCGCCCACCATCAAGGAGGCGATGGAGAAGCAGATGCGGGCCGAGCGCGACAAGCGGGCCGTGGTCCTGCACGCCGAGGGCGAGCGGCAGTCGCGCATCCTCACCGCCGAGGGCGCCCGCCAGCAGGCGATCCTGGAGGCCCAGGGCGACCAGCAGGCGCGCATCCTGCGCGCCGACGGCGAGGCGCAGGCGGTCGAGCGCGTGTTCCAGGCGGTGCACCGCAACAACGCCGACCCCAAGCTGCTGGCCTACAAGTACCTGGAGACGCTGCCTTCGCTGGCCAACGGCGAGGGCAACACCTTCTGGGTGATCCCCGGCGAGCTGACCTCGGCGGTGCAGAACGTGACCCGGGCCTTCTCCGGTGAGGCCGAGTCCACGGCCGACGGCGCCGGAGAGCAGGAGGACCAGGAGCGCACCGGCGAGCTGGAAGAGGGCGGCACCCCCGAGCTCACGTCGGCGGACGACGGGGACCGGGCGTCCCGCGCGGCCGCCGACGACGCGGCGCAGAGCGCGGCGGAGGCGGTGGAGAACGCCCGCCGTGCGGCCGAGGCCGCGGCGGCCGGGGGCTCGGTGAGCGACGGGGCGGGCGTCCCGAACGCGGGCGTCCCGGAGCAGGGGTCGAGGGACCGGTGACGGCCGGGGTGTGACGTCCCGGGCGCCGGTGGCCGCCGGCGCGCCCTGGCGAGGCAGCGGATGAGGACAGGGCCTTCTGGTTCCGGTGGGGCGGCGAGACCGCCACCGGAACCCCAGGAGGCCCCCGTGCCCCGCCGTCGCGCCCCGCGGACCCCGACAGGGCGCCCGTGACGTGCCCGCCGCGTGGTCCCGGGCGGACGGAGGCACCGGCGTAGGGGCGCCCCCAGCGCCGTGTCGACCGCGCTGACCTGGCCGGATGGCAACCACCCCACTCCCGGGGACGCGACCGGCGCCCTGCCGGCGGCCGACCGGCCGCGAACGGCGAACGAACGGGCCCGCCGGAGCCGGGTCAGCTCTCGTCGGAGCCGCCGTCGCCGCTGTCCGGGTCCTCGGCGTCGGTCGCGTCGGCCGTCTTCAGCAGCTCATAATCGTCGAACCGGGCGACCGCGTCTCCGCCGCTGCCCCCGGGACGGGAGAGCAGCAGGCCGGTGCCCCGCCCCGGAATCGGGTCCTCGTCGGTGGCCTCGACCGCGAACTCCCCGTTGACCCAGGCGCGGACCGTCACGGTGCCGTTCTCGACGTCCTGGCCTTCCTCGACGGTGCGGTCGCAGGTGATCTGCAACGTGTTGGCCGCGCCTTCGGAAGCGTCGTACCCGGGGACGTCGCCGACGCGCGCCAGGGTGCCCTGGCCCTGTTCGGAGCCGCCGTTGCGCCGGATGAGCAGCTCCTCGCCGTCCTTGCGGAGCCGCACCTCGTACTGGCGGTAGTCCTGGTCGAACCGGTTGTCGTCCGCGTCGTAGCCGAAGCAGTACATGCCCGCCTCGGAGTAGTCGGGCCCCGAGTCCCACACGAGGTCGGCGGAGGCGGCCATGTGCACCGGGTGATACTCGCCGAGCGGGGCCGAGACCCGCACCGTCGGCTCATCGTCGTCCTCGGTCGCGCGCAGGGCGAAGGCCTGGTCGATGTGGCCGAAGGCGGAGTCGTCCTCGAACTCGTAGTCGTACTCGTCGGTCCAGTCGGTCTGGCCGCTGTCGAAGTCCTGCTGGTAGACGCCGTCGGCGTCGGCGGGGAACTGCGGCGGACGGGTGAAGTAGACGGCGGCGCCGCCCGCGGCCAGCAGTACCAGCACCGCGCCCGCGGCGACCAGGCCGAGGACGGCCTTGGAGCGGCGCTTGCGCCCGCCGGGGGAGGCCTGCCCGCCGTGCTGCCCCCCGGGCGGCGTCCCCGGGCCCGCCGGACCGCCGGGGCCGCCCGCGGCGAACGGGGCCGGGCCGCCGTGCGGGGGCGAGGGGACACCGGGGCCGCCCGGACCCATTGGACCCCCCGGGCCGCCGGGGCCGTACCCGTGCGGGGGCGGGCCCGGCGGCTGCTGCGGACCGGAGGGGACGGCCCCCTGCGGGGCGCCGCCCGGCACGGGCGGCTGCGGGCCGGAAGGGTGCTGCGGCGCGTAGGGCATCGTGGGCGGGGCCGCCGCCATGGTGTCCTGCGGCGGTGCGGCCTGCGTCGCCCCGGGCGGGGGCATCGCGGCGGTCGGCCGCTCGCCCGGTTCGGAGGCGGGGGTGTCGCCGTCCGCCGCACCGGCCGCCATGGCCTGTGTGGGGCGGGCGGTCGACGGCGGGGTCCAGGAGCGCACCACCGTGCTGTCGACCACCGCCTCGTCCGGGTCCTCCTGCCCGACCAGGCGGTTGAGGAGCTGCTGGGCGGTGGGGCGCTCGGTCGGCTCCTTGGACAGGGCGGCCGCGACCATGTCGCGCAGCGGCGGCTCCAGGTCGCCCAGCTCCGGCGCCATCGAGGTGATCTGGTTGAGCACCGCCGGGACGCTGGGGGCGTCGAAGGGGGCGCGGCCGGTCCCGGCGAAGGCCACCAGGCAGCCCCAGGAGAAGATGTCCGAGGCGGGGGTGATGTCCCGGCCCGCGATCAGCTCGGGGGCCAGGTAGGCCGGGGTGCCCATGAGCTGGCTGGAGCGGGTGACCGCGCCGTCGTCCTCCATGGCGCGGGCGATGCCGAAGTCGATCACCTTGGGGCCCACCGACGACAGCAGCACGTTGGCCGGCTTGAGGTCGCGGTGGATCACTCCGGCGCCGTGGATGGCGGTGAGCGCGGCCGCCACGCCCATGGCCAGGCCGTCCAGGGTGCCGCCGGCCATGGGGCCCTCGGCGGCGACCGCCTCGGCCAGGTTGGGGCCCGGCACGTACTCGGAGACGATGAACAGCGGCTCACCCTCCAGGCGCGCGTCCAGCACGCCCGCTGTGGAGAACCGGGCGACCCGGCGGGCGGACTCCACCTCGCGGGCGAACCGCCGCCGGAAGTCCTCGTCGTCGGTGAGGTCGGGGTGGATGAGTTTGACCGCGACCCGGCGGCCCTCGGGGGTGCGGGCCAGGTAGACGGTGCCCATGCCGCCGCGGCCCAGCCGGCCCAGGACCGTGTAGTCGCCGAGCTCGCGGGGGTCGCCGGTGCGGAGGGGTTTGGCGCTGTCGTGCCCGTTTGGCGTCACTGTGCTGAAGTTCCTTTGTGGGTCGCGATTCGCCGTCATAGCGTACCGAGACCGTGCCGGGGCGGGTATCCGCGCACTGCGCCCCCGCCGCCCCCTCCGCGCCGCTATGATGGGAACACGTGTTCGACGCCTGTCCTTCCCCGCAGGCTCTCGTCGTGCTGCCGGTGCCGCGGCTCCGGTGCGAGAGGGGAGGAAGGCCGATGAGCCGTGTGTACGGCGCGCCGATCGACGTGGTGGAGAGCGGGGGCCGCCCGGTCCGCTTCACCTGGGGCGGGCGGATCCACACCGTGCGGCGGGTGATCGACCACTGGGTGACGCTGCGCGCCGAGTGGGCGGCCGAGGCCGGGGAGCGCCTGCCGCAGCGGCGGCACTGGCGGGTCGAGGCCGGGTCGGACCGGTCGCTGGGCGTCTACGAACTGCGGCACGACGTGGTGGGCGGCGGCTGGACGCTGGTGCGCGTCCTCGACTGATCAGGAGTGCGCACGGTTCCGGAGGCGTTCGGCCGCGGGCGGGGTGCGCGCCCGGAGCCCCCTCCAGTCCGGGGCTCAGCCCAGCACCATGTCCCGCAGGGCGCGCAGAGTGGGCTCGTCGCGCACCCCGGCGACCAGCAGCGTGGTGACCGGGGAGGCGCGCCAGGCCTCCAGCCGCTCGGCGATCCGGGGCAGGGGGCCCACCAGACACAGGGCGTCGGCCAGCTCGTCGGGGACGGCCGCCACCGCCTCGCCGCGCCGCCCCGCGAGGAACAGCTCCTGCACCTTGCGGGCGGCGTCGCCGAAGCCGAGCCGGACGAAGACGTCGAGGTGGAAGTTGCGGCGGGCCGCGCCCATGCCACCGATGTAGAAGGCGAGCGGGGCCTTGGCCGTGTACAGCGCGGCGGCGGTGTCGGTGCCGGGGACGACGGTGACGGTGCAGGCGGTGTCGAAGCCTTCCGGAGCGGACGCCAGCGCGTCCGCGTACAGGGCGGGGCTGCGCTCGGGGTGGAAGAACATGGGGACCCATCCGTCGGCGGCCCCGGCGGCGAGCGCGACGTTGCGGGGGCCTTCGGCGCCCAGGTAGACGGGGATGCGCGGGCGCAGGGGGCGGGTGATCGGCTTGAGGGGCCTGCCGAGTCCGGCGCCGCCGGGCAGGGGGAGCGGGTAGTGCGGCCCGTCGGAGGTGACGGGGGCCTCGCGGCGCCAGACCTGGCGCATGATGTCGAGGTACTCGCGGGTGCGCTCCAGGGGGCGGGGGAAGGGGGCGCCGTACCAGCCCTCTACGACCTGCGGCCCTGAGACGCCGACGCCCAGGCGCAGCCGCCCGCCGGACAGGTGGTCGAGGGTGAGGGCGTGCATGGCGGTCGCGGTGGGGGAGCGGGCGGAGAGCTGGGCGACGGCGGTGCCCAGGCCGATGCGGCGGGTGCGGGCGCCGTACCAGGTGAGGGGGGTGAAGGCGTCGGAGCCGTAGGCCTCGGCGGTCCAGACCGAGTCGTACCCCAGCTCCTCGGCGGCGAGGACGGTGGCGGTGGCGTCGTCCCCTTCCCGGCCCCAGTAGCCCAGGGCGAGCCCGATCGACATGTCGGTGGCCACGGCGCCTCCCCAGGGGTCGGGTGGACAGCATGGTAGAACGCGTTTCAGTTACCGGGGAAGGGCCGGACCGGCGGCGGTGCGGGGCATCAGAGTCCGCCGCCGTCTCCGCCTCCGCCACTGCCGCCCCCGCCGCCGAAGAACCCTCCGCCGTCGGAACCGCCGTCACCGGAGCCCTTGCCGCCGCTCCACATCCAGTACGCGGTCGCGCCGTCCGACCGGCCCGCTCCCCGGTCGTCCTCGCTCTCCATGGCGCGGTCCCGCGCCGACAGCACCGCGAGCACCCCCGCCAGGCCCAGCACGGCCACGGCCGCCAGAGCCGCCACCACACCGGTCGCCATTGCTCCCCACTCCCTCCGCCGAGTCCTCTCCTCCGAGACCTCCGCCGTCCCCCGTTTCGACCCCGCCGCCCCGGCGCCGGTTCGGTGCCTGGCCGGAAACGGCCCGGAACGCGCCGTATGAGACTCTGGAGGGCGGTGCCGAGGCAGGAACGCCGGTGTGAGGCCGGGGCGGACCCGCCACTGTGACCGGGGAGCGGACCCGCGCGAGATCGCCACCGCCGACGCGTGCGGCGGGAAGGCGGCGGGCGAGCGCCGATCCGGGAGCCAGGACACTGCGCGGCGCCGCGATGAGACCCCTATGGGCGTGGACTCCCGAGGAAGGACTGACCCGCGTGAGCGCTACCGCTCGCTACCCCTTCAGCGCGGTCGTCGGCATGGACGACCTGAAACTTGCCCTGCTCGTCAACGCCGTCTCCCCGGCGGTCGGCGGGGTGCTGGTGCGCGGTGAGAAGGGCACCGCCAAGTCGACCGCCGTGCGCGCCCTGGCCGCGCTCCTGCCCGGCCAGCAGGCGGTGGCCGGGTGCAGGTTCGGGTGCGACCCGGACGCTCCCGACCCGGACTGCCCCGACGGCCCCCACCCCTCCGGCGCCGTGCCCGAGGACCGCCCGGCCCGGCTGGTCGAGCTGCCCGTGGGCGCCAGCGAGGACCGGCTCGTCGGCTCCCTCGACATCGAGCGGGCCCTCACCGAGGGCGTCACCGCCTTCGAGCCCGGCCTGCTCGCCGCCGCGCACCGCGGCGTGCTGTACGTCGACGAGGTGAACCTGCTCCACGACCACCTGGTCGACCTGATGCTGGACGCGGCCGCCATGGGCACCTGCCATGTCGAGCGCGAAGGGGTGTCGGTGCGCCACGCCGCCCGGTTCCTCCTGGTCGGCACCATGAACCCGGAGGAGGGGGAGCTGCGGCCCCAGCTCCTGGACCGGTTCGGCCTGACCGTGGAGGTCGCCGCCACCCGCGACCCGGCCGAGCGCGCCGAGGTGGTGCGCAGGAGGCTGGCCTTCGAGACCGACCCGGACGGCTTCGCCTCCGGGTTCCAGCGCGACGAGGAGGAGCTGGCCGAGCGCATCCGGGCCGCGCGCAAGCGGCTGCCCGGCGTCGTGCTCACCGACGCCGCGCTGCGGCAGGTCACCGCGGTGTGCGCGGCCTTCGAGGTGGACGGGCTGCGCGCGGACATCGTCACCGCGCGCGCCGCCATGGCGCTGGCCGCCTGGCGCGACCGCACCGAGGTCACGGCCGACGATGTGCGCGACGCGGCCCGCCTGTCGCTGCCCCACCGCCGGCGCAGGGACCCCTTCGACGCGCCGGGACTCGACGACGACAAGCTCTCCGAGGCGCTGCAGGAGGCGGGTGACCAGGACCCAAAAGGCCCTGAGGACGACCCGGACGGCCCGGGGAGTCCCGACGGAGACGGCGGCGGCGACGCCGATGGGGGCGGCGCCGATGGGGGCGGCGGCACCGGACAGGGGCCGACGCCCGAGGCCGATGCGGGGGAGCCCTCCCAGGAGGGCGACGGCGGCCGCGACAGTGGACCCGAAGAGCCCGCGCAGGAGGGCGACGCCCCCGCCGAGCCCTCGCCGGGGCGGCCCGACGACCGCTCCTCCGAGGACGGCGAGAGCGAGCGGAAGGGGTCGGGCTCCGGCGGCGAGCAGGCCTCCGAGGCGGGTGAGACCTTCCGGCCGCGCCTGTTCAGCGTGAGGGGGATCGGCGCGGGGGCGCCCGGTCGGCGCTCGCGCGCGGAGACCCCCTTCGGCCGGGCCTCCGGGTCCCGCGCGCCCGGCGAGGGGCGCGGGGGAACGGGGCCGCTGCACCTGACCGCGACCCTGCGCGCGGCCGCCCCGCACCAGCGGGTCCGCGGGCGCACCGGCCCCGGCCTGGTGCTGCACCGCGGCGATCTGCGCGAGGCCGTGCGCGAGGGCCGGGAGGGCAACCTGGTGCTGTTCTGCGTGGACGCCAGCGGGTCGATGGCCGCCCGGCAGCGCATGCGGGCGGTCAAGGGGGCGGTGCTGAGCCTGCTCCTCGACGCCTACCAGCGCCGCGACAAGGTGGGGCTGGTGACCTTCCGCGGCCGCGAGGGGCGGGTGGAGCTGCCGCCCACCTCGTCGGTCGAGGCGGGGGCCCGGCGGCTGCGCGAGCTGCGCACCGGTGGCCGCACCCCGCTGGCCGCGGGGCTGCTGCGGGCCGCCGACGTGCTGCGGGTGGAGCGGCTGCGCGACGCCCGCCGCCGGCCGCTGCTGGTGCTCGTCACCGACGGGCGCGCCACGCACGGGGGCCTCGACCAGGCGTTGCGGGCGGCGGCGTGGATCGGCGCGCAGGACGTGCAGACGGTGGTCGTGGACTGTGAGTCGGGCCCGGTGCGGCTGGGGCTGGCCGAGCGGCTGGCGGCCCAGGCCGGGGGAGAGGCGGTCCGCCTGGAGGAGCTGGGCGCCGAGGCGCTGACCGGACTGGTGCGCGGCGCCCGCGGCAGCGCCGCCTGAGGGACGCCCCGCCGGGGATCGGAACACCGAGCAGAAAGCAGGAAGAACGCATGCCTCAGGGCAAACCCGAGCACGTTCCCGAAGACGGCCTGACCACCCGCCAGCGGCGGCACCGGCCCCTGGTGGCGGTGCACACCGGACCGGGGAAGGGCAAGTCGACGGCGGCCTTCGGGCTGGCGACCCGCGCCTGGGCGCAGGGGTGGGACATCGGCGTGTTCCAGTTCGTGAAGTCGGCCAAGTGGCGCATCGGCGAGGAGAAGGCGCTGCGGGTGCTGGGCGAGTCCGGCGAGGGCGGCTCGGTGACCTGGAACAAGATGGGCGAGGGCTGGTCGTGGATCCAGCGCCCGGGCACCGAGCAGGACCACGCGGCCGACGCCGCCGAGGGGTGGGCGCAGATCAAGCGCGACCTGGCGGCCGAGACGTACCGGCTGTACGTGCTGGACGAGTTCACCTACCCGATGAAGTGGGGGTGGGTGGACGTGGAGGACGTCCTGGAGACCCTGCGCACCCGCCCGGGGACCCAGCACGTGGTGATCACCGGCAGGGACGCCGACCCGCGGCTGCTGGACGAGGCGGACCTGGTCACGGAGATGACCAAGGTGAAGCACCCCATGGACAACGGCCAGAAGGGCCAGCGCGGCATCGAGTGGTGAACGTCGGCCGAAGCCCCGCCTTGGAGACGCCCAGGAGGACACGTCCGAGGCGGGGCGGCGGCCGAGCCGTCGCCCGTTACCGCGACCGTTCGCACGCCCGCCGCTCAACGGTGCTGCTCCGGCGTCCTCCCGCGTCGTTCGTAGGGTCAGGGCGTCAGGTCGGACGGGATCAGGCTGTACATCGCCAAGCCCGTTCGGCCCTCGTGCAAGGGCATGGCGTTGCGCTCGACGCCCTCGAACTCGAAGCCCGCCTTCTCCGCCACCCGCCTCGACGCCAGGTTGCCCGTGGCCGCCTTCAGCTCCACGCGCTCGAACCCCTGGTCGACGATGGCCCACCTCGTCACCGCGACCACCGCCTCGGTCGCGAGCCCCCGCCCGCGCGCCCAGGGGGCGAACCAGTACCCGACCTCGGTGGTGCCGGCCTTCCAGAGCGTGCGCAGCAGGCCGACCGCGCCCGCGAACCTGCCGGTCGCCGAGTCGCATGCCGCCCACTGCTGCCCGTCGCCCGACGCCCGCAGCCCCGGAGCGGTGACCGTGCACCACCGCTCCGCCTCCTCGCGGGTGTAGGGGCGGCCCGGCTCCGGCATCGGCAGCCACTTCTGCGTGGACGGCGCGGACGCCGCCTCCAGCACCCCGTCCACGTCGGCCTCGGTGAAGGCGCGCAGGACCAGGTGGTCCGTCTCCAGGACCACCATGGGCATCCGCCGGCCCGCGCTGCCGCCGCTCACGGGCGTCCCCTTTCGTCCGCGTCGCCGTGCCTCCCGTACCCGCCGTACGCGCGCACCGCGCCCAGGAAGCGGGCGGCGATCCGCGGTGCACCGGCCCAGTGCAGGTGGAGGTAGGACGCGCACATCATCGCACCGCCGAACCCCTCCGGGCCGTCGGTGCTCCACTGCCAGGCCGGATCCGGCCCGTGGACGGGCTCGATCGCGGTCCGGTGGAACTCGTGCCCGCGCACCCGGGTGCCCGCGGCCGCCAGCACCGAGTCGCCCACGGCCACCGCCTCCCGGTAGCCCAGGGTCAGCCGCCCGGTCATCCGCGCCTTGGCGGGCAGCACCCCGCACATGGGCGCCCCGTCCAGGCTCTCGGCCAGGTACAGCAGCCCCGCGCACTCGGCGGCCAGCGGTCCGCCGTCGGCGGCGAACGCGGCGACCCGCTTGCGCAGCGGCGCGTTGGCCGACAGCCGCTCGGCGTGCATCTCGGGGAAGCCGCCGCCGATGACGAGCCCCTCGGTCCCCTCCGGCAGCGCCTCGTCGTGCAGCGGGTCGACGGTGCGCACCTCGGCGCCCGCGGCCCGCAGCAGCTCGGTGTTCTCGGTGTAGGCGAAGGTGAACGCCTCACCGCCCGCCACCGCCACCACGGGTGCCCGCCCGGTGCCCCCCGCGCTCGCCGCGGAACCGCGGGTCCCGGCCGCGGGCGCCGCGTCCAGCGCCGCCATCTCCTCCTCCGGGCTCCACGCCGGGCCGTCGAGCGGCGCGGCCGTGCGGGCGAGCGCGGCCACGGCCTCCAGGTCGCAGGAGTCGGCCACCAGGCGGCCCAGCGCCCGCACCGCCTCGTGGGCCTCGTCCGCCCGCTCGGCCGCCGGGATCAGCCCCAGGTGCCGCGCGGGCGTCTCCACCGCCTCGTGCCGCCGCAGCGCCCCGAGCACCGGGACCCCGGCGTCCTCCATGGCCTCCCGCAGCAGCTCCTCGTGCCGGTCCGACCCGACCCGGTTGAGGATCACCCCGCCGACCCGCACCCGCGTGTCGTAGGTGCAGAACCCGTGCACCAGCGCCGCCACCGACCTCGACGCCCGCGCGGCGTCCACCACGAGCACCACCGGCGCGCCCAGCAGCGCGGCCACGTGCGCGGTGGAGGCCGCGTCGCCGGGACCGGAGTGGTGCCGGGGCCGCGACGCCCCGTCGAACAGCCCCATCACCCCCTCCACCACGGCGATGTCGGCGCCCCGGGCGCCGTGCAGGAACAGCGGCGCCACCCGCTCCTCCCCGCACAGCACCGGGTCGAGGTTGCGCGGCGGCCGCCCCGTCGCCAGCGCGTGGTACCCGGGGTCGATGTAGTCCGGCCCCACCTTGTGCCCGGAGAGCCGGTCCCCCCTGGCGGCGAACGCCGCCATCAGCCCCGTGGCCACCGTGGTCTTCCCGCTCCCCGACGCGGGGGCCGCGACCACCACACGCGGTACCGCCACCCGGCGCCTCCCTCCTGCTCGCTCCGGCTCCTGGGCGCCGCCCGGCACCCGGCCCGGCGGCGACCGCCAAGCGTACGCGCAGGGCGGCCGACGGTGCGCGGGGGCCGCACCGATACGCTGTCCTGCGGTCCGGCCCGCAGCGGGCGCGGCCGGACGGGCACGAGCGGGCGGCGGCGCACGCCCCCGCGGAACACGCCGGAGAACGCCGGAACACGCGACAAGGCGGTGGAATGGGAGCGAGCAGGACGCTCGTCGGGGTCGGGGTCGGACCCGGCGACCCCGAGCAGGTGACGGTCAAGGCGGTGCGGCGCATGCGCGAGGCCGACGTCGTCCTGGTGCCGGTGATGGCGCCGGACGAGCCCGGACGGGCCGAGGCGACGGTGCGCGCGCACGTGGCCGAGGACCGGATCGAGCGGGTGGTGTTCGCCCTCAACGACCGCGGCGGCCGCAGCGAGCGCCGGGTGCGCGCCTGGGACGAGGCCGCCCGCACCGTGCTCGCGCACTTCGAGCGCGGCGCCGCCACGGTCGCCTTCGCCACCATCGGCGACCCGAACATCTACTCCACCTTCACCTACCTGGCGCAGACGGTGCGCGAGGGCGACCCCCGGGCGCGCATCGAGACGCTGCCGGGCATCACCGCCATGCAGGACCTGGCCGCCCGGTCGGGGCGGGTGCTGGTGGAGGGCACCGAGCCGCTCACCCTGATGCCGGTCGTCGGCGGGGTGGAGCGGCTGCGGGAGGCCCTGGACGGCGAGGCCACGGTGGTGGCCTACAAGTTCGGCCGGTTCGCCGCCGACACCGTCGAGGCGCTGCGCGGTTCGGGCCGCGACGGCGACGCCGTGTACGGTTCCCGGCTGGGACTGCCCGACGAGGAGGTGGCGCCGGTCGGCGACCTCGGGGACGGGGCGCGCGAGCTGCCGTACCTGTCGACCCTGATCGCCCCGGCGCGGCGCAACGGACGCGGAGGCAAGCTGTGATGGAGGACCCGGCGCGCACCGCCGGAACGGGCACGGACACCGGCGCCGCACAGAGCGCCGCGGGCACTGCGGGTACCGCGGGCACTGCGGGCGCGGGGGCGCGGGGCAAGGTCACCTTCGTGGGGGCCGGGCCGGGCGCCGCCGACCTGCTGACGATCCGCGCGGCCCGGGCCATCGCCGAGGCCGACATCGTCATCTGGGCCGCCAGCCTGGTGCACGAGGACGTGCTGGAGCACGCCCGTGAGGACGCGGAGATCGTCGACTCGGCGAAGGTGCCCATGGAGGGCGTCATGCCCTACTACGAGCGGGCGGCGAGCGAGGGGCTGCGGGTCGCCCGCATCCACTCCGGCGACCCGTCGCTGTGGGGCGCGGTCCAGGAGCAGTTCGACCAGTGCGAGCGCATGGGCCTGGACACCGAGATCATCCCGGGCGTGCCCGCGTTCGCGGCCGTCGCCGCCATCGCGGGGCGCGAGCTGACCATCCCCGAGGTCGCCCAGTCCGTGGTCCTCACCCGCCTGGGCGGGGGCAAGACCCCCATGCCCGAGGGGGAGGAGGTGCGCGAGTTCGCCCGGCACGGCACCACCATGGCGCTGTTCCTGTCGGCGGCGCGCTCCGGGCAGCTCCAGGCCGAACTGCTGGAGGGCGGCTACCCGGAGGACACCCCGTGCGTGGTGGCCTACCAGGCGACCTGGCCGGACGAGCTGGTCGTGCGCTGCACGCTGGCCGAGCTGGAGGCCACGGTCAAGGAGCACCGGCTGTGGAAGCACACGCTGGTGCTGGTCGGCCCGGCGCTGACCGCGGGCGGCACCCGCTCGCACCTGTACCACCCGGGCCACTTCCACGGGTACCGCCGCGCCGACCGCGAGGCCCGCCGCGCGCTGCGCGCGTCGCGGGCCGGGGCGTGACCGGCGGGGTGGTCCGCGAGATGGGCGACAGCGCGCAGGGGCGGCCGCACGCCGGCCGCCCCGTGGCGGAGCCCGGAGGGGGGCGCCCATGAGCGGCGGCCGAGCGGAGGAGCCGCGCGGCGACGGCGGCGGCGCACCGGCCCCCGGAGCTCCGGGGGCCGGTGCCTCGGGGACCGGCGTCCCGGAGTCCGGTGCCTCGGGGCCGCCCTCCGCGCCCGACACCTCCACCCCCGAACTGCGCGAGCCCGACCTGCCGCGGACCGCGAAGGTCCGCCAGAAGGCGCTGCGCACCGGGTGGACCACCGGGGCGTGCGCCTCCGCCGCGGCGAAGGCCGCCGCGCAGGCGCTCGCCACCGGGCGGCCCATCGAGGTCGTGGAGATCGGGCTGCCGTCGGGCCGCCGGGTCACCTTCGCCACCGAGCGCTGCGAGCTGGTGTCGGCCGACCGCGCCGAGGCGGTCGTCGTCAAGGACGCCGGGGACGACCCGGACGTGACGCACGGCGCGCACGTCACCGCGACGGTGACCCGGGCGCCCGGCAGCGGCCTGCACTTGGACGGCGGCGTGGGCGTGGGCGTGGTCACCCGCCCCGGCCTGGGCCTGGACCCCGGCGAGGCCGCGATCAACCCGGTGCCCCGGCAGATGATCGGCGAGGCGGTGCGCGAGGCCGCCGACGCCGACGGCCAGGCCCTGACCGTGGTGATCAGCGTGCCCGAGGGCGAGCGGATGGCGCGCAAGACGACCAACGCCAAGCTGGGCATCATCGGCGGCATCTCGATCCTGGGCACGACGGGCATCGTGCGGCCGTTCTCCACCGCGTCCTGGCGGGCGAGCGTGGAGCAGGCGGTGTCGGTGATGGCGGCGCAGGGCGAGGACACCCTGGTGCTGTGCACCGGCGGGCGCACCGAGAAGGGCGCCATGGCGCTGCTGCCGCACCTGCCCGAGGTGTGCTTCGTGGAGGTCGGCGACTTCACCGGGGCCGCGCTGCGGCGTGCGGTGGAGTACGGCCTGGCGAAGGTGGTGTTCGTGGGCATGGCGGGCAAGCTCACCAAGCTCGCCGCCGGTGTCCTGATGACGCACTACACCCGGTCCAAGGTGTCGACGGAGCTGCTGGGCGACATCACCCGCGAGGTCGGCGGGGGAGAGGAGCTGGCCGCCCGGGTGGACGAGGCCAACACCGGCCGCCACGCCTACGAGCTGTGGGAGGAGGCGGGCCTGCTGCGCACTGCCGGGGACGTGCTGTGCCGCCGTGTGGCCGACGTGCTCGCCCGCTTCACCGAGGGGGCGGTGGAGGCCGAGGTGGCGATGGTGGACTTCACCGGCAAGCGCGTGATGGCCGCCTGGCCGCAGGACCTGGGGGAGCGGTGAGCAGGACGGAGTGCGAGCGGTCCGCCGGCCGTGCCGCGCACCGGGTGAGCGCGCTGACGGGACTCGAAGCGGCCATCGTCCCCCGCCCTGTGGTGCGACCGCCGTTCGGTCACCGGGCCACGGAAGGGCCGTCGCCGCGGGCGGCAGGCCCGGCGTGCGCCCCGGTCGCTGACCGGGACGGGCCCCCGGTGTCTCATGGGCTGGTTCGCAGGGCGTACCGGGGGTGCTCTGGTCTGATCGTGAGCGGCCCGGGTGATGGTGCGCGCGGGGACTTCGGCGGTCGGGTCCGCGGTCAGCGGGCGGTCGGAGGCGGCGCGTTGCCGAGCGGGGTGGGAGCGCCTGACCTGCTTCGGGAATCGGTCCGGGGCGGTCCTGCTGACCTGACGGCCGTGCGGAACCGGATGGCCGGGATCTCCGCTGATGTGACCAGGGCGGGCGCCCCATGACCGGCACCGCCGCCCCTCGGGTCACCGTCGTCGGGATGGACGGGCGCCGCCTGTCCGACGCGGCCCGTCACGCCCTCGGGCGGTGCGGGGTCGTCGCCGGGGCCGCGCGACACCTCGACGCCGTCGCGGACCTCCTCGCCCCCGGCACCGACCTCCTCACCCTCGGCGGGCTCGCCCCCGCGCTCGATCGGATCGCCGCATCCACCTCACCCGCCGCCGTCCTCGCCTCCGGAGACCCCGGCTTCTTCGGGATCGTCCGCGCCCTGCGGGAACGGGGTCTGGCCCCGGACGTCCACCCGGCCGTGTCCTCCGTCGCCGCCGCGTTCGCCCGCGCCGGGCTGCCCTGGGACGACGCCGTCGTGCTCTCCGCCCACGGCCGCGCCGCGTCGGGGCGCTCGGCCCGCCGCGCCCTCGCCGCCGCACTGGCCCACCCCAAGGCCGCCGTGCTCACGGCCCCCGGGACGGCGGGCCCCGAGGCCTTCGTCGGCCCCCTGCTCCGGGCCGGGCGCACCGTCCACGTCGCCCAGCGGCTGGCCACCCCCGACGAGTCCGTCGTCGAGGCGGGTCCGGCCGACGCCGACCGCACCGACTGGGCGCACCCCAACGTGGTGCTGGCCGTCGACCCGGAGCGCGCGGTCGCCCCCGCGATGGCGTGGATGCCCGGTCACCAGGGCGCGCCGGACGGGTGGGCGCTGCCCGGGGACGCCTTCGAGCACCGCGCCTCCATGGTCACCAAACCCGAGGTGCGCGCCTTCGCCCTGGCCCGCATCGCCCCCCGTCCCGGCACCGTGGTGTGGGACGTGGGCGCGTGCAGCGGGTCGGTCGCCGTGGAGTGCGCCCGCTTCGGCGCGCACGCGGTCGCCTTCGAGCGGAATCTTGAGGACTGCGCGCGCATCCGCGCCAACGCCCTGGCCCACGGGGTGCACGTGGACGTGCGCGAAGGGCGCCTTCCCGAGGCGTTCCCGGAGGGCTTCGGCGGCACCGGCGGCCCTGCCGGTACCGATGGTCCGGTCGGCATCGGCTCCGGCGGCGCGCTCGCCCCCGACGCCGTCTTCCTCGGCGGCGGCGACGACCGGGTCGCGGCCGAGGCCGTGCACCGGTTCCGGCCGGAGCGCGTCGTGGCGGCGCTCGCGTCGGTCGACCGGGTCGCCACGGTGCATGCCCTGCTCACCGGGGCCGGATACCGCGTCGAAGGCACCCAGCTCCAGGCCTCGCGCCTGGCGCCGCTGCCGAACGGGTCGCTGCGGCTGGCCGCCGCCAACCCGGTGACGCTGCTGTGCGGCACCGCCGCCCCCGACGAACCCTGACCCCGCCCCGGGCCACCCGGCCCCTTTCTCCCCCCCGACCCTGACCCCCTTCCGGAAAGGTGGACATGAGCGACATCGGCGTCATCGCCGTCACCGCGGGCGGCCGTGCGGCCGCCGAACGCCTCGCGCAGGCCTGGCCCGACCAGGTGCGCATCGTCGAGGCCGACCGCCCCGCCGACGCCCTGCGCACCGCGTTCGCCGAATGCGGGTCGGTGGTGAGCATGCTCGCCGTCGGGGCGACGGTGCGGGTGCTGGCCCCGCTGCTCGGCGGCAAGACCACCGATCCGCCGGTCGTCTGCGTGGACGAGGGGCTGGAGCACGCGGTCGCCGTCCTCGGCGGCCACTACGGTGCCAACACCCTGGCCGATTGGGTGTCGTCGGTTCTGGGCACCCGCCCGGTGGTGACCACCGCCAGCGACACGGTGTCGGCGACCCCCCTCGACTCCTACGGCGCCGGCCTGGGCCTGCGGGTCGAGGACCGGGGCCCGCTGGCCTCCATCGGGGCGGCCGTGCTCTCCGGCGACCCCGTGCGCCTGGAGGGCGCCGAGGGCCTGCCGCTGCCCCCGCTGCCGGAGAACGTGTCCGCGGAGGTGCCGTCGTCGCAGGCCGTGGCACTGATCCGGGTCACCGACCGGCTCGACGTGTGCGGGGAGTGCGCCTCCTACGGGCTGCCCACGCTGACCTACCGTCCGCCGTCCCTGGTGGTGGGGGTCGGCTCGGCGCGCGGCGTCTCCGCCGAGGAGGTCGGCGAGCTGATCGACCGGACCCTGGCCGAGCACCTGCTCTCCCGCGCGTCGGTGCGTGCGGTGGCAACGGTCGACCTGAAGGCCGACGAGGAGGGCATCCTGCGCGCCGCCCGCGAGCGCGGCTGGGAGGTGCTCACCTTCCCCGCCGACGAGCTGGCCGCCGTTGAGGTGCCCAACCCGAGCGAGACCGTGCGGGCCGAGGTCGGCACGCCCAGCGTGGCCGAGGCGGCGGCGCTGCACGCGGCGGGCGCGGTCGGCAACGCCCCGGAGCTGGTGGCGGCCAAGGCCAAGACGGCCAACGCCACGGCGGCGGTGGCCCGGGCGGCGTTCCGCGGGCGGCTCGCCGTGGTCGGGCTGGGCCCGGGCGCGCGCGACCTGATGGCGCCGCGCGTCGCCGCCGAGCTGCGCCGGGCGTCCGTGGTCGTCGGGCTCGACCAGTACCTCGACCAGGTGCGGGACCTGCTCCGTCCGGGGACCCGGGTGCTCTCCAGCGGTCTGGGGCAGGAGGAGGAGCGCGCCCGAACGGCCGTGCAGGAGGCGCAGGCGGGCGCGGCGGTCGCGCTGATCGGCTCGGGCGACGCAGGGGTGTACGCGATGGCGAGCCCCGCGCTGGACTTCGCCGGTGCCGACATCGAGGTGGTCGGGGTTCCGGGGATCACGGCCGCCGTGGCGGCGTCGAACCTGCTCGGGGCGCCGCTGGGGCACGACCACGCCTACATCTCCCTGTCGAACCTGCACACCCCGTGGGAGGCGATCGAGCGCCGGGTGCGCGCGGCGGCGGAGGGCGACTTCAGCGTCTGCTTCTACAACCCGAAGTCGAAGCGGCGGGACTGGCAGCTGCCCAGGGCCTTGGAGATCCTGGCCGAGCACCGGCCGGAGGACACCCCGGTCGGGTACGTGCACAACGCGACCCGGGAGTCCGAGCGGACGGTGCTGACGACGCTGCGCGCGATGCTCGACGGGGAGGCCGAGCAGGTGGACATGTTCACGGTGGTGCTCGTCGGCAGCTCGGCGTCGAGGAATGTGGCGGGCCGCTTCGTCACCCCGCGCGGCTACACGTGGAAGGCGGGCCCGGGGGAGGGCCGGGCCGCGAATGAGTAGGGGGCGCGGGGGCCGGCCGGGTGCGGGGCGGAGAGGCGGCGACGACAAGGGGTAGTGGTCCTACCTGCAGCTTTGTCGGCCGAATGGCGTGTGCGTGATCGGCGTGACGGTCGACGGCGGCACGGCGGGCGCCCTGCTCACGGCCCCGGCCGGGCGCCTGGTCAGCGGGGTACGAGGCGCAGGGCCGCAGCGACGAAGGCGGGGCCCTGCCCGCAGCGTCGTCGGCCGCGCGGCGTATGCACGGTCAATGGAGGGGCGCCGACGGTGTAGCGTGCCGGTTCCCCGGGCCTGCCCGCCGTCCGCAGGGCCGCTCGCGGTCCGAGGAGGCGGTGCGGCCGGGAGGGCGTGCGGCTGCGCGCTCGTGGCGGCCGCCGGGCCGGTACGGGGTCCGGGGCAACCTCCCGGAGGTGCATTCCGGGAGCAGGACCGGCCGTTCGGGGTGCGGTAAATGCTCGCTCCAGGCCGGCTCGGGTGGTGGAACCACCACCCTCAGTGCCCCTGGCCGACCGGGGCGCCCGACCCCGACCCATGCCCGGCCTCTGCCGTCGCCGTCTCCCCCGCCCCCGCCGCCCCGCGCACCTATCCCAGCAGCGCGGCCAGTTCGTCGGGGGTCGACGGGGGGTCCTCGTCCTCCGCGAGCAGGCCCGTATTGCGCAGGGCCTGCTCCACCGCCGGGCCCCACGCCGGGCGCAGGCGGGCCGCCGACAGCAGGTCCCGGTCGGCCAGCACCTCCCGGGCCGCCCCCTCGGCCAGCAGGCCGTGGTCGATCAGCGCCACCCGCTGCGCCCACCGGTAGGCCAGGTCCACATCGTGCGTGGACACCACCAGCGTGGCCCCGTCCGCGCGCAGCCCGTCCAACGTGTCCAGCATCGCTTCGACGCCCATCGGGTCGAGGCCCGCCGTCGGCTCGTCCAGCACCAGCACCGACGGCCGCATCGCCAGCGCCCCCGCCAGCGCGACGCGCTTGCGCTGGCCGTAGGAGAGCAGGTGCACCGGCCGGTCCGCCAGCCCGTCCAGGCCGAGCGCCGCCAGCGCGCCGTCGACCCGCTCGGCCGCCTCGGCCCGGTCCAACCCCTGGTTCACCGGGCCGAACGACACATCCTGCCGGACGCTCGCCGAGAACAGCTGGTCATCGGGGTCCTGGAAGACCAGCTGGACCCGGCGGCGCAGGTCGGCGGCCCCGCGGCGGCCCGGGCGCACCGGTTCGCCGTCGACCAGCACCCGCCCCCGCTTCGGCGCCAGGCTGCCCGCCAGCAGCCGCAGCAGCGTGGTCTTCCCGCCGCCGTTGGGACCCAGAACCGCGAGCACGCCGCCGGTGGGAACCTCCAGCTCCAGCCCTCGGAAGACCGGGGGCGTGTCGGCGTACCCGAACTCCAGACCGCGCACGGCCAGCACCGGGGCCGTGTCGGTGGCGGCGGGAGAGGTCATGTCCACGCTCCAAGGGTCAGGGCCGCCGCGGCGACCAGGACGGCCGGGACGGCGGCGGCGGCGAGCGCCGAAGCGCGCAGCGGGATCTCGTCGACCAGCACGGTGAGCTCGCCGGTGTAGCCCCGGCACTCCAGCCCCCGCTGCAGCCGCGCGGCCCGGTCGTAGGACCGCACGAACAGCGCCGCGCCCAAGGCGCCCAGCGACCGCACCCGGTTGCGCCGGTTCGCGTACCCCAGGCGCCCCGCCTGCGCCGCGCCGACGCGCCGGGCCGTGTCCAGGGCCACGAACAGCATCCGGTAGATCAGCGCCACCACCTCGACCAGTGCCGGGGGGAGGCCGGCGCGGGAGAGACGGGGCAGCAGGTCGGCCAGCGGGGTCGTGAACGCGAAGAGGAGCTGGCACACGACCGCCGCAGAGGCGCGCCCCGTCAGCTCGGCCGCGCGCGCCGCCCCCTGGGGATCCCAGGCGATGAGCCCGTCCGGGCCGCCGACCGATACCAGCAGCGTCACCGCGCCCGTGGCGATGAACGCCAGCGGGCCCAGGGCGGTGCGCAGCAGCTTCCGGGGCGGCACCCGGGCCGGGCCGAGGCCGAGGGCCAGCGCGGCCGTCCCGACCAGCGCCGCCCCCGGCCAAGCGGGCAGTGCCAGGGCGCACACCAGGAGGCCCCCGAACAGCACGCCTTTGACGGCCGGGTGGACGGTGCGCCAGGGGCTGCGGTAGGCCTCCGCGTCGATGGTGAGCACCGCGCCCCCTCAGGTCAGGACGTGCCCGGGGCGGGCCCGTTCCCGTCGGGGGCGGGGGAGGCGGCCGGTGCCCCGGAGCGCAGCTTGCGCCGGGTGCGCAGCACGCCGAGGGTGTAGCCGATGATCCCGGCGCCCACGGCCGCCTGCAGGGCGAACAGGCCCGACTCGATCTCCGCCGACGGGGCCTCGTACAGCGGCGAGAACCACGGCTCGTACGAGGGGGCGATCTCCTCCACCGTCTCCTCGGCCTGGGCGTCCGCCCCGGAGAAGGGCTCCTCCAGGTGCGCCCCGGCGCCGATCAGCAGGGGCAGGGCCGCGATGGCCGCGGCGGCCGCCAGCAGGGCCCATGTGGCCCAGGCGCGCGGCCGGCCGCCGTCGGCCCCGGTCTGCGGGGCCGCGCCGCTCGCCTTGTCACCGGTGGTCGTGCTCATGCCGTCGCCTCCCCGTCGGGGGTCCGGTCGATGGTCGGTTCCTGGGGGCGGCCGGCCGTGTCGGAGGCGTCGGCCCCGCCCGTGCCGCCATCGCCGTCGGCGGTGCGGCCGCGCAGCACGCCCAGCCGGAGGAGCTGGTCGCGCCCCACCGTCGACAGCAGGCGCACGATGACCACCGTGACCAGGCCCTCCACCACCGACAACGGGATCTGGGTGATCGAGAAGATCGTCGCGAACTTGACGAACGCCCCGGCCACGCCGCCCGCCGCGTCGGGGAAGGCCAGCGCGAGCTGCAGGCTGGTGATGGTGTAGGTGCTCAGGCTCGCCGTGAACGCGGCCGCGAACACCCCCGCCCCCAGCGAGGTCTGCTCCGGAAGACGGGACGCCAGGGCCCGCACCAGCCGGTAGGCCGCGTAGCCGGCCCACGGCCCGACCACCGCCATCGAGAACACGTTGGCCCCGAGCGTGGTCAGCCCGCCGTGCGCCAGGAGCAGCGCCTGGAACAGCAGGGTGACCGTGCCCAGGGCCGCCATCACCGGCGGCCGGAACAGCACCGCCCCTAAACCGACGCCGGTCGGGTGGGAGGAGCTGCCGGTCACCGAGGGGATCTTCAGCGCCGAGAGTACGAAGCAGAACGCCCCTGAGGCCCCCAGCAGGAGTTTGGCCTCGGGGTCGGCGCGCACCGCCCGGGTGAGGGAGTACACGCCGTGGATGACGAAGGGGGCGGCGGCCGCGGTCCAGGCGGCCGCCTGCGCCGGTGGTAAGAACCCTTCGGCGATATGCATGTCGAGAAGACCCGCTTCCAGCACCTCGTGGACGGACGTCGCGTGCCGTGGCCGGTCTCCTGGCTCCCGGGTCCCCACCGCCCGGCCGGCCTTCCCGCGGCGCCTCCGGTGGACCCGGAGCCGCCCCAGTGGCCTGCGCCGCCGCCCGCACGGAGCGGGCCGACGGGGCCGGGGGCTACCCGTTCACAGTGGCGAGGGCCGCGCCGGTTTTCCACCGGACTTCCCGAACACCACGGCCCCTCGACCGTACGGCCATCGCACATGGTTCGCAATAGCGGCCCATGCGCCGACGGGCTCCCCGGTCGTCCGGCCGGTCCCGCCGAACCCGCCCGTGACCTGCGGGGGAACGAGGGCGGCCTGGTGTGCGCGTCCTGTTCCGCCGCCGCCGCGGGGGCTCCCGCGGCCCGACCGGGGCACCCGGGTGGCGCGGGGACGGGCCCCGTGTACTCTGTCCCACCGCGGCCCGGCAACGACACGACGCGAGGGGGACGGACCGTGCACGAGGGCACCGGCGCCGCCGCCCCCGTCGCCGTGACCTGGGACTGCACGGGCTGCGGCGCGTGTCTGCTGACCTGCCCCGAGCACGCGATCCGCCCGCACGGGCGGCCCCTGGACATCCTCGCCGGACGGTGCACGGGCTGCCTGGAGTGCGTCGAGGTGTGCCCGGCCGACGCCATCGTCGAGACCGGGGCGGCGGCCGCCGGAACGACCGGACCGGCCGCACCGGACCCGCGGACCCACCGCACCCAACGGGAGGAGAGCAGGTGACCAGGACGAGCAGGACCGTCCACCCGATCGAGGAGGAGTCCTACCGGATCCTGCGCTCCCGCATCGACCTGGGGCACCTGCCCCGGATGGGCCGCGCGGTCGCCGAACGCGTGATCCACGCCAGCGCCGACCTGGAGTACGCGGACGACCTGTCGATGGACGCCCCCGCGCTGGACCGCGCCGCCGCCGCCCTGGCCGGCGGCGCCCCGGTGGTGGCCGACGTGGCCATGGTGGCCTCGGGCATCACGGCGCGCGAGTGCGTGTGCCGGATCGCCGACCCGCAGGCGGCGCGGCTGGCCCGCGCGGAGGGGCTGACCCGGTCGGCCGCCGCCGTGCGGCTCGCGTTCGAGCAGGTGGGGCCGGGTGCGGTGTGGGTGGTGGGGTGCGCCCCGACCGCCCTGGAGGAGGTGATCGCGCTGGGCGCCCGCGGGCTGGACCCGGCGCTGGTCATCGGCCTTCCGGTGGGGTTCGTCGGCGCCGCCGAGTCCAAGGCGGCGCTGCGCGCCAGCGGGCTGCCGCAGGTCAGCAACGTGTCGGAGAAGGGCGGTTCGGCGGTCGCCGCCGCCGCGCTGAACGCGCTGCTGTACGAGGCGCACGAGGAGGGCGGCCCTGCGTGAGATCCGCGCGGGCCGCGAGTGGAGCTTGGAGAGGACAGGGATGAGACCCCCGCTGCTGTTGGCCGGCCACGGCACCCGCGACGACAAGGGCGTCGCCGAGTTCACGGCGTTCGTGGAGCGCTTGGGCCGCCGCTTCGACGACCGCGAGGTCGCGGGCGGGTTCATCGAACTCTCCCCGCCCCCGCTCACCGACGCGGTCGGCGACCTGTACGCCAAGGGGCACCGCAAGGTGGTGGCGGTCCCGATGATGCTGGTGGCCGCCGGGCACGCCAAGGGGGACATCCCCGGTGCGCTGGCGCGGGAGAAGGAGCGCCACGACGGCCTGGAGTACGTGTACGGGCGCCCCCTCGGCCCGCACAGCACGATGCTGCGGCTGCTCGGCGAGCGCTTGGACGAGGTGCTGGGCGGCGGCGGGGCCGACGAGGACACGGCGGTCCTGCTGGTGGGGCGCGGCTCCACCGACCCGGACGCCAACTCCGAGGTGGCCAAGGTGGCGCGGCTGCTCCAGGAGGGGCAGGCCAAGGAGCGCGGCGTGGCCTTCGTGGAGCCGGCGTTCATCTCGCTGGCCTGGCCGAGCGTTCCCGAGGGGCTGGACCGGATCCGCCGTCTGGGCGCCAAGCGGATCGTGGTGCTGCCGTACTTCCTGTTCTCGGGCGTGCTGCCGGACCGCGTGGTCGACCAGTCGATGGAGTACGCCTCCGAGCACCCGGACCTGGACGTGCGCTGCGCGCCGGTGATCGGTGACTGCGACGGTCTGGCCGACATGATCGCCGAGCGCTATGAGGAGGCGCTGCAGGGCGACATCCGGATGAACTGCGACACCTGCGTGTACCGCATCGCGATGCCGGGCTTCGAGGACAAGGTGGGTGCGCCGCAGGTGCCGCACCACCACCCGGACGACCCGTCGCACGGCCACGGCCACGGCCACGGTCATGGCCACGGCCACTGACAGCCCGGGACGGTAGCCCTCCCCCGGAACGAGCCGCGCCCTCATCCCCTCGGGGCGCGGCTCGCCGGCGATCGGGCGGCGTCATCGCCGTCCGCTCCGATCGGTCGGCTTGCCCTCGGGAACGGGGGAGCGGCGTCCGGTGGCGGGATACCGCTCCCGGAGGAAGTCGATGAGGAGCTCGTTCGTGCGTTCGGGCCGCTCCTGCTGCACCCAGTGCCCGCACGCGGGCAGCACCGCGGGGGGCTCCAAGCGGTCGACGTACTCCCGGGTGGGCCCGAGTCCGCCCGCCCGGACGGCCGTCTCCTTCTCCCCGGCGATGAACAGCACAGGAGCCTCGACGGGCGTCGCCCCCAGCCGGGGCAGCTCGTGCCAGTCCATGTCCACGCAGCGGTACCGGTTCAGTGCTCCGGTGAACCCGGTGCGCCCGTACTCCGCCGCGTAGTAGTCCAGATCGGCTTCGGACAACCATTCCGGCCTCGGGGCGGGGCACGGTATGGACTCCAGCAGGGAGGCCCCCTCCGGGAGCCCGGTCAGCAGGTGCTGTGCCAGCCCGTCGGGGGCGCCGCCTGAGAGCGCCCACATGAACCTCCTCAGTGCGCGCCGGGGGGCCGCTTCCAGTTCGGCCTCGGCCGCGCCCGGCTCCTGTGCGTACAGGAGCCAGTTGAAGCGGCCCTCCGTAAGCGAGCGCAGGTGCCGGGTCATCGGCACCGGAGGGCGGGGCGAGTAGGGCACGCTCAGCACCCCCAGGGCCGGGAACCGCCACGGGCGCAGTTGACCGCATGCCCAGACGGTGTTGGCCCCCCAGTCGTGCCCGACGAGGGCCGCCTCCTGTTCCCCCAGCGCATCGAGCAGTCCGGAGACATCGTCCATCTGGCAGCGCATACGGTAGGCGGCCGTGGACGCGGGGGCCGTCGTCGCACCGCACCCGCGGGCATCGGGGGCGAGAGCGCGGTAGCCCGCAGCGGCCAGCGCGGGAAGCTGGTGGCGCCACGAGTACCAGAGCTCGGGGAATCCGTGGAGAAGGACGACCGGCGGGCCGCTCCCGGCCTCGGCCACGTGCAGGGTGATGCCGTTGGCGCGGACTCGCCGGTGTGTGATCTGTGCACGTCTGGTCTGCACGGCGGCTCCTTCAGGGAGCGGAGGCGGTGAGGGGGCGAGGTGGACCCGGGCCGGGGCCCAGGGGCCGTGCGTGCGCACGGCGGGCGGAGCGGTCCGGAACCGGCCGCCGGCGTCGTGGTCCCGGGGGTCGGGGCCCGGCGAGACCGGTGGCGCGGGGGAGCCGCTCCGCGGTCGGGGGCACGCCCCCGCTGTCGGCGGCGGTCCCGATGGTGCGGCCGGTGTGCGGACCGGCGCTCCGCCCCGTGGGGCGGAGCGCCCGAACGGTGCTTCAGGCCGTGGCGACCGCCTGCCCGCCGTCGACGGGCAGCGTGGCGCCGGTGACGAAGGCCGAGCGGTCCGAGCACAGCCATACGGCCGCAGCGGCGACTTCTTCGGGGCGTCCGACCCGCCCCATCGGGACCGCCGCCGCGGCGGCCTCCCGGTACTCCTCGGGCGCCTGGGCCATGAGGTCGGTGAGGACCGGCCCGGGCGCCACGGCGTTCACGCGCACGCCCCGGGCCGCGTAGTCCAGAGCGGCGGCCTTGGTCAGCCCTTGGAGGCCGTGCTTGGCCGACACGTAGGGCGCGATACCGGGGACGCCGCCCGCCAGACCGGCGCCGGAGGAGGTGTTCACGATGGCCCCTCCGCCGGACTCCATGATGGCCGGAGCCTCGTACATGAGGCAGAGGTAGACGGAGCGCAGGTTGAGCTCGACGGCGGAGTCGAAGGCCCGGGTGGGGATCTCGTCGACCGGTGCCTTGCGCATGCCCGCGTCACCTGCTCCGCCGGCGTTGTTGAAGGCGAGGTGGAGTCCGCCGAAGTGTTCGGTCACGGTCTTCACGAGACGGCGCACGGCCGCCTCGTCGGTGACGTCGGTCGGCACCGCCAGGGCCTCGCCGGGGCCGTCGGCCACGGACGCGACCACACGTTCGAGGGCCTCGGCGTCGCGTGCCGCCAGTGCGACGGATGCGCCTTCGGCGGCGAAGGCCCGCGCGGCGGCGGCGCCGATTCCGCGGCTGGCGCCGGTGATCAGTGCGGTCTTTCCTCTGAGAAGCACGGTGGCCTCCCTGCTTCATCGGGATCCGGTGCGCCGTCGGCGTTCTCAGCCAACCGGTGCAGGACGGTGCGCACCGCGGCCAGCTCATCGCCGCTGATTCCGGAGCGCAGGCGGCGGTCGAACTCCGCGGCCGCGGCGCGCAGGCGGAGGAAGGCGGCCTGCCCTTCGTCGGTCAGGGTGATCCGGTGGACGCGCCGGTTCTCAGGGGCGCGCCGCCTGGTGATCAGGCCGTCGCGTTCCATGCCGTTGAGGTGGTGCGTGAGCGTCGCCTCGCGGATCTCCAGTTCGTCCGCGAGCCGGCGCTGCGTGCTGTCGGGGTTCCTCTTCAGGGCGAGCAGGATCAACCAGACCGGCTCCGAACCGCCCGCCTGCGCGAGCGCCCGGCCGAAGGCGCGGCTGAGCACCTTGGCCGTCCGGCTGACGTGGAGGCCGATCGGCGGCTGCTGCGGAGGATGCCCCATACCTGAAAGCGTAGACACCTAACGCTTCGATGTCTAATGGATGTCTGCGGAGCCCGTTCCGCCTCCGGGGGAGGACCGTCGGGACCGGCCCTTCGGTCCTGCTCCGCTGCCGGTTAGGGTCCTCGTGTCGCCTGTTCCCGCTCCTGTTCGCGGCCCGAGGTGCGGGGGTCCGGCCGCCGCCGGAAGGGCGTCGGTATAGGGTCGCCTGATGTGTCCGGAACACCCCGGTTTCGACCGGGGGTGGCAGCGAGCAGGGGAACGAGGTGAACACCCCCGGTGGCGGTGGAAGCCCGGCGGGACGACGAGGTCGATCTGCGGCACCACGGTGACGCCGAGACCGGTCCCGGACTCGCCGACTTCGCGGTGAACGTGCGGGGCGACGCCCCGCCCGCCTGGCTGGCCGAGCGCATCGCGGCCTCCCTCACCGGCCTGGCCGCCTACCCCGACCCCGCCCCCGCGCGCGCGGCGGTCGCCCGGCGGCACCGCCGCGATCCCTCCGAGGTGCTGCTCACCGCGGGCGCCGCCGAGGCCTTCGTGCTGCTGGCCCGCGCCCTGGAACCCCGCCGCGCCGCCGTGGTCCACCCCCAGTTCACCGAGCCCGAGGCCGCCTTGCGCGCCGCCGGGCACCCCGTCGACCGGGTGGTCCTCGACCCCGGCTCCGGCTTCGCCCTGGACCCCGCCCTCGTCCCCGACGACGCCGACCTGGTGGTCTTGGGCAACCCCACCAACCCCACCTCCCTGCTGCACCCCGCGGACACCGTCGCCGCCCTCGCCCGGCCCGGCCGGGTGCTCGTCGTGGACGAGGCCTTCGCCGACTGCGTCCCGGGCGAGCCCGAGTCGCTGGCCGCCCGCCGCGACCTGCCCGGCCTGGCGGTGGTGCGCAGCCTGACCAAGACCTGGGGCCTGGCCGGGCTCCGCGCCGGGTACCTGCTGGCCGACCCCGGCACCGTGCGGCTGCTGTCCGCGGCCCAGCCGCTGTGGTCGGTCTCCACGCCCGCGCTGGCCGCGACCGAGGCCTGCTGCTCGCCCCGGGCCCTCGACGAGGCCGACGCCTGGGCCCGTACCCTGGCCGACCACCGTGCCGTCCTCGCCGACGCGCTCACCGAGGCGGGGCTGCGAGTGCTGCCCGGGGCCGCCGCCTCCTTCCTGCTGGCCCGCGCCGAGGACGGCGCGGGGCTGCGCGAGCGGCTGCGCGGGCGCGGGATCGCCGTGCGGCGCTGCGACACCTTCCCCGGCCTGGACGCCGACTGGCTGCGCATCGCGGTGCGGGAACCGCGGACCTCGCTCCCGATGGCCCGGATTCTGGCAGAGTTGCTCTGAGGCGAATGAGGACATTGGTCGCGGAGTGTCCGGTACGGCGGAGGCGCGCCGCCGTACCGGGGCCGTACCGCGCCGCGCACGGGGGCCACGAGGGAGACATGCGCACAGCGACCTGGGCCGTGCGGCCGCGCGCCGACCGGCCCCGTGCCGAGGCACCGAATACCGGCTTTACCGACACCGGCCCTGCGGAGGAACGCCATGACCGGTAACGACGACCGCTCCCCGGCCGAGAGGGGAGCCGAGGACGAGGCCGGCCGCAACGGCGGCGGGCTGCTCGACGACCTTCCCGAGGCGGGCCGCGGGGGCGCGGCCCGGGCGCCGTCCTCCCCGGGGCCGGCGCCGCGGCGGGAGCGGGCGAACCCGTTCCACGCCCCCTCACCGCCGCCCCGCACCGAGCAGGCGGCCAAGCCCAACGTCATCCCGTTCCGCGGCGCGCCCCCGGCACCCGCGCGGCCCGACCCCGAACCCCAGGCCCCGGCGCCCGAGCCCGCCCGGGAGCCCGAACCCGCACGGGAGCCCGACCCGGCTCCCGCCCCCGAGCCCGAGCCGCAGAGGGCGCCGGCCCCGGAGGCCGCGGCGCCCGCCCCGGCGCCCGCCCCGGCGCGCGGCCCCGCCGCGGGCACGCCCGAACAGCACGAGGACACCACCCGAGAAAGCACGGCGAACACCGACGTGAACGCACACGCATACGCGGTCCCCGAGCGCGGACCCTCCGACGGCGCTCCGCGCGGCGCCGAGCGGTCGGCCGCCGCTCCGGGCCCCGCCCTCGCACCCTCCGCCGACCCGGCGCCCGCCCCGGAGCCCGCGGCCCCGGAGCCGACGGCCCCCGAGCCCGCGGCCGCGCCGACGGCGCCCGACGAGAACGCCTACACCGCCGCCGAGCGCGACGCGGTCTACCGGGTCATCGCCGAGCGCCGCGACGTGCGCACCGGCTTCCGCCCCGACCCCGTGCCCGACGAGGTGCTCACGCGCGTGCTCTCCGCCGCGCACCAGGCCCCCTCGGTCGGCTTCTCCCAGCCCTGGGACTTCGTCCTGGTCCAGGACGAGGACGTGCGCACGCGCGTGCAGGAGCTGGTGCAGCAGCAGCGCGCCGAGTACGCCCGCGCGCTGCCCGGCGCCCGGGCGCGCGCGTTCTCCGGGCTCAAGGTCGAGGCCATCCTGGACACCCCGGTCAACGTCGTCGTCACCGTCGACCCGACCCGTGGCGGCCGCCACACCCTGGGCCGCCACGCCCAGCCGCAGACCGCGTCCTACTCCACCGCCCTGGCCGTGGAGAACATGTGGCTGGCGGCCCGCGCCGAGGGCCTGGGCGTGGGCTGGGTGAGCTTCTTCCACGAGCGCGACCTGGCCGCCATGCTCGACCTGCCCCCGCACCTGGAGGTCGTGGCCTACCTGTGCCTGGGCTACGTCGACGACTTCCCGCCCGAGCCCGAGCTGGCCCTCGGCGGCTGGGCCAAGCGCCGCCCGCTGTCCTGGGCCGTCCACCGCGAGCAGTACGGGCGCCGAGGTCTGCCGGGGGAGAAGGCCACGAGTTTGCTGGACGAGACCATCGCCACCATCCGGCCGCTGGACACGCGCGCCGCCGCTGAGGCCGAGGACCGCCAGCGCCGGATGACCAAGCCCCAGGGCGCGCTCGGCGTGCTGGAGGAGGTGTCGGTCCGCCTGTCCGGGCTGGCGGGGGAGTGCCCGCCGCCGATGCCCGAGCCCGCGGCCGTGGCGATCTTCGCGGGCGACCACGGCGTGCACGCCCAGGGGGTGACCGCCTGGCCCCAGGAGGTCACCGCGCAGATGGTGCACAACTTCCTGGACGGCGGCGCGGTCGCCAACGCCTTCGCGGCCCAGGCCGGCGCCGAGGTGACGGTGGTGGACGTGGGCGTGGTGGGCGACCTGCCGACCGTGCCCGGCCTGCTGCCGCGCAAGGTCGCCCGCGGCACCGCGGACATGACCCAGGCCCCGGCGATGACCCGGGTCCAGGCCGAGTACGCGATCGAGGCGGGCATCGAGGTGGCGCGCGACCTGGCCACGGCCGGGAACCGCTGCCTGCTCACCGGCGACATGGGCATCGCGAACACGACCGCCTCGGCGGCGCTGGTGGCGGCCTTCACCGGCGCCGACCCGGCGGAGGTCACCGGGCGCGGCACCGGCATCGACGAGGCGATGCACGAGCGCAAGGTCAAGACGGTCAAGCGCGCGCTGGAGCTGCACCGGGTGGACACCTCCGACCCGGTGGGCGTCCTGGCGGCCGTCGGCGGCCTGGAGCACGCGGCGCTGGCGGGGTTCATCCTCGGCGCGGCGGCGCTGCGGGTGCCCGTGCTGCTCGACGGCGTCATCGCGGGCGCGGCGTCGCTGGTCGCGACGGCCTTGGCCCCGGACGCGGCGGGCGCCTGCTTCGCGGGGCACCGGTCGGCCGAGCCGGGCCACGCGGCGGTGCTGGAGTACACCGGTCTGCGTCCGCTGGTCGACCTCGACCTGCGCCTGGGGGAGGGGTCGGGGGCCCTGCTGGCCCTGCCGCTGCTGCAGGCGTCCGTGCGGGCCCTGCGCGACGTCGCCACCTTCGAGGACGCCGGAGTGACCGAGCGCTGAGGCGGATCGGTCCACCGCACATCCGACGTGCCCCGCAGCCCGTGAAGGGCGGCGGGGCACGGTGCTCTCCGGAGCCCTGCCCGCTGCGGGCACCTTCGGCCCGGATCCCCGATGATCTCGGGGAGAGTACGACGCCACAGGCGCGGTTTCGGCGTCGTTCCCCCCGAGATCAACAACGGAGGGGGCGTCCCCCGTCCCGAGAGGCGCGCGCCCGGCCGTGACCGGATCGGACCGTCGGCGTGCCCTGTCCTTGTTCGCAGGGCACTTAGGCTTCTTCGGTGTGATGTGCCCCGCGGGCAAGGAGCGTGCCCGAGAGGTGTATATACAGTGAGGCAGGGCATGGGACGCGTCGAATCGGTGGGAAACGTGAACCCCGAGACGGTTTGGCACGGTATTTTCGGGACCCTGACGCAGGGTGCCGTCCGGTGACCGCCACCTCGGCCGCCACCGCCGGCGCGCCGTGCGCCCGACCGTCGCGGCAGGGCGTCCGCCCGCCGCGATAACGCGACGACGGATCTGGAGGGCTTCCTCGGTGACGTATCTGCTCGGTTTGCGCATGGAAGGGCGGACGGCGCTGGTCGTCGGCGGCGGGCGGGTCGCCCAACGCCGCGTCCCGGTGCTGCTGGAGGCCGGCGCCGACGTGGTGCTCGTCGCTCCCGAGGCCACCGCGACCCTCGAAGGGCTCGCCTCGGCCGGCCGCATCACCTGGCACCGGCGCACCTACCGTGAGGGCGATGTCACCGACCCCGCCAACGGCGACATCCGGCTCGTGCACGCGGCCACCGACAGCCCCGAGACCAACGCCGCCGTCGCCGACGAGGCCGACCGCGCCCGCCTGTGGTGCGTGCGCGCCGACGACCGGCACGCCTCCTCCGCCTGGACCCCCGCCAGCGGCTCGGCCGCCGGGGCCACCGTCGGCGTCGTCGCCGACGGCGACCCCCGCCGCGCCGCCGGGCTGCGCGACGCCGTGGTCGAGGGCCTGGGCGACGGCAGCCTCGACGCCCGCCGCGGCCGCTCCCCCCTGCGCGGGGTGGCGCTGGTCGGCGGCGGCCCCGGCGACCCCGGGCTGATCACCGTCCGCGGCCGCCAGCTCCTCTCCCAGGCCGACGTGGTCGTGGTCGACCGGCTGGCCCCCATGTCCCTACTCGACCGGCTGCCCGCCGACGTCGAGATCGTCGACGCCGCCAAGATCCCCTACGGCCGCTCCATGACCCAGGAGGACATCAACCGCCTGCTGGTCGAGCGGGCCGAGGAGGGGCGCTTCGTCGTCCGCCTCAAGGGCGGCGACCCGTTCGTCTTCGGCCGCGGCGGCGAGGAGGCGGCCGCCTGCGCCGCCGCCGGGGTCCCGTTCACCGTCGTGCCCGGCGTGACCAGCGCCCTCGCGGCGCCCGCCAGTGTCGGCGTGCCCCCCACCCACCGCGGCGTCTCCCAGGAGGTGCACGTCGTCTCCGCGCACGTGGCGCCCGACGACGAGCGCTCCACCGTCGACTGGGCGGCCCTGGCGCGCTCCAACGGCACCATCGTCGTCCTCATGGGCGTGGAGCGCGCGGAGGCCGTCGCCGAGGCGCTGGTCCGGCACGGCCGCGCCCCCTCCACGCCGGTCGCCGCCGTGCAGGACGCCACCCTGCCCACCCAGAGGACCACCGCCGCCACCCTGGAGACCGCCGGGACCGTGCTCCGCGAGGCCGGGGTGCGCCCGCCCGCGGTGCTCGTCATCGGCGAAGTGGTCGACGCGGCCCGGGAACTTGACATACTGCACTGGGGGGCGGGGGAACCCGCGGGGCGCGCGGGTTCGGACCCCGGCGCGGGCGGCCCCCGGTGACGACCACGGGATCTGGGCCCGGCGGCCCGGAGCCCCCGACCTTGACCGACGACGAGAAGGGCGGAAGCGCGATGTCTCGGCCGCCTGCAGTTCCGGACGTGGCCGGCGCCGGGGACGGCGACGCCGGGCCGGACTCCGGAGCCGCCCCGGCCGCGCCCCCGGGCGCGCCCGCGACCGGCACGGCCGAAGGACGGCACGGGAACGGCGGCCTCGCGGGACGGGCCAAGCACCGTGGGCGGGCCTCGGGAGACACCCGCTTCGAGGCGGTGCTGGAGAACCTGCGCACCCGCATCCGCGGCCTGGAGTTCGCCGAGGACCTGCCCGGCGCGGCCGAGGGCGCGGCGGCCCGCTCCGACGTGCTGCACCAGCTGGAGGACTTCGTGCTGCCGCGGGTGCGGCGCCCGGACACCCCGCTGCTGGTCGCGGTGGCCGGATCCACCGGGGCGGGCAAGTCCACCCTGGTGAACAGCCTGGTGGGGGAGCAGGTCACCACCACGGGGGTGCGCCGCCCCACCACCAACAGCCCGGTGCTGGCCTGCCACCCCGACGACGTCGACTGGTTCAGCGAGGCCTCCTTCCTGCCGACCCTGCCCCGGGTGCGCCAGCAGGGGCTGGCCATGCCCGGCAAGGACGGCATGCTGGTGCTGGCCGCCAGCGAGTCCATGCCCAAGGGCGTGGCGCTGCTGGACACCCCCGACGTCGACTCGGCGGTGGCGGCCCACCACGAGTTCGCCGCCAAGTTCCTCGACGCCGCCGACCTGTGGGTGTTCGTCACCACCAGCCGCCGCTACGCCGACGCGCGGGTGTGGGAGTTCCTGCAGGTGGCCCGGGACCGCGACACGTCCATGGCGGTCGTGCTCTCCCGGGTTCCCGAGCGCGGGCGGCAGCAGCTCCTCGACCACTTCGGCGCCATGCTGGAGGCCAACGGCCTGGGCGGGGCGTCGCGGTTCACCATCCCCGAGACCGACCAGATCGCGGGCGAGCGCTTCACGTCCAACGTCGCCGACCCTATCCGGTTCTACCTCGCGGACGTGGCCGGCGACCTGGTGCAGCGCGCGCGGGTGTCGCGGCGCACCTTCATCGGGGTGATCGACAGCTTCCGGGAGCGGGTGCCCGAGCTGGCCCGGCAGGTGGAGGTGCAGGTCGAGGTCGCCCAGCGGCTGGAGGCGTCGGTGCGGTCGGCCTACGGCGAGGCGGCCGACGAGATCTCCGAGGCCCTGGAGGACGGGTCGCTGCTGCGCGGCAACCTGCTGGCCCGCTGGCACGACATCGCCGCCAGCGGCGAACTGATGCGCACGCTCCGGCTGCGCGGCAAGCGCAAGGCCAAGGCGGCCGAGGCCGCCGCGCCGCGCATCGAGGCCCTGCAGGAGGCGGTCCGCGGCGGCCTGGAGGCGCTGGTGGTCGCCGCCGCCCAGCGCGCGGCCGACCGGGTCGTGGAGTCCTGGGAGCAGGTGCCGGGCGGGGCCCGGCTGGCCGAGGCCTACGCGGGCGACGGGGCGGACGGGTTCCCGGCGCGGGTGCGCACCGCCGTGGCCGAATGGCAGGACACCGTCGCCTCGATGATCACCGCCGACGGGGCGACCAAGCGCAGCGTCGCCAAGTTCGTCACCTTCGACAAGGAGGCGTTCACGCTCGTGCTGATCATCGAGCTGCTGGGCTTCCCGCGGCTCGACGACGCCCGGCGCGGTTCGGGGCCCTCTCCCCAGAGGCTGCTGAAAGGGCTGTTCGGAGCGGAATCGCTGCGTAGCATAGGTGCGGCGGCCCGCGACGACCTGCGGGGGCGGATCGGCGGCCTGCTCAGCGCGGAGAAGGGGCGGTTCACCGACGCGCTCGCGGCGGCCGGGCTGCCCGGCGAGGACGACGCCGTACAGCTCTATCAAGCCACGTACAACCTTGAGATTGCGCGATGACCACTCACCGGAACCCCGCCCAGGCGGATGAGGAGCCGCAGGCGCCCGCGGACCGCGAGCGCCCCTCCGGCCCGGGCACGGGCGAATGGTCCGGGTACGTCGTACCGGGCGGCGGGACCGACGCCGGCTGGCTGCACTCGGGCCCGACCCGTTCGGCGCCGCCCGAGGGCGACGCGTGGCCGCCGTCGCGGCCGGACACCGGGCCGCAGAGCGCCTACCCGTCGCTGCGCCGCGCCGTCGACGAGCGGTCCGAGGACGCCGACCCGGGGGCGGATCCGGAAGGGGCCGAAGAGCCCGGAGGCGCCGCCGGGGCCGGGGAGCCCGGCGGGGGAGAGTGGCCCGGGGGGCGGGGAGAGCAGGACCGTGACTCGGGTCCCTACCCGTCGCTCGGCCGCGCCGCGGACCGGTTCGGCGGGGACGACGCCTGGGCCGGGGCCGAGGAGGGCGACTGGCCCGGCATGGGGGCCTCCGGCGCCGGTGACGGTGCCGAGGCCGTTCGGCATGCGCCACGGGCCCCGCAGGCCGACCGGGCCGCCGCGGGGCGCGTCGCGGAGGCCGGGGGCGAGCAGGACCGGGACGCGTCCCCGGACGCGGAGGACCGGGCCGACCGCTCCGACCGCTCGGGCGGCAGCGACCGCCCCGAGGGTGAGGCGGCCGAGCACGAACGCGATGAGGACGGCGCCGACCGGCGGGACCGCCCGTCCCGGGGTCGGCATGCGGCGCCGCGCCGCAAGCGGGCCGAGGCCGAAGGGGCCCAGCGGTCGGCGGTGGACGAGACGGCGGACGAGGCGGACACGCCGGACGGCGCCTCCGACCGGGCCGAGACGCCCGACAGCGCCGACCGGACCGGCCGTGCCGACAGCGCCGACCCGAGCGGCGCCGAGCGCGGCGCCGACCCCGATGACGAGGACGTCGACGACCCCGACGGCTTGGCGGGCTGGGTGGGGAGCCTGGCCGAGGCGGTCGACGCCGACGCGGACACGCGCATCGCGGGTCGCAGGCCCACCGGGTCGTTCCCGGCCGTCGACCCCGAGACGGGTCGGCCCAGGCTCGCCACGGCCGCCGACGAGGACGGGTCGGGTGAGGCGCCGGACGGCGACGGGTCCGCCGACGTCCCGTCGAGCGCTGAGGCTCCCGCGGACACCTCGGCGCCGGGGGACGAACCCGCCCCCACCGCGCGGACCGGGGACGACGCGTCGGACGACGGCGCATCGGACGGCACGCCCGAGGACGACGGAGCCGCCGACACCGCGGCCGCGCCCGCGGCGGCGGACACCGACGGCGATTCGGCCCCGGAGGGGGGCGTCGAGGAGGCCGCGCCCGCGCCCGTGTCGGCGTTCACCGACGATGGCGACGACTACGTGCCCACGACGCGCGAGTACTGGCAGCCCATGCCGGAGACCACGCGCGAGCAGCTCATCGAGCGCCTCGACGGACTCGCCTCGGTCCTGGAGGTCGGCGGCCAGGACCTGGGCGACGAGGAGACCGCCCGCGCCCGCCACCTGCTCAACCACGCCGGTGCGCGGCTGCGGCTGTCGGCCGCGCACACCGTGGTGGCGCTGGCCGGGGGCACCGGCAGCGGCAAGTCGTCGCTGTTCAACACCCTGTGCGGGCTGGAGTTCTCGCGGGTGGGCATCACCCGGCCCACCACGTCCACCGCGCACGCCTGCGTGTGGGGCAACGAGGGCGCGGACGAGCTGCTGGGCTGGCTCGGGGTGCCGCCGCGGCAGCGCCACTCGCGCACCAGCGAGCTGGACCGGGACCACTCGGAGCTGTCCGGGCTCATCCTGATGGACCTGCCCGACCACGACTCGGTGCGGGCGATGCACACCGCCGAGGCCGACCGCCTGATCGGCGCGGCCGACCTGCTGGTGTGGGTGCTGGACCCGCAGAAGTACGCCGACGCGGCCGTGCACCACCGGTACCTGGCCGAGATGTCCGGGTACGGGGCGGTGACCGTGGCGGTGCTGAACCAGGTCGACCGGGTGGAGCCGGAGGAGCTGGAGGAGCTGCTCACCGACCTGCGGCGGCTGCTGGAGACCGAGTCGGGGGTGCACCCGCGGGTGCTGACCACCTCGACCGTCACCGGCCAGGGCATCCGCGAGCTGCGGGAGCTGCTGACCGAGACGGTGGTCGAGCGGCGGGCGCTCATCGACCGGCTGGTGGCCGACCTGGACGGCGTGGCCCGGCGGTTCGAGCGCTACCGCGGTCCGGAGGGGCCCACACCGCGGGGCGTCCCGGACGCGGACCGGTCGCGCCTGGTCGCGCGGCTGATGGAGGCGTGCGGCGTGGCGGCGCTGGCCGACTCGGTGGAGACCGCCTACGAGCTGCGCGGGGCGCGCAGGGTCGGATGGCCCGTCACCCGGTGGCTGGGGCGGCTGCGCCGCGACCCGGTGCGGCTGGCCCGGATGGAGTTCCTGCGGGAGACCGGGGGCGAGGCGTCGACGCGGCCGGTGGAGGCGCAGGAGGCCGAGATCGAGCAGGCGGCGGTGGACGCTGCCGAGTCGGTGGGCAAGGACCTGCCCGCGCCGTGGCCCAAGCGGCTGCGCTCGGCGGCCCGCGGCGGGGTCGTGGGCCTGACGGGCAGGCTGGGCACGGCGGTGGGGGCGTCACTGCCGGAGAGCGACGACGGGCCGGGCTGGTGGTCCGGGGTGCGCGCGCTGCAGTACGCGCTGATCGCGGTCGCCGGGGTCGGACTGGCCTGGGCGGGGACCGTGCTGGCGAGCTGGCTGGGCGGCGGGATGACCGGTGTGGCGGTCCTGGATTCGCCGGTGTTCCTGGGCCTGGCGGCGGCGGTCGCGCTGGCGGCGCTGGCGGTCGGCTGGTTGACCGGTGTGGGCTGCAGGAACCTGGTGGGCGTCGCGGCGTCCAAGCGCCGCGAGGTGGTGGAGGCCCAAGCCGAGGAGGGCATCGCCGCCGCGGCGACGGAGGAGGTCGTCTCCCCGATCGAGCAGGAGCTGGCCGAGTACCGGCGATTCACGGAGTCGCTGGAGGCGGCACTGGCGTCCAAGGCCGAGTAGCGGCCGGGCAACGGCAGGGGCCGGGGCGGCAGGTCCCCCGCTCAGGGGCCCTGGCCGGGCGGCGGGCCGGTGCGGTGCGGGGTGGAGGGCGGCGACGGCGAACGTCAGCGGCCCTCGCGGCGGCGCTGTCGGCCGCCGGGCGTCCGCGTGGTCGCCGCCCCCCCCACAATGACCACGTACACGCCCCACGGCCGGTAGCGCTGCCGTGATCGCCGTCGGCCGTCCTCCGTCGCCGGCTTCCCCCTCCTTCCGCGTCCTGGCGTCTGGCGGGCGCCTGGGGTGCCCGGCGATCCGCCGCCACGCTCCGTTGCCATGGTGTTTGGGCCCCTCCTGCGGAAACCCTCGGCTTTCCAGGGCCTCCCGGCGCTGAATGTATTCGTTTCCGCTCGCGTCAGCACAATCGGCGATTAGGGTGTCACTGGCTGTAATTCACGGGCGGGGCCTTCCGCCCGCGGTGCGGGTGTCGGGTGCGATCGGGGGAGGTCGAGGTGGCGGTGGCCGAGCGGTGCGTCACGCCCTGCACGCGGTCCCTGGCGAGGAAGGTGCGCGGGTGGCCCGTCTTCCGCCAAGCGCCGCCGATGCTCGCGTTCATGGGCGCCGTGTTCCTGATGGCGCTCGTCGCGCTCCTCTTCGCGGCGGCGGCCGCCCCCTTCCGCATCCGCGACGCCCTCCTCTTCTCGGCCATGGTGCTGTGCGCGGCCCTGTGCGTGGAGGCGATGCGCCGCCTCGGCACCCCCTCGGGCCTCACCCGGGACCTCTTCGGCGCCTGGTGGATACCGACCCTCCTGCTCCTGCCGCCCCTCTATTCGCTGCTCATCCCCATCCCCGTCTACCTCCTCCTCCAATTCCGCATACGGCGCACCATGGTGCACCGCAGGGTGTTCAACGCCGCCTCGGTCGCGATCGCCGGGGCGGCGTCGTCGTGGCTCTTCCACAAGGTGGCCGGCATCCCCGCCGAAGAGGCCGAGCGGGCCGTCCCCGAGGTGCTCTTCACTCCCTCTGGGGCGTTGCTGGCGTTCGTGTGCTGCGCCCTGTTCACCGTCCTCAACACCGCGGTCATCACCGTCGCCGTCCGGCTCAGCGCCCCCGACGCCCCCTGGCGCCGCCTGCTGTGGGACCGGGAGGCGGTCACCGTCGACAGCGTGGAGCTGTGCGTCGGCATCACGGTGGCGATCCTCTCCGGCCTGTCGGTGCTCCTCCTGGCCATCGCCCTGCCGCCGGTGCTGCTCCTCCAGCGCAGCCTGCTCTACCAGCAGCTCCAGGCGGCGGCCCGCAACGACCCCAAGACGGGGCTGCTCAACGCCGCCACCTGGGAGTGCGAGGCGGGCACCGTCATCGAGCAGGCGCGGCGGGACCGGCTGCAGGCGGCGGTGCTCATCATCGACATCGACCACTTCAAGAGGGTCAACGACACCTACGGCCACCTGGTCGGGGACGAGATCCTGCACGCGGTGGCGACGACCCTGGACGGGCAGCTCCGCCCCCGCGACGTCATCGGGCGGTTCGGGGGAGAGGAGTTCGTCGTCCTGCTGCCCGAGACCGACCTGGCCGACGCGTGCAAGGTCGCCGAGCGCCTGCGCCGCCGGGTGAGCGCGCTGCGGCCGCTCGTGGACGGGGTGCCGATCGACGTGACGGTGTCGGTCGGGGTGGCGCTGCTCCACGTGCACGGGGACGACCTGGTCGACCTGATGGCCCTGGCCGACCTCGCGCTGTACCGGGCCAAGGACGCGGGCCGCGACCGGGTGCGCCTGCCCGTCACCGGGGAAGGCCTGGTCCCCGGTCAGAAGCGGGGGGACCAGGCCCCGGCCCGCCGCACCGCGCGCGGTTCCTGACCCGCGCACCCCGCTTGTCCACAGGCGGAGAATCCGCCCCCGCCGTGCGTGGCGGCGCCCGCACAGTGGGCTCATGAGCTCAGATGACCGCATGGTCCCGGGCGCCGCGGCCCCCGTGGTCGCGCTGCGCCGTCCCGAAGACGTCATCCGCGCCGTCCCCGCCCTCCTCGGCGGCCCGCCCGACGACTCCGTAGTGGTCCTCGGCCTCCGGGGAGCGTCCGGCCGGGTCCGCATCGCCCTGTCCGCCCCCGCCGACGAGCCCGCCGACGGGTTCGCCCACGCCGCCGCCGAAGCGCTCGCGGCCGAAGGATGCGCCGCGGCACTGGCCGTCGGCTACGGTCCCGCCGCCCGGATCACCCCGCGCATGGACGCCCTGCGCGAGGCCGCCCGGCTGCACGGCATCGAACTGCGCGACGCGCTCCGTGTCACCGACGGGCGTTACTGGTCCTACCTGTGCCCCTCGCCCGACTGCTGCCCGCCCGAAGGGGTCCCGGTGCCACGGGCCGGACCCCCGGCCGTCCCGTCCGGGACCGGGGCGCCGCGCGGCGGGCCGCCGGGTGCGCGGGAGGCGGTGGCCCCGGTGGACGGGCCCGAGCGCGACCGGATGGACCGGGCCACCACCGCCGCCGAGGCCCGCTGTGCCCGCATGTGGAGCACCCGGGACACCGGCGGCCACGCGGCCTTCGGCGTCGCCTTCCGCGCCGAGGGGCTGCGCGAGGTCCGGGCCACCGTGGCCGGGGCGCTCGCCGGACGCGCGCCGGGCGGCGCCGACCGGGTGGCCTGGCTCGCGCTGCTGCTGGTGTCGGTGCGGGTCCGGGACGAGGCGTGGGTGCACATCCGCGCCGAGAACGCCGCCCTCCACACCGACCTGTGGCGGAGGGTGTTCCGCATGGCCGACCCCGCCTACGCCGCCGCCCCGGGCTCGCTGCTGGCGTTCGCGGCCTGGCTGGGCGGCGACGTCCCGCTCGCGGAGGCGGCCCTGGAGCGGGTCGCCCGCCTGGCCCCGCGCTACTCGATGGCGGCGCTGATCCGCCAGGCCCTGGACCACCGGATCTCGCCGGACCGGTGGCGCCCGGTGACCCCGGAGTGGCTGGAGCGCAACTCCCCGGCGGGCCGTCCGGCCGATGGGCCGCCGGAGTGTCCGAAACCCCCCGAGGCGGAGGGCCCGACACCGTGATCATGTGCCGGGCACATGCGCGAACGCCCTAGGCTGGAGGCATGCCGGAGTACATCTTTACGATGAAAGACGTGCGCAAGGCGCACGGCGACAAAGTCGTCCTGGACAACGTGTCGGGCTCCTTCCTGCCCGGAGCCAAGATCGGGGTCGTGGGGCCGAACGGCGCGGGCAAGTCCACCCTGCTGAAGGTGATGGCCGGCCTGGAGCAGCCGTCCAACGGGGAGGCGCGCCTGATGCCCGGGTACACCGTGGGCCTGCTGGCCCAGGAACCCGAGCTCGACGCCGACAAGACGGTCCTGGAGAACGTCGAAGAGGGCGTCGCCGAGACCAAGGCGATGATGAGCCGCTTCAACGAGGTCGCCGAGAAGATGGCGACCGACTACTCCGACGAGCTCCTCGAAGAGATGGGCAGGCTTCAGGAGCAGCTCGACCACCGCAACGCCTGGGACCTGGACAGCCAGCTCGCCCAGGCCATGGACGCCCTGCGCTGCCCACCGGGGGACGCCGCCATCTCCCAGCTCTCCGGCGGCGAGAAGCGCCGCGTGGCGCTGTGCAAGCTCCTGCTGGAGCAGCCCGACCTGCTCCTGCTCGACGAGCCCACCAACCACCTGGACGCCGAGAGCGTGCAGTGGCTGGAGCAGCACCTGGCGAACTACCCCGGCACCATCGTCGCCATCACCCACGACCGGTACTTCCTCGACCACGTCGCCGGGTGGATCCTGGAGCTGGACCGGGGGCACTTCTACCCCTACGAGGGCAACTACACCACCTACCTCGACAACAAGGCCGCCCGCCTCAAGGTCGAGGGCCAGAAGGACGCCAAGCAGGCCAGGCGCATCGCCGACGAGCTGGAGTGGGTGCGCTCCAACGCCAAGGCCCGCCAGAGCAAGAGCAAGGCCCGACTGCAGCGCTACGAGGAGATGGCCACCGAGGCCGCCAAGACGCGCAAGCTCGACTTCGAGGAGATCCAGATCCCGCCGGGCCCGCGCCTGGGCACCAGCGTGGTCGAGGTCAAGAACCTCATCAAGGGCTTCGACGACCGGATCCTCATCGAGGGACTGAGCTTCTCCCTGCCGCCCAACGGCATCGTCGGCATCATCGGCCCCAACGGCGTGGGCAAGACCACGCTGTTCAAGATGATCGTCGGCGAGGAGGAGCCGGACGGCGGCAGCATCTCCGTCGGTGACACGGTCAAGGTCTCCTACGTCGACCAGTACCGCGCCCGCATCGACGACACGAAGAACGTCTGGGAGGCCATCTCCGACGGCGAGTCCTTCATCCAGGTCGGCAACGTGGAGATCCCCAGCCGCGCCTACACGGCCGCGTTCGGGTTCAAGGGGTCGGACCAGCAGAAGCCGTCCGGGGTGCTCTCCGGCGGTGAGCGCAACCGCGTGAACCTGGCGCTCACCCTCAAGCAGGGCGGCAACCTGCTGCTGCTGGACGAGCCCACCAACGACCTGGACGTGGAGACCCTGGGGTCGCTGGAGAAGGCGCTGCTGGACTTCCCCGGCTGCGCCGTGATCACCTCCCACGACCGCTGGTTCCTCGACCGCGTCGCCACCCACATCCTGGCCTGGGAGGGCGGTTCGGACTGGTTCTGGTTCGAGGGCAACTTCGAGGCCTACGAGAAGAACAAGATCGAGCGTCTGGGCCCGGACGCGGCCCGGCCGCACGCCGTCACCCACCGCAAGCTCACCCGCGACTGACGGGAACGCGAACGGTCCGGCATCGGAGCGCGGCGGGGTCCGCGGAGGTGCCCGCCGCGCTCCGCGTTCCGGCGGCCCCGTGCGCCGCCGTCCCGCCCGTATTCCCCCGCCCGTGAACTTCTCCGGCGGACTCGCCCTCGGCGGCGGGGACGCATAAGCTGGCAGCCGATTATGACTTCCGCGCGCGATGACCAAGTGACGTTCTACGACGCCGTCGGCGGCGAGGAGGCGTTCACCCGCCTCGTCCGCCGCTTCTACGAGGGGGTCGCCGGTGACCCGGTGCTCCGGGCGATGTACCCGGAGGAGGATCTGGGACCCGCCGAGGAGCGCCTGCGCCTGTTCCTCATGCAGTACTGGGGCGGGCCGCGCACCTACTCCGATCAGCGCGGCCACCCGCGCCTGCGCATGCGGCACTTCCCCTTCCGCATCGGCGCGGCCGAGCGCGACCGCTGGCTGGAGCACATGCGCGCCGCCGTGGACTCCCTGGAGCTGCCCCGGGAGCTGGACGCCCGGCTCTGGGAGTACCTGGTCTACGCCGCGCACAGCATGGTGAACGTGCCCGAGGAGGAGGACCGGCCGCAGGTCGAGAACCCCACCGGGATCACCGTCGCCTCCGGCTCGGAGGCCGCCGCCTCCCGCGAGGACGGGGACGACGACGGCGGTGAGACGGTCACGATCTCCCTGAAGTGACGGGGACGGCGGCCACCGCGGCCGCCGCGAACACCGCGCAGGCGGCGAACACGGCGGGCAGCCCCGCGCCGTCGATCACCGGGGCCATCATCACCGGGGTGAGGGTGGTGCTGACCGCCTGGAGCCAGTTCTGTACCGCCAGCGCCCGCCCGGCCCACGCGGTCCCGGCGATCTCGGCGACCGAGGTGAAGGTGAGCCCGTTGTGGCTCATCGACAGCACCAGGCACACCAGCAGCAGCGGCACCGCCGTCCACGGCGCCGCCCCGGGCGCGGCGGCCAGGAGCAGCAGGCCGCAGGTGGAGACCGAGGCGAGGACGCGCACCGGGCGCATGCGGTCGCCGATGCGGTCCGAGAACAGGCCGAGCAGGAGCCGCCCGGCGGCGCCCGGGACCTGGGCGGCGGCCACGACCGCCCCGGCGGCGGGGGCCGACCAGCCGTGCTCCTGCACCAGGTAGACCAGGGCGTAGGCCATGAGGGAGATCTGGGGGACGCCCAGGAGCATGCTGACGCCGTGGACCCGCCAGATCGTCCAGGCGCGGTAGGGGGAGGCGGACGGTCCGCGCGCGGAGCGGCCGGTCCGTTCCGGTTCCGCCTCGTCTCCTGTCGGCCCTTCCCGGCCGCCGCCCGTGCCTTCGGCGCGCCGCCGGGGCGGCGGCGACAGCAGCAGCACGGTGGGCGCGGCGAGCGCGGCCAGGGCGGCGGGGAGCAGCATCGCGCCGACGAACCCCCATCGCTCGGCGGCCCCGGGGAGGACGACGGCGGCGATCCCCATGCCGAGGGGGAGTGCGGACTGGCGGATCCCCATGGCCAGGCCGCGCTCCCGGGCGGCGAACCAGGACAGGATGAGGCGCCCGCTCGCCGCGTTGACCGGGCCGCCTGAAGCCCCCGCGAGGAACAGGACCCCGCCGACCGTCCAGGGGCCGGCCGCCAGGGGCAGGAGGGCGAGCGAACCGGCGGTGAGCAGCAGGCTGAGCGCCATGGTGGGGCGCTCGCCGACCCGGTCGATGACGACGCCCCAGGCGAGCAGCGTGACCAGCAGCCCGAAGGCGGGGAGGCCGACGAGCATCCCGGCCTGGGCCGTGGAGAGCCCGTAGGCGTCCCGGAGCTGGGGGAGGACATAGGGGACCCCGTACATGGAGGCGACGCTGGCGATCTGCGCAACCATGCTGACGGAGAGGATCACCCAACGATTCCGAACCCGCACCGGGCCAGCCTAGGAGGTGGTCCCGCGCCCGTCGGCCACCGGGATCCCCCCTGTCGGCCGTTCGGTGTGTGCGGTCAGGGGGAGTGGCGGTCCGGGTGGGCGGCGGCGAAACGCGGGGGACCGGGGCGCGCCGGTCGGGTCCGGGGCCCGTGCGCGCCGTGAGGGCGACGAGGGCGGTGGTTCTGCCACGTGACGCCGCCCGGGATGGTCCGTTCACCGCGCTCGATGTGCGAACCGGTGTTGTGTGCCCGGTATGCCGGGATGCGTCCCACAGGTGGAGCCTTCCCCGGTGGTCTCGGGGTCCCCGGCCCCATGGCGGCGGACCCGCGTCGGCCCCGGCGGCGCTGTCACCAGCCGTCGCGGCCTGGGCCGCCCTCCAGGTCTACGCCGCCGTTCACCAGGGTGTGCAGGCGCAGCGCCGTCTGGATCTCCAGCGCCCGCTGCGGCGCCTGCCAGTCGCGGCCGAGCAGGCGCCCCACCCGTTCCAGCCGCTGCGTCACCGTGTTCACGTGGACGTGCAGCGCGTCCTTCGCCTTCGCCGGGCTGCCTCCGTGCGCGAAGTACGCCCGCAGCGTCTCCGTCAGCGCCGTCCCCTTCTCCGCGTCGTAGGCCAGGACCGGCCCCAGCGTCGCCTCCACGAACCCGCGCACGTCGCGGCCGCCGCCTAGCAGCAACCCCAGGAACCCCAGCTCCTCCGGGCGGGCCACCTCGCCCCGGCGCCCCAGCGCCGCCAGCGCCCGCAGGCACCTCCGCGCCTCCGCGAAGGCCTCCCGCACGCCCGCCGGTCCCGGCCGCGTCCCCGCCACACCTGCGGTCACCTGTGCGTTCACCGCCGCCGACAGCGCCTTCGCCGCGGCCGCGCCCTCCCCGTGCGGAAGCACCAGCACGGTCACCGGCCCCCGCGCCCCCGCCAGTCCGCCGCCGGTCTCGGCCAGGTGCAGCGCCGCCGACGCCAGCCGACCCGCGTGCGCCCCCGGCGCCTCGGCCGCCACCGCCTCGTGCGGGGCGTCCAGATCCACCCCCAGCCGGGCCGCGCGGTGTCGCAGCGTGTCCGACCACGCCCCGTCGGCGCCGTCCGTCCCGGGCCCATCGAGCAGGGCGTCCAGCAGCGCCGTGCGCACCCGGTGCTCGGCCTCGCTCGCCGACCGCCGCACCACCAGCAGCAGCGCGATCACCATCGCCGCGCGCTCCAGGATCCGCAGGTCGGCCGCGTCGAGCCGGACGCCCTCCAGCACCAGGCTGCCCAGCGGTTCGCCGCCCGCCATCACGGGGGCCGCGCACACCCGCTCGCCCTGAACCACCCGCCCGCCGATCCGCGCCGCGCGCACGGCCTCCTCGACCGCCCGGCGGTCCGCCTCTTCGCCTTCGCCCGCACCGTCCCCGGCGCCGTCGGCCGCCGCCCGGCCCGCCCCGGCGACCGGCGGGGGCTCGCCCACCAGGTGCGCCCGGCCGCCCAGCACCTCGCTGACCGCCGCCTCCACGTCCGCCACGCCGCCGCCGCGCAGCACCAGGTCGGTGAAGCGCTCATGGGCGGCGGCGGCCCGCTCCACCCCGGCGCTGTGCTCGGTGAGCCGCTGGTTGACCTCGCCCAGCTCCTCCAGCGCCGCCCGGGTGTCCTCCAGCAGCCCCGCGTTGTCGATGGCGATGGAGGCGTGCGCGGCCAGCGACCCCAGCAGCGCCACCTCCTCGTGCGAGAACGGCCGCTCGCGCCGGTTGGCCGCGAACAGCACCCCGATCACCCGCCCGTTGAGCTGCAGCGGCACCCCGAGGATCGCGACCAGGCCCTCTTCGCTCACACCGGCGTCGATGTCGTCGGTGTGCAGGAACCGGGCGTCGTTGAGGTAGTTGGCGGTGACGTAGGGCAGAGCCGTCTGGGCCACCAGCCCGCCCAGCCCGTCGCCGGGGCTGAGCCGCAGCCGCTGGAACCGGGCCGAGACCGAGCCGGAGGTGACCCGCATGCTGGTGCCGCCGTCGTCGCGCTCCTGGTCGCGCAGGGTCAGGTAGGCGGTGTCGGTGCCCAGCAGGTTGCGGGCGCGGTCGACGATGGCGTGCAGCACCCGGTCGAGGTCGCGCATGCCCGCCAGGTCGCTGGCGGTCTCGTAGAGCGCCGCCAGCTCCGACTCGCGCCGCCGCCGGTCGGCCAGCACCGACCGCACCTCCAGCGCCAGCACCTTGGCGGTCTCCAGCTCGGCGAGCCGTCCGGCGTCCCACCCGGCCGCCCGCGCGTCCATCAGGGGGCGCTCGTACTCCACGGCCGGGGCGTCGCGCAGCAGCAGGCGCAGGAACCAGGTCTGCGGCCCCTCGCCGCCGACCGGGCCGGGAAGCGGGGCCGCGGGCCGGTTCAGGTCGCGCTCCAACCGCCGTCGAGCACGAGCGAGGAGCCGGTGACGAACGACGCCCCCGGCCCGCACAGGTAGGCGACCGCTTCGGCCACCTCTTCGGGATCCAGCAGCCGCTTCAGCGGAGAGCGCGCCAGCAGGACGCGCTCGGCGACCTCCTCGGCCGGTATGCCGTGCGCGGCCGCCTGCTCGGCGATCTGCCCTTCGACCAGCGGGGTGCGCACGTACCCCGGGCAGACGCAGTTGGAGGTGACACCGTGCCGGGCCGCTTCGGCCGCCACCGCCTTGGAGAAGCCCTCCAGGGCGTGCTTGGCGGTGGTATAGGCCGACTTGTAGGGGGAGGCGCGCAGTCCGTGCACCGAGGAGATGTTCACGATCCGCCCCCACCCGCGGGCGTACATGTGCGGGAGCGCGGAGCGCACGATGCGGAAGGGCGATTCGACCATCACCCTCATCATCAGGGCGAAGCGCTCGGGAGGGAAGTCCTTCACGGGGGCGACCGTCTGCATCCCGGCGTTGTTGACGACGATGTCGGCGCCCTCGCCGACGGCCGCGGCCGCCTCCGGGTCGTCCAGGTCCACGATGCGGGGCCGACCGGCGCCGTCGGCGGCGAGCCCCTCGACCCCGTCGGCGTCCCGGTCGACCAGGAGCACATCGGCCCCGGCGGCGGAGAGGCGCAGCGCGCAGGCACGGCCGATCCCGGAGGCCGCCCCGGTCACCACGGCCGTCCGCCCGTCCAGGTCGAGCGGCCCGGCCGGGGGCTCGGGGCGCTGCTCGGTGGTGGTCATGGCGTCCTCACCTCGTCTCGTCGCACGCACCGGCGGTTCGGCGCTCCGATCGCCCGTAGGGCAGGGGGCGGGAGCGCGGGTGATCGGCGGCCCCGCTCGGCGCTCGTCAGGCGCCTCGGCGGTCGCCCGGGGATCAATGTAGGCGGGCACCGCTGAATCGGTCATGTCGATACAGAACACACGGGCAACGCGACCCATGTGCGCCGCAGCCATGAGGGGGTACGGGTCTCCGGCGCGCCACGTGCCCCGCTCACGCTCCACGGCCGGTCGGCGGGGCATCGGAACGTGGGGTGTAGGCATCGACGAGGAAGGCCGGCGGCCCTTCCGGTAGCGCCGTCGATTGCACGGAATGTGCGTGGCCGCCGTCCGATCACCCCGCACTGCGGCGGCTCGCCGCCCGGCCGGAGCCTGGAGCGGGGTACCGGCTGAGCCGTCGACCAGCCGGGCCGCGAGGGGCCCGCAGCCCGGCAGGTGGGATCAGGGAACCGCCCCTCTCGCTCCGTCGCCGCCACGGCATGTGCCCGGCCGACACCACGGGGCTCCCATCCCCGTGTCCCTCCCCTATGGTCCCTGCCACACCGTGGGCCTACCTTGCTCGTGCCGGGCCCGTGACCTCGTGTCCCGGGCCGGCGGAACGGCCGGCCGTCCGATCACCAGACCCCCCGACCCCTGCACCCCGAAAAGGTGGACGCCCATGGCACCGACGCGCGCCCCCGCCTCCCGCGGATCGTTCGCGAAGGTGGTGACCTCCAGCCTCATCGGCACCACCATCGAGTGGTACGACTTCTTCCTCTACGGATCGGCGGCCGCCCTCGTCTTCGGCACCGTCTTCTTCCCCGACGCCGACCCCCTCACCGGGGTCCTGCTCTCCTTCGGCACCTACGCCGTCGGCTTCGTCGCCCGCCCCCTCGGCGGCCTCGTCTTCGGGCACTTCGGCGACCGCACCGGCCGCAAGCGCCTGCTCGTCATCAGCCTGCTGATGATGGGCGCCTCCACGTTCGCCATCGGGCTGCTGCCGGGCTACGCCACCATCGGCGTCGCCGCGCCGCTGCTGCTCATCCTGCTGCGCGTCGTCCAGGGCTTCGCCCTGGGCGGCGAGTGGGGCGGGGCCGTCCTGCTCGTCTCCGAGCACGGCAGCGCCCGGCACCGCGGCTTCTGGGCCTCCTGGCCGCAGGCCGGGGTGCCCTGCGGCAACCTCCTCGCGACCGCCGTGCTGGCGGTGCTGGCCGCCGTCCAGCCCGCCGAGGCCTTCGACGCCTGGGGCTGGCGCATCCCGTTCCTGCTGTCCGGGCTGCTGGTCCTCATCGGCCTGTACATCCGCCTGGCCGTCTCGGAGTCCCCGGTGTTCCTGGAGGCCGCCCGCAAGGCCGAGGCCTCCGCGAAGGCGTCCGGCCCCGCCGAGCGCGCGCCCCTGGTCGCCGTCCTGCGCGACCACTGGCGGGAGCTGCTGGTGGCGATGGGCGTCCGCCTCGCCGAGAACATCTCCTACTACGTGATCACCGCGTTCATCCTGGTCTACGCGGTTCAGGAGGCCGGGGTCGAACGCGGCACGGTGCTCAACGCCCTGCTGGCGGCCGCGGTCGTCCAGCTCGTGGCGATCCCGCTGTGGGGAGCCCTGTCCGACAAGGTGGGGCGCCGCCCCGTGGTCGCCTTCGGCGCCGCCGGGGTCGGCGTGTGGATGTTCGTGTTCTTCCCGCTGGTCGACCGGGCGGGTTTCTGGGCGCTCCTCGCCGCCGCCGGGGTGGGCCTGGTCCTGCACGCCGCCATGTACGGGCCCCAGGCCGCCTACTTCTCCGAGCTGTTCGGCACCCGCACGCGCTACTCGGGCGCCTCCATCGGCTACCAGCTCGCCTCGATCGTCGCCGGGGGACTGGCCCCGCTGATCGCCACCTCGCTGCTGGCGGCGTTCGCCTCGGCGGTGCCGGTGGCGGTGTACGTGGCCGGGGCCGCGGTGCTCACCCTGGCGGCGGTGGCCGTCTCCCCCGAGACCCGCGGCCGCGACCTGGGCCAGGGGGGCGGACCGGTCGGGGAGGCGGCCGGGGCCCCGGACGGGACCCCGGCGGAGGGTCAGGCCGGCTCCCGGTAGCCCTCCAGGTACTCCAGCTCGTCGGGGGTGAGCCGGCGCGAGCGCTGCCGCTCCAGGTCGTAGCCGACGATGACGGACTCGGCCCGCAGGTAGACCCGCTCGTCGTCGAGGATCTCGTAGGCCAGCCGGAAGCTGGCCCCGCGGACCTCGGTGACGCGGGTCTCCACCCGCACGGGGTCCCGCCGCAGCACCAGCGGGGCCACGTAGTCCACCTCGTGCCGGGCCACCACCATGGCGCCGAGCGGGCCGCCGTCGCCGTCGCCGCCGGGGGCGTCCCACCTCAGGAACGCGATGCGGGCGTCCTCCAGGTAGGTCAGCATCCGCACGTTGTTCACGTGGTTCAGCGGATCGAGGTCGGCGAAGCGCACATGGGCGAGGTGCACGTGGCGCCGCCCGCGCCCCGGCGCGCCGGGGCCGTCCTCGCCCTGGCGCCCGCCCCTGTCCGCGGCCTGCGCGCTCTGCGCTTCCGCCCCGGTGTCCAACACGTCCTTCCCGTCCCCCCTGGTCCGACTCGTGAGCCCGTCCGGGCACGGCATACCAGGGTATCGGGGGCCCTGAGCGGCGGGCGGGGCGGGGCGGAAGCGCCGCCCCGCCCCGCCCTAGCCCCGCGCGTCGCCGCTCGTCGTGCCGGCGCCCATGCCGGTGTACCGGGCCAGGAACGCCAGCTGGTGCGCGCTGAGCGCGACGCTCCGGCTCACCGACCGCGCACTGTGCCCCACCTGGGCCTCCCTGCGGATCAGCACCGGACGCTCTTCGGGCGGGGCCGCCGTCGCGTGCTGGAGCGCCGCGCACATCTTCCGCGCGTGCAGCGGGTCCACCCGGGTGTCGTTGTCGAAGACGGTGAACAGCGTCGCCGGGTACCGGACCCCCTCGCGCACCCTGTGGTACGGCGAGTAGGCCAGCAGCCACTCCAGCTCCTCGGGCACGTCGGCGCTGCCGTACTCCACGCTCCACAGCCGCCCGAGCCCGAACCGCTCGTAGCGCACCATGTCCAGCAGCGGCGCCGACGACACGGCGGCGGCGAACAGGTCCGGGCGCTGCGTGACGGCCGCCCCCACCAGCAGGCCCCCGTTGCTGCCGCCCATCACCGCCAGGCCGTCGGCGCGGGCCGTGCCCGAGGACACCAGGTGCTCAGCGGCGGCGACGCAGTCGTCGAAGACGTTCTGCTTGGAGCCGAGCATCCCCGCCCGGTGCCACTCCTCGCCCTCCTCCAGACCGCCGCGCAGGTTCGCCACCGCGTAGGCGCCCCCGGCCCGCACCCACGCCAGGATGGTGGCCGAGTACCCGGGCGTCATGGAGATGGAGAAGCCCCCGTAGCCGTACAGGACCGCTGGCCGGGGCCGGTCGTCCCCGTCGTCGGCGCGGACCACCAGCATCCGCACCGGTGTTCCGTCCCGGGAGACGGCCACCTGCTGCTCGGTGCGGACCGGCGGCAGGTCCAGCCCGTCGGCACCGGGCGCCGACGCCCACCGCTCCAGCCGCCCGGTGCGCGCGTCCAACCGGTGCACCTCGACGGGCGTGGTGTGGTCGGTGTAGGTGAACCACACCTCGTGGCCGCCCTCGGGCCGGTCCATCAGGCCGCCGACGCTGCCGAGGCCGGGCAGCGCCACCGTCTCCAGCGGCTCCCCGGTGGCCAGGTCGTGCCGGGTGACCTCGCTGATCGCGTGCCGCCGCCAGGACGCCACCACCTGCGGGCGCTCCAGCTCCGGCCCGTCGAGCACGGCGTAGTCGTCCAGCACCGCCTCCGGGTCGGGCCCGATGAGGGTGCGCCAGTTCTCCGCGCCGGGGGCGGCGGGGTCGCACACGCACAGGCGGCCGCGCGGGGAGTCCCGGTCGGTGAACAGGTACAGCCGCCCGTCCCGCCCCACGTGCGGTGAGGCCTCGGCGTCCACGCCCTCCTGCACCGGGCGCAGCCGCGGCGCCTCCAGCGGGCCCTCGCGCAGGTCGGCGATCCAGGCGTCGTTGCTGGCCGAGGTGCCCTCCGAGGCGGTCAGCACCAGGTGGTGCCCGTCGCGGCCGACCGCCACCCCGAAGTACTCGGTCATGCCGCGCCCCGCGCCGAAGACCGCGGTGTCCGAGTCGGCCGGGGTGCCCACCCGGTGCAGGTACACCCGCCGGTGGTACTGGCGCTCCTCCTCGGGGACCTGTTCGGGCGGCAGCCGCCGCACGTAGTAGAAGGCCTCCCCGCCGGGCAGCCACGCCACCGGCGAGTACCGGCACCGGTCGATGGGCCCGTCCACGACCGCGCCGGTGGCCACGTCCATCACCCGCAGCAGCGGCTCCTCGTCCCCGCCCTCGGAGACCTGGTACGCCAGCAGGCTGCCCTCCCGGTCGGGCCGCCAGTAGTCCAGCGTGGTGGTCCCGGCCGGGTCGAGCGCGTTCGGGTCGACCAGCACCCGCTCCTCTTCCCCGGGGGCGGAGGTCACCAGCACGCCGTGCTCGGCGTCGGAGGCGCGCCGCACGAAGAACGACCGGCCGCCGCGCCACACCGGCGGGCCGGTGTACCCGGCGGACAGCAGCGCCCGGATGTCGGCGGCGAACCGCTCCTGCCCGGTGAAGCCGCGCGCGGCGGCGGCGAAGAGCGCGTCCTGGGCCGCGGACCACTCCTTGGTCCGCGCCGATCCGGCGTCCTCCAGCCACCGGTAGGGGTCGGCGACGCGCGTCCCGTGCAGCTCGTCCACCAGGTCCTGGCGCTCGGCAGGGGGGTAGCGGAGATCAGGCATGCCTGAACTCTACTTAAACGCCCGACAAGGGCGGCGCCGGGCCGGGACAAGGGCGGCCGGATGCGCGGGGAAAGCGCCGCCGGTCGGCGCGCTTCCCCGTTTCCGGGGGAGGCGTGCGCGATTATCGGAGCCCAGTGGTCAACCGCCGCCGAGGAGAAACGGGGTGGCGGGGGAGCGGTCGGACAAAGCAAACTGATTGCGGGACGTCACTCGGCGGGAACCACCCACGGGAGGTCCGTGTGGAAGAGTCGACAGCGCCGGCCGTCAGGCCGGCCCACAGGGAGGTCTCCTGGCTGGCCGATCGGCTGGCCGGGGTCGAGACACGCAGGCCGGGGGCGGCCGCATGAGCACCGCCACCGGAACGGAGGGCGGTCCGGTAAGCCGCCATGTGCTGCTGCTCAACGCCAGTTACGAGCCGCTGACCACGCTTCCCCTGCGCCGCGCGGTGCTCTTGGTGCTGCGGGACAAGGCCGAGGTGGTGCACGGGGACGCCGCGGGCACGGTGCTCCACTCGGCGTCGATGGTGCTGTCGGTGCCGTCGGTCATCCGGCTGCACCGCTACATCCGGGTCCCCTACCGCAGGCGGATCCCCCTCACCAGGGTCGCGCTGATGCGCCGGGACGGGCACCACTGCGCGTACTGCGGTAAGCGGGCCGAGACCATCGACCACGTGGTCCCGCGCTCCAGGGGAGGCGCGCACGTGTGGGAGAACGTGGTGGCCTCGTGCAAGCCGTGCAACCACCGCAAGGCCGACCGGCTCCTGGACGAGCTGGGGTGGAGGCTGAACGTCACCCCCACGGTGCCGCGCGGCCTGCACTGGCGGCTGATCAACGGCGAGCAGCACGGCGACCCCCAGTGGGCGCCGTACATGACACGTCAGGCGGCCTGACCGTACGGGCGGCCCGGGCCGGGCGTTCCGACGTCCCACCCGGCCCGGCCGCCCCCGGCGGGGTGCCGTGTGGGCCGCCGACGGCCGTGGCGCGCGGCGCCCGTGAGACCTGCGCTTAGGATGCGTCCATGCCCCGATACGAGTACGCCTGCCGCGAGTGCGGCACCACCTTCGAGCTGAGCCGGCCGATGGCCGAGTCGGACGCCCCGGCGGCCTGCCCGGGCGGCCATGGCGACACCGTCAAGCTGCTGTCCCGGGTCGCGGTCGCGGGCATGGCCCAGGCCCCCGCACCGGCCGGGGGCTGCTGCGGGGGCGGGTGCTGCGGCGGAGGCTGAACCCCCGCGCCGATCTCGCGTTGATCTCGGGAAAAGCGCTTCTACCAGGGAGGTTTTAGCGTCGTTTTCCCCGAGATCAACGGTGGATGGTGTCCTTGGGTCAGTCCTCGACCTGGGACACGTCGCGGGAGGCGCCGGTGGAGGCGGACGTGGCCATCGCCGCGTACGCCCGCAGCGCCGGGGTCACCTTCCGCTCGCGCGCGCGGGGCCGGTAGCCGCCCTGCTCCTTGAGCAGGCGCTCGCGACGGGCGGCCAGCTCGTCCTCGGGCACCTCCAGGACCAGCCCCCGGGTGGGGATGTCGATGCTGATCGCGTCCCCGTCCTCGACCAGGGCGATGTCGCCCCCGGCCGCGGCCTCCGGGGAGGCGTGGCCGATGGACAGCCCCGAGGTGCCCCCGGAGAAGCGCCCGTCGGTCACCAGCGCGCACGCCTTGCCCAGGCCGCGCCCCTTGAGGAAGCTGGTCGGGTAGAGCATCTCCTGCATGCCCGGGCCGCCCTTGGGGCCCTCGTAGCGGATGACGACCACGTCGCCCGGCTCCACCCGCTTGTTCAGGATGCCGTCGACGGCGTCCTCCTGGCTCTCGAACACCTTCGCCGGGCCGCTGAAGGACATCAGCTCCTCGTCGACCCCGGCGGTCTTGACCACGGCCCCGTCGGCGGCCAGGTTGCCGAAGAGCACCGCCAGCCCGCCGTCGGCGCTGTAGGCGCTGCCGACCGAGCGGATGCAGCCGCCGTCGCGGTCGGTGTCCAGGCCGTCCCAGCGCACGTCCTGGGAGTAGGCCTTGGTGGTGCGCTTGCCGCCCGGGGCGGCGTGGAACAGCTCCACCGCCTCCGGCGAGGCGGTCGGCTCCATGATGTCCCACTCGGCCAGGCACTCGCCCACGGTCCTGCCGTGCACCGTGGGCAGGGAGGTGTCGATCAGCCCGCCGCGCGCCAGCTCGCCCATGATGGCGGGGATGCCGCCCGCCCGGTGGACGTCCTCGATGTGGTACTTCTCGGTGTTCGGCGCCACCTTGCACAGGCACGGCACCCGGCGGGACAGCTCGTCGATCTCGGGCAGGCCGAAGCCCACGCCGCCCTCGGTGGCCGCCGCCAGCAGGTGCAGGATGGTGTTGGTGGACCCGCCCATGGCGATGTCCAGCGCCATGGCGTTGGCGAACGCCTGCGGGGTGGCGACCGACAGCGGCAGCACCGAGGAGTCGTCGTCCTGGTAGTAGCGCCGCGCCGCGTCCACGACCAGCCGCCCGGCGTCCTCGTAGAGCCGCTTGCGCGCCACGTGCGTGGCCAGCACGGTGCCGTTGCCCGGCAGTGCCAGCCCGATCGCCTCGGTCAGGCAGTTCATCGAGTTGGCGGTGAACATGCCCGAGCACGAGCCGCAGGTGGGGCAGGCGGCCTCCTCCAGGGTGGCCAGCTCCTCGTCGGAGACGCTCTCGTCGGCGGCGGCGACCATCGGGTTGATCAGGTCGAGCTTGCGCTCCTTGGTGGCGGTGCCGTCGACCACGGTGACCCGCCCGGCCTCCATCGGGCCGCCGGAGACGAACACGGTGGGGATGTTCAGCCGCATCGCCGCCAGCAGCATGCCCGGGGTGATCTTGTCGCAGTTGGACACGCACACCAGGGCGTCCGCGCAGTGCGCGTTGACCATGTACTCCACGGCGTCGGCGATGAGTTCGCGGCTGGGCAGCGAGTACAGCATGCCGCCGTGGCCCATGGCGATGCCGTCGTCCACGGCGATGGTGTTGAACTCGCGGGGGACGCCGCCGGCCTCGCGGACGGCGCCGGAGACGACGTCGGCGACCTCGCGCAGGTGCACGTGGCCGGGGACGAACTGGGTGAAGCTGTTGGCCACGGCCACGATCGGCTTGCCGAAGTCCTCGCGCTCTACCCCGGAGGCGCGCATGAGGGCGCGCGCGCCGACCATGTTCCTGCCGTGGGTGACCGTGCGTGAGCGGAGTTCTGGCATGGGGTGCTCCCGATCGAGACGTTCTCTTCCGTGAATCCTAGCCCCGACGGGGGCGTGCTCGCGTCTCGGCACTGAAGATCGGACGTCCGAATATTGAGACGTTCGGTGGTCGAGGGCGGTCGGGGGAGGCGTGGACCCCCGAGCGGGCAGCCCGGAGCCGGACATGCGTCGGGGGCGGAGCCTGCGCCCCGCCCCCGACGCGGCCCGGTCGCGACCGGTGCCGCCCGTACCGTTTGCGTTCCTCCGCTCCCCGCGCACGGTCAGTACCGCGCCGGGAGCACCTTCTCCGCCGCCTGGTGGATCTCCTCGATCTCCTTCTCGGTGAGCCTGCTCTTGCCCGAGCGCAGCCACTTGCGGACCTTCTGGCCCTGGATGACGTCCACTCCGCGCAGGTTGTGGCTGTCCCAGGGCATGCCGGGGCCGTAGATCGCCAGCGCCGCGCGGACCGTGATCTCGCGCCCGATCTCCTCGCTGATCAGCCGCTGGGCCTCGCGCGCCTCGGCCAGGGCCTCGTCGATCCGCTCGTTCTTGGAGAACCGCCCGTGGTAGAGCTTCTCCAGCTTGTTGCGGAGGGGGAGCCGCTTGTCCCACGACTCGGAGTCGATGGCGAACGCGCCGCGCCGCCCCACGATGAAGTGGTCGATCTGCCCGTTGCCGCCGGGCACGCCGCGCGCGTGCAGGACCCGGTAACCCACCTTCTTCATCACCCGCAGCTGGGCCTCGGTGCGCCGCTGGGCCATCGAGGGCTTGCGCCACCGCGGTACCTCGGACTGGCGCCGGGAGGCGTACACCGCGAGCCCCACCAGGGTGGCCGCGGTGAAGGTGGCGCCGATGCGCCAGTCGCTGGTGAGGAGTCCGGCCGCCAGACCGGCCAGGAGCGCGGCGGCTCCGCGAACGGCCCAGCGGCGTGCGTCCTTCGAATTGAGCAAGTCGCCATAGGTCGTCTGGGCCTCGTCGTCGGGGCCCACCGAATTCCGGGAGCGGGAGCCCGCTCCGGCCGACACGAAAAAGGGCGACAGGGATGCCGCCTCCTGGCGCTGGGCGCCGTCCTTCTCACTGGTTGCCGATTCCACGATGGAAAGAGTAGTTCGATCCATATACGAGTCCTAGTCCATCGAAACTCACACTTTTCTTCCCCGGGGACTTCCCGCCGCACGCGTGTCCCCGGGGTAAGAGCAGGGAAGGCTTACCTTTCGGCCATCCTCTCTAGAGAGGTGCCCCCGTGGTGCCCCGGAGGTGCCGCGCGGGTCCGGCGGGGACGCGGGGTCTAGGCTTCGTCCATGGGTCAGATTCACGACTTGACGGCGTTGGAGCAGGCCGCGGCGGTGCGCCGCCGGGAGCTGTCCCCGGTGGAGATCGCCGACCACTACCTGGACCGGATCGAGCGGATCGGCCCCCGGGTGGGGGCGTTCATTACGGTCACCGCGGAAATCGCACGCGAACAAGCCCGCAACGCGGAGAAACGGGTCGTCCGCGACACGCCGGAGGAGCTGCCGCCGCTGCTCGGGGTGCCGGTGCCGGTCAAGGACCTCGCCCCGGTGGCGGGGGTCCGCTGGACCTCCGGGTCGGCCGCCTTCGCCGACCGCACCGCCGAGGTCGACGCCGACGCGGCCGCGCGGCTGCGCGCCGCCGGGACGGTGCTCACCGGCAAGACCAACACCCCCGAGTTCGGGGTGCCCTGCTACACCGAGAACGACATCGCCCCGCCCGCCCGCACCCCGTGGGACCCCTCCCGCTCGGCCGGAGGGTCCAGCGGCGGCGCCGCGGCCGCCGTCGCCGCGGGCCTGGCCCCGGCCGCGCACGCCAGCGACGGCGGCGGGTCCATCCGCATCCCCGCCTCGGTGTGCGGGCTGTTCGGCATCAAGCCCTCCCGGGGGCGCATCACCAACGCCCCGCTGCAGCCCGACTACATCGGCCTGTCCACCAGCGGGCCGCTGGCCCGGACCGTCGCCGACGCGGCCGCGCTGCTCGACGCCATGGCCGGGGGCGCCCCCGGCGACTACTACGCGCCGCCGCCCTCCGGCGACGCGCGCACCTTCCTCGACCACGCCCGCGCCGAGCCCGGGCGGCTGCGCATCGGCCGGTTCTCCGCCTCCCCGGTCCCCGGCGCCGAGGTCCACCCCGAGGTCGCCGCCGGCTACGAGGAGGCCTCCCGCCTGCTGGCCTCCCTCGGGCACGAGGTCGAGGACGTCGACCCGCCGTTCGACGCCTCGCTGATGCGGATGTTCGAGGTGGTCTGGGCGGCCATGGCGGTGGCCACCCCGGTGCCCGAGGAGGACGAGGGGCGGCTCCGGCCCATCACCCGGGGCATGCGGGCCCGCGCCCGCTCCGCCTCGGTCGAGGACTACATGCGCGCCACCGGCGGCATCCAGATGGCGCTGCGCCGGGCCGTGCCGCGGCTGGACGCCTACGACGTGCTGTTGTCCCCGACGCTGGCGCAGCTCCCGGCGCCGGTGGGGTACTTCGCCTCCGACGACCCGCGCGAGGAGTTCGCGCGGATGTCGGCGTTCACGCCCTTCACCTCCATGTTCAATGTGACCGGCCAGCCGTCGGCGAGCGTGCCGCTGCACTGGACGGGGGAGGGGCTGCCGGTGGGCGTCATGCTGACGGGGCGGCTGGGGGAGGAGGGGACGCTGCTGTCCCTGTCGGCTCAGCTGGAGCGGGCCCGGCCGTGGGCGGGGCGCCGCCCGGACCTGTCCGCCCTTGAGTCCTGATCCCCAGGCTGAGCAGCGCGGCGAGGGTGGCCAGGGCGGCGGCGCCGCCGACCCCCACGGCCACCCCGCCGTGGTCGATCAGCCAGCCGGTCAGCGGTGAGGCGATGGCGATGCCGCCGGTGGTGGCGGTGGTCATCCAGCCGTAGGCCTCGCCGCGCCGCTCCGCCGGGGCCAGGTCGCCGAGCCGCTCGGTGACCGCGGCCACCGTGGGGGCGATCGCCAGACCGGCGATGAACAGCGCCGGGGTGATCAGCCACGGGGTGGGCAGGTGCAGCACCGGCGGCACCAGCGGCACGATCAGCACCGCCCCGGCCGCGGTGCCGAACGCCCGCAGCGGGATGCGCGGCGGCCCGGCCACCGCGCCCGCGATCAGCCCGCCGACCAGCGAGCCGAAGGCGTAGACCGCCATCAGGCCCCCGGCGTACCCGGGGGCGCCCAGCTCGCGGGCCCAGGCCACCATCGCCAGGTCGACCGCGCCGAGCCCGGCGACCAGCACCATCACCACCCCGATGACCAGCAGCAGGCGGGGGTCGGCCAGCAGTGACCGGCGCGGGGCGGCGGATGCGCCGTCGGTCCCGGGCGCCCCGCGCGCCGGGAGGGTGTGCCCGGACCGGCGCAGCGCGAGCGCGAACCCGGCGGCCCCGGTGCAGGCGATGGCCCCCAGGGTGAGCAGCCCGACCCGGCCGCCGCCGACGCCGACCACCGCGGCGGCGAGCAGAGGGCCCACAATGAACAGCAGCTCCTGCAGGGTCGCCTCGGCGGCGAACACGGCCTGCCGGGTGGGCCCGGAGGTGATGCGCGGCCACAGCGACCGGCCGATCTGGGTGGCCGGGGGCTGGAAGACGCCGGTGACCACGGCCAGCGGCAGCGCCGCCCACCACAGCCAGGCGGGCAGGAACGCCATCGCGGCCAGCCCGGCGCCGTAGACCAGCGCGGAGTACAGCAGCAGCCGGTCGTTGGGACGCCGGTCGGCCATCCGCCCCCGGACGGGTCCACCGAGCGCGGTGCCCACGGTCAATCCCCCGGCGACCAGTCCGGCCAACGCGTAGGAACCGGTCCACCCGGCGACCAGGAAGGTCACCGCGATCGGCATGCCCCCGATGTGCAGCCGGGCCGCCAGCGACCAGAAGAGCAGCGCCCCGAGCCGGGGCACGGCGAACAGCCGTCGGTAGGACTGGAGCATTGTCCTACTCAATCACAGGATTCGTCCTATTGTTAAAGGATCCCATGTATGGAGAGGAAGGCCTGTCCGCAACCCCGTGAGCAGGGCCCCGCTCGCGAGCGGCGGCCGAGTGGTAGGTCGGCGGGCGGGGCGTGGGGTGGGCGGCGGCGACGACGGGCCGACAGGTTCCCCGCTGACGGGCTCCGGCCGGGGGCGGGGCGGCGGGGTACCGGGGTGGATGGCGGCGACGATGAAGGTCGGCGGGTCTACCTGGTGGGTTGTCGGCCGCCGGGCGTGTGCGTGGTCCCGGTGATGGGCGGCGACGGCGGAAGCGGGGCGGTTCCCCGGGGCTGCTTGCCGTCCGGCGGGTTCCTCGCGGTCCGGGTGGTCGCTGTGGGGGTGAACGGGCACCGCAATCCGGGCATACCGGGCATAGGGTGGGTTGTCGGGCGTCGAGTGTGCAGAAGAGTGCACACTGGGCGCGTGGGAGTGGTCGAAAGCGCGCACTCGTTGCCCCGGGGGCGCGTTGAACGCGCGATAGGGGAACCTCCAGACCGAACATTCCGGACATACCAGGTGCGGCGGGGAGGGTTCGGCGATCCCGCGTGGCGGATTCGCCACCCGATCTGCGAAAACGCCTACTTTTCGCTACGCGGGATGCCCTGAGAGGGTCTGTGGCGCCCGAATGGCGGGTTTCGGTTCGCCGGGATGCGGCCGATTGCCCGGATCTGGCGGCGGTCTCGACCAACGTGCACCCCCTGCCGGAGAACTTCCCGCATGGTGAGACTCGGGGGTCGGGGTTCGCCCTCTCCGACACCCGGACCCGCCCCCGTTCGGCCCACCCTGCACCCGGCAGCGCCATGACCTGGGCGAACACTCCCTGTTAAGGGGTGGGAGGGCCGCGAAGCGCACTCAGCGACACCCGAGAGGGCCCCGGGCGTGCGAAGTCGGCGATTCCAGAACGGGTTCTGGAATCGGAATGCCCGGTTCGTGTCCGTCTGGGGTGTTCACCTCGGGCGCCGAAGGGGGTGCGGGGGCACCGGGGTGCTCCCGCCGGGCG
>NZ_JAQFWP010000019.1 GCF_027706745.1 Nocardiopsis suaedae | reverse complement strand
GTATTCAGGCCCGGATACCGGCCACCAGGCGCAACTCGGCGAAGGGCCGCACATGCCGAGACACGCAGGGCGCGGAGTCCCGGCGGCCGACCGGGGCGCCCGGCCCCGCTCCCCCGTGTCGTCGCCGCTCCTCCTCCCAGACACCCTGGCGGCCCGCCCCCCGGACCGCGAGGGGCCCAGCGGACGGGAAGCAAGGCCGGGGGACGCCCGCTTTCGCCGTCGCCGCCATCCACGGTGACCACGCACACGCCGGGCGGTTGACAGCGCTGCAGGTAGCGCCTCCGCCCTCAGTCGTCGCCGCCGCCCACTCCGACGGTCCGACGGACGGCGACCAGGCATGGGCGCGGGAGGGACACCACTGCAGCGGGGAGGCGGCACGACAGGCGTCTTCACCCCGTCTCACCCCTCCAGCAGGGCCTTGATCTCCTTCACCGCCGCCTTGGCCGCCATTCCGGCGCCGATGACGGTGGCCGAGGCCGGGCCGGTCCAGTCGCCGTAGCCGACCAGGTGCACGCGCGGGTCCGCGAGGAGCCTGGTGCCCTCGGTCGGCACGGTCCCGTCCCCGCCCGGCGCCACCAAGGGCGCCAGGTGCTCCAGATCCGGCCGGAAGCCGGTGCACCAGACCACCGCGTCGCACTCCCACTCCTGGCCGTCCGACCAGCGCAGCCCCCGCCCGGTCAGGCGTTCGAACATCGGGTGGGCCTTGAGGACGCCGCGGTCGCGCGCCTCGCGCACCGGCGGGACCATCACGATGTCGCCGAGGGCGCCGACCCCGTCGGCCTCCCGCCCCTCCCGGCGCGCCGCCGCCTTGCGGGTGGCCACGTCGAACAGCACCCGGCCGTCGACGTCGTCGGGCATGAGGCGGGGCTCGCGCCGGGCGGCCCACAGCGTTTCGGCCACCTGCGACAGCTCCGCGAGGATCTGCGCCGCCGAGTTGCCGCCGCCGACGACGGCCACCCGCATCCCGGCGAAGGGGTCGGGGCGGCGGTAGTCGGCGGCGTGGAGCTGGAGCCCGCCGAAGCGGTCCCGCCCGGGGTGGTCGGGTGTGCGGGGGCGCCCCCAGGTGCCGGTGGCGCTCACCACCGCACGGGCGCGCCACACCCGGGGGCCGTCGGGGGTGTGCGCCTCCACCGCCAGCCGGTCCCCGTCGGGGCGGACCGCCCGCACGCGCACCGGGCGCCGGACGGGCAGGGCGTACCGCTCCTCGTACCCGGTGAAGTACCGGACGACGTGGCCGGCGGTGGGGAAGGGCTCGCCCGGCTGCTCGGGCATCCACCACCCGGGCAGGGGGCTGTGCTCGGCAGGGGAGAACAGGCGCAGCGAATCCCAGTACCGCGTCCAGGCCCCGCCGGGGCGGGGGCTCCCGTCGAGGAGCAGGTGGCCGAGTCCGGTACGGCGCAGGTGGTAGCCGACGGCCAGCCCCGCCTGCCCCGCACCGACCACCGCCACGTCGAGGTCCGCACCCGCCTCCACACCCGCCCCTTTCGCCCGCTTTCGCACTCCCCCAGTGCCAACCGGCACGCGGCTCCTCCTGTTCCGGTGGCGTCCGCTGGAGGGGACGGCATTCGACGGCCGTGTCCGGTCCCGTCGAATGCCGTCCCTGCTCCGGCCAGCCGCCGCGGCTAAGGCGTGGGGCGGTTCGGCCTGCGGCCCTGCGGACCGACGCCCGGTCCGCTGATCGCGTCGGTGCATACTCACCCCGGGGCGGGCGGCAGGTCACGGCCACGGGCGGTGTCACGCCGCCTTGGAGCCGGGCGACCGGCACGGCTCAGGGCCGGGTCCGGGGCCGCCGTCGGAGCAGTGGCGTCCTCCGGGCGGAGCCCGGCCACCACGGAATCGCCCCATCGTCGGTCAACTTCACGGCCCCGTGGGACCGGGCTTGCAGCTCTTGTTCACACCTGGCGGGTGTGCTTCAGGCCGCGTCGTCGGCAGCGTGACTCACTGCCCAACCCGCAACACCCCGCGAAGAGATGTTGCGGGCCGCGTTGACGTCGGCGTGCTCAGCGAAGCCGCACGACGTACATGAGAAGGTGGCCTGGGCGGGCCGGTTCCCCTTATCGGTGTGGCCACAGGCGCTGCACCCCTGCGAGGTGTAGGCCGGGTCCACGTACTCCACCGGAACCCCGGCCCGTTTCGCCTTGTAGGCGATGTAGGACCCGAGCTGGGCGAAACTCCATGAGTGCAGCGTGACCCGCTGGGGCTTTCGTAGCCGTACCCTCTTGCGGATGCCGCCCAGTTCTTCCAGGGCGATGCCGCGCGAGGTGCGTTGAGCCTCGGTCACGATGCGTTTGGAGATGCGGTGGTTGGTGTCGGCCGCGAACCGCCTCTCACGTCCCGACAGCCGGCGCAGCACGCGCTTGGCGGACCTGGTGCCCTTCCTCTGCAGCCGCCTGCGCAGACGACGGTGCCGGTGGCGGACGTTGTTCGTACGCTTTCCAGAGTGAATCGCGCCGTCGCTGGTGGTGGCGATGTTGGCGATGCCCAAGTCGACGCCGAGGAACCCGTCGGGGGTGTACTCCTCGGCTTCGGGAACCTCGCACGTAGCGTACAAGTACCAGTTGTTTCCGCGCCGGACGAGATCGGACTCGCCCTTGCGGTACTCGGTGAGCATCTTCGCCTGCTCCGGCGAACAGACGAAGCCCAGGCCCTTGAGTCGACCGCGTACAGTCCAGATCGACACGGCGCGAGCATCCACCTGCCACGACAGGCATCGGTCATCAAACGGCTGGGCGCTGTCCTTGCGGAACCTGACCGGCGTGTCCTCTGCCCGGGTGCGCCGTTTGGAGCCCCTGCGGCCGTAGTTCCCGGCAGCGAGGTTGGCCTCCAGTGTGGCGTAGGCCCCGGCGACCTTGCGTGCGCAATGGATCGCGGGCTGGGCGGACAAGCCCATCGCCTTGAGGTCGTCATAGACCAAACGCTGAAGGGGCGCTTTGTCCTTCACTCCGGTCTTGTGTGCGCGCTGAGAGGCACAATTGGCCGCACGGTTGCACAGCTTCAGTGTCTCCCACAGCGCCGCCTTCTGAGCGGCGTCGGGGAGCAGCTTCACCTGCACAACAATCTTCACTCAAGCAGCTTATCGATTTACCTCTTTCATTGGGGTGAAAATACGAGACAATGCCAGACGCACTGGAAGGGTCGCCCTCGACCTAAGCGTTCGTCTCGTCTCGCTTCCTGGAGGCCCTGCCGGACCTGCCGCTGCCGCGCTGGCCGGGCTGGTGCGGGCGGCGACACGGCTGTCGGAGGCCCAGCCGTCGACCTGGACGTGCCCCGCCCCCTTTACGAGAGGGCATGTCCGCTGGAGTGGCGCCATCCACCACCCGGCCGGGTCGTCGGGTCCTCCATGCCCCCTGGACCGCGCCCGGACCGCCGACCGAGGACCGTCACGGCCACGGCCACCGAAAGCCGCACCGTCGCAGCGGACGCCGACACTGCGGGACACTCCGGCGGCTCCCAAAGGCCCGATCCTCACGGCCATCCACGGCCATCGACCGCGCGTCCCTTCGACCTTCACCCGTCCGAATGGGGCGGCGGGCCACCGACACGCCTGCCGACGGCCCACGGTCGCTCCGAACACGGCCCCACGCCCCGCACGGAGCAGCGCCGTGCTGTGTCCTGCTGTGCTGTGCTGCGCGCCCTGAGCCGTGCCCCGCCCCTACCTCTTCGGCTTCGCCCACGGGAGCAGGGCCTCGCCCACCTCCTTGGCCAGCGGACCCCCCAAGCGGACCAGCTCCTCGCAGCCCTCGTCGCCCAGGGCCGCGTACGGCGCCGCCGACAGCCGGTCGGTGGCGGCCTCCAGCTCGGCCCGGTGCTCGGCCCCCTTGTCGGTCAGGGCCAGCTCGTCCTTGCGCACCAGGCCCTTGTCGCGCAGCCGCTCGGCCGCCGCGTCCCACTCCTCTTCAGGCCAGGCGCGGCTCATCGTCAGGAACTTGACGGGAATGTTCCCCGTCGCCGCGTGGGCGACCAGCGCCTCCAGCCCGCTGGTGCCCTGGGCCACCAGCAGGGCGATGTGCCCGTCGCCCCGGAACTCGCGCAGCAGGGTCTGGGCGTGCCACAGCACCAGGTGCGGCTCGCCGGGCCAGGGGAGGGCGGCGTAGGCGGAGAACAGCGGGCGGCCGTCCACCCGCTCGCACGCCGCCTCGGCGGCGGTGCGCGCCAGCTCGGCCGCCCGGCGCATCTCCGGGGAGTCCACCCGGTCGCCGAGGACGCGCCGCAGCGCGGCGTCCATGCCGTCCAGCCGCGCCCGCAGGTAGTCCTCCGGGGAGGCGGCCTCCCACACCGCGGGCACCGCCTGGCGCACCAGGTCCGGGCAGAAGTTGTGGAAGGTCGCGATGACGACCTCCGCGGGCACGGCGCCCATCGGCGCCGCACGCCCGCCGAAGTAGGAGTGGCGGGGGTGGGCGCCCAGCTCCTCGTAGTTCTTCTGGACCTCCGGGGCGAAGTAGGCGCCGGAGTGGTAGTTCTCCAGGGACGCCCACGCCTTGCGGGCCAGGGCCGGGTCGGTCGCGTGCGTGTCCGTGCTCATGTGGCCGCCTTTCCCGCGCCTGCCGGGGCGCCGAGGGGGTGGGAGGGTGGTCCGACCATACCGAGCGGTATTCAGTGCGGCGCTCCGGGGGGGCGGGCCGTTCCGACTTTCGGCCGATGCCCGGGCGCGGGCGTCGGTCCGCCGACGCGCGGCCCGATACCGACGCCCGATGCCCGGCGGCGCCCCGCGTTCCTAGCGTCGGTGCCATGCCCGAACCGTCACCTGACGCCCCCTCCCTGCGCGGGCCGGTCCGCGCCCGTGAGCGCGCGCTGGCGCCCGACCTGGCCCGGGGTGCGATGCTGCTGCTGATCGTGCTCTCCAATACCGCCTTCCACCTGTGGGCGGCCGAGCACGGCCCCTCCGGCTGGCACCCGGTCGACGGCACGCCCCTGGACGGCGCGGTTCAGTTCGCCATGATCACCGCACTGGACCTGCGCGCCTACCCGCTGTTCGCGTTCCTGTTCGGCTACGGGATGATGCGCCTGTACGAGCGCCAGGTCGCCCACGGCGCCTCCGGCCGCGCCGCGTCGCTGCTGCTGACCCGCCGGAGCCTGTGGATGGTCGCCTTCGGCGCCGTACACGCCTCCCTGCTCATGGCCGGGGACATCGTCGGCGCCTACGGCGTCACCGGGCTCGTGCTGGCATGGCTGCTGGTGCGCCGCTCCGACCGCGTCCTGCTCGGCGTGGCCGCGGTGCTCGCCCTGGTCGCCGCCGTCCCCGCGGCGCAGGGCCTGTGGGCCGTCGCGTCCGAGGGCCTGACCGGGATCACCGCGACGGCGCCGCCGGAGGCCCCCTCGACGTTCTACTACGCCGCCGGTGAGGCCGACTGGGCGGCGGCCGCCCGTACCCGGATCACCACCTGGCTCGTGGTGACCGCGGCCGGTTCGCTCCTGGGGGTGACCACCCTGGCGGCGATGGCGGCCGGGATGTGGGCGGCGCGCCGCCGGGTGCTGGAGGAGCCCGGCCGCCATCTGCGGCTGCTGCGCTGGACGGCGGCCGTGGGCGTGCCGGTCGGCTGGCTGGGCGGGCTCCCGTCGGCGCTGGTGCACGTCGGTGTCCTGGAGGCGGCCCCGGCCGCGATCGCCGAGGAGGGGCCGCTGCCCGCGCTGCAGTCGGCCACCGGGCTGCTGTGCGGGCTGGGGTACGCGGCACTGTTCACCCTGGCGGCGCACCGGATCGCGGCGCGCGGGGGTCCCGGCCGGGCGGCCGGGGCGGTCGCGGCGCTCGGCAAGCGGTCACTGTCGGGCTACATGGCGCACTCGCTGCTGTTCGCCCCGGCGCTCGCGGCCTGGGGGCTGGGGCTGGGCGCCCACATGGGGAGCGCGGGGATGGCGCTGTTCGCCGCGGCGGTCTGGCTGGTCACGGTGGCGGCGGCCGCCGCCCTGGAACGCGCGGGACGGCCCGGCCCGGCCGAGGCGCTGCTGCGCCGCCTCACCTACAGGCGTCCGCACCGGGCAGGCGCACCGAACCCGGTGTGACGCGGCGGCCGCCCGGGCGCGACGACTCTCACACCGCCGATCCCGGTCAAAGGGAAGCGCCGCGCGCGCGAAGGGTGTTGGCTGGGCCGGGGACCTTTTCCGCCCCATCATCCGACCACCCGAGAAAGGGAGCGCTTTGCCCATCGCCCTGCTCGCCCTGGCCCTGGGAGGCTTCGGGATCGGCACCACAGAGTTCGTCGCCATGGGCATCCTGCCCGAGGTCGCCGAGGCCTACGGCGTCTCGATCCCCACCGCCGGGTACATGATCTCCGGGTACGCGCTCGGGGTCGTGATCGGCGCCCCGGTGCTGGCGGCGGTGGGGGCCCGGGTGGACCGCAAGCACCTGCTGATGGCGCTGATGGGCGCCTTCACCCTGGGCAACCTGGCCTCGGCGCTGGCCCCGAACTTCGAGTTCCTGCTCGCGGCGCGGTTCCTGACCGCCCTGCCGCACGGCACCTTCTTCGGCGTCGGCGCGGTCGTCGCCGCCTCCCTGGTCCCGGCGACCAAGCGCGCCCAGGCCGTGTCGCTGATGATCGCCGGGCTGACGGTGGCCAACATCGTGGGCGTCCCCCTGGGCACCGCCGTCTCGCACGCCTTCGGCTGGCGCGCCACCTACCTGCTGGTGACGGCGGTGGGCGTGGTGACGCTGCTGGCGCTGGCCGCGTGGGTGCCGTCGCAGAAGCCGCACCCGGGCACCTCGGTGCGCGCCGAGCTCGGCGCCCTCAAGCGCGGGCAGGTCTGGCTGGCCCTGGCCGTGGGCGCGGTCGGGTTCGGCGGCATGTTCGCCTCCTACAGCTACATCTCCCCGATGATGACCGACGTCGCCGGGTTCGGCGCGGGCGCCGTCACCCTCATCCTGGCCGTCTACGGGGTGGGCATGACCCTGGGGAACCTGGTCGGCGGCCGGGCCGCGGACCGGTGGTCCCTGATGCCGACGATGTACGTGTGCATGGCCGCGATCGCCGCCGTGCTGCTGCTGATGCACGCGGTCGCCTCCTACAAGGCGCCCGCGGTGGCCGCGGTGTTCCTGCTGGGCTTCGCCGGGAGCGCGCTGATCCCGTCGCTGCAGATGCGGCTGATGAACGCCGCCTCGGACGCGCCGACGCTGGCGGCGGCGCTCAACCACGCGGCGCTGAACATCGCCAACGCGGCCGGCGCCTGGCTGGGCGGGCTGGTCATCGCCGCCGGGTACGGCTACACGGCGCCGAACCTGATGGGCGCGGGCCTGGCCGTGGTCGGCCTGGGGCTGGCGCTGGTCTCGGGCCTGCTGGACCGGCGCTCCCCCGACGCGGGCGCGGAGTCCGCGCCGGGCGCCGCCGAGCCCGCGCACGCGCGCTGATGGGCCCCACACCGGCTCAGTCGGCCTCGGCCAGCAGCGAGGGGTCGTTGTTGCGCGGCGACCCGACCGCGCCGCCCACGCGCCGGGGCACCAGGTGCGGTTCGGGCACGGCGTCGAGGATCTCCCGCACCCGCTCCTTGGCGGTGGCCTCCGGGTCGAGCCAGTCGCCGACCATGTCCACCGGGAGCACGACCGGTGCGCGGTCGTGGATGCGCCCCAGCGAGTCGGAGGCCGGGCGGGTGAGGACGGTGCAGGTCCACACCCAGCGGTCCGGGTCGTCCCCGCCGACCCCGGGGTCGGCCCACCGCTCGTAGAGCCCGGCGAAGGCCAGCGCCTCCTCCTCGGGCCCGTGCAGGTAGTAGGGCACCTTGCCGCCGGCGGTCTTCTGCCACTCGTAGTAGCCGTCGGCCGGGAGCACGCACCGCCGCCTGGCGGCGGCCGCCCGGAAGGCGGGCTTGTCGGTGACGGTCTCGGAGCGGGCGTTGATCAGCCGGGACGCCATCCGGCGGTCCTTGGCCCACACCGGCAGCAGCCCCCACCGGGCGTTGCGCATCTCGCGCACGGCCGCCCCGCCGTCGCCGTCCGCCTCCTCGCGCACGATCCGCACGTGCTGGGTGGGCGCGATGTTGTAGGAGGGGGCCAGCGCCTCCCCGACGCGCCGCTCCACGTCGAAGAGCAGCCGCAGCTCATGGTCGTTCCGCGCGCTGACGTAGCGTCCGCACATCGTCCTGCCGCCCCTTCGTCGCACGGGTCACTGGGCACCGGGGAGGCGAAGGCTACCCCCCGGCACCGACGCGCCCGCGCGATCCCGCACCGCAGGCGTGTCCGGCCGGGCCCAGCCGCCGCGCCGGGCGCCCGGCCGCGTCCGGATGCGGACGCCGGCCGCTGCCGCCGCCGCATCCGGGGGAGGGCCCACCACGCCCCTCCCCGGCGCCGCGGCGCCGGGCCCCGAGAGCCCGCCTGGAGGACCTGGACCCCATGTCCGCGCACGACCGGAACACCGGCGCCGTCGGCACGCCCGGCGGAGGGCCGCCGCTCCTCGACGGCCCCGACTTCAAACCCGACTCCCCCGCCCGCTTCGCCGAGCTGCGCGAGCGCGGCCCCATCCACCCGGCCCGCTTCACCAACGGGACCGCGGGCTGGGTGGTCGTCGAGCATGAGCTGGCCCGCAGCGCCCTGAACCACCCCGGCCTGGTCAAGGACCCCGAGGCTGCCGCGGTCCGGCCCGACACCTACCGCCCCGGAACGGGGTTCGCCGGGAACATGCTGATGGCCGACCCGCCCGACCACACGCGCCTGCGCAAGCTGGTCTCGGGGGCGTTCACGCCGCGCAGCACCGAGCGCCTCAGGCCGCGCATCGAGGAGATCTGCCGCGGCCTGCTGGACCGCATCGCCCCCGAGGGCCGGGCCGACCTGGTGCTGGACTACACCCGCCCGCTTCCGATGACCGTCATCTCCGAGCTGCTCGGGGTGCCCGAGGAGCGCCGCGACGAATTCCAGCAGTGGTCCAACCAGGCCATGGGCGTCACCGGCGGCGACCGGATCGAGGGCGGCGTCATGCTCAACCGCTACCTGGCCGAGCTGCTGGAGGACAAGCGCCGCGCCCCCGACGACGCCCTGCTCAGCGCGCTCATCACGGTCCACGACGAGCAGGACGGGCGCCTGTCGGACGAGGAGCTGCTGGGCACGGCCGTGCTGCTGGTGATCGCCGGGCACGAGACCACGGTCAACCTGCTGGGCAACGCCCTGGCGGTGCTGCTGCGCCGCCCCGACCAGGCCGACCGGCTGCGCGAGGAGCCGGACCTGCTGCCGGGCGCGGTCGAGGAGTTCCTGCGCACCGAGGCGCCGGTGGAGCTGACGCCCGCGCGGTTCGCCGCCGAGGACATGGAGCTGGGCGGGCGGCGCGTGAAGAAGGGCGAGGCGGTGCTGGTCGCCCTCGGGTCGGCCAACCTGGACGCCGACGGCGCGGAGGCGGACGTGGCCCGCAAGGACGCGCGCCACCTGAGCTTCGGGCACGGCGTGCACTACTGCCTGGGGGCGCCGCTGGCCCGCGCCGAGGCGGTCATCGGCCTGCGCGAGCTGCTGACCCGCTTCCCGGACATGGCCGCCGAGGAGCCCGGAGCAGAGCCGCCGAGGATCCCCGAGGGCATCATGCGGGGGCCGCTGAGCCTCCCGGTGCGGTTCACCCCCGAGACCGGCGGCTGACCGGATTCCCCCGTCCTCCCCCGGTGGGCGGGGGGCTGGGAACCGCGGCCGAGTCGTCGGATCGGTCAGCGCGCCCGCTTGCGGCGGATCTCCTTCAGGTCGATGTCGACCGGGAACGGGCTGGAGACCTTGAATCGGTCGTGATGGATACCGGCGACACCGTAGGCCCGCGTCGCGGGGTCGAACTCGTAGGCGTAGACGACGGCCGAATCGCCGTCGGCCTCCTCGATGCGCCAGAAATGGGGAACTCCGGCCCGGGCGTACTTTCCCGGTTTCGTCTCACGGTCGCGCTCTTCCGAATCCGGGGAGACCGCTTCGATGACGAGGAGGACCTCCTCGGGAAGGTAATAGGTGTCCGGCTCCTTACGCAGGAACGCCTCTTCCTGCACGACGAGCACATCAGGCTCGGGAACCTGGCGGACGCCGACCTTCAACGCCATCTCCCGATCGGCCCGCCACCCCTCGGGCGCCTGGGCGTCGAGTTCGACCCAAAAGCGGCCGACGACACCGGAATGCCATTTCCTCTGCGGACTCACGAAGACCAGGCTTCCATCGATCAGCTCGGTGTGCGGTGGAAGTCCGGACATCCGCAGAAAATCGTCCGCCGAAAACCCCTCGGGCGGCGGGATGACCCAGTCCGGCAGCGGCGCTGTCAGCGGTGCCGTGTCGGGCAGCGGTGCTGTCATGCGTCCAGCTTACCCGTGGGCCCTCCGCGCGCACCTCTGTTCGGCGAAGAGGGCCTCAGAGGGGAAGCGCCACCGACGTAGATGCCGCCGCACCCCCCACGGACGCGGGTTCGGGACGCCCGCAAGGGGCCAATGAGGGCCGCCCGAGTGCCACCGCCCGCCATCGGCCCAGCCACTGGACCGGAATGCGGCCGCCCGGAACCTGATTGGCCCAGGCGTGGCGGTGTGACCTGGATCGCCGTCCGTTGCCGGGTACCCCCGATCGAAGGGGGCGAACCGCGCCTTCCGGAGCCCGCCCCTGTCATTCCGCCAGGTGCGCGACGACCTCTTCGATCCCCTGCCAGGCCGTCTCCATGTCCGGGGTGCGGGTGTGCGGCGCGCGGAACCAGTCCGTGTAGACCGCCGCCTCGTCCAGGTCCCACCGGAGCCGGTACAGATCCAGTGCGGCGCTGTCGGGGCGCCTGCCCGCCGCCTCCGCGTAGCGCTCCAGGTCCTCCGGCCCCCGCACGACCGACCACAGGTCGCGTTCGGGGACCGCCAGGGCGCAGGTGTCCCAGTCGATGAGGAGCCGCCGCCCGCTCTGGTGCAGCACGTTGCCCTGGTGCGGCTCGCCGTGGGTCAGCACGGGCGCGACCCCGCCCTCCCGCACCCGGCGCACCAGGTCGTCGAACTCCTCCAGGCGCCGCCGGAGCAGCGGAGCCGCGTCGGCCAGCAGGCCCCGCAGCGGTTCGGAGAACGGCCCCTCCCCCCAGGGGCGCCCCGTCTGGTCGAGGGCGCGCTCCAGGCGGCCGCGCAGCGGCGGGTCCAGCGGGGCCCGCGGCGCCCCGTCGGGCGGCGCGACGCCGTGCAGGGCCGCGAGCAGGTCGATGACGCGCCCGCGCTCCTGCTCCGACGGTTCCGTCGTGTAGTCCCCGGCCTCGCCCTCCTCCAGCGGGAAGACGCTGAGCGTGTGCCGCCGGTCCAGGTCGAGCACGGTCTTTCCGGAGGCGGTCCGCAGGGGAGCGACGACGAAGTCCAGGCCCGCGCCGCGCAGAGCGGCCGCGGTGTCCATGGCGGCGCGCAGTCCCTCCCGGGCCGCCTGGACGCCGACCCCGCAGTGCGGCTTGGCCGTCAGGTCGGCGACGCTGAGGAACCATGCGCGCCCGTCCGCCCCGGCGGCGCGCCAGTGGTGGTCGCCGAAGCCCACGGGCACGTAGTCCAGGTCGGCGGCGTCGATCCCCCAGTGCTTCAGGGCGTCGGCGATCAGGGCGTCGTCCAGGTCGGCGGGCAGGTGCTCCATGGCGGGGACGCTAGCAACGCCTCCGAATGCCGCGCACCGGGTTTTCCCGGCGCCCCGCCCCGGCCCGGACGCCCGGTTCCGCCGACCGGCGCGGCGGGGATTCCCGTTCGGCTACATACCGCACACACCCCGGCTGCGACCTGCACCGTCAAAGACGAAACACACATAGGTCGCATTGGCCGCATACGGCCACTTGAACCCCTCCTGTTCCCGGAGCCCACAGGCGGCCCTCACGGAGCGCCACCCCTCTTCGGTCGCGAATAGGGACATGCCGCGCTTCCCCGTCACTATCATTCACTTTCCGTCATAAGAAAACTTTCCAGTCGTTAAGTTCACTGAACGTGACGCCCTGGTGCACACCGTGCGATTGACCTAAATTCCCTCCTCGTCCGGTGGACGTCCACCGGACACCGGTACCGCGCCGCCCCACACGGCGCGGACGGGAGGGGACTGACCGCCGCGCCCCCGCTCGGCGCAGGCCCACCCGCACGGTTTCCCCCGCGACTGGAAAGGCACCCGAGTTGCCACGGTTCCCCCGCACATCCCCCGCACTGCGCCTCCTCGGAGGCGCGGCCCTGGTGTTCGGCCTGCTCCCCGCCACCGCCACGGCGGCCCAGGCCGACGCCCCCTCCCCCGCCGCTCCCCCCGAGCAGATCGACGCGATGCAGCGCGACCTCGGGCTGACCGAGGCCGAGGCCCTCGACCTGATGGACGCCGAGGCGCAGGCCCGTTCCACCGAGTCCGAGCTGCGCGACGAGCTGGGCGACGACTTCGGCGGTGCCGTCTTCGACATCGGCACCGCGACCCTGACGGTCCAGGTGACCGACGCCGATGCGGCGGGCGCCGTCCGCGGCGCCGGCGCCGAGCCGCAGGTCGTCGACCGGGGCGAGGCCGGCCTCGGTGCGGTGATGGACACCCTGGACGCCTCCGCCGGGCAGGCCGGACCCCAGGTCCACGGGTGGTACGCCGACACCTCCGCCGACACGGTGGTCATCACCGCCGGCGCGGGCGAGGGCGCCGCCGCCGAGGCCTTCGCCGAGGCCGCGGGCGTCCCCGCCGACGCGGTGCGCGTCGAGGAGGAGGCCGCGGCGCCGCGGCCCCTCGCCGACATCGTGGGCGGCACGCCCTACTACTTCGAGAAGCCCGACGGCTGGTACGTCTGCTCGGTCGGCTTCCCCGTCGAGGGCGGCTACGTGACCGCCGGGCACTGCGGAGCGGCCGGGAGCACCACCTGGCAGGAGGCCCCCGGGACCACGCGGACCGGGACGGTCGCCGAGTCGGTCTTCCCCGGCCAGGACGCCGCCTGGGTCCGCACCGAGCCGGGATTCGCGCCCGTGCCGCGGGTCAGCGACCACAGCGGCGGCACGGTCACGGTGACCGGCTCCCAGGAGGCCCCGGTCGGCGCCTCGGTGTGCCGCTCCGGCCAGACGACCGGCTGGCACTGCGGGACCGTCCAGGCCAAGGACCAGACCGTCAACTACGCCGAAGGGGCCGTGCACGGGCTGACCCGGACCAGCGCCTGCGCCGAGGGGGGCGACTCCGGCGGCTCGTGGCTGAGCGGGACCGAGGCCCAGGGTGTGACCTCCGGCGGCTCGGGCGACTGCACCTCCGGCGGGACGACCTACTTCCAGCCGCTCGGCCCGGTCCTGTCGCAGTGGGACCTGACCCTGCTCACAGGCTGACCGCACCGACGGGGGCGGCCCACCGCCGAGGGGCCGCCCCACCCCGGGCCCCGCCGGCGCCGGCCCCTCCCGGCCCCGGCGGGGCCTTCGGCCGCTCCCGGGGGTCCCGGCCCGGATTTCCACCGTTCACTACGCTTTGTGTGCAATACCGCTGTGACCTGCGGCGTTACACGTGAAACCCCGCACCGACAGATTGACCTGATCCGGTCATTCCACCCCCCGCTCCACGCCCGGTGCGGCCCCGCCGCCACTACCCCTGGTAACCGGCGCGTCGACCGGAACCGGCGTTTCCTCCGCCCCCGTAGGCGCCGTCTCACCCTGCGCGTTCAGGAAACCGTCCTTCCGGTTCCTTTACGGAACGTGACTCATCGCCCCGATTCCTCTCTTTCCGCTAGATTCCTGACCCGTTCGACGCATTCGATGCAATTGCATGTGAACCGGCGCCCCGAGCACCATCCGAAAGCGTCCGCCCAGGACGGGCTCCGCGCGGACCGGGACCGTCCCCCGGCCCGCGCGGAGCCCCACCCCCTCCGCGCCCCCGTGACACACCGGCGCGCACATGCAACTCTCCGCAACCTTTGCGCCGCGCCGACCGGGGGCGCTGGACTTGGACGACCGCGGCGGGACGGAACCCGCCGACGGAGGGGCACCACCCTCCCCGGAGCGCCTTCGCTCCCTGGTGCCCCACCGACAAGCGGCATACGCCCGCAGCGGCAGCGGCCCGGGAGGGACGTCCCCCTCCCGGGCCGCCCCGGGCGGCAGGAGCCCCCGCGGCTGCGGGCACGGCGCGGCGGCGCTAGTGTGCCTGCCGTGGACTCTGTGGAGCAGGACGGGAACACCCGCGCGCCGGCCGTGGGGGCACGGGAGCACGCCTGGGCGAAGGTCCTGTGGGACTTCCACGCCGCCCCCGCGGCCGAGGTCGTGAAGGGCGACATCATCCTCGCCCTGGGAAGCCACGACGTCCGCGTGGCCCACCACGCCGCCCGCCTCTGGCATCAGGGCGCCGCACCGCTGGTGGTGTTCTCCGGCGACCGGGGGCGGCGCACCGGCGGAGGAGACGGGCACGACCGGTGGGCGCTCCCGGAGGCCGAAGTGTTCTTCCAGGCCTCGGGGCTGCCGCCCGAGGCGGTCCTGCTGGAGGGCCGGGCCACCAACACCGGGGAGAACTTCGGCTGCGCCCGCCTGCTGTGCCAGGAGCGGGGCATCCGCGTGCGCACGGCCGTGGCGACGGCCAAGCCCTACATGGCCCGACGCGCGCTGGCCGCCGCCGCGGTCCACTGGCCGGAGGCCGAATGGGCGTTCAACGCCTTCGGCGGCGGCTACGAGGGCTACACCGACGACGCGCACCTGCCCGAGGAACTGGTGGCGTTCCTCGTCGGCGACCTGCAGCGCCTGGCGGTCTACCCCGGCCGGGGCTGGAGCGCCCCGGTGGACATCCCGCCCGGGGTCCGTGCGGCCCACAAGGCCTTGGTGGAGGCCGGTTTCACGTCCCACCTGGTCCCCGACGCGCCCGCGCTCCTCTGACGCCCGCCTGTCGTCCCAGGGCGGACCGGGTGGCGAAACCGCCGCCCTCGACGCCCCGAGCGCCCGGGGCCCATGAGCGGACACGCGCCACACCGCCTGCCGCTTCGGGGCTCCCGAGTCCCAGCGGCTCCGTTTTTGTCACCGGGGACCGATAGAAATACACCATCGCCGATCGAGGACCGGCCCGGCGCCGCCGTTCCGGACCCGTCCATCGGCCCTCCCGATCATGCCCTCCCCCGAGAAGGTGATGCCGTGGCTCCCCACGACTCCGGACCGGCGAGCGTGCTGTCGATGGTCCCGACCGTCTACGGCCGCAAGCTCAACAAGGTCCCCTACGTCGAACTCGCCGACGGGCGGGTCCAAGGGGTGGTCTCCAGCGGATCGGCCGGAGAACGCGTCTACGTGTCCTCCGTGAGCGCCGGTTCCCACGCCCTGAGCTGCGCGACCAACAACAACCGCCCCTGCGGCGGGCTCGGCGGCCGCGCCTGCAAGCACATCCGGTCCCTCATCGACGAGGCCTGCCGCCACTACGGCGCCGAGCGCGTCGCCGCCCACCTGCGGACGGACGCCGGGAAGGAGGCCAAGGACGCGCTCGCCGACCTGCACGGCCCGGTGGAGCCCGGCCCCACCGGCGTGGTCTTCACCCGCTTCCTGCGCTACCTGTCCTACCTGGAGCACCCGGGCGCCGCCGCCCCCATCCCGGAACTGCACTGGTTCCCGGCAGGGAGGTCCAACTGATGCGCCCCGCCGCCCTGACCGGCCTCCTCGCCTCCGCACCGCCCGGGGCCGACGAGGCGCTGGAGCTCACCGACCGCCTGGACGCCGTCCTCACCGACGGCCTGGCCCGGCCCGGGGCCGAAGGCGCCCGGGCACTGGAGGACCTCGCCGCCGCCACCGGCTCCTCCCCGCTGGCCGCCCCGGTGCGCGAGGCCGCCTCCGCCATGGGATCGGGGCCGGTCGGCGCCGCCTGCCTGGCCGCGCTCGCCGGCGCCCGCACCGCCCTGACCGGGGCCGTGCACGACGCCCTCCTGGCCGCCCTGGACACCGCGCTGGGGCGCACCCGCGAGGAGGCGGACGCCCCCGCGGCGCCCGCACCCGCGCCCGCACCCGAGCTGGAGGGCGCCCGCTCCTGGCTGGCCGAGCTGGCCATGGCCGGGTGGCGCGGCGTCGACCGGGACCTGGCCGCCGGGGCCGACGCCGCCCTCACCCCGCTGCTGGAGGACCCGGCCCGGCGGCGGCTGGCGGTGCTGCTCGACGGGCTCGGCGCCGAGCTGCGCGCCCACTGCCCCCTGCCCGGCGACCAGGACCCCCCGGCCCGCCGCTGGAGCGACCTGTGGGCCCGCGCGGTGCTGCTCGCCCAGGACGCGTTCCCTGTCTGGCCCGGCGCCCCCGCCCGGCAGGCCACAGGCCGCCTGCTGCCGCTGGGCGCCGACGTCCACCAGCACCCCACCGCCTTCCAGGTGCAGGTCCACGCCCTGCTGGAGCCCTCCGACGGCGGGCCCGTCCGCCTGGTGCGCACCTCGGTGTCGGCCCTCAAGGTCGACGTGCTCACCCGCGAGTCGGTGTGGGGCCTGCTGGCCGAGCACACCGTGCTGCTGCGCGCGCTCGCCGAGCACCGCGCCCTGGACGTCGAGGGCATGCCGCTGCTGGAGGGCGGGGACCTGCTCTGGGACGAGGGCCGCGCCGCACTGGGCGGGCCCGCCGACCGCTTCGCCGCCGCCCGGCTGCACCTGGCCGGTGCCGCCGCCCCGGCCGTCCCGGCCCTGGAGCGGCACCCGGCCCGGATCGCCGAGCCGGTCCTGCTGGAGGGCTACACGGCCAAGAAGAGGACCAGGCCCGCCCCCGGCCTGGAGCTCGACCTGGACGGCGCCCGCCTCCCGGTGTCGCTGCTGCGCCGGCCCGACAGCTCCTCGCTGGACATGAAGGCCGCGGCGTCCTCCGGCGCCTGCCTCGGGCTGATGCGCTGGGACGCCGGGCAGTGGTCGGTGCAGATGCTCGGGGTCGCCGCGAAGAAGGCCCCGGCCGAGCAGACGCACACCGGTGACTGGGCGTTGGGCCCCACCGACCCCAAGTTCGCCACCGCGCTGAGGAACTCCGACCCGCTGGGCACGCTCCGCGAGCGCGCCGGGAAGCTGCTGAGGAAGTGAGCATGGCCCCGACCGATCCGCCGCCTGCGGGCGGGGCGGACGGCCCCAATCCGCACGAGAACCGCCGCCAGGTGCTGTACTGGCGCCTGCTCGCCCGCCTGTCCGGCGCCGAGGAGCAGCCCGCCCTGGAGTCGGCGAGCGTGGCCGCGGCCGAGGACGCCGGGCTGCCCCCGGCCGTGATGGACCCCGGCGTGAGCGTCGACTCCCTGGTGCAGCGCTTCCCCGAGCTCGCCGCCGACCTGGAGGGCCTCTCCGAGGCCGCCGGGGCCGGGGCCGAGGGCGCGCCCGCCCCTGGCGCCCCGGTGGGCGAACAGGAGGTGCGCCGCGCCGCTCTGATGTCCAAGCTCCTGCTCAACGTGTTCTCCACCGGCTCGGGCAACGTCACCGCCGAACAGCTGTCGTCCTGGCAGTCCGACGCCGGGTGGCTGGAGCAGGCCTACGGACACGCCCCCGGGTCGATGCGGGGGCGCCCCCGCGACGGCGGCCTCGCCGGGACGCTGGGCGAGCTGGAGGGGGACCTGGTGCGCCGGATGCGGCTGCGCGAGGTCCTGGCCGACGACGCCCTGGCCTCCCGCCTGTCCCCGAGCATGTCGCTGATCGAGCAGCTGCTGCGGGACAAGTCGAACCTGTCGGGTACCGCGCTGGCCAACGCCAAGGCGCTGATCCGGCGCTACATCGACGAGGTGGCCGAGGTGCTGCGCACCCAGGTGGCCCAGGCCAGCGCGGGCACGGTGGACCGCTCGGTACCGCCCAAGCGGGTCTTCCGCAACCTGGACCTGCAGCGCACGATCTGGAAGAACCTGCCCAACTGGAGCCCCGAGGACCAGCGGCTCTACGTGGACCGGCTGTACTACCGGCACACCTCCAAGCGCATCGAGCCCGCCCGGCTCGTCGTGGTGGTCGACCAGTCGGGCTCGATGGTGGACTCGATGGTCAACTGCACCATCCTGGCCTCCATCTTCACCGGGCTGCCCAAGGTCGACGTGCACCTGGTCGCCTACGACACCCAGGCCCTGGACCTGACCCCCTGGGTGCACGACCCCTTCGAGACGCTGCTGCGCACCCGGCTGGGCGGCGGCACCGACGGCACGGCGGCCCTGGAGCACGTCCGCCCCAAGATCGCCGACCCGCGCAACACCGTCGTGGTGTGGATCTCGGACTTCTACGAGTGGAACGAGCGCACGGTGTTCGGCGGGATGGAGGCCCTGCACCGCTCGGGCGTGCGCTTCATCCCCGTCGGGTCGGTGACCAGCGGCGGCCGCCAGAGCGTCAACCCGTGGTTCCGGCAGCGCTTCAAGGACATGGGAACCCCCGTGCTCTCCGGGCACGTCAAGAAGCTCGTTTTCGAACTGAAGAACTTTCTCGGCTAGGAGTGGACCCCTCAATGACCGACCAGATGCTGCGCGCCCCCGCCGAGGTCCAGTACGCAGAGGAGCTGGCCTGGCTGGAGTCGGTGGACGACGGCCCCAAGCCGTTCACCTGGCGGCTGAGCCCCAAGATGGTGCGCGCCTTCGTGCTGGGCTCCGAGCCCGGGGACGGCCTGGACCGCGAGATCTCCCAGAAGTGGTTCGGCGACCGCACGTTCGTCGAGCGCGCCGTGGTCACCCTGGCCTCCGACCGCGGCCTGCTGCTCATCGGCGACCCCGGGACCGGCAAGAGCTGGCTGGCCGAGCTGCTGTCCGCGGCGATCTGCGGCGACTCCACCCTGGTGGTGCAGGGAACCGCGGGCACCACCGAGGACCACATCAAGTACTCCTGGAACGTGTCCATGGTCATCGCCAAGGGCCAGTCCCGGGAGGCGCTGATCCCCTCGCCGATCATGACCGCCATGGAGCGCGGCGCCGTCGGCCGCTTCGAGGAGCTGACCCGCTCCACCAGCGACGTGCAGGACGCCCTCATCTCCATCCTGTCGGAGAAGTACGTGTCCATCCCGGAGCTGAACGAGGACAACACCGTCTTCGCCAAGCCCGGCTTCGCCGTCATCGCCACCGCCAACAGCCGCGACAAGGGCGTCAACGACCTGTCCTCGGCACTGAAGCGGCGCTTCAACTTCGTGAAGATCCCGGTGGTGTCCAACCGCCGGAGCGAGGCCGAGATCGTCCGGTTCCGCACCACCGAGCTGCTGCGCCGGCACGACATCGCCCTGGAGGTGCCGCCCTCGCTGCTGGACGTGCTGCTGCAGAGCTTCACCGACCTGCGCGCCGCCTCGGCGGCGGCCTCCAGCGACGACGAGCGCCTGGAGTCGGCGCTTTCCACCGCCGAGCAGATCGGCGTGCTGGAGGACGCCATCCTGCACGGCCACTTCTTCGGCGACAGCACGCTGCGCGCCGGGACGCTGGCCGGGTCCCTGGTGGGCTCGCTGGCCCGGCGCACCCCCGAGGACCTGGCCATCCTGAACAAGTTCTGGCACGGCGTGGTGGAGCCGCGCGGCGCCGACGAGGGCGAAGGGGGACCGTGGCAGGAGTTCCTGGAGGGCGGCAAGCAGGCGATCGAGGCCCTCTCGTGAGCACGGCCCCCGCGAACGGCGGCGCCCCGGCGGGCGCCGCCCCCTTCTCCCCGCTGCGCGAGCGGCTGCGGGAGGCCGCCGAGGAGTTCGCCGGGGCCCCGGGCGCGGCCGCCGGCATCCTGGCCGGAATGGTCGACGACGTGGACCGGGCGCTGCGCGAGCCGGTCGAGGTCTTCCCCGTCGCCCACCACTCCCCGGCCGCCGCCCTGGCCATGGCCCGCCGCCTGCGGGAGAAGCGGCCCAAGGCGGTCTTCGTGGAGCTGTGCGAGGACCTGGTGCCGCTCCTGGACGAGCTGCGCAACTGCAAGCTGCCCGTGGCGCTGCAGGCCTTCGCCTCCGAGCCCGAGGGCCTGCCCTCCGCGGGCGGGCCGCTGAGCGTGGTCGCGCCCGTCACCGAGGCCTCGGCCGAGTACCAGGCCATCGCCTACGCCCTGGAGACCCCCGGGGTGGAGCTGGTGGCGGTGGACCGCTCGGTCGACCTGGTCTTCCAGTGGGACGCGGCCCGCGAGGCCGGGCAGGGGCCGGACGCCGGGCAGGACTCGGGGGACGGCGCCGCCGAGGCGGCGGGCCTGCACGGCGGCGCCGTGGGCGTGGAGATCGGCGACCTGCGGCCGCGCTTCGCCGACCTGGAGGAGCACCTGCTGCACCGCGGCCGGGTGCGCCACTGGTCGGAGTGGTGGGACCAGTACGTCGAGCAGCCGCTGGCCCGCGCCGACCACGACACCTACCGGCAGGTCATGGTGGCCGTCGGCGGGCTGTTCCGCCGCCTGTCGCCGCGCGACGCCCGCCTCGCCGTGGACGAGGACCGCGAGCGGCACATGTGGCGGCGCATCCGCGAGCACCTGTCCGCCACCGGCACCGACCCGGCCGACACGGTGTTCGTGTGCGGCGCCTTCCACGCCGCCAGCCCGGTGGAGGAGGCCTCCTCCACCGCCGGGGACGGCGGCTTCACCATCCCGCCGCCCACCGGCACCGGCTGGCTGTACGGGCTCATCCCCTCCAGCAACTCGGCCATCGAGGCCCAGTTCTCCCTGGCGCAGGGGGCGGTGTCGGTCGCCTCGGCCACCTGGGCCAAGCACGTGTCGGCGCGGTCGGTGCGGCCGTTCCGCCTCAAGGGCCAGAAGGGCGCGGGGGCGGCGGGCAAGCGGTCGGCCGTGCCCGCCGCGGCGGGCGCCGCGGCGGGGCCCACCGCCCCCGACCCCGGGCGCCTGTCGGGGTTCCTGTCCGCGCCGCCGGAGCTCGACCCGCTCGACGAGGCGGAGCTGCGCACCTGGTGCGTGGACCTGGTGCGGCTGGCCCGCCGCAACGGCTACGCCTCCAGCACCGCCGACGCCATCGCCGTCTACGAGACCGCGGTGCTGCTGGCGGGGATGCGCGACCGGGCCCGCCCCACCCCCTACGACTTCCAGGACGCGGCGGTCACCTGCATCGAGAAGGACACCGTGCCGGGCCGCCGGGACGTGCGGCGGCTGTGCGAGATCCTGCTCGGCGGGGACCGGGTGGGGTCGGTCGGCTACCACTCGATGCCGCCGCTGGCCAAGGACGTGGCCGACCGACTGGAGCCGCTCGGGGTGGACCTGGGCAAGCGCACCGTGCAGCGCATCCTGGTGGACCTGCGGGCCGAGCCGGAGCTGGAGCCGGCGTCCCTGCTGCTGTGGCGGCTGCGGCGGCTCCTGGGCGCCCCGGTGCGGCCCATCGCCGGGGCGTGCGCCCTGGGCGACCGGTCGGTGCAGGAGAGCTGGGACGTCTCGCTCGGCCGCGACCAGCGCACGCTGATCGAGCTGGGGTACGAGGGCGTCACCGTCGAGCAGGTGCTCGAACAGCGCCTGCGGCGCGCCGCCTGGGACCCCGGGGCCACCGCCGCCTCGGTGCTGGAGGCGGCCGAGGACGCCCTCGTGCTGCTGGACTCCCCGGCCCTGGTGGCCGACCTGGGGCGGCGGGCGGTCGAGGTGCTGGCCTCCGAGCGCACCGCCGACGGCGCCCCGGAGGTGCTGCGCCGCTTCCGGGCGCTGGTGGCGCACTTCCGCGGCACCGGCGCCGGGCTCCCGGCCTGGTGCAAGGAGTTCGTGAAGGCGGGGTACGCGCACTACTGCACCCTGCTGCCGCGGGCCTTCGCCGAGGAGGAGGCGGGCGTCGGGCAGGTGGCGGCGATGCTGTCGTTCCTGTTCTCCCTGGAGAGCACGGCCCTGGCGCTGGGGTGCGACCGGGACCAGCTGGAGCTGGCGGTGGCCCAGTCCCACCCGGAGGACGCCGCCAAGGTGGCGCTGCTGTGGGCGGGCCGCCACCGGCTGGGGGCGCTGGCCCGGGAGGAGCTGCGGGCGCGCTGCGCGGAGCTGCTGGCCAACCCGCTGGTCGTGCCGTCCTACCCGCGCTACCTCAGCGGGTTCGCCCAGGCGCTGGGGCCGGTGCCCGAGCTGGCGCCGTTCGTGGTGGAGGCGGTGTCCGAGGCGTTCGCGCGGCTGCCCGACCGGGTGCTGCTGCCGTGGCTGCCGGTGCTGGTGGAGACGCTGCGCAAGGACGCCGGGACGATGATGCCCGCGCTGGTGCGCGAGGCCGGGCGCACGTTCCCGGGGAAGCCGGGGGCGCTGGACGCCTGGACGCCGCCGTGGGCACGGGAGCAGGCGCCCGCCGCCGACGGGGACGCGGCGGCGCCGTCCGGGGGCGGAGGCCCCGCCGCCGAGCTGCTGGACCGCCACCGGGCGTCCTGCGACGCCGTGGCGGCGGTCCTGGGGGCCGACGGCGCGTGGTCGGGCCCGGACGCCGGGGCGGGCGGCGCCGCCTCCCCCGCGGCGGGTGGGGCGGCCTCCCTGGTCGAACGCCACCCCGCGGCTGCGGCAGCGGTGGCCGCGCTCCTGGAGGGGCGGCGGGTCCGGACGTAGGGGCAGGGGCCGTGCCGCAGCAGGGGCCGTGCGGGGAAGGCGCCCCGCACGGCCCCTGCGGCATGGGGGCGCTCCGGGGTCTCCCGGGAACGCTCTAGACGTCGTCGAACTCGGGGACTCCGTAGGTGCCGACCGAGACGCCCGTCTGGCGGATCTCGCCGCCGCCGTCCTCGTAGAAGCAGGTGGCGTCCTCCACCTCGGCCTCGGGTTCGGCGCGGACCACGTCCTCCATGTCGCACAGCACCTTCTCGGCGCCGGTGCTGTAGCGGAGCTGGTCCTGCACCGCCTCGCGCACCACCGGGCCCTCGGGCATGTCCTGCTGGTACTGCACGATGAACCCCGAGGACTCGATGTCGACGGAGTAGTCGAACTCCTCGCCCATGTAGGTGACCGTGCAGGTCGCCGATTCGCCCTCCTCACCCGCGATGTCGGGGCAGGCGTACCCGGCCCCGGGGTCGGCCGCCTGGGCGAAGGAGGAGATCTTCTCCAGCGCCTCGAAGGCGATGCGGTCGCCGAGCGGGGCATCGTCGGCGGGCTCGTCGGGCAGGTCGGCCTCGTCCAGCCCCGGCTGCTCCTCGGGGACCTCGCCCTGCTCCAGTTCGCCGGGGGGCTCGGCGCCGGACGGGCCGGAGGACTCCTCCTCGGCCGCCGCGGCCTGCTCGGTGGAGGGGGCCGGGCCGGGTTCCTCCGCGCCGCCCGCGCACGCCGTCAGGGCGAGCACGGCGGCGGCCGGGACGAGGGCGAGGCGGGGGGTCCGCACTGCTTCCGCAAGCATCGTCGGGGACATTCCTTACCGTGGGGTCGTCGGCGGCCGCGCCGGACCGCGCACGAGAACACGGTGGCGGCGCCGCCGGGAGGGGAACTCCGACACATGATGCCATCGTTCGGACGCGCTCCGCCTTCGTCCCCCGGCCCCGCGCGCCGGGGCCCCTGCCGGATCAGCCCCGGCCGATGCCCTCCTCGCGCAGCTTGGCGGCGGTGGCCTCGCGGCGCGCGAACACGTCGGCGGACATCTCGTTCATCTGCTTGAGGACCTTCTTGCGCGGGCGCGCGGCCAGCCGGTCGATGTAGAGCCGGCCGTAGGTGTGGTCGGTCTCGTGCTGCAGGCAGCGGGCGAAGTACCCGGTGCCCTCGATCTCCACCGGGGCGCCGTCCTTGTCGACGCCGGTCACCCGGGCGTACTCGGCGCGCGGCAGCTCGGCGTGCGGACCGGGCACCGACAGGCACCCCTCGTTCTCCACCGCCAGGGCGGCCCCCGCCTCGCGCTCGGCCAGCACCGGGTTGACCACGTGGCCGACGTGGCGCACGCCGTCGTCGTCGGGGCAGTCGTAGACGAACAGCCGCAGGTCCTCGCCGACCTGGTTGCCGGCCAGGCCGACGCCCTCGGCCGCGTACATGGTCAGGAACATGTCGTCGATGAGGCCGGACAGCTCGGCTCCGCCGAGCATGGCGGGGTCCACGTCCCTGTTCGCCCGGTGCAGGACCTCGTCGCCGACGACGGTGATGGGCCGCACCCGGCCGCGGGCGGCCCCGGGGGCCGTCGCGGGGAAGTCGTCGACGGGCTCGCCCTGCACGCGCACCCGGGTGTCGACGGGCTGCTCGGGGGTGGACTGCTCGGACATGCGCTGCTCGCTCTTTTCCACATCACCTGATGGCCGGGGTGCGCAGGGGGTCGCCCGCCGCCGCGCAGACCTTCGCAAAATAGCATAAATTCCCAGGTCATGTGCGCGGCGCCGACGGCCGCGAGCGGCCCGGGCCACAGGCCCGGCCGGCGGCCGCACGCCAATATGATCGTGCAATGGCAATGGACGAACTCGCCGGGAAGCAGGCAACGTGGAGCTTCGACGACGAGAAGGTCGTCATCCAATACGCGTCCGGGTGGCTCGCACCCGCCCTGCACAAGGCGCTCGCGCGCTCCGAGGTGCCCATGGCGGCCATCGCCGGAGTGGAATTCCGCTCGCGCAAGGGCGGCGCCATGAAAAAGGGCTGGGAGCTGCGGCTGCGCCTGCACGAACGCACCGACCCCTACAGTTTCGTCGGCGCCGCCCTTTCCCGCGACGAGCCCTTCCTGCTCACCGGAGACGCCAAGCAGGAACTGGTGGCCGAATACCACGCCGACCAGATCCGCTTCGCCGCCGAGCAGGCGGGGCCGCCCGAGCCCGGCACCGCCGCCCGGCTGGTGGCGCCGCTGCCGCTGCACATCCAGGTGCACGAGGGCACCGCGGCCTTCGACGGCGCGTCGCTGAGCCTGCAGTGGGCCGGGAACGCCTCCGGGCCCAAGCGGGCGCGCCAGCGCATGGAGTACCCGCTGGAAGCGATCGAGAAGGTGGAGTGGGTGCCCTCCGACGGGTGGGAGTACGGCCTGCTGCGGGTGGTCGAGCGCGGCGGCGAGCGCAAGGCCGTCAAGCCCGCCAAGGACCTGGCGTGCCTGCTGTTCGACGAGGGCGCCGAGCAGGGCCGGGCGCTGCTGATGGCGGCGACCGTGACCGCCCACCTGTGGGCCGCCGAGGACGGGGGCCGGACGGGCGGGGCGGCGGGCGGGCCGCCCCTGGCCCCCGCACCCCCGGAGGTCGGCGCGCCGCCCTCCGCCGAGCAGGACGCCCCGGCGGCGGAGGGGGACGACCCCGACCCGCAGAGCCGGGTGATCTACGCGCGCATCCGCGAGCTGGGGCGGCTGCACGCCGAGGGGCTGCTGACCGACGAGGAGTTCAGCGCGAAGAAGGCCGAGCTGCTCGACCGGCTGTAAGGCCCCCGGCCCCCGCCCCGGCCGCAGGGCCGGGGCGGGGGCCGGGGCGCCGCGCCTCACTTGAGGGCCGCGACCGCCTCGACCTCGACGAGCTGGTCGTCATAGCCCAGCGCCGCCACACCGAGCAGGGTCGCGGGGGCGTCGTGCCCGCCGAAGGAGGCCCGGACGGCGTCCCAGGCCTCCACGAGCTCCTCCTGCCGGGAGGAGGCCACGTACACGGTGTACTTGACCACGTCGGTCAGGGCCGCCCCGGCCTCGTCCAGGGCGGCCTCCAGGTTGGTCACGCAGCGGCGCGCCTGGGCCTGGAAGTCGCCGGGGGCCACGGTGGAGCCGTCCACGTCCAGGGGGCAGGCCCCGGCGGTGTAGACGGTGCGGGCGGTGGTGACCGCCGCGTACGCGTAGTCGATGTCGTCGGTGAGTCGGTCGCTGGATCGGATCAGGTCGATGTGTTCGCTCATCGTGCCCGATCCTAGAAGCCGGGGCGGCCGCCGCCCCACCGGTTTTCCCCGCCCCCTGCGCGGCTCGGCCCGCGGGGCCCGCCGATGGTCCGGCTCAGCGGTACCAGCCGTTGCCCTGGGTGAAGCAGCGCACCAGGTAGTCGCGCAGCGAGACCACCGCCAGGCGGCGGCGGTCGGTCTCGTGGTCCCACACGACGATGCCGGGGCCGTAGTCGGTGTGCACGTAGGCGAACTGGGGCCCCATGTCGCTGTCGCCGAAGAAGATCATCTCGTCGAAGGGGGCGTAGAGCTCCACGTAGTCGGGCTCGGAGCGCATGGCGAGGTTGTCCTCGACGAGCCGCTCGGCGTTCCACACCACGGCGTCGCCGTACTCGTTGTACACGCCGTCCGTCTCCCGCAGCAGGGAGGCCAGCTCGAAGGGCAGGGGGAGGGACAGCGCCTTCTCCACCTCGGAGAGCACCGCCTCGTCCGCCGGGGCCGCGGGTTCGGCCTCGGGATGAAGTTCACCGATCAGTTCACGCCACACAAGGTGAATCATCACAGGTCGGACCCGCACGCGGGAAACCGGCGGGCGCGAGTCCCCCGAATCGCCCCCGAGGATCGGCCGATTCGCCCCCTTCGCCGGGTGCGCGGTGTGTCGTGTGTCGCTTCGGCCCGCCGAGGGGCCGTGAGCGGATGCGCCACCCCCTCCATGTGGAATAGGGTGGCCCCGCCCTCCGTTGGAGGGGGTGCGGGCCGGTGCGGTAGAAAGTGTCCCCCGGGCTCCATTCAATGCCTTCGCGGAATACCGCGTCGGGCGCCCTCGGGCGACCCGGCGGCCTTCGGAGCCGCGTTGCGCCCTGCGCCGTGAGGCGACCGCCGTACCGGCCCGCACACACCGTTCACCCCGCCCTTCGGGCGGGGTGTTCCCGTTTCCGGGCCTCCTCGGGCCGAGCCGCCCCTCCCGTTTCCGCCGCCGCCCGTTCGACCGCCCGCTTCCGTTACGCACGGGAATCACCCGACTCCGAAGGGTCGCGCTCCGTGCGCGCCTCCTGCGGCTGAATGGGACCGCCACGGCAGACGCCCCAGGAGGAGGAACGACCATGTCCCCGGCCCGACGCTTCCCCGACCGCTCCGGACCCGCCCGCCGCGCGGGCGCCGCCCTGGCGGGCGCGGCGCTGGCCCTCGCGCTCTCCCCCGCGCCCGCCCAGGCCCAGACCTACCCCGGGTACACCGTCAGCCGCTACGTGCCGCTGAACGGATCGCCGTCCGACCTCAGCGGCGCCCGCTCGGCCGGGTGCTCGGAGGGCGAGGCCGGGCGCAGCGGCCCGCGCGTGCTGTTCTTCGGCACCCAGGAGGCCGGCGGCGACCTGCGCCAGCCGGGCACCAGCGCCGGGAGCCGCACCCCGCGCGTGTCGGCCGACCGGGCGGTGCGGGCCGCCGCGGCCTGGGCCGACGGGTTCGAGGACTGCGCCTCCGGGGGCGCCGAGGCCGAGCTGGCCCTGGGCGTCAACAACAAGTCCGACGGGAGGGCCTCGGGGTCCGGCGCCGGGTCCGCGTGGGCCGACGTGGTCGACCGGGCCGCCGCGCGCATATCCGGCGGCCGGGTGTCGGTGGCCGGGGCCGTGGACGCCGAACCGGAGTGGTCCTCGGCCTCCTGGGCGCGGGCGTGGGTCGACGCCTACACCTCGGGCTCCTCCACCCGCCTGTACGCGGCCAACTCCGCGGGCGGGTGCCCGCAGTACGGGTCGTCCGCGACCGGGTGCAACAACGGCTGGACGCTGTCGGACGTGCACTACGTGTCCTCCGGGGCGTCGAGCCGGATCCACGCCGTCCCGCAGATCTACCGGACCGACGGCATCCAGGCCCGCCAGTGGGCGGCGGTCAGCGCCTGGGGCGCGGACCGGGGCCGGGGGCCGGTGCGCTTCGCGGGGTCGATGTCGCAGCGCATCGCCTGCAAGCAGCGCGGCGGGTGCGAGCGGACCGACAACACGGCCAAGGCGGCGTGGACGCAGCTGCGCAAGGAGCTCAACGCCCACTCCGAGACCCGCATCGGCGACCTGCCGTACGCTACGGACGTGCGCTGGCCATAGGCCCGGCGCCGGTGCGCCGCGCGGTCAATAGGCCAGTTCGGCCACCACGCCGCGGTGGTCGCTGCCGGCGACCTCGTGCACCTCGGCGGACCGGGCCTCCATGCCCCGGTAGAAGACGTGGTCCAGGCGCACCATCGGGGCGGACGCGGGCCAGGTGAAGCCCGGCCCCCACCCGGCGGCGCGCTGGGCCTCGCCGAAGCCGTCGAAGGCGTCCATGGCGCGGTCCGTGGCGGCGGTGTTCAGGTCGCCCGCGACCACCACCGGCCCGCCCCCTTCCGCTTCGGCGTCGGCGGCCAGGGCCTCCAAGGAGTCGTTGCGCTCGCCGACGGCCCGGGGGCGCAGCGAGGCCACATGGCCGACCAGCACCGCGACGTCGCCGCCGGGGGCGTGCACGGTCGCGCGGAGCCCGCGGCTCATGCCCACGGCGATCTCCAGCGGCGCGGTCCCGTCGACGGGGTGGCGGCTCCACAGGCCCACGGTCCCCTGGCGGACCCATGCGCCCTCGTCCCCGAGTTCGTCGGCGGCGCATTCGAGGGGGCCGGCGGCCTCAACGACCGCCACCACGTCGGCGCCCCATTCGGACACCTTCCGCAGCGTCCCGCAGGGGTCGGGGTTGTCGGCGCCGATGTTGAGGGTGGCCACGGTCAGGCGGCCCGAGCCCGTGTCCGGACCGCCGCCCGCGCCGAGCCCGGGGACGTAGGCGGGGACGAACAGCAGCGCCCAGACCAGCGCCGCGACCCCGACGGCCGCGGCGCCCGGGCGGGAGCGGAGCAGGAGGGCGCCCAGGGCGGCGGGGAGGACGAGGAGCCCGACCCAGGGCAGTCCGGAGTCGAGGAACACCCCGAGGTCCCCGGGGACCAGCAGGCGCCCGGCCAGCAGGAGCGCCACCAGGGCCCCTGCCCCGACGAGCACCGCATCACGGGGGCGGAGGTGCTTGCGGCGCTGTCGGGGGTGTGTTCTCTCGCTCATGCGGCCCATCCTGGACTCCCCTCCTAAGAGCCGCGTGAGAACGGCGGCCCGGGGAGTGAGAGTCGGGCCGCACCCACTCCGTTCGACGGTGCCGGGCCCTGCCGACCGGGACCGGTCACGCGACGGTGCCGGGTACGTGGACGCCGTCCCGGGCCGGGAGCAGGTCGCCGAGGGCCGCCACGGAGTCCGCTCCCAGGACGACCTCGGCGCCGAGGTTCCGGCGGTCGATGCGGTACAGGAACTCCCGGCAGCGCCCACAGGGCGGCAGGACCAGCAGGCCGCCCGTCGCCTCGTCGCGGGTCACGGCCACGACCTGGGCGATTTCGAACCTCCCTGCGGTGACCATCGCCGCGGCCGCCGCGTGTTCGGCGCAGAACCCCATACCGGACACGGTGTCGATGCACACGCCGAGGAACACCTCCCCGCCGCGCGCGACGATCGCGGCGGCCACTCCGCCCGACGTCCGGTCGTCCCGCTCGGCGGGGTTCAGGCATCCGGCGGCGGTCGCGATGATCTCGGTGGTCTCCATACCGTGACCGATACCAGGCCGGTCCGGCACCTCCGACACCGGCGACCGGATTCGCCCGGCGGAAGCGGGCGCCCGCCTACCCCCGGCCGATGTAGGGCATTCCCGTCGCCATCAGGGTCATCCACTGCACGTTGGCCTCCAGCGGCAGGGCGGCCATGTCCGCCACCGCCCGGGCCACATAGGCCGCGTCGAACACCGGCTCCGGGGCGCGGCTCCCGTCCGCCTGGAGCGTGCCCGCCGCGATGCCCTCGGTCAGTTCGGTGGCCGCGTTGCCGATGTCGATCTGCCCGCACGCGATCCCCAGCGGGCGCCCCTCCAACGCCAGCGACTTCGTCAGCCCCGTCAGCGCGTGCTTGGTCGCCGTGTACCCCACCGACATCGGCCGCGGCACCTGCGCCGACACCGACCCGTTGTTGATGATCCGCCCGCCCCGCGGGTCCTGGCGGCGCATCCGCGCGAACGCCTCGCGCGCGCACCAGAACGCCCCCGTCAGGTTGACGTCCACCACCTGCCGCCACTCCTCGTCGCCGACCTCGTCCACCGCGGTCGGGGCGGGCATCGCGCCCGCGTTGTTGAACAGCACGTCGACGCGCCCCCAGCGCTCGTCGGCCGTCCCGAACAGCGCCCGCACCGCGTCCGGGTCGGACACGTCGCAGCCCACCGCCGCAGCGCGCTCGCGCTCCGGCGCCGCCGCCAGCGCGACCGTCTCCTCCAGCCGTTCCCGCCTGCGCCCCGCCAGGGCCACCGCGTAGCCGCGCCCGAGCAGCTCCAGCGCCACCGCGCGCCCGATCCCGCTACCGGCGCCCGTGACGACCGCCACACGCCCTTCGCCCTCGCCCCGCTCCGGTGCCGCTGCGCCCATCGCCGTCCGCTCTCCTCGTCCGATCCGACCCGTCGTCGGCGCGCACCCCGTCGTCGCAGGGCCGCGCGCTGCCGGGCATCCTCCCACGGGCCGTTCCCGACGCCTCGCGGACGCCGCGCCATGGCCCCTCAGGGGAGCCCCCGACAGGGGACCGCGCACCACTGCGCGCGGTGCTCACGCACCGCCACAATGGACCGAGCGGCCCGGTGCCCTGCGCCGAACGGCCGCCCGCCGCGCCGCCGACACCGCCGAGGACGCCCATGATCCGCGCCGACCGACCCGCCGCCGCCGGACGCCTGTACCTGCTGGCGTGGTCGCTGCTGCTGGTCGCGCTGGCCGCCACCGGGGTGGTGCTGCTCGCCCTGTTCTCCGTGGCCATGGTCCTGACGGCGATCTGGATCGGCCTGCCCATCGCCGTCATGCTCACCCCCCTCATCCGCAGCCTGGCCGACACCTGCCGCCGCGTGCTCGGCCAGTTCCTCGACGAGGGCCCCATCCCCTCCCCCTACAGCCCTCTGCCGCAGGGCACCTTCCCCGCGCGCATCCGCGCCGTCTTCACCGACCCCGGCACCTGGCGCGACATGGCCTGGCTGCTGTTCAACGGCACCGTCGGCGCCATGGTCGCCGGCCTGCCCGCGGTGCTGGTCGGGCACGCCGTCTACCAGACCCTCTACGCCACCGTCCTGTGGCGGTTCGTGCCCGACCTGTACGGCCTGCCCGTGCAGAACCAGACCGAGGCCTTCGTGGCGCTCGTGCCCGCCGTGGTCGAACTGGCGCTGTTCTGGCGCACCACCCCCGCCCTGCTGCGGCTGTACGCCCGGATGAGCCGCTGGCTGCTGGCCCCCACCGAGAAGGCCCGCCTGCACGCCCGCGTCGAGCACCTGGCCACCTCCCGCGCCGACACCATCGACGCCCAGGCCTCGGAGGTGCGCCGGATCGAGCGCGACCTGCACGACGGCGCGCAGGCGCGGCTGGTGGCGCTGGGCATGAGCCTGGGCATGGCCGAGGAGCTGCTGTCGCAGGACCCCGACACCGCCCGGCGGCTGCTCGCCGAGGCCCGCGAGGCCACCCGCCAGGCCCTCGACGAGCTGCGCGACCTGGTGCGCGGCATCCACCCGCCGGTGCTGGTCGAACGCGGCCTGGACGGGGCGGTGCGCGCGCTCGCGGTGTCCCAGCAGCTGCCCATCGACGTCGACATCGACCTTCCCGGGCGCGCCCCCGACCCGGTCGAGTCGGCCGCCTACTTCGCCGTGGTCGAGGTCCTGACCAACGCGGTCAAGCACTCCGGCGCCGACCGGGCGTGGGTGCGCATCACCCACGTGCGCGGACGGCTGATGGTCCTGGTCGGGGACGACGGGCGCGGCGGGGCCGCGGAGTCGGGGGGCTCGGGGCTGCGGGGCATCCGGCGCCGACTGGACTCCTTCGATGGCACCATGAACATCGTCAGCCCGACGGGCGGGCCGACCATCGTGACCATGGAGCTGCCGTGCGCGTTGTCATCGCCGAAGACCTGGCCCTCCTCCGCGACGGGCTGATCCGGCTGCTGGAGGCCCACGGGTTCACCGTGGTGGCGGCTGTGGAGAGCGGGCCGCAGCTGCGGGACGCCCTGGTGGAGCACCGGCCCGACGTGGCCGTGGTGGACGTGCGGCTCCCGCCGACCTTCACCGACGAGGGGCTGCAGGCGGCGATCGAGGCGCGCGGGCAGGTGCCCGGGCTGCCGATCCTGGTGCTCTCGCAGCACGTGGAGCAGCTCTACGCGCGCGAGCTGCTGTCCGATGACCGGGGGGCGGTGGGGTACCTGCTCAAGGACCGGGTGTTCGACGTGGGGCAGTTCCTGGACGCGGTGCGGCGGGTGGCCGAGGGCGGCACGGCGATGGACCCGGCGGTGATCTCCCAGCTCCTGGCCAAGCACGGGGACGAGGGCCCGCTCGCGTCGCTGACCCCGCGCGAGCAGGAGGTGCTGGCCGAGATGGCCGAAGGCCGGTCGAACTCGGCGATCGCGGGGCGCTTGTTCATCACGGAGAAGGCGGTGAGCAAGCACATCAACAACATCTTCACCAAGCTGGACCTGCCGCCGGGCACCGACGACAGCCGCCGCGTACGCGCGGTCCTGGCGTGGCTGAACAACAACTGACGCCCCTCGCCATGAACGGGCGTGCCTCTCGACGGAAGCCGTGGAGGAACGCCTTCTCGCTACGAAGGCCGGCGGGTCAGGACGCGGACGACCGGCCGTGGGCTCTGAGGAGTGCGACCCGTTCGGCGGAGGGAAGGCCAAGGACCCGGTCCGGGTTCACCGTGTCCTGGACTTCCACCCACCCCTCGTCGTCGATCCGGGCGGCGACGCAGTCGCCTTGCGCCTGAGAGTACGGCGACTTTCCGAACTGCTCAGGGAGCACCGGAAACCCTTCTCATGAAATCACGGCTGTCCGGCGGGGAGAGCGCGTGTGCCGCCGGTTCCGCCCACAGGCGTTGCAGGCCGCGCACCTTGTCCGGTTCCGTGACCAGCCGTCCTCCTGCGGCAGCGAGCTCTCGGTCGAGAGACGTCACGCCATCCTCTCCGAAGCCGCCGCTGTCCACGTTCCGCCTTACCCGGCAGCGATTCGCTGACCGCAGCCGCACGTGCGGGCCGTGCGAGGGAAAAGCCCGCCATCGGCGTTGATCTCGGGAGAAACGACCCTACACGCGCGGTTTTAGGGGCGTTATTCCCGAGATCAACGGGAGTGGGACTCCGGGGAGCGGTACAGGCCCTCGATCTCGTCGGCGAAGGCGCGCAGCACCGCGTCGCGGCACAGTTCGCCCCCGGGCAGGACCAGGCCGCTCTGCACCGTGAACTCCTCGGCCAGCACGTGGAAGGCCCGCACCGCCAGCTGGGGCGGCACCGCCTGGTTGGCCTCGCCCACCGCCGCGCTGATCTCGCGCAGCAGCTCGGGGTCGGAGGCGATCTCCTCCGGCGGGGTGCTCAGCGGCCGGTTGTTCACCAGCCGCCAGTACTCCAGCTGGTCCGAGGCCAGCGTCACCAGCGCCGTGCAGTAGGGGCGCCCCCGGCCGATCACCATCGCCTGGCCGACCAGCGAGTGCGACCGCAGCCGCCGCTCCAGGTCGGCCACCAGCTCCTCCGGTGAGGGCTGGGGCGCGGCCGCGGCCGGACGCTCGGGCTCGGCGGCGCCCGCCCCGGCGGGGCCGTCGGCCCGGGGGTCCCGCGCGTCGTGGGCGCCCTGGGCCGCGGCGCCCCCGGGCGCCGCCTCGGCCCCGCGCGGGCGCACCGGGGCCGCGCAGGCCTGCACCCGCAGCCGCCCCTGCACCGTCACGTACCCGTCGCCGTCGACCTCCCCGGACACACCGGTGGCCAGCCACCCGTCGCGCAGCGCCTCCCGGCTGGCGTCCGGGTCGTTCCAGTAGCCGGGGAACACCCCCGGCCCGCGCACGAACAGCTCTCCGCCGGGCCCAGGGCGCACCTCGGTGCCCTCCACGGCCCGCCCGTGGGTGCCCGCGCGCCGGTCCTCGGGCCCATTGGCGCAGAACGCCCCGCCCGACTCGGCGGTGCCGCCGACCTGCACCAGGGGGACGCCGGCGCCGTTGAAGAAGTGGTCCATCCGCGCGCCCATCGGCGCGCCGGCGACCACGAGCAGCTTGACCCGGCCGCCCAGCGCCTCGCGGATGCGCGTGTACATCCACTCGTACATGGCCTTGGACACCCGCCGCCAGGCGCCCTTGCGCCCGGCCTTGTCGAAGTCCACGGCCAGCTCGGTGGCGGCGCCGAAGGCGTTGTGGTTGTCCCAGCCGGTCTGGCGCGCCTTGTCCGACTCGGCCCGGTACAGCCGCTCCAGCAGCTCAGGGCCGGCCACCAGCACCGTGGGCTTGAACGTGCGCAGCTCGCCCGGCAGGTCGGCCCGGGGCTCCAGCACCCCCAGCCGCACCCGCGCGACCATGCACGCGGCCAGGGCGGCCTGCCCGAAGTGGTCGGCCAGCGGCAGCCGCATCAGCGCGCTGGCCTCCCCCGGCTCCATCCCGGCCAGCGCCGGGGAGAGCCGCCGCACCAGGGCGTCGGCGGCGTCCAGCCGGTTGCCGTGGGTGAGCACCGCCCCCCGCCCGGGACCGGCCACCGACGCCGGGTAGGCGATGACGGCCGGGTCCTCGCGCACGACCTCCTCCATACGGAAGCGCACCGAGGAGGAGTCCATGTAGGCGCCGGGGCGGGTGACGGCCTCCAGCCCCTCGGGGCCGTCCAGGCGCCACACCCGCCCCAGGTCGGGGACCTCGCGGGAGGCCGCCGCGGCGGCGTCGGCCTGGCGGCCGTCCTGCAGCACCACGGCGGCCGGGCGGCAGTCGCGCACCACGGCCAGCAGGCGCTTGGGCGAGCACGCCGCCGGCAGCGGCACCGCCACGGCGCGCACCGCCCACACGGCGAACTGCAGCAGCACCTGGTCGTAGCGGGCGTCGCCGACCAGCACGACCCGGTCGCCCACGCCCACCCCGGCGCCGATGAGCCCCTTGGCCACCGCGGTGACCTCGCTGAGCAGGCGGGCGGAGGTCACCCGCTCCCAGGAGCCGTCGGGGCCGCGCCGGGAGACCACCTCGGCGGCGGGCAGATCCTCCGCGTTGCGGTAGAGCACCCCGGCCAGCCCGTTCAGCGTCCCGGCCGGAACGGCCCCCTGCCACGCGCCGCTCTCCCGCATGCGTCCGCCTTCCCGCTACCTCAGGGTCCGCGCGGTGGCCCCGGTACGGCCGATGCCGACGGGGCGCGCGCGTCGAATCCCGCCCACTGTGCCCGGGTGCGCACCCCCCGTCAACCCGGGTAAGGACCCGCGTACAGGGCGTGACCAGGGGTGATCACCGCGTGTCAGGGCCGCGCGGCCGATTCCAGCCACGCGGACAGCTCGGCCGCGCCCGCGGCCGGGCCGTCGTGGTCCACCGAGCCCTGCCAGGGGGCTCCGTGCCCGTCGCGGCGCTCTGCCAGCACCTGGCAGGCCCGCTCTCCGGTGACGAAGACGATGTCGACCTCGGGGCCGCGGTCGGCGGCGCCGAAGCACAGCTGCTGGTAGAACGGGAGCCGCTGCTCCATGCCGGACACCGTGCCGCGCTCCAGGCGGGCCCGGCGCAGCGGCAGGCCCGCCGCCTCGGCGGCGTCCAGTACGGCGGTGTGCGAGGCCAGCGGGGCCACCGCGACCGGGTCCAGGTCCTCGGGGTCCACGGCGGCCGACACGTGCAGCTGGGTGTACAGGCCCACGCCCATGCCGCGGATCGGCTTGCCGCGGTAGCGGGTCAGCGGGGTCTCCCAGGGCAGCTCCAGCTCGAAGGGCACGTCCACCTTGGCGCGCTCGGCCAGCTCCAGGGACTCCTTGACGCGCTCATGCTTGAGCTGCAGCTCGATGTCCCACTCGACCTCGCCCTTGTCCATCTCCGCGCGGGCCTGCAGCCCCACCGTGACCTCGTCGATGTGCAGGTCGACCTCGCCGCCCTCGACGTGCACCGTTCCGGCCAGCACCCCGCCGGGGCGCACCTCGCCCTCACGCAGGACCGTCTGCACCGCGGCCCCGCCGAATCCCAGGCCGGCCAGCAGCCGCTTGAACTCCATCGTCGGCAACTCCTTCTCGCTCGCACATCGGGGTCCCCTCCGAACCCTAGAGGGTCGGGGCGGCCGTCCGATCCGATGCACCGGGCGAATGCGCGGTTCCCTCCGCTCCCCTCCGTGTTCCCTGCGCGCGCCCGCGCGCGTGCCGTGCGCACCTTGTGCCCCGATGACCACAGAGTGCACAATGCCCCTCCATGAAGCGAAACTGGCGCATCGTTACGGCCGTGACCGCCTTCGCCCTCCTCTCCCCCGCCTCCCCCGCCCTCGCCGACGCCCCCGAGGTCCCCGGCAGGCCCGTCGACCCCCGCCCCAGCACCGAGGAGCTCCGCCGCCACCTCGAGAAGATCGAGAAGCGCAGCCGGGGCGCCGTGGACGTCGCCGCCATCGGCACCACCAACCAGGGCCGCCCGATCTTCAACGCCACCGTCGGCCGGGGCCCGCTGCGGCTGATGTACGTCACCCAGCAGCACGGCGACGAGCCGCTGGGCACGCCCGCCGCGCTCGAACTCCTGGAGGACCTGGGCGTGCGGCCCGGCAGGGACGAACGCGCCGTGCTCGACGGCGTCACCCTGTCCGTGGTGGTGCGCGCCAACCCCGACGGCCACGAGCTCGACCAGCGCTACAACCACGACCCCGACGCCGACCCCGAGTACGGCGAGCCGGGCGTGGGCTACGACCCCAACCGCTACCACTCCCCCGCCCTGGCCCCGGAGGACAACCCGGTCCCCGAGGCGGCGGCGGTGCGGCGCCAGTACGAGGCGTTCGACCCGCACCTGATGGTCGACTACCACATGCAGGGCCGCTACATCGACGACGACGGCGAGGAGATCACCGCCTCGCTCATGTGGCCCACCAACGACGGCGTCGGCGACGGTGAGCGCGACCTGTCCCGCCAGGCGGTGGCGGTCTCGGCGCGGGCCATGGAGGACTCCTACGACGGCGCCAACGCCAGCCTGTACCCGGGCGGCACCTACGAGGGCATCGCCCGCAACGCCTACGGGCTGCTGGGCAGCGGAAGCGTGCTGGTGGAGCTGAGCGCCACCGGCCCGGACATGGAGCAGGCCCAGATCGCCTCGGCCTACGACTCCATGTACGCCCTCGCCGAGAGCGCCGCGGACGGCTCCCTGTTCGCGGTCGACCCGGACAGCGCCGACGACATCCCCGAGCGCGGCGAGCCGCTGCCCGGCGGCGGGCAGGGCCAGGCACAGCCCTTCCACGTCGAGGGCGACGACCTGGACTGACCCGACCTGGACTGCCCCCGCTCCCCGCCCCTGGGGAGCAGGAAGCGGGCCCGGCCGGAGCGCCTCCGTCCGGGCCCGCGGGGGCGGGGCCGCGCGGTCAGACCGCCGCGCGGGCCGTGCGGCGGGCGGTCACCGCGAACACCGCCGCGGCCGCCACCGCGATCGCCCCCATCACCACCGCCATGCTCACCAGGCTCGCCTGCCCCGTCGCGGTCAGCCCCGCCAGCGACGACAGGCCCCCGCCCAGCGCGAACTGCATCGACCCCATGAGCGCCGACGCCGTCCCGGCCACCGACGGCTCCTGGCTGGAGATCGCCAGCGTCGTGGCGTTGGGGAAGACGAACCCCACGCTGAACATCAGCGACCAGAACACCGCCGTCAGCACCGGCAGCGCCCAGCCGCCGGACACCCCGACGGCCGCCAGCACGCCCAGCGCCGCCACCGCGGCCAGCATCCCCGCCAGGCCCCCGGCCAGCCGCCGCGGCGTGCCCACCTTCCCGATCAGGTAGGCGTTGACCTGGGTGCCGATCAGCAGCCCCAGCGTGTTCACCGCGAACACCAGGCTGAACTGCTGCGCGGTGGCCCCCAGCTCGTTCTGCGACACGAAGGAGAAGGAGCTGATGTAGGTGAACATCGCCCCGAAGGCCAGCCCGAGCGTCAGCGCCGGGCCCATGAACCGCACGTCGCGCACCAGGCCGGCCACCGTCCGCGCCAGCGACCCGGCCCGCAGCGGCCGCCGCATCCGGGCCGGGAGGCTCTCCGGCAGCCCGAAGAACACCACCACCCAGCTGGTCGCGGCCACCGCCGCCAGCACCGCGAAGCTGAGCTGCCAGGGCCCCACCCGCAGCAGCTGCCCGCCCAGCACCGGGCCCAGCAGCGGGGCCAGCCCGGTCACCAGCATGAGCCGGGAGAAGAACCGGGCCGCGTCGTCGCCCTCGAACATGTCGCGCACCACCGCGCGGGAGATCACCGCGCCCGCGGCGCCCGCCACCCCCTGCACGAAGCGCAGCCCGGCGAAGACCCCCGCCGAGGGCACCACCATGCACGCCAGCGACGCCAGGGCGAACACGGCCACGCCCACCAGCAGCGGGCGCCGCCGCCCCAGGGAGTCGCTGAGCGGGCCGATCACGAGCTGGCCCACGGCCATGCCGAGCATGATCGCGGTCAGCGTGAGCTGGATCTGGGCCTCGGTGGAGCCCAGGTCCTCGGCGATCACCGGGAACGCCGGGAGGTAGAGGTCGGTCGCCAGCGGCCCGGTCGCGGTGAGCGTGGCCAGGACCAGGACCAGCACCGCCGTGCGGCGGCGCCCCTTTCCGGGCCCCGTGCCGGGAGCCGGTTCCGGGCCTGCGGTGGGCGGCGGGGCGGAGGGCGATGACGCTGGGGACACGCCGGGGGCTCCTTTCGACGGCGGGCGGGCGGGGCGCAAAGAACGGCGCCCCGTCACGGGGCGCCGACTCTCCCGACAACACATTCACGCATACATCCCATCCCCCGACGAAGTGATTTACGCCCCACTCGGCCCCCGGAGACGGCGAGGGGAGCCCCGGTCGGCCTCCCGACCTGGGCTCCCCTGCGCGCGCGGCCCCTTCGCGGGGCGCCGAAGAAACTGTTTCGCGGGCGCTCAGGCCGTGAGCGCCCCCAAGTGGTGCCTGCGCAGCACCAGCACCCCCATGGCCACCAGGCAGCACGCCGCCCCCACCACATAGGGCAGCACCGGGCTGACCTCCTCGCCCAGCTTCGTGGCCACGAACGGCGCCAGCGCGCCGCCCATCCAGCGCACGAAGTTGTACCCGGCCGAGGCCACCGGCCGGGGCGCGTCGGAGACCTCCATCGCCGCCTCGGTGAACACCGTGTTGTTCATGCCGATCGGCACACCGGTCAGCACCACGGCCGCCACCACGCCCGCGCGGGCGTCCAGCCCCGCCGAGACCGCGATCGCGGCCTGGAGCACCAGCAGCAGCCCCAGCGCCACGTGCAGGGTGCGCACCGACCCCAGCCGGTGCTGCAGGCGCGGCGCCACCACCACCGAGGACACCGCCACCAGCACGCCCCAGGAGAAGAACACCGCGCCGATCCCGTAGGGCGACATCCCCAGCACGAACGGCGTGAACGCCAGCACCGTGAAGAAGGCGAAGTTGTAGAAAAGCGCCGTAGTCGCCGTTGTGGACAGCCCGCCGTGCGCCAGCGCGCGCAGCGGGTCGCCCAGCCGCGTCTTCTGGGCCGGCCTGGGCGGCGCCTTGAGCAGCGTGGTGATCAGGATGAAGCCCACCGCCATCAGCACCGCCGTGCCGAAGAACGGTGCCCTCCAGTGCCAGTCGCCCAGCACCGCGCCCACCAGCGGGCCCGACGCGATGCCCACGCCCAGCGCCGCCTCGTACAGCACGATCGCCGACTCCATGCCGCCCACCGCGGCCCCGACGATCACCGACAGCGCGGTTGCCACGAACAGCGCGTTGCCCAGGCCCCAGCCCGCGCGGAACCCGATCAGCTCGCCGACCGACCCCGAGGCGCCCGACAGCGCGGCGAACACCACCACCAGGGCCAGCCCGAGCAGCAGCGTCGCCTTGCCGCCGATGCGGCTGGAGATGAACCCGGTCACCAGCATCGCCACGGCCGTCACCAGGAAGTAGCTGGAGAACAGCAGCGACACCTGGCTGGGCGAGGCCTCCAGCCCCTCGGCGATCGACGGCAGGATCGGGTCGACCAGGCCGATGCCCATGAACGCCACGACGGCGGCTCCCGCCGTCGCCCACACCGAGAGCGGCTGGCGCCACGGGTCCGTCCCCGCCCCCTCAGAGGGCGCGGGGACGGACCGGCCTGCGGGCGGTAAATCCGTAGTGGACATAGACGTCCTATGACCTCCTCGATCAAGCGTCCGCCGTAGGCGGACGGGGGAACCGGTGGATCCGGACGGCAGGACCTACTCCCCGTCCCTGGGGGCGGCGATCTTGCGCAGCGCCGGGAGCGCCGCCTCCACGGCCGCGCGCTCCTGTTCGCTGAGCTCAGCCAGCCGAGCGCCCAGGAAGGCCGCACGCGCCGCGCGCCCCTCCCGCAGCAGCTCGCGCCCGTGCCCGGTGAGCCCCACGGCGACCGCGCGGGCGTCCTCGGCGTCGGGGCCGCGCTCGACCGCGCCCAGCTTCTCCAGCCGGGAGACGTGCGCGGTCATGGTCGGCGTGCGCACACCGTGCTCCTGGGCGAGCGCGGTCATCCGCCGCGGGCCGCCGGACAGCGACCCGAGGACGCCGAGCTGCTGGGCGGAGACCTTCTGGTCGGCGGTGGCCTGCCGGGTCAGCAGGACCAGCTCGCGCAGCGCCGTGGCGAGCCGATGGGCCAGGTCGGGGTGGTGCCGTCGCACCCGGCCAGCATAAACTTAGCTAGCCTAACTAAGCAAATGCCGAAAAAGGGAGTGGGCGCGGACGGGCCCCGCGTCCGCGCCCACCCGGTCTCCCCGCGCCCCTCTTCCCGGGGGCCCACCGCTCAGCCGACCAGCGCGCCCGCCAGCCGCTCCAGCTCCGCCGCCGGGTCGCTCGTCAGCCCCGAGTGGATCGGCCCCGGCTGCACGATCGTGCTGCGCGGCGCGGTCAGCCAGCGGAACCGCGCCCCCTGCGCCTCGGTGCGCGCCGGACCGGCCTCCGCACCGCCCCGGCACACCCGCCGCACCGCCTCCAGCGCCCGGTGCACGCCCTCGACGTCCACCCCCGGGTCGATCGCCCGCAGCCGGTCGGCGTCCAGGCCGCACCGGGCCTCCAGGAACCCGGCCGACTTGCAGTAGACGATCACGCCCGCATTGACCTGCTCACCGCGCTCCAGCCGCGGGACCACCCGCACCAGCGCGTACTCGAAGACCATCGGCCCGCCGCTCACCGGCCCACCTCCGGCAGCCACACACGCTCGGAGGCGCGCGCCAGCAGGTGCTCCACGTAGGCCTCGCGCACCTCGCCGGCCGACCCGAACCCGGCCTCGTCCACCAGCCACTCCTCGGGGACCAGGCCCACCACATCGCGCAGCAGGCCCTCGGTCACGCGCGGCGCCAGCTCGGCGTCGGCGGCGGCCAGGTCCGGCGCGGCGCCGATGAGCACGTGGTCGGAGGCGTCGTAGGGGCGCTTCACCGCCGAGGCCGCGCCCTTCCAGTTGTGGTGGAAGATCAGGGTCGCTCCATGGTCGATCAGATACGGCTCGCCGTGCCAGACGAGCATGTTGGGATTGCGCCAGGAGCGGTCGACGTTGCCGGTGAAGGCGTCGAACCACAGCACGCGCCCGGCGAAGTCCGCCCCGGTCTCATAGACCAGCGGGTCGAAGCCCAACGCCCCCGGCAGGAAGTCCATCCCCAGGTTGAGGCCCCCGCTGGCCTTGAGGAGCTCCTGGACCTCCTCGTCCGGCTCGCCCCGGCCGATGACGGCGTCGAACCGCAAGCGCACCAGCTCGGGCACGGGCAGCCCCAGACGGCGGCCCAGCTCCCCGGCCACCACCTCGGCCACCAGTGCCTTGCGTCCCTGCCCGGCCCCGACGAACTTGGCCACGTACATGCCGAAGTCGTCGGCCTCGACCAACCCTGGGAGCGATCCGCCCTCCCTCAGCGGGAGGACGTACCGCGTCCCCGCAACTTCCCTAAGCACACGCGCCAGAATATCCGCAGGCCGACCCGGGCCCCGCGCGCCCGCGCGGCCCCGCCGGCCGGCGGGGAGCGCCGACTGAAAGATGAGTGCGGCGCAGCCGCACCTCCGTCGTCTCTTCTGGAGCGAGGAGGACCCGCTCCTCGCGCCTTTATCCTGTAGATCTCAATCGCGCGGGCGGTCGCCCCGACCCGTGCCCCCGGGCAGGACGTGCGACACCGTGCGCGTCGGCGTCGACAGACCTCCCTCCCCCGCCTCCTCCCGGGCCGCGGGACGGGGCCCGATCACCCCCTCCGTTCCGCTCCGCCGTGAGAAGGGCGCGGAAGTGGGCGAGTATCCGGCCGCGCCCCGCACGCCTCCGGCCCGCCCCCGCATGAGGCGGCGCCCGCCCTACTCCTGCGGCACGGCGCGGCGGGTGCGGACGCGGTGCACCACCACGCTGAGCGCGGCGGCGAGGAAGACCGCTTGGAGCAGGGTCCGCGGCACCAGCCGGTCGTCCCAGGGGAGCCCTGGCTCCGTGACCGCCCGGTGGACGTTGGCCGGGAACATCACGACCAGCATCACGGCGAGCCCCGCCGCCGACCACGGCGCCGTCCGCGGCCACAGCAGCGCGACCGCGCCGATCAGCTCCAGCCCGCCGGTCGCGGTCACGAGCAGCTCGGGGGCGGGCAGTGCGGGCGGCACCATCGCCACCAGCTCCTCGCGCATCCCGACGAAGTGCGCCAGCCCGGTCACCGTGAACATCAGGGCCAGCCCGCAGCGCACGGCCGCCGGCCAGGGGCGCAGCGCCCGCACCCCGGCCCCGCCCGCCGCCAGCGCCGCCGCCGTGCCCGCGAGCAGGAAGATCAGCGGCGCCATGGCGCTCTCCTCTCCGCCTTCAATCTTTCCATTGACAAGATTCCACGGCGCGGCCGGTCTTGTCAATGACAAGACCGGCGCTAGGCTGGCCGCCATGGCCTACCACCACGGCGACCTCCGCCGGACCCTGATGGCCGCGGCCGCCGACGCGGTCGCCGAATCCGGGGCGGCCGCGATCAGCCTGCGCGAGCTCGCCCGCCGGGCAGGGGTCTCCAACGCCGCGCCGACCCACCACTTCGGCGACAAGGCCGGCCTGCTGACCGCACTCGCGGCCGAGGGCTACGACCTGCTCGCCGACACCGTCACCGGGGCACGGCTCAGCGGCGGCGGGATCGTCGAGATGGGGGTCGCCTACGTCCGGTTCGCCATGGAGCACCCGGGGCATTTCGAGGTGATGTTCCACCCCGCCCTTCACCGCGCCGACGACGAGGAGCTCCCGGCCGCCCGGGCCAGGGCCGGCGACGCCCTGGCCGCGGGCGTGGCCGAGTACGTCGGGCGCCGCCCGGAGGAGGGCGATGCGGAGACCGCGCGCATCGCCGCCTGGTCGCTGGTCCACGGACATGCGACCCTCGTGCTCACCGGCGCGGTCCGCACCGGTGATCCACAGGCCCGGACACGGGCCATCGCGCGGCTCCTGTTTCCCGAGGACGCCGCGCGCTGAAGGGACCCGCCGAGGGGGCGCGGAACGGCGCCCCCTCCGTTCCCTTGCATTGAAGAATGGATGACCGAACCTACCCTGATGGTGGAGGTCCCGCGTCTTCCGGTCGCCGCCGCCGGGTCTTCACTACAGCGGGGACGCGCAGCTCCCGCCGATTTCCGGCGATTCCCACCGAACCCCTGTGGCATACGGATTAATTCGCTGACCTGGCACGCAGAACCCCGGCGGTTTTTACTCCCCTGCTGTTTTACTACGGACCGGCATGGGCGAATGTATTCCCCATGACTCACCTCGACTACGGAGACCGCGGCGACTTCGAGAACGCCGACCGCGGGTTCATCGCCGCCCTGACCCCCGGAATCGTCAAGGACGGGCAAGGGAACACCGTCTGGGACAACGACGTCTTCTCCTCGTTCCTGGACCGGGAGTGCCCTTCGAGCGCGAACCCGTCCCTGTGGAGGCAGTCGCAGCTGTGCGCCAAGCAGGGCCTCTACGAGGTCACCGACGGCATCTACCAGGTCCGCGGCCTGGACCTGTCCAACATGACCCTGGTCGAGGGCGACACCGGCGTCATCGTCATCGACCCCCTCGTCTCCAACGAGACCGCGGCCGCCGCGCTCGCCCTCTACCGGGAGCACCGCGGCGAGCGGCCCGTCACCGGGATGGTCTACACGCACTCGCACATCGACCACTTCGGCGGCGCGGAGGGGATCGTCCCGCCCGGCAACCCCGACGGCGTGCCGATCCTGGCACCGGAGGGGTTCACCGAGCACGCGATCGCCGAGAACGTCTACGCGGGCACCGCCATGTCCCGGCGCGGCATGTACCACACCGGCGCGACGCTGGAGCGGAGCCCCGAGGGCATGATCGGCACCGGGCTCGGGCAGACCGCCTCCACCGGCTCGGTGTCCCTGGTCCCGCCGACCGTCGACGTCACCCGCACCGGGCAGGAGGAGACCGTCGACGGCGTCCGCATCGTCTTCCAGGTCACCCCGGGCACCGAGGCGCCCGCGGAGATGAACTTCCACTTCCCCGGCAAGCGCGCGCTGTGCATGGCCGAGAACGCCTCGCACACCATGCACAACATCCTCACGCTCCGGGGCGCACTGGTCCGCGACGCCCGGGTGTGGTCGCGCTACCTGGACGAGGCCATCACCCTGTTCGCCGGAGCCTCCGACGTCGCCTTCGCCTCGCACCACTGGCCCACCTGGGGGACCGGCGCCATCACCCGCCACCTGTCCGAGCAGCGGGACCTGTACGCCTACATGCACGACCAGACGCTGCGCATGCTCAACCAGGGCATGACCGGCCCCGAGATCGCCGAGCGGATCGAACTGCCCCCGGCCCTGGCGTCGGCCTGGCACGCGCGCGGGTACTACGGGTCGCTCTCGCACAACGTGAAGGCGGTCTACCAGCGCTACATGGGCTGGTTCGACGGCAACCCCGCGCACCTGTGGGAGCACCCGCCGACCGAGCAGGCCCGGCGCTACGTGGACTGCATGGGCGGCACGGCACGGGTCGTCGAACTGGCGGCCGACTACACGTCCAAGGGCGATCTCAGGTTCGCCGCCACCCTGCTCGACCACGCCGTCTTCGCCGACCCCGACGACGCCGGGGCCAAGAGCGCGCTGGCGGGGGTCTACCAGAGCCTCGGGGAGGGCGCGGAGAGCGGCACCTGGCGCAACTTCTACCTGACGGGCGCCAAGGAGCTGCGCGAGGGCGTCACCCCCAACCCGTTCGGCTTCTCCGGCGGCATGGCGGCGGGGCTCAGCGCCGAGCAGGTCTTCGACTCCATGGCCGTGCGCGTCAACGGCCCCAAGGCCTGGGACGAGGACCTGAGCGTCTCCTGGACGATCACCGACACCGGGGAGCGCTACCGCATGACCCTGTCCAACGGGGCGCTGACCCACCGCGCCGAGCCCGAGGGCGCGCCGCCCGCCGACCTGGCGGTCGCCCTCGCCAAGCCGCGCCTGCTCGCGCTGCTGACCGGCGGGGGCGCCGACGGCGTCGCGTTCGACGGGGACCGGTCGGTCCTGGTGCGCCTGCAACAGGTGATGGACCGGCCCGACCCGGACTTCCCGATCGTGACGCCCTGACGCCCGGACCGCCGGCGGACGGGCGGCCGGAACCGGGACCGGTTCCGGCCGCCGCAGCGGGGAGGGCCCACCCGTGCCCCATTAGGGTGTGCGCCGTGAACGCCCCCACTCCCCGCACGGCCGCCCGGACCCCGCCCGGGACGGAGCGGGCGCCGGGCGCCCGCGCATCGACCCGTCCGTCGCGCACTACACCCGCGTCTGGAACCACTGGCTCGGCGGCAAGGACTCCTACGCCTGCGACCGCGCCGTCGGCGACCACGTCGCCGTGAGCCACCCGGTCGTGCATTCGGGCGAAGGCGGCAACACCGAGGCGATGGAGTTCTGGAACGCCAACGCCACGCCGCCGATCAAGGGCCGCTCCCCTGAGCAGGTCGCCGCGCTCCTGGACGGACTGACCGTCCTGCCGCCCGGGGTCGTCTCGTGTTCCCAGTGGCGGCCCGACGTCAGTGCGGGCGGCACCGGCCCCGCCTGGGTCCCCCAGGTCGGCGCGGTCGCCCGCGAGGACTGAGGGCCCGCTCAGGGGACGGCGACGGCGCGCCCCTGGATGCGCCCGGCGTGCATCCGCTCGTAGACCTCGGGCCCCTGTTCCAGGCCGTAGCGCTCGACGTGTACGCCGACCGCCCCCTGGCGGGCCAGGTCGATCAGCTCGATCAGCTCGGAGCGCCCGCCCCAGTACGTGGTGCTGACCGTGGTCCCGTAGGGGAGCGCGCCGAAGCCCACCGGCAGCGCCCCTCCCCCGATGCCCACGATGGTCACGGAGGCGTCCTTCGCGGCGGCCTTGCCCGCCAGGTCCACGGTCGGCTGGGCCCCGACGAAGTCGAACACCGCGTCGGCCCCCTCGCCTCCGGTCAGGTCGCGCACCGCGCCGGGGGCGTCCCCGTCCGAGGGCAGGGCGTGGTGCGCCCCGACCTTCAGGGCAAGGTCCAGGCTCTCCTGGCGCACGTCGAGGGCGACGACCGTGGCGCCGGTCATCGCGCGCAGGAGCTGCACGGCCACGTGGCCCAGCCCTCCGACGCCGATGACGACGGCCGTGGCCCCCGGGTACAGGTGGCGCTGGGCGCGCTTGATCGCGTGGTACGGGGTCAGGCCCGCGTCGGTGAGCGGCACGGTCTGGACGGGGTCCAGGTCCCCGATGGGCACGAGGTGGCGCTGGTCGTCGATCAGGACATAGTCGGCGAGCGCCCCGGGCGCGCCCAGCCCCGGCGGGAAGATGCCCAGCGCCTCGGCACGCTCGCAGTAGTTCTCCATGCCCCGCGCGCACGCACGGCAGACCCCGCACCCCCAGGGGCCGTAGACGAGGACGGACTCGCCCGCCGAAACGGCGGTGACCCCGTCTCCCACCGCCGCGACCGTTCCCGCGCCCTCATGGCCGAGCGTGAGGGGCAGGCGGTAGGGGAACCGGTCGGCCGGCCAGCTCATCACCGCGATGTCGGAGTGGCACACCCCCGCCGCGGTGACCTTGAGCAGGATCTGCCCCGGACCCGGTTCGGGCACCGGGACGTCGTTGACCACTGGCGCCTTGCCGACCTCCACGTACTGCACCGCACGCATGCGCTCCACTCCCCCGTTCCAACGGCCGAAAGGCCCAGACCGGACCCGCTCTCCGTCCTACACCCCGACAGGTCGCCGCGGCCCCAACACTGCCTGGTCAGGGGTTAAAAAGGGTGCGGGGGAAGGGAGCACCTCGCCTCCGCCACCCCCGCGTGAGCGTTTCACCCCAGAACGCCCCTCCCCCTTCGAGTGCCGGACGTCCCGGTTCATCGAGCCATACGTGCTGGCCCGCGGACGACACGGTCGGCCCGAACCGGTCGGAGTCGGGGCGGCCCAAGGGCGAAGGTCGTCAGGCGTCACTCGTCGTCGTCCATCTCGTGCTTGCCGCCGCCCTTCCGACCATCGTCGTCATCGGGGATCTTCCGGCCGGGGAAGTGGCCGTCGCCGCTTGCACGGTCGTGCTTTCCGCCCATGGCACACTCCGCTGATCGGGAGGGCACGGGATCCGTACCCCCAGGCGGGCGCGTGAACGCGGCGGGTGCGCCGACAAGCCCTCTTCGCCGTCCCGAAAACCCTTTGCCGGAGGCGCGCTGAGGCTTCTAGGGTCGGGGCATCATGGGAGCCTTCCAAGCGATTTTCGACGGCCGGACCGCGGTGCGGTCCGGGTTCGTCTACGTTCGCGACCGCGCCGCCGCCCCGGACCGGGTTCCGGGCGTCGGCCGCTGACGCGCGGCGCCGCCACCTGAGCCTCCGCTGAACCGCCCGGCCGCTGCCGCCCGGCGGTTCAGGGCTCTGCTCCGCGCCGCCCTGCGGGCCTGAGCGATCCACCGCCGGCCCGCCCCCTCTGCGGATCCCTGCACGCCGCCATGCCCCCGGTCCGGGGCTCTGTTCCGCCTTGCCCGACGTACATGCGGGCGGGCGGCGCGGGCCCGTGCGAGAGGCGCCGCGCCGCCCGCCCCTGTCGGCCGCCGCATCGTGCGGCGGCAGGAACGGACGCCCGATGGCGCACATCCATGGACCCGGCCGCGACGGCCGCCCCGCCGAGAGGAGCCCCGGCCGGTCCCGAGAGCACGGCCCGAAGGGGCGCAAGGCGGCGGGGGCGCGGCGGCGCTCGCTGTCCCAGAACTTCCTCACCGACGCGTCGGTGGCCCGCCGCATCGTGCGCGCCGCCGACCTGCCCGAGGGCGGACTGGTGCTCGAACCCGGCGCGGGGGACGGCATGATCACCTCCCACCTGGCGCGCGGGAACCGGCGGGTGACGGCCTACGAGGTCGACCCGTACTTCGCACGGCGCCTGTCGGAGCGGTTCGCCGCATCGCCGCGGGTGCGGGTGCGCCCTGCCGACTTCACCGCGGCCCCGGCGCCGCGCGGGCCCTTCTCGGTCGTGGGCAACATCCCCTACTCGCGCACGTCCGCCATCGTCGACTGGTGCCTGCGCGCCCGCGCGCTGCGGTCGGCGACCCTGCTGACCCAGTGGGAGTACGCCCGCAAGCGCACCGGAGCCTCCGGGCGTTGGAGCAGGCTGACCGTGCTGACGTGGCCGCAGTTCGAGTGGGCGCTGGGCGACCGCGTGCGCCGCGACCGGTTCCACCCCGTTCCGCGTGTGGACTCGGGTGTGCTGCGCATCGTCCGGCGCCCTGAACCGCTCCTGCCCGGAGCGGCCCTGGCCGACTACCGCGCGCTGGTGGAGGCGGGGTTCTCCGGTGTCGGGGGCTCGCTCGACGCGTCGCTGCGGCGCCTGTACCGGGCGCGGCGGGTGGACGCGGCCCTGCGCACGGCCGGGGTGGAACGCGGAACGGTGGTGGCCTTCGTCACCCCCCGCCAGTGGGCGGTCCTGTCCTGTCACCTCCTCGGGATAGAAGGGGGACAGGTCGCCGGGAAGGTCCGGTGACCGCGGGCCGGGCGCGAGGGCCGAGGACGGCGGCCTCCGCGCCCGGCCCCTTCACTCCGGGCGCTCGGAGGCGCCGGCCGGGGAGGTCCTGCGGTAGGCGACGACGCCGATCCCTCCTGCGGCCCATCCCAGCACCACGCCTGCGGCGACTCCGCCCCAGTCGGGCGCGACCGACACGCCTCCGCCGACCATCGAGATCCCGGGCCCCGTCGCGGTCATCTGCCGGTTGATCTGTTCATAGGTGCCCGGAGGGCCGTCTGAGGACGTCAGCGGCGTATAGGCGAACCAGCCGAACGACTCGCCGTGCGCGCTGCCCGGGACGCTCCCCGATTGCATCTGCTCGACCGACACCACGCGGGCGGTCCCGTCGCTGACGGCTCCGGCGAGCACGCAGGCGCCCCAGATGAGGAGGAAGACGGCGGGGCCGCCGCGCGCGCTCCGCACCGAGGGCAGCGTCCACCACAGCAGCGCGGTGGCGGCGGCGCCGGCCGTGAGCGCCCCGGCGGCGATGGGCAGCAGGCCGGAGTAGAAGAAGGAGGGGGCGGTGAACAGTCCGGCGGCGGCGATGAGGACCGCCGCGGGGACCGCCCAGCGGAGGGTGATCGAGCGTTGCCTGGGGTCCATCCGCGTCACCCTAATGGGACGGAACGGCCGCCGTTGCGGGGGATCCTGTGGCATGCGGGGGTGTTGACGCCCCCGGGGGCGGGGGTTACCTTCGCCACATCTATTAGGAAAGTTTCCTTAAGATTTTGGCCCCCGCCCGCCCCCACCCCCGCGAGGAGCCCGCGTGACCCCCCTGACCCGCACCGTCGCCGCCACCGCCGCCCTCGTCTGCGCCGCGGCCGGAACCGCCGCCGGAGCGGCGCCCGCACCCGCAGCGGCCGCACCCGCCGCCTCCTCCACCCTGCCCGACCGCGTCATGGCCGGTTACCTGCACACCAGCTTCGCCAACGGGTCCGGATGGGTGGACCTGGCCGACGTGCCCGACCAGTGGGACATCATCCACCTCGCCTTCGCCGAGCCCACCACCCCCACCTCCGGGCGGCTGGAGTTCTCCCTGTGCCCGCGGCAGGAGTGCCCCGGCGTCCCGGACAAGGCCGAGTTCATCACCCAGATCCGCGACGCCCAGGCGCGCGGCAAGAAGGTGGTGCTCTCGGTCGGCGGCGCCCGCGGCCAGGTCTCCCTGGAGACCGCCGCCGCCCGCGACGCCTTCGTCGAGTCGGCCTCGGCCATCATCGACGAGTACGGCCTCGACGGGCTCGACGTCGACTTCGAGGGCCACTCGCTCTACCTGGACGACGGCGACACCGACTTCCGCTCCCCCACCACCCCCGTCATCGTCAACCTCATCGACGCGCTGCGCGCACTCTCCGACCGCTACGGCCCCGACTTCGTCCTGACCATGGCGCCCGAGACGTTCTTCGTCCAACTCGGCTACACCCACTACGGCAGCGGCCCCTGGGGCGGGGCGGACCCCCGAGCCGGGGCCTACCTGCCCGTCATCCACGCCCTGCGCGACCGCCTGACGCTGCTGCACGTCCAGCACTACAACTCCGGCCCCATCGTCGGCCTGGACGACCGCTACCACACCATGGGCTCGGCCGACTTCCACGTGGCCATGGCCGACATGGTCCTGCAGGGGTTCCCCGTGGCGGGCGACAAGACCGCCGTCTTCCCTCCCCTCGCCCCCGAACAGGTCGCCATCGGCCTGCCCGCGAGCCCGCTGGCGGGCAACGGCCACACCGCCGCCCCCGAGGTCCAGGCCGCCTGGGACTGCCTGACCACCGGCGCGCGCTGCCCCGACTACGCTCCTCGCGGCACCTACCCGGGCCTGCGCGGGCTGATGTCCTGGTCGATCAACTGGGACCGCTACAACGGTGACGAGTTCGCCACCGAGCACGGCGCCCACATCGGCTCCTAGCGCCCGGCGGATGCGCCCCTCCGGCGCCGCCTGTACGAGAACGTCACCGGTGGTCGCGATACTGGGGGCGTCATCGTGAAAGGCGCGACCGATGGGGGCGGAGCGTGCGGGTTCTGCACGGGGCCTGGGACGGGGCCGACGGCCTGGTCGTCTGGGCGGAGGACGCCGCGCTGCCGCCGTGCACCGGCGGGCGCGGGGCGGATCGCACGGTCCGCGCGACCGGAGCGGACGGGGCGGCCCCCCAGGCCCCGCCGCGGCATCCCTACGCGCTGCCCGCCGACGCCCTGAGCGCGCTGCTCACCGGGCTCGGCGCCCACCGGGGCGAACCGGAGGAGCGCCGCGTCCTCCTCCCCGGCTCGGCCGCGCACCCGCTGCCCTCGCCCGCCCTGGGGCCCCTCCCGGACGCGCCGGAGGTGGACCGGCCCCGCCTGCACGAATGGCGCGTGCCCTGCGCAGCGCTGCGCGGGAACCGGGCCGACCGCGCGCTGGCGCTCCTGGACGCCGCCCCGGCCGGGGACCTCGCCCTCGGCCCCGCGCTGCGCCATCTGCTGGCGGTGCGCGGCTTCGCCCGGCGCCTGGCCGCCACGGGCCGCGTCCTGCCCCGCCTGGTGGGCGAACCGCCGCAGGCCGTATGGCGCCCCGTCCTCCAGGACGCCGACGCCGAACACCTGCGCGCGCTGCGCACGGCCCTGCCGCCGTCGGCGCGGGCACTGGGCACCGCCGACGGCACCACACACGGCGCCGACCCGGTCCACGCGGCCCTGTGCGCCCTGACCGACACGGCCGCGCGCGCCCGGAGCCAGGGCGCCCGCCCCGCCGGCCACCCCACCGGCCGCCTGCTGGCCGCCGCCCTCACCCGCCCCGCCCCCGCACCGCTGCACGCCCCCGCCGGAACCGACCTGCCCGCCCTCGCCGCCCGCCTGCGCGACCGGCACGCGGCCGCCGAGCGCCCCTCCGGCGCCCGCCTGGTCCTGCGCCTGGTCGAGCCCGACCCCGAACAGCGCGAACCGGGCGCGCCCGAGCGGTGGCGGGTGGAGTTCTGGGTGCGCTCGGAGGCCGACCCCAGCCTGCAGCTCCCCCTGTCGGACGTGTGGCTGGGCGAGGGCGGCGCCTGGCTCCCCGACGACGTGGAGACCCGCCTCCTGCGGGAGCTGCGCCGCGCCGCCCGACACTTTCCACCCATCCGGGACGCCCTCGAGGAGCTGGCCCCCGCGGCCGTGGAGACCGGCACCGGCGGTGCCTACGCCTTCATCCGCGACGCCGCGCCCCGCCTGGACGCCGCCGGGTTCGCCGTGGTCCTGCCCGACGGCATGGACGGCTCCCGGCTGGGCCTGAAGCTGACCGTGCACGAGGGCGAGCAGGCCGGCAGCGGCGGCGGCATCGGCCCCTCGGACCTGGTCGACTTCTCCTTCGAAGCGGTGCTCGGCGGCGCCCCGGTCGACCTGGAGGAGCTGGCGGAGCTCGCCCGCCTCAAGCAGCCCCTGGTGCGGCTGCGCGGCCGCTGGGTCGAGGTCGACCCGGCGCACCTGCGCTCGGCGCTGGACTTCCTGCGCCGCCGCGGCTCCGGGCGGATGCGCCGCGACGAGGCGCTGCGCGCGGCCGCCGCCCCCGACGGCGGCGGCGCCCCCCTGCCGCTGGTCGGCGTCGAGGCCGACGGCCCCCTGGGCGACCTGCTCGCCGGGGCGGCCGAGGCCCGCTTGGAGCCCATGGACACCCCCGCCGACTTCGACGGGGCGCTGCGGCCCTACCAGCGGCGCGGCGCCGCCTGGCTGCGCTTCCTGGGGCGGCTGGGCCTGGGCGCGGTGCTCGCCGACGACATGGGGCTGGGCAAGACCGTGCAGCTGCTGGCGGTGCTCACCGGGGAGCGGGCCGAGGGCGGCGCCCCCGGCCCCACCCTGCTGGTGTGCCCGGTGTCGCTGGTCGGCAACTGGGTGCGCGAGGCCGCCCGGTTCGCGCCGGGGCTGCGGGTGCACGCCCACCACGGGCCCAGCCGCCCGCACGGCAACGTGCTGGCGCGCACGGTGGGCGGGTGCGACCTGGTCGTGACCACCTACGGCGTCGTCACCCGGGACGCCGGGGAGCTGGCGGCCCTGCCCTGGCACCGGGTGGTGTGCGACGAGGCGCAGGCCATCAAGAACCACTCGACCGACCAGGCGCGGGCGGTGCGCGGGCTGGACGCCGACTGCCGCATCGCGCTGACCGGCACCCCGGTGGAGAACGACCTGGGCGAGCTGTGGTCGATCATGGAGTTCGCCAACCCGGGCCTTCTGGGGCCGCGCGCGGCCTTCCTGCGGGGGGCGGCGCGGATCGAGCGCGGCGAGGGCGAGGAGTCCGAGCGCGCCGCCGACGCCCTCAAGCGCGCGACCGGCCCGTTCATCCTGCGCCGCCTGAAGACCGACCGGTCGATCATCCAGGACCTGCCCGACAAGAACGAGTTCCGCACCTGGTGCACGCTCACCCCGGAGCAGGCGTCGCTCTACAAGGCGGCGGTGGAGGAGATGACGCGCCGCCTGGACGAGGCCGACGGCATCCAGCGCAAGGGGCTGGTGCTGTCGACGATGGCCCGGCTCAAGCAGATCTGCAACCATCCCGCCCAGTTCCTGGGAGACGGCTCGGCCCTGGCGGGGCGCTCGGGCAAGCTGGAGCGGCTGGAGGCGGTGCTGCAAGAGGCCCTCGCCGAGGGGGACAGCGCCCTGTGCTTCACCCAGTACGCGGCCCTGGGCGACCGGCTCGCCCCCTACCTGTCGGCGCGCCTGGGGGCGCCGGTGCTGTGGCTGCACGGCGGCACGCCGCGCCCCTGGCGGGAGGAGATGGTGCGGCGCTTCCAGGAGGCGAGCGAGCCGATGGTGTTCCTGCTGTCGCTCAAGGCGGCCGGAACCGGGCTGACGCTGACCGCCGCCAACCACGTGGTGCACATCGACCGGTGGTGGAACCCGGCGGTGGAGGACCAGGCGACCGACCGGGCCTTCCGCATCGGGCAGCGGCGCGACGTGCAGGTGCGCAAGCTGGTGTGCACGGGCACCCTGGAGGAGCGGGTCGACGCGATGATCGAGCGCAAGAAGGCGCTGGCCGAGCGGGTGGTGGGCACCGGGGAGGACTGGCTGACCGAGCTGTCCACCGATGAACTGCGCGAGGTGGTGCGCCTGGCTCCCGAGGCGGTGGCCCGGTGAGCGCGGCGGGTGCGGAGCCCTCCTGGTGGTCGCGCAGGTTCATGGGCGCGCTGGAGAGCGGGACCGGGCCCGGCCGCCTCGCGCGCGGGCAGGCGTACGCGGAGCGCGGCGCGGTGGAGGGCCTGAAGGTGGCGCCGGGCGAGGTCCGCGCGCAGGTCCGGGGCGGCACGGCCCGCCCGTACCGGGTGAGCGTCATCCGCGTGGCCCTGGAGGACGGCGACTGGGAGCGGGTCCTGGGCGCGCTGGCGGGCCAGCCGCTGTTCCGCGCGCGGCTGCTCGGCGGGGAGCTGCCGGTCGAGGTGGACCGGGTCTTCGACGTGCTGGGGCTGTCGCTGTTCCCGCGCGGGCTGGACGAGCTGGTCCTCACCTGCTCGTGCCCGAACTGGGGCGACCCGTGCGAGCACGCGGCGGCGACGCTGCTGGCCCTGTCGGACGCGGTGGCGAAGGACCCGTTCCTGCTGACGACGTGGCTGGGGCTGCCGCGCGCCGAGTTCCTGGCGGGGCTGCGGCGGCACGCCGGGCAGGCGCGGCGCGGGCGGGCAGAGGGCGGGCAGGCGCAGGACGGGGACCCGTTCGCCGATGAGCGGCGCCCCGGGGCGGAGCCGCCGCCCCTGCCCGAGGATCCTGAGCGGTTCTGGACGCACACACCGGTGCTGGAGCCGCCGAGACCGCTGCGCCCGCAGCCCGCGCTGTACGCGGCCGACCCGGACGAGGAGGGCGGACCCGGTGACGGGGTCGGCGATGCCGCCCTGCTCGACGCGTTGGAGCCGCTGTACGCCCGGATGACCGGGGACTCCTCCGACGACTGACCGCTTTTTGCCGTTTCGGGAAGACAAATCCGATCCTTGCCTTTATAGCGTAGATCTGCCGTTGGCCCGGTTCGCCCCGGCAACGGGGAAGCACCCCGGCGACGGCAAGCGGCGCCCGGCTCCGGCTCAGCCGCCCGCCGCGAGGCCTTCGAGCGCCGACACCGCCCGCTCGCGCTCGTCGTAGGGGATGAACAGGTGGTCGTGGAAGAAGCCCGCGACCACGTTGCAGGACAGCCCCTCCTGCCCCAGCGCCCCCGCGACGGCGGCGGTCAGCCCGACGGCCTCCAGGGACGAGTGCACCTTCAGTTCGATCCAGGCGGCCACGTAGTCGTAAGACAGGCCCGCGGCGTCGGCCTCGGCGCGGGAGCAGACGATGGTGATGGCCTCGTCCTCGGCCACCGTGGCGACCGGGCGCACCCCCGGCGGCACCTCCGGGGCGTGGGTGAAGACGTACTCGCCCTCCCGCAGCTCCGGACGCATCCCGGAGATGAGACGGGTCAGGTCGCGCTCTCCCGTGGCGGTGGTCATCGGGCCTCCCTCGCTCGCCCTGTCCTCTTCGGACCCCTGGGTCCCCTACGGCCCAGGATGCCCGCGGACCCCGCGCGGCGCACGCTCATCCCCGCCGCGCCGCAGAATGAGGACATGCCGTCCCGGTCAGCCCGGCGCGCGCTGCATCAGGACGGTGTCGAGCCAGCCGCCGTGCTTGTACCCCACGCCCTCCAGGCGGCCGGTGTGCGAGAAGCCGTAGCGCTCGTGCAGCGCGATGGACGCGGCGGCCTGGGCACCGTCGGGGGTGTCCGCGATGACCGCGATGATGCTGCGGATCCCGGCCTCGGCGCACGACTCCACCAGGGAGCCGAGCAGGAGGGTGCCCAGTCCGGCGCCGGTGCGCCCCGGGGCGAGGTAGACGGAGTCCTCCACCGTGTACCGGTAGGCGGACTTGGGCTTCCAGGGGGCCGCCAGGGCGTACCCGGCGACCTCTCCCCCGGCCTCGGCCACCAGGAACGGCAGGCCGCGCTCCCGCAGGTCGAGGAGGCGGGCCCGCCAGGCACTGGTGTCAGGCGCCTGTTCATCGAAGGTGGCCACGGTCTCGGTGACGTAGTGGGCGTAGACGGCGGCGACGGCCTCCATGTCGGCCTTCTCCGCCGGTCGCACGCGCGGTTCCATGCGGCTCCTCGGTGGTGGGCGCTCCGGAGGCTCCGGCCGCTCCGGTCCACCGGATCCTACGCTCCGGGACGCGCGCCCTCGCGCGCCCGGTCAGTTGTCCGTGAAACCCGCGGGGACCGCGCCTTCCAGGTCTGAGGGACGCATCCGGAAGACCTGCAGAGTGGTGTCGTAGTACTTGTCGGTCTCGCCCACCCACTCCATGCCGATGCGGCGGGCGGTGGCGGCAGCGCGTTCGTTGTCGGGACGGGCGACGGCGAACAGCTCCTCGAGCCCTTGCCCGAACGCCCACGCGGCGAGGGCGCGGGCCGCCTCGCTGGCGTACCCGCTCCCCCAGGCATCGGGGCGCAGGTGCCAGCTCAGCTCGAAGTCCTCTTCATAGGGCGGCAGCTGGCGCAGCGCCAGGCCGCCGATGACCTCCCCGTCGGACTCGCGGACGACCGCCCAGCGCCCGGCCGGGGTGACCAGGTTGGGCTGGGCCTCGATCCAGGCCTGCAGGACCGAGCGCATGGCCTCTTCGTCGCCGACGGTGCTCATCTCCGGAGTGAGGCGGGCCGCCACTTTCTCGACCCCGTATATCCGCAGCGCGGCGGGCGCGTCGTCGGGCGCCCAGTCCCGGATGCGGAGCCGTTGGGTGCGCAACTCGGACGTCATGGAGAAATGCTAGACGAACCCCTTTCACGCGAAGGTAAAGGGCTCTTGGGAATCTTCGGGGCGCCCGGATCGGTCCGTTCGGTCCGTGCGGGCGTCGTAGGCGGCGGGCGAGCTCCGAGTAGCGCATGGCGCGCGGCACCGCGTTCACCGACCGCGCCGAACCCGGGTGGGACGCGGGCGCCGACGCGGACCCCACCGGGCGATGGCGAAGGGAGGGGAGCGCAGGCGCATCGTGCTGGCCCCCTGACCCCCGGGACCACCAGCCGAGGGAGGCGGGGTACCGCCCACCCCCCACTCCGGTCGCACACCGGGTTGGTCCCGCAGAGCGACGCGCCGGACGGTGGCCGCTCCCTAGCGTTGAATCCGTCATCGCGACCGGAACGCCCCAGGGATTGGATGCCGCGCCATGCTCGTGCACACCGCCGCCACCACCGCGCTCTTCGCCGACCAGGTCGGGGGTGCGGCCCTGCTCGCCCTCGTCACCGTGGGCCTGCTGGCCTACGTCGCATTCATCGTCGCCGCGTTCTTCGGCAGCCTCACCTCGCGGCTGGACGCGGGGATGAAGGTGGTCTGGGCCCTGTTCATCATCTGCGCGCCGTTCCTGGGCGCGCTGTGCTGGTTCATCGTCGGCAGGAGGAGCGCGGCCGCCGCGGCGCACTGACGCCGGGGCGGCCGCGGCATCGGCTAGGAGGACCGGTCGGACCCGGCCTCCCCGTCCGCGCGCATCAGGAGGTGGCCGCGCCGGAACCGCTCCTGGAAGCGCTCGTCGGTGACGGGCTCCCGCAGCATCCGGCCGACCTCGGTGAACCCGGCCCCGGCCGCCGCCGCTGCCATCGCGTCGACCGGCCACCGGTAGGCGGTGGCGACCGCGTGGTCGAAGGGGGCGACCGGTCCGCCCTCGGCCTCGAAGAAGGCGAGCAGGAGGTGGCCGCCGGGCGCCAGCACGCGGCGGAACTCGGCGAGGTAGGCGGGCACCTCCTCCGGCGGCAGGTGGATGAGCGAGTACCAGGAGAGGGCACCGGCCAGTGCGCCGTCGGGCGTGTCCAGGTCGCCCATGGAGCCCACCCGGAACTCCACGTCGGGCAGGTCCTTGCGGGCGATGGCGACCAGGGCCGGGGACAGGTCCACGCCGGACACGTCCAGGCCGAGGCCGCGCAGGTGGCCGGTGATCTCGCCCGAGCCGCTCCCGAGCTCCAGGACGGGCCCGGCGCCGCGGACCAGGTCGGCGAAGGCGCCGATCAACGCGCGGTCCAGGTGCAGGGAGGCAAGCGACCCGCGGGCGAACTCGGCGTAGCGGTCGGCGAGGCCGTCGTAGGCGTCGGCGGTCGCCCGCAGGTGGTCGGTCGGTGGGGAGGATCCGTTCACGGCGGGGGAGCCTACTCCTGCCGGGAGAGCGCCGGTGCACGGCGCCGGTCGAGAGCCCCTGAGGCCGCGGTCACGCCGAAGGCCAGCACCGCCATGGCCGCGCCGACGAGCAGCGGCGAGGTGAGGCCGAGTCCGGCGTCGATGGTCCGTCCGGCGAGGGAGGAGCCGACGGCGATCCCGGCGTTGGCCGCCGAGGAGGCCACGGCCGAGGCGAGCACCGGGGCGCCCTCGGCCTTGTCGATCACCCGGGCCATGAAGCCGGGGACGGTGGCGAACCCGGCGCCGCCCACCAGGGCGAGCATCGCGGCGGCCGCCATGGGGTACTGCGCGGTCAGGGTGAAGGCCACGAGGACGGCGGCGAGTGCGGCCTGGGCGACCAGCAGGGTGGGCACCTGCGCGCGGTCGGCGAGGCGCCCGCCGACCAGGTTCCCGGCCACCAGCCCGGCGCCGAAGAGCATGAGCAGCGGCGTCAGCAGGCCCGGGGAGAACCCGGCGACGCCGGTCATCAGCGGCGCGACGTAGCTGAAGGCGGCGAACAGGGCCCCGATGCTCAGTCCGGCGGTGGCCAGCGCCAGCCACACCTGGCCGCGGGCGAAGACGGCCAGCTCGTCGCGGAGGCGGGCGGGTGCGCCCTCCTGCCCGGCCGGCACCAGCAGGACCAGGCCGATCAGGCTGAGCACGCCCAGGGCGGCGATGGCCCAGAAGGTGGCGCGCCAGTCGAAGGCCTGGCCGATCCAGGTGCCCAGGGGGGCGCCGAAGACGTTGGCGACGGTCAGACCGGTGAAGACCATCGCGATCGCCCGGGTGCGGCGCTCGGGGGCGACGGTGTCGGCGGCGACGACCGAGCCGATGCCGAGGAAGGCGCCGTGGCAGACGGCCGCCAGGACGCGCCCGGCCATGAGGGTCCCGTACCCGGGGGCCAGGGCGGACAGGGCGTTCCCGGCGATGAAGAAACCGAGCAGGACGAGCAGCATCGTCTTGCGGGGCATGCGGGTGGCGGCGGCGGTGAAGAGCGGGCCGCCGACGACGACGCCGAGGGCGTAGCCGGAGATGAGCAGGCCCGCGGTGGTGAGGGTGACCGACAGGTCGTCGGCGACCTCGGGCAGCAGACCCATGATCACGAACTCGGTGGTGCCGATGCCGAAGGCGGCGAGCATCAGCGCGAACACGGCGAGGGGCATCCGTACTCCTTGGGGCGGGGCCCCGGGCCAAGATCCCGGGGTCTACGTCGCCGCAATAGTTGCACAGACGTATTTTGTATTTCAAATGACCGCTGTGACGTCCTTTGCATGGAGGTCCTGCGCGCGTGCTGGATATGCTGGCGCAAAGTCCGCCACAGCAAGGAGTCCCGGCATGGGCGCGCCCTCCCCCTCTTCGGCCGACCCCCGGATCGAGGAGCCGACCCCGCTCGAGGCGCGCTGGCGCAGCCTGCGCCTGTTCGAGGCGCGCGTCCGGGAACGTCTGGAGCGCGCGCTGGAGCCGCACGGGCTGACGTGCTCGGAGTACTCGGCGCTGTCCGCGCTGCACTACTCCGACGACGACGGCCACCTGCGCCAGCAGTTCCTGGCCGAGGCCATCCCCATCGGCCAGAGCTCCCTGAGCAGGATGGTCGGCCGCCTGGAGCGGGCGGGCCTGACCGAGCGCTACCACTGCTCCAATGACCGGCGCGGCGTGTACACGCAGATCACCGACCTGGGGCGGCGGAAGGTCGAAGAGGCACGCGAGAGCTACGCGCAGGCACTCGAAGAGGCCCTGGCCGAGGAGGGCGGCGACGAGACGCGGGCCGAGCTCGTCGCGCTACTGCTGAAGTGACGCGGGCGCCCAGGAGGCCAGCGCCGCGAAGTCGCCAGGGGTCAGGCCGACGGCGGGGTCGACGCGGTGCAGCAGGGCGGGCGCGTCGTGGTGGTCGGCGACGAAGGCCCGGTCGGCGTCGTCGATGTCGTCGTCGACCCAGGCGAAGGGGCGCCCGCGGGCGCGGTCCACCAGTGTCGGCGTCTTGAAGGAGAGCGCCCCGTAGGCGGGCGCGGCGTCGGGCCATTCCACGACCGGCAGGCGGGGCAGGCCGAACAGCGGGGCGAGCACGTCGTTCGCGGCGTGCTCCCAGGTGGTGGCCCAGACGAGGGTGTAGGGCAGGTCGAGAAGGGCGCGCCCGTGGCCGGGGTGGAGCAGGACACCGGACAGGCCGAGGGAGCGGTACCCGGCGCGGTGGAGGTCGTCCCGTGAGGCGGCATAGGGGTTGAGGGGGCCATCCACGTCCAGGAAGAGCAAGGGCGCGGTCACAGTACTCCTTAGGCGGGCTCCTCAAGGCGAACGAGGCGTCGGGAGCACCGCCCGAACAACCTCCTCCTATAGGTGATCCTCCCCTGCTGCTGCCCGATCGCACGGGGAGCACCTCTCGTTGACGCACGCGCCGCGCGAACGGGACCAGCCGGGAATAACCCCGGGAGAGGCCTCCGGGGGACGTCGGCCGCTCGGCGCCCGAGAAAGCGTGGCCGTCGCGCCCGCCTACGCGACGATCCTCGGGGGACCACTTCGCCGTGTTCCCGGCCCTCAGAGGCCCCGGTCGCGGGCCTGGTGGCCACGTCCGGCCTGGCCGCCCTCGCCGTCAGCGCGCAGAGCGCCCCGCCGACGGGGCGGCCCGTCACGGCACCGACCGCGTCACAGGCCCGCGACCGGGGCGCCCATGGCGTGGTGGCCGCCGTCGACGTGCAGCGTCGTCCCGGTGATGCCCCGCGCGGCGGGCGACATCAGGAAGAGCGCGGGCCCGGCGACGACCGTGGCGTCGGAGGTGTCCCACCCGACGGGGGCCGACTCGCCCCACCGGTCGGCGATCCGGTCGAAGCCGGGGATCGACCCGCCCGCGAGGGACTTGATCGGCCCGGCCGCCAGGGCGTTGACGCGGATGTTCTGCGGCCCCAGGTCGCGGGCGAGGTACTTGGTGCTGTTCTCCAGGACGGCCTTGGCGCTGCCCATCCAGTCGTAGACGGGCCACGCGCGGCTCGCGTCGAAGGTCAGGGAGACCACCCCGGCCCCGTCGGGCGCCTCGGCCATGAGGTCGCGGAATCCGACGGCCAGGGCCTTGAGCGAGTAGCCCGAGACGTGGACGGCCTCGGCGACGTCGTCCCACCCGGTCTCCAGGAAGTTGCCGCCCAGGGCCTCGGCCGGGGCGTAGGCGATGGAGTGCAGGAGGCCGTCGAGGTGGTCCCAGTGCCCGGCGACGGCCTTGGCGGCGGCGTCGACCTGGTCCGGGTCGGTGACGTCCAGGCCCAGGACGTCGACCGGTTCGGCGGGCAGGCGCTTGGCGATGCGCTCCAGGATGGAGAGCTGGCGGCCGGGCGGGTTGGACAGGATGACCTCGTGCCCCTGCTTCATCGCCTCCTCCGCGACGGCGTAGGCGATGGAGGACTGGGTGGTGATGCCGGTGATGAGCAGTTTCACGGGACTCCCTCGGTGACGTCGGTGCCGGTGGTGGCACCGTAGCCAGGCCGGGGGCCGGTCGGCGTTCGCGCATGTGCACAAAGTTCGGGCCGAGAAGTTGGAACGGCCGCCCCGGAGTAGTGCTACGGTGACTTTAGCTCTAAAATTTAGCCCTAAAGTCAGCGTAGCGAGAGGATGGTCTCCCATGGCGCGCACGGTCGTGGTCAGCGGCGGCGGCACCGGGATCGGGAGGGCGGTCGCCGCCCGCTTCGCCGCCGGAGGGGACCGGGTGGTGGTCATCGGCCGCCGGGCCGACGTCCTGAGCCGGGCCGCCGACGGGATCGGCGCCACCGCGCTGCCCGCCGACCTCGGCGACCCCGCCGGGGCCGAGCGGGTCCGCGCCGAACTGGCCGACCGCTTCGGCACCGTCGACGTCCTGGTCAACAACGCCGGGGGCAACGTCGGGACCGGCGACGGCGCCGCCGACGGCCTCACGGACACGGCCCGCCGGTGGGCGGGCGACTTCCGCGCCAACGTCCTCACGTCGGTGCTGCCGACCGAGGCCCTGCGCGACCTGTTCACCCCCTCCGCCCGCATCGTGTTCGTCTCGTCGATCGCGGCCTACCGCGGCTCGGGCGGCGGCTCCTATGGACCGATGAAGGCGGCCCTGCACCCGTACATCTACGACCTGGCCGCCGACCTGGGGCCGCGCGGCATCACGGTCAACGCCGTCGCCCCCGGCCTGATCGACGGCACCGAGTTCTTCGGCGGCGCGCTGGACGATGAGCGCCACGCCGCGCTGGTGGCGCAGACCCGCACCGGCCGGGCCGGGACCCCCGGCGACGTCGCCGAGGCGGTCCACTGGCTCGCCTCGCCCGGCGCGGGGCACGTGACCGCCCAGATCGTCCAGGTGAACGGCGGTGCCGAGAATGGCCGCTGAACCGGCCGCCGGGCCGCCCGGGCCCCCGCGCGACGGCGCCGACGCCATCCAGGACGCCTGGCGGCGCGAGCTGCCGGGCGTCTCGGTCGAGTCGATCGGGATCATCACCCGGGTCTGGTGGGCGGCCAAGGTGTTCGGCGACGAGCGCCGGAGGCTCCTGGCCGACCTGGGCGTGGACACGGCGACGCTGGACCTGCTCTCCACGCTCCGGCGCTCCGGGCCGCCCTACCGGATGAGCCCCGGGGACATCGCCGAGGCGTGCCGGGTGACGCCCGGGGCGATCACGCAGCGCGTGGCCCGGGCGTCCGAGGCGGGCCTGGTCGAGCGGACCACGAGCGGATCCGGCTACCACGCGCGCGCCGTCGCCCTGACCGACGCGGGGTCCGCCCTGCTCGACCGCGTGGTCGCCGACCTGCTCACGGCCGAGGAGCGCTTGGTCGCCCACCTGCCCCCCGAGCGCCGGGAGCTGCTGGCCGACCTGCTGCGCGAACTCCTCTCCGGCCTCGGCGGCCCGCCCCCGGCGGGCCAGGTCGGCGACCGGACCGATTGAGGCTCTCGGGCGGAACACACCGGGCGGGACGCGGCGCCCCCTGGAGGGCGGGGCGCCGCCGCGTCCCCGCCCGGCCCTCGCCGACGGGCCGACGCGCTCTCAGCCTTCCTTCTCCCAGGTCAGGGTCACCGTGATCTGGGCCTCCCCCCCCCGCGGTGCGGGCCACCACGACCCCGGCGTCGGCGGAGACCTCCATGCCGAACCGCGCCGTCACCGTGTCCGGGCGCACCCGCATCCCCGCGCGCCTCCCGGTGATCGCCTCCGCCATCGGGCGGATGCGGTCCACCGCCGCCTCGAAGGACTCCGAGAGCCGATCGACCTGCGCATGGTCCCCGCCCGCCGCGGGGATCAGGTCGCCGGGCAGCGGGGCGACCTCCACGCGCACCGTCCCGCCGCCGACCGGCACGTCCGGATAACGGGCCATGCGTTCCTCTCCCCTCTCCCTCGGTTCCCCCGTCCCCGATCGCCGGATCCGCAGCGCCGTCCCGCCTCACCCGCCGGTGCACACCCCGTCCGCGACCGCCGCCGCCGGCATGCCGCTCCGCTCGGCCCCGGTCAGCTCCCGGTCCCCGGCCACCGCGCACACGTGCCGCATCCACTCCTCCGGGTCGAGGGAGTAGATCTGGGCCCCGCCGTGGTCGCCCCGGGTCAGCATCAGCCCCTCCTCCCCGTGCACGGCCACGACCCTGCTGTCGCTGCTCGCCGGGAGCGGCAGTGTGCGCCGTTCCTCGCCGGAGTAGTCCCAGGTGCGCAGGACGTCGCCGTCCACGACCGCGATGACGGGCCGGTCGCTGGTGACCGCCGACAGCCCGAACCCGCCGACGAGGGTCTCCTCCTTGCGGGGCGCCCTCCCGTCGAGTCGCCACAGCTCCACCTGCCAGCCGTCGTCCTCGTCGTAGGAGTAGGCGACACCGTGCCCCGCGTCGTCGGGGTCGTGGTGGAAGGCGGCCAGCGCTCCCCCGGTCGGCAGCGGCTCGGTCCCGGTGCGCTCACCGGTGCGGGCGTCCCAGGTCTGCAGGGACGCGCCGTCCGGGCCGACGACGCGGTAGACGAGCGGCCGTCCGGGGATCTCGTCCATCGTCAGCGGCATGCGGGCGCCGCCGGGCCCCGCGCTCTCGGGCAGGGGGAGGGGGAACGCCGGTCCCACCGGGTCTCCGCCCTCCAGCGCGTAGGCGCGCGCCCGCCCGGAGTCCTCCACGATCAGCACGTGCGCGTCGTCGTCGGCCACCAGGGCCTGGGGCTCGTCGGAGCCGGGCAGGTCCACGCCCCACAGGGGCGCGCGGCTCCGGGTCTCGTGCACCTGGACCCGTTCCCTTCCCGCCAGCACCAGGTGCGTGTCACGCGCCGTCGCGGCGGCCGCGTCGGGGAGGTCGACGGCGCCGAGCCGTTCGCCCTCGCGGTCCCACAGCTCCACGCCGTCGCCGCGCGGGGGCCCACCCTCGTACCGGAAGGGGTTGCGCAGGGTGAGCACGAGGTCGCCGCCGCCGGAGACGGTGAGCCCGAGCGTGTCGAGGCGGCCGGACAGGCCCTCGGGGGCGACGGTGCCGATGCCGACGCCCTCGTAGTCCCCGCCGAGGTGGGCGGTGCGCAGCAGTCCCGACCCGGCCGACGCGGGCACCACGCGCGTGCCCTGACCGTACGGGGCGGCGCCGCCGATCACCTCTCCCGCGTCGACGTCGAGGTAGTACCGGTCCCATGTGCGCCCGGAGGCCGCCGCGTATCGGCCGTCGAGGCCGAAACCGATGCTCTCGCTGCATTCCACTGGGGCGGTGAACCGGTCACCGGTGTCGGCCTCGGCGGGGCGGTGCACCGCGATGTCGCTCTCGGGCGGCCCGTCGAACGATTCCTCCACGGGTGTCTCCCGGCAGGTCAGCAGCGCGGATTCGCGTTCTCCGGGGGCGAACCGGACGACGCGCCCGGTCTGCAGGGACGAACTGAAGAAGGAACCGTCCAGAACCGTCCGGCTCCCGTCCTCCAGATCGACGCCGAGCGGCTCTTCGAGGCCGAGGCCGTCGCCGCCGCCTTCCACATAGAGCGTCCGCTCGGACAACGCGAAGGAGGGGGGCCGCCCTCCGCCGGTGCCGGCCGGGAGCCGGAGCACCTCCTCGGCCGCCCTGTCGGCGGTATGGACGGCGATCTCCGCTTCGGCCGCGTCGTAGAACGCCGCGTATGTCCCCTGGGGCGAGAGCGAGAGGAAGCCCGCCTCCTCGTCGGACTCCAGGGGGACGGTGGCCAGGCGCCCGCCGTCGGCGTCGTGGATCCGCACGCCGCCGGGCACCCGCAGGGCCGTCCGGGACCCGTCGGCCGACAGGGTCCCGGCGAGCGCGGCGGTGCCGCTGATCTCCTCCTCCACGTACCCCTCGGCGGTGCGCCGCCACAGGAGCATGCGGTCGCCCGACCGCATCCCCACCCGGTCGAGCCCCCGGGTCAGGGCGGCGCCGTCGCCCGCCCCGTACTCCAGGCCCGGCGGGCTGAGCAGCCGGTCCAGGTGGCGGGTCTGCATGTAGGCGGTGAACAGGACTTCGGCGGCCTCCTGTGTGGGGGCGGTCCGGTAGGCGGCCACGGCTTGCAGGAGCGTGGCCCCGCTCTGCCTGAAGGATTCCTTGACCTGGGCCGCGATCTGCTGCGAGGCCGACACCCGCTCCCCCTCCCCCGCCTGGCGCCGCCACGCCTCGGCGGCCAGCACGACGGTGAGCAGGACGGCGAGCAGGGCGCTCAGGCCCACGGTCCACAGCCGCTTGCGGGTGCGCCGCCTGCGCTCCTGGCCGGCGGAGGCCTCCAGGTAGCGCAGCTCGGCCGGTCCCAGGTCGCGGTGCCGGTCGCGGGCGGCCTCCCGGCCCCGCGCCAGGGCCGGGCCGCGCAGCAGCAGCGACGTGTCCTCCCCGGCCCGCGACCAGCGTTCGACGTCGCCGCGCAGTTCGTCCTGCCAGGTGAGGAAGGCGCGGTCCGCTTCGACCCAGGCGCGCAGGCGGCTCCAATGGGCGATGACCGCGTCGTGGGTGAAACGCACGACGGCGCGGTCCCCCCGGCCGTGCGCGGCGACGAGCCCGTCGAGGGCGGGCCTGCGGACCAGGTCGGCCTCGGCCTCCCCCAGGTCCGCCACGGGCACCGAGCGCCCCACCGGCGGGGCCTCGCGCAGCACCCGCACCATGCGCAGGAACAGGCCGCGGGCCACACCCCGGTCCTCCTCTCCGAGCCGCTCCCATATCCGCTCGGCGTAGCCGTCGACGGCGCCGCTCAGCCCGTGCAGCTCGTCGTAGGCCTCGTGGCCGATCACCCCGGCGGAGGTCCTGCGGTCCCACAGGCGCGCCAGGGTGAGCTGGAGCAGCGGCAGCGGCGGGGTGTCGGGGTCCCCGCCCCGCGCGGCGTCCAGGAGGCGCGGGACCATCCCGGGGGCGAAGTGGGCCCCCGGCGGCAGCGGCCCCTCGATGGCCCGGCGGAGCTGGTCGTCGTTCATCCGGGGGACCTCGTGCGGCTGCCAGGCGGCGCCGACGGGGCCGTCCCCGGGGGCGATCCCGAGCCGCCCGCGGACGGCGTCCAGGTGGTCCGAGCGCACGGCGAACAGGCAGCGCGGACCGGTAGCGGTGCGGGCCGCGGCGGCGACCCGGGCGAGGAGCCCCCGGCCCGCCTCCCCTGCGGCCTCCTCCGCCTCCACGGCCTCCTCCACCTGGTCCACGACGATGAACCGGTGGGGCCCCTCTCCGGCGGCGGCCCGCTCCAGCTCCTCCTCGCGGCGGGCGAGGTCGTCGGGGCGGACCACCAGGCACCGCGCCCGGTCCGCCTCCTCCAGCTCGGGCAGCACGCCCGCCAGCAGCAGCGACGACTTGCCCGCGCCGGACGGCCCGGCCAGCAGGACGTTGCGGCCGCGTCGGGCCAGGTCGGCCGCGACGGTGCGGGCCAGCTCCTCGCGTCCGAAGAACAGGTCGCGGTCGGCCTCCTCGAAGGCGTGCAGCCCCCGGTAGGGCGCGGGCGGCACGGTTCCGGCCCCCGTCGCCTCCCCAGCGGCCCGGGACAGCGCGCGGCCGCTGATGGCGAAGCTGGTCCGCCGTTCGGGGCCGGGGTCGACCATGGCCACCATGCCCACGACGCCCTGGTGCACCTCGGACCAGAGCGGGCCGCCGCTGAACCCCGGCTGCACCCGCATGCCCAGGGTGCGCTGGTCCTCGATCTGGAGCAGGCCGGGGGCGGCATGGGCCAGGACGAGGCAGCGGGCCCAGGCGACGAGTCCGCGGTCCAGGGGCAGGCCGCCGACGAGCACGTCGGTGCGGGAGGGGGCGTCCACGGCGACGAGCGGGACCGGGTGCGCGCCGGGCGGGAGCGGCGGCGGCAGCCGGAGCACGGCCACGTCGCCGGGCTCGCCGGTGTTGCGCGGCTGCAGGAGGGCGATCCCGGCGTCGACGGCGGCGTCCGGCTCCCCGGTCAGCGGGAAGGACAGCGACAGCCGGTCCTGCGGGTCCGGGGCGGACGCCTCCGGTCGGCCGAGGGCCCGGGACACGACGTGGGCACAGGTGAGCACCGTGGTGTCGGTGACCAGGACGCCGGTGCCGGCGAACGACCCCGGGGCCTGCGCGAAGCGGATCCCGACCAGTGCCGCCTCGACGGGGGCAGCGGGCACCTCGACCCTCCTCGGTTGTCGGCGGCCGTGGCCGCCGACGGCGCCGCGTTGGTGCGCCATCGACTCTAGACGCCCGGTGACGGCCTGGCCGCCCCTCTTTCCGCTTCCGGACACGGCCGTCGGCGGCGGGGGGCGCCCGCCCCGGTCCGTCCTCCGGGGGCGGGCGCCCGATCAGGGGGCGGGAACGGGCCGGGTCAGTCGGCCACCAGGCGGGACTCTCCGGGCGACCAGCGGGCCCGGTCGTCCCGCCAGGCGTGCCGCAGGGCCGCCTCGCGCTGGCGGCGGACCGCGTAGGTGCCGGGCGCCAGGCCGCTGCCGCCGTGCTCGGGGTGGAGCAGGTAGGCGGGGGCCGTGGCGGCCAGGACGCCCAGCGCCAGGCGGTGGCGGTCGTGGACGTCGGGGGTCCAGCGGCAGGTGCCGGGGGCGGCGGCCAGGGTGTGCGGGTTGCCTCCGGCGGCGCTGCGCAGGAGTTCGAGGCCCTCGGCCGGGACCGGTGTCCACCGCGGTCCGGAGCCTGCGGCGCCCCCGGACAGCGCCACCTCGTCGGCGACGAGGTGCAGCGGGACGATGAGGAGGTCGCCCTGGGCCTGGAGGCCGTCGAGGACGGGGACCGCGGCCCCGCGCTCCAGGTGGTCCAGGACGGTGAGGCCGGTGCGGGCGGTGAGGTCGGCGAGGGTCGGGGCGGTGGCGGGCGTGTCCGTGCTCATGGTGGTCACCTGTGGGTGTGCTCGGTGGCGGTTCGCGTCGCCGTGGACAGGGGGTCAGGTGCGGCGCGCCAGTCGGGCGTAGACGTCGCGCGAGAGGCCGTAGGTCCATCCGGCCGCGTCGACCGGGTCGTCGAGGGAGCCGGGGACGGGCAGCCCGTACCGGCGCCGTGTGCCGTCGCGTTCGAGCGAGCCGTTGACCACGACCAGCACCCGGCCGGTCGGCCCCGGCCCGGTCCGCGCGCCGGGCACGGCCACCGGGGACTCCGGCATGTCGTAGAGCCGCAGCTCGGAGCCGGGGTTTCCGGGGTCGGGCGCGGCCGCGACCAGGGACAGCCCGGCGGCGTCGATGTAGGCGTCCCAGCCGATGCGCTCGATGGCGGCGCGCCGCACCTCCACGTTGGCCTCGGCCGCGATCCGCTCCGGGGTGGGGTTGGTGAGCACCCACGCCGGGACGCGTGCCCCGTTGAGGACGTGCGCGCCCCAGCCGTCGCGGTAGAGCACGGCGGGCCCGCCGTCGTGGTGGAGGCGCACCTCGCCGTGGACGGCGTCGGGCATCGGCTCGCTGTGGAGCGCGGCCGTCCGCTCGGCCACCACGCACACCTCCTCGCCCGGCCACCACCAGCCGCAGGAGCGGGCCGTGGCCGACCACAGGTCCAGGAGCCCTTGCGCCCAGGCGGGGTAGGAGGCCAGGCCGAGCCTGTTCCAGGCGTCGTACGGGCCGACCTGGAAGGCGTCGTGCTGGCCGCGGAAGGCGTCGGCCAGCGGGCGCGGCGAGCAGGCGGCGAACTCGGTGAGCAGCGGCGCCCGCACCGCGTCGCGCAGGGACACCGTCAGGGAGTGGCGCACGGTGACGTCGATCATCGCCCCGATCCCGACGCCGTCGCGCAGGGCGCGCTCCGGTGGGACGGCCGGCAGGGTCGCGGGCGGGCGCGGCGCTCCCTGCGGAGTCCGCAGGCGGAGAGCGACCGCGCGGTCGAGCCGGGAGCGCATCCCGCTCCACAGGTCGGCGAGCCGGACATGGACCGGCGGGTCGGCGCCTTTGACGGCGTCCGGCGCGTTCAGGTAGGCGAGCGTGGGCTCCGCACGGCGCAGCGGGGATCCGGGGTACAGGGCCGATCCGGGGGAGTCGGCCCAGACGAACCGCGGCGGGGGGCGGTCGACGAGCCGGTACAGCGCGGAGATCGCGGCTTCGGCGGCGGGGCGGTCGGCCGGTTCCGTGGAAAGGCCGTGCGCCAGCCATTCGTCTCGGATGGCGGCCGCGCGCCGAAGGAGGGACAGGGACTCGGTGTCGGGGTTCTCAGCCCCACGACGCCCGGTCACCGGAGAGCGGCAGGGCCGCCTTTCATGTCGGTCATGGACGGATGATGGCAGACGCCGACGAAGGAGCACAACCCCGGATCCCCGGCGCCGGCGGCCACCACGTCCTCAGGGGTCATTTCACCGTGCGTGGGGCCAGGGCCCTCTGCAGCAGGATGAACACCAGCAGGAGCACCCCCGCGACGATCCTGGTCCACCAGGAGCTCAAGGTGCCCTCGAAGACCAGGATCGTCTGGATCGTGCCCAGTGTCAGCACGCCCACGACGCTGCCCAGCACGTAGCCGAAGCCGCCCGTGAGCAGCGTTCCGCCGATCACCACGGCGGCGATCGCGTCCAGCTCCATGCCCAGGCCGTGCAGGCTGTTCCCGGAGGCGATGTAGAGCGTGTAGAGCACGCCCCCCAGTGCCGCGCAGAACCCGCTGACCGTGTAGACCCCGATCTTCACGCGGCCCACCGGCAGGCCCATCAGCATCGCCGAGGACTCGCTGCCGCCGACCGCGTAGACGCTGCGCCCGAACCGGGTCCGGTGCAGCACGAAGGCCGCCGCACCCGCCGCGGCCAGCGCCACCACCGCGCCCAGGGACAGCGACGTCCCTCCCGGCAGCGGCACCCGCGCCTGGGCGAGCGTGCCGAACAGCGGGTCGGTGATCGGGATCGACTCCGTGCTGATCAGGTAGCACAGCCCCCGGGCGAAGAACATGCCGCCGAGCGTGGCGATGAAGGGCTGCACCCCGTAGAAGTGGATGATGCACCCCTGCAGGAAGCCGATGGCGGCCCCGGCCAGCAGCGCGACCGGGATCACCAGCAGCGGGGGCCAGCCCTCGCGCAGCAGCCACGCGCAGATCATCGCCGACAGCGCCAGCACCGACCCCGTCGACAGGTCGATGCCGCCCGCCAGGATCACGAACGTCACCCCCACCGCCAGCACGATGAGGAAGGAATTGTTCACCAGCAGGTTCAGCATCACCTGCGGTTCGGCGAACCCCGTGTAGCGCACCGAGCCGACCGCGAACAGCAGCACGAGCACCAGGCCGGACACGGCCACCGGGATGAACCTGCGCCGCCCGTCCACCAGGGCGCGGACACGGGCCGCCGCGGACGCGGCCGGGGTCGGGGTCGAAAGGCCCGTCATCGCCGCACCTCCCGGGGGTCCGGCCGGCCGTCGCCGGTCGCAGTGGGCATGGTGCCGTCCTCCTCCTCGGGCGCGGGGCCGCCCGCACCCCCCGCCGGTGCCGGCGGCCCGCCGCGCCGGAACGGCGCCGCGACCTGCGCGCGGAACCGCGGCGACTGCAGCAGGCACACCACGAACACCACGACCGCCTTGAACACCAGGGCGCTCTCCGGCGGCACCCCCATGGTGTAGACCGTCGTGGACAGGGTCTGCACGATGACCGCGCCCAGCACGGTCCCGGCGATCGAGAACCGGCCGCCGGTCAGCAGCGTCCCGCCGATCACCACGGCGAGGATCGCGTCCAGCTCGATCCACAGCCCCGCGTTGTTGCCGTCGGCGCTGCCGGTGTTGGCGCTGATGACGATCCCGGCGAGCCCGGCGCACAGGCCGCAGACGGCGTAGGCCGCCACCGACAGCCCGGTCGCGCGGATCCCCGCCAGCCGGGCCGCCTCGGCGTTGCCGCCGACGGCCTCGACGAACAGCCCCAGCGCGGTGCGGCGCAGCGCCACCCACATGACCAGCACGGTCACCGCCGCCATGAGCACGGTGTAGGGCACCGCCGCCAGGCTGCCCGCCGCGATCCCCCGGTAGGGCTCGCTGGTCACGGTGGTGATCTGGCCGTCGGTGATGAGCTGGGCCAGGCCCCGCCCCGCGACCATGAGGATCAGGGTCGCCACGATCGGCTGGATGCGCAGCACCGCCGCCAGGAACCCGTTCCACAGCCCCAGCAGCGCCGACAGCGCCAGGGCGGCCGCGACCGCCCCGGCGACCGCCCCCGGCGATGAGGGATCCCCCGCGGCGACGATGATCTCGCAGGCCACGGCGCCGGAGACGGCCACCACGGCGCCCACCGACAGGTCGATCCCGCGCAGCGCGATCACCACGGTCATGCCCAGGGCGATCAGCAGCAGGGGCGCGCCGAAGTGCAGGATGTCGACCAGGCTGCCGTACAGCCGCCCGCCCTTGACGGTGACGGCGAAGAAGCCCGGGGTGGCGACCGCGTTGGCGGCCAGCAGCCCGACGAGCACCAGGAGCGGCCACGCGAGCCGCCGCGTCTGCGCGGCCATCACCGCGCACCCCCTTCGGCGATCTCGGCGAGCACGCCGTCCACGTCCAGCCCGCCGTCGTTGTCGAGGGCGGAGACCACCCGCCGGTCCCGCAGGACCACCACCCGGTGGCTCAGCCGCAGCACCTCCTCCAGTTCGGAGGAGACGAACAGCACCGCCGTCCCCTCCTCGGCCTCGGCCGCCACCAGGCGCTGCACCTCCGCCTTGGCGCCGACGTCGATCCCGCGCGTGGGCTCGTCGAGGATGAGCAGCCGCGGCCGCATGATGAGCCACCGGCCCAGCAGCACCTTCTGCTGGTTGCCGCCGCTGAGGGCGCCCACGGGGGTGTCCGGCGAGGCGGTCCTGACACGCAGCGCGGAGATGTAGCGTTCGACCAGCTCCGCGCGCGCCTTGCGGGGCATCGGCCGCATCCACCCGCGGGCGGCCTGCATGGCCAGCAGCAGGTTGTCGGCGACCGACAGGTCGGCCACCAGCCCCTCGGCCTTGCGGTCCTCCGAGCAGTAGGCCAGCCCCGCGGCGATGGGCGCGCGCGGCGTGCGCAGCGACACCAGCCGCCCGTCGACCTCCAGGCTCCCGCTGTCGGGGCGGTCGGCCCCGAAGAGGAGCCGCACGGCCTCGGTCCGCCCGGAGCCCAGCAGGCCGGCCAGGCCGACGATCTGCCCCGGCGCCACGTCCAGGTCGTAGGGGGCGACGCCGCCCTCGCGCCCCAGCCCGCGCGCGTGCAGCAGCGGGGGCTCGTCCGGGGGCGGCGCGCCCTCGTGGGCGCGCCCCTCCACCCGGTCCAGCTCCCCTGCCTGCTCACCGAGCATGAGCCCGACCAGTCCGCGCTGGTCCAGCTCGTCGGTGGTGAACGTGCCGACCGGGCGCCCGTTGCGCAGCACGGTCATGCGGCCGCACAGCTCGTAGACCTGGTCGAGGAAGTGGGTGACGAACAGGATCGCCACCCCGCGCGAGCGCAGCCGCTCCACCAGGCCGAACAGGATGCGCACCTCGTCGCGGTCCAGGCTGGAGGTGGGCTCGTCCAGGACCAGCACCCGGGCGTCGAGGTCCACCGCCCGCAGGATGGCGACGAGCTGCTGGACCGCGATGGGGTACTCGCCCAGGGCGCGGGTGACGTCGAGGTCGAGCCCCATGCCGGAGGCCAGCTCGGCCGCCCGCCGGTTCATGCGCCGCGGGGAGATCCCGAACCGGCCGCGCGGCTCGCGGCCCAGCAGCACGTTCTCGGCCACCGACAGGTTCGGGCACAGGTTCACCTCCTGGTAGACGGTGGCGATCCCGTGGCGCTCGGCGTCCTGTGGGCCGTCGACCGCGACCGGGCGGCCCCCGACCTCGATGCTTCCGGCGTCGGGCCGGTGCACGCCGGTCAGGACCTTGATCAGGGTCGACTTCCCGGCCCCGTTCTCACCCAGCAGCGCGTGCACCTCCCCCGGTTCGAGGTGGAGCCCGGCGCCGTCCAGGGCCCGGACGCCGGGGAAGTCCTTCACGATCCCGCTCATCTGCACAGCGGGTCCGGCCGCGGTCTCCACGGCCCCTCCTTCGCGTCGGTGGCGGGCGGGTCAGTACTGGCGGTTCGGCAGCTCCTCCTCGGCCTGGTCCTGGCCGAAGACGCCCTCCTCCACCTCGACGCGCTCGGGGACCTCCTCGCCCGCGTGCACCTTCTCCACCAGGTCCATCAACTGCGGACCGATCAGCGGGTTGCACTCGACGACCTGGTTGATCTTCCCCTCGGCCATCGCCTGGAAGGCGGCCTTGATGCCGTCCACCGAGACGATCTTGATGTCCTCACCGGGCTTGAGCCCGGCCGCCTCGATGGACTCGATCGCGCCGAGCGCCATGTCGTCGTTGTGGGCGTAGAGGACGTCGATGTCGTCGTGGGAGCCGAGGAAGGCCTGCATGACCTCCTGGCCGCCGGCCCGGGTGAAGTCGCCGTCCTGGGAGGCGATGATCTCGAACTTGTCGTCCTCGCCGATGATCTCGGCGAAGCCCTCCTTGCGGTCGATGGCGGGCGCGGAGCCGGTGGTGCCCTGCAGCTCGACGATGTTCACGTCCTCGTCGGAGTCGGCGAACTCCTCGACCACGTAGCGCCCGGCGTTGCGGCCCTCCTCGACGAAGTCGGAGCCGAGGAAGGTCTCGTAGACGTCCTCCTGGCCGGTCTCGACCGCGCGGTCGGTGAGCACGACGGGGATCCCGGCGGTGCGCGCCTCGGCGAGGACGGTGTCCCAGCCCGACTCGACGACGGGCGAGAAGGCGATGACGTCGACGTCCTGCTGGATGAAGCTGCGGATGGCCTGGATCTGGTTCTCCTGCTGCTGCTGGGCGTCGGAGAACTTCAGCTCGATGCCCGCCTCGTCGGCGGCGGCCTTGATGGACTCGGTGTTGGCGGTGCGCCAGCCGCTCTCGGCGCCGACCTGGGAGAAGCCGAGGACGATGGTGTCGTCGCCGCCGCCTTGGCCGCCTTGGCCGCCGCCCGAGCCGCAGGCGGTCGCCGCGGCGGTGAGCGCGACGGCCGCGGCGGTCGTGGAGAGTGCCTTGTTCATGGGAGCCCTTCCGCGCCCACCGGCCGGGACGGCCGGGTGTTAGCGCTAACAATCGGGGGGACGTAGGTGCGCCGGAGCGGGGCGGGGATCGGGAGTGGGGGCGTCACGGGGTCCGGCGAGTGAGGTGCGTCACCACTGTTAGCGCTAACAGTCGGGCAGTCAATACACGTTTACCGCTCTGAGACGTTCCATCCGCTCCCGGGCGCACCTCCGGCGCACCCGCCCCTCCCGGCCCCCTTGACACCCCTCCGGCCGGGCGGCAACCTCGAGGAAATATCCCCGGCCGACCGGACCCACCCTCCCGAATCGAAATGTTAGCGCTAACATTCCACTCAAGGAGGTCCTGGCGCAGAACGCCGTCGGCGTTTCCCCCTATCCCCCGGTGAACGGCGCCCGGCACCACCGAAAGAGGAATGCGGCCCCCCTGCATTCCGCCGGTCCGGCGCCCTTCTCCCGGCCCATTCGATCCTCTCCCGCTCCGCCTCCCACCGCCGGAGGCGCATCCCCATCGGAGGAGACGTGCCACCGAAGACACACCGGAAGAGAACGGCCGTGACGGCCGCCGCGACCGGCGCACTGCTCGCCTGCGCGCTGTGCGTGACCGCGGCGGCGCCCGCGTCCGCCGCGACCGACTACACCATCGACGTCGACACCGCGGCGACCGGGCCGAACATCGGCGACGGCATGTACGGCATCTTCATGGAGGACATCAACCACGCCGCCGACGGCGGGCTGTACGCCGAACTCGTCCAGAACCGGTCGTTCGAATACAGCACCGCCGACAATGCGGACTACACCCCGATGACCTCGTGGGAGGCGGTCGCCGACGGAGGCGCCGACGGAAACGCCGAAGTCGTCGGCGACGACGGCCGCCTCAATGAGCGCAACCGCAATTACCTCCGGCTGGCGCTGCCCGCCGACGGCGGCGAATACGGCGTGGCCAACACCGGCTATTCCACCGGCATCCCCGTCGAGGAGGGCGCGGAGTACGACTTCTCGGTCTGGGCCAAGGCGGCCGGAAGCGGAACGACTCCGCTCACCGTGCGGCTCACCGACCCCCAGGGCGCCCCCCTCGCCGCGCCGCTGGAGCTGGAGGCGGGCGGCCGGGAGTGGGCCCAGTACTCCGGGACCCTCACCGCCGACTCGTCCAGCACCGCGGGCAGGCTGGCGGTCACCGGCAGCGGCGGCGGCTCGCTGAGTCTGGACATGGTCTCGCTCTTCCCCCGCGACACGTTCAAGGGCCGGGAGAACGGCCTGCGCGCCGACATCGCCGAGAAGATCGCCGGCCTCGACCCCGGGTTCGTGCGCTTCCCCGGCGGCTGCCTGGTCAACACCGGCAGCCACGAGGCCTATGAGGCGCCCGACTGGCCCCGCGAGCGCTCCTTCCAATGGAAGGACACCGTCGGCCCGGTCGAGGAGCGCGCCGTCAACCACAATTTCTGGGGCTACAACCAGTCCTACGGCCTGGGGTACTACGAGTACTTCCAGTTCGCCGAGGACCTGGGCGCCATGCCGCTCCCGGTCGTCCCCGCCCTGGTCACCGGCTGCGGCGAGAACGAGGCCACCGACGACCCCGAGCTGCTGGAGCGCCACGTCCAGGACACCCTCGACCTGATCGAGTTCGCCAACGGCCCGGCCGACTCCGAGTGGGGCGGGCTGCGCGCCGAGATGGGGCACCCCGAGCCCTTCGGCCTGACGCACGTGCAGGTCGGCAACGAGGAGAACCTGCCCGAGGAGTTCTTCGAGCGGTTCGTGGAGTTCCGCGACGCGATCGAGGCCGAGTACCCGGACATCACGGTGGTCGGCAACTCCGGCCCGGCCTCCGGCGGCACCGTCTTCGAGCGCGCCTGGGAGCTCAACCGCGAGCACGGCGTGGAGCTGGTCGACGAGCACTACTACAACTCGCCCGAGTGGTTCCTGTCCAACAACGAGCGCTACGACTCCTATGACCGGGAGGGTCCGGACGTCTACCTGGGCGAGTACGCCTCCCAGGGCAACCGCTTCTCCAACGCCCTGGCCGAGGCCGCCTACATGACCGGGCTGGAGCGCAACGCCGACGTGGTGAAGATGGCCTCCTACGCACCGCTCCTGGCCGCCGAGTGGGACGCCCAGTGGACGCCCGACATGATCTGGTTCGACACCACCCGGAGCTGGGGGTCGGCCAACTACGAGGTGCAGCGGCTGTTCGCGCGGAACACCGGCGACGCGGTCGTGCCCAGCACCGCCTCGGGCACCCCGGACGCCAGCGGGCCGATCACCGGGGCGGTGGGCCTGTCGACCTGGAACACCAGCGCCGAGTACGACGACGTGAAGGTGACCTCCGCCGGCGGTGAGACGCTGCTCAGCGACGACTTCTCCGGCGGCGCCGACCGGTGGGAGCACATCACCGACGCCGGGAGCTGGGCCGTGGAGGACGGCGCGTACGTCCAGACCGAGACGGCCGGCGAGAACACGATGGTCATGGCGGGCGACCCCGGCTGGACCGACTACGACATGGAGGTCACCGCCACCAAGCGCGAAGGCGACGAGGGCTTCCTCATCGGCTTCGGGGTGCAGGGAAGCCAGGACTACTACTGGTGGAACCTGGGCGGCTGGGGCAACACCCGGTCCGCCGTGGAGCACGCCTCCGGAGGGGCGAAGAGCACCGTGGTCTCCGACGAGACCACCATCGAGGCCGGGCGCGCCTATGACGTCCGCATCGAGGTGCGCGGGCGCGACGTCACCCTCTACCTGGACGGCGAGGAGTGGAACAGCTTCACCGCGCCCGCGCCCGAGCCGTTCCGGCAGGTCGTCACGCACGACGAGGAGACCGGCGAGTACATCGTGAAGGTCGTCAACGCCCAGAGCGAGGAGGCGCGCACCTCCATCGACCTGGGCGGCGCCGAGGTCGCGCCGACCGCGGAGCTGACGGTGCTGGCCGCGGACCCGGACGCGGAGAACACGGCGGAGGACCGTCCCGTGGCGCCCGAGACCTCCACCATCGAGGGCGTGGACTCCTCGTTCACCCACACGTTCCCGCAGAACTCGATCACCTTCATGCGGATCGGGTTAGGGGACTGACCTCCGGCCCGGCCTCCCGGGCGCCCCCCGCACCGCCCGGGAAAAAGGGACGGCCCCCGCAGCCGGTGGCTGCGGGGGCCGTCCGCCCTCCGCCCCGGGCCCGGTGAGGCGGCGGGGCGGGCACGTCGTGCCGGTCCTCCTCAGAGGCCCTGGACGTCCTGGGCCTGCGGGCCCTTGGGGCCCTGCGCGATGTCGAACTCCACGCGCTGGTTCTCCTCAAGGTTCCGGAAGCCGGAGCCGGCGATGCTGGAGTAGTGGACGAAGACGTCCGGGCCGCCCTCATCCTGGCTGATGAAGCCGTAGCCCTTTTCGCTGTTGAACCACTTGACGGTTCCGGTGGCCATGGCGGCCTCCTCGTTCCTTCTGCAATGAAACCGACGCCGCGGGCTGCGGCGCCCGGGGCTGCCGCGAACCCTTTTCCGGAACGAAAAAACGCCCGCTGGCCGAAACTCCGCGGGCGATCAAGCGATCAAGCGAAATCCAGACTGCAACCCGTCTGTGACACTAGCACATTCGGGTGCGCCTGTCCCCTGTCACTCCGGTCACTCCCGCCGCCCCGGTGAGGGGGCGCCCGGTCCGGCCGAACGGCCCCGGACCGGGACAGGGCGTGTGCACCGGCCCCGGCCCTGGGGGACCGGTGCACACGCCCGCTCAGTAGCCGGCTCCGCGGCCGGCTCAGTGGCCGCGGGCGATCCACTCCGCCAGGTGCGGCGCCTCCGAGCCGATCGTGGTGCCGTCGCCGTGGCCGGTGTGGACGCGGGTCTCCTCCGGCAAGCGGAACAGGCGCTCGCGGATGGAGCCGATGATCGTCGGGAAGTCCGAGTAGGACCGCCCGGTCGCCCCCGGCCCACCGGAGAACAGCGTGTCCCCGGAGAACAGCGCCCCCGCCTCGGGCAGGTGCAGGCACACCGAGCCCGGCGAGTGGCCCGGCGTGTGGATCGCGACCAGCTCGGTGCCCGCGACCCCGATGCGGTGGCCGTCGTCGAGGTGCCGGTAGGACCGGCCCTCGTGGCTCATCCGCCACAGCACGTCGTCGCCGGAGTGCAGCAGGACCGGCGCGTCCAGCTCCCGCCCCAGCCGCGGGGCGACGGTGACGTGGTCGGTGTGCCCGTGGGTGCACACCACCGCGGCCACGTCCCGCCCGCCGACGGCCTTGACGATGGGCTCGGCGTCGTGCGCGGCGTCGATCACCACCGCCTCGTCGTCGTCGCCGACCACCCAGACGTTGTTGTCGACCTCCCAGGCGCCCCCGTCGAGCTCGAACAGGCCGGAGGTGACCACGCGGTCGATCCGCAGCGCGCCGCTCACAGGACCACCACCGAGCGCAGCACTTCGCCCTCGTGCATGGTGTGGAAGGCCTGCTCGACCTCCTCGATGCCGATGCGCTCGGTGACGAACCGCTCCAGCGGCAGGCGCCCCTGGCGGTACAGGTCCACCAGCATGGGGAAGTCGCGCTCGGGCAGGCAGTCGCCGTACCAGGAGGACTTCAGCGCCCCGCCGCGCCCGAAGACGTCGAGGAAGGGCAGTTCGAGGCGCATCTCGGGGGTGGGCACGCCCACCAGCACCACGGTCCCGGCCAGGTCGCGGGCGTAGAAGGCCTGCTCGAAGGTCTCGGGGCGGCCGACCGCGTCGATGACGACGTCGGCGCCGAAGCCCCCGGTGAGGGCGCGCACCTCCTCGACCGTGTCGGCCGCGGAGGCGTCGACGGTGTGGGTGGCGCCCAGCTCCTTGGCCCACTCCAGCTTCCCGGCGTCGCGGTCCACGGCGATGATGGTCCCGGCCCCGGCCAGGCGCGCCCCGGCCACCGCGGCGTCGCCGACGCCGCCGCAGCCGATGACGGCGACCGAGTCGCCGCGGCCCACGCCCCCGGTGTTGACGGCCGCGCCGAGCCCGGCCATCACCCCGCACCCCAGCAGCCCGACGACGGCCGGGTCCGCGGCCGGGTCGACCTTGGTGCACTGGCCGGCGTGCACGAGCGTCTTCTCCGCGAACGCGCCGATGCCCAGGGCCGGGGACAGCTCGGTCCCGTCCGCCAGGGTCATCGGCTGCGCGGCGTTGAAGGTGTCGAAGCAGTACTGCGCGCGGCCGCGCTTGCAGGCGCGGCAGCTCCCGCACACCGCGCGCCAGTTCAGCACGACGAAGTCGCCGGGGGCCACGTCCTCGACCCCCTCCCCGACGCTCTCCACCGTGCCCGCCGCCTCGTGGCCGAGCAGGAAGGGGAACTCGTCGTTGATGCCGCCCTCCCGGTAGGTCAGGTCGGTGTGGCACACCCCGCAGGCCGCGATGGCGACCACGGCCTCCCCCGGCCCCGGGTCGGGGACGACGATGTCGGCGACCTCGACGGGGGCGCCCTTCTTCCTGGCGACGACGCCGCGTACCTGCTGTGGCATGCCTGGTGTTCCTCCGATGCTGCGACCGGCCGCGCGCGGCGGCGCGCGGCACTCACCGCGACGGTAGGACCGGGCGGCCCGGACGGGGAGCCCGCCGGAAGGCGGGGAGTTTCCCTCCCTTCGGCGGGGCCGCGCCGTTCCCGCCGGAGGCGGGGGCGCCTAGACTTCCCGGACATGGGGGATGTCGCCGAACTGCACGCGCTGCGCGAGGTGGTGGCGGGCCCACTGGCCGACATCGCGCGCCGGTTCTCCCGGATGCTGTCGGAGCGGTGGCCCCACCGGGCGCTGGTGGTCTACACGCTGGAGTGCACCGGCCGCCCCCGCAAGGTGGCGGGCGAGCGCGACATCGTGGAGCGGGTCACCATCGCCGAGCTCGAAGCGCTGAAGTCGTCCGTCGCGCTCGGGGAGCACACGAGCGGCCACGCCCGGCTGGCCGGTGCGCAGCGCTGGGTGTGGGCGGTGCGGGACCGCGAGGACACGCTGCTCGTGCTCTTCCCGCGGCGCCGGGCCGAGCCGGCCGACCCGTCGGCGCTGGCGGCCGCCTTCGGCGTCGTGGCGACCTCCATCCGCCAGCAGGTGGCCCAGGCCAGCCCGGACTACCTGGCCGAGTCGCGGGCCGCGTCGAGCGAGCGCACGCGGGCCACCGCCGAGCTGACGGCGGCGCACGAGGCGGCGCTCACCGGGATCCTCAGCACCCTGCGCTCGGCCCGGTTGGACGACCGCGGCGCCCGGGGCGCGGCGGCCGACGCCGCCTCCAAGGCCCTGGTGGCCCTGAGGGCGCGCCGGGACGCCGACCGGAACCTTTCGGAGGAGGCGCCGGACGCCGCCTTCCAGCGGCTGCGCCAGGAGGTCGACCCCCTGCTGCGGCACCGGGAGGTGGCGGCCGAGTTCGTGCCGCCGGGAGACGGCGGCGGCCCCCTGCCCGGCGAGGTCGCCTATGGGGCCCGGGCGCTCACCCATGACGTCGCGGTCGCCCTGACGGCGCAGTCCGATGTGGAGCGGCTGCGGGTGGCCTGGGTGTGCGACAGCGCCACCCTGGTGGTCGACGTGCGGGACCAGGGCGGCGGCGTGCTGGACGCGGCCGGTCTGCGGCGGACGCTGGAGGGGCGGGCGCGCACGCTCGACGCCGGGCTGGAGGTGGAGTCGGTGCCCGGCTGGGGCAACCGGGTCGTCGTCCGGCTTCCGCTCGCCCCGCCCGCGCCGCAGGCCGAGCAGAAGCTGCCGGCGGACCTGAACCGCCGGGAGCGGGAGGTGCTGGCCCTGGTGGCGGCGGGCAAGCGCAACCGGGCCATCGCGCATGACCTGGGCGTGGCCGAGAGCACGGTGAAGTTCCACATCTCGGCGGTGCTCAAGAAGCTGGGCGTGGCGACCAGGGGCGAGGCGGCCGTGATCGGCCTGAGGGCGGGGATCGCGGCCGACGCCCCCGGCGCCCGGGGCGGTGCGTCCTAGAAGGAGCGCGCCGGGGCCCCGCCCGGACGGGCGGGGCCCCGGTCAGATCCGCTTGGCCAGTTTTCTGCGCCACCCGCCGAAGGGGCGGGGGAGGTCGACGGCGAGGACGCCGGTGACCTCCTCGTCGCGGTCGGTGTAGAGGGCCAGGAAGGCGCCCGTCTCGGGGTCGCCCTCCTCGACCTGCAGCGAGCTCGCGTCGGTGCGGCGGCCCGCGAACTGGATCTTGTGGCCGTACTGGTCGGACCAGAAGTAGGGGACCGCGTGGTGGGCGGGCGCGCTGTGCTCGCGGCCGAGCAGGCCCGCGGCGGCCGCCGCGGGCTGCTGCAGGGCGTTGGTCCAGTGCTCCAGCCGCAGCGGCGCCCCGGTGTAGGCCCGGTGGCTGTTGGCGCAGTCGCCGACGGCGACCACCCCGGGCACGTTGGTGGCCCCCGCCTCGTCGGTGCGGACCCCGTCGTCGACCTGGACGCCCGACCCGTGGAGCCACTCGGTGTTGGGGGCGGCGCCGATGCCCGCCACCACCGCGTCGGCCGGGAGCAGCCGCCCGTCCTCCAGCCGGACGGCCTGCACGCTGGAGTGGCCCACGATCTCCACGACGCGGGCGTGGGAGTGCAGGCGCACGCCGTTGCGCGCGTGCAGCCGCGCGCAGAACGCCCCGATCTCGGGCCCCAGCGCGCGCTGGAGCGGGACCGCCCCCGCTTCGACGACGTCCACCTCGCAGCCCAGGCCGACCGCGGTCGAGGCGACCTCGGCGCCGATGAACCCGCCCCCGATGACGACCAGTCGCGCCCCCGGTACCAGTTCGCGCCGCAGGGCCAGGGCGTCGTCGAGGGTGCGCAGGGTGTGGACCCCTGCGGGGAGGGGGCCGGGGAGCGTGCGCGCCCGCGCCCCGGTCGCCAAAACGACCGCGTCGGAGGCGACGCGGTTGCCGTCGTCGAGGACCACGGTGCGCTCCCGCGGCCGCAGGGCCGTGGCGGTGCGGCCCAGGGCCCAGTCCACCTGGAGGTCCTCGTCGTCCGCGGTCAGGCGGATGTCGTCCTCGGACACCGTGCCCGCCAGGAACTCCTTGGACAGCGGCGGGCGGTCGTAGGGGGCGTGCTTCTCCTCGCCGATGACGGTGATGCGGCCGTCGAAGCCGTGCTCGCGCAGCGCGCGGGCGCTCGCCAGTCCGGCCAGGGAGGCCCCGACCACGGTGGCGGTCCTCATCGGACCACCTCGCCCACGGCCGCCTCGGCGGCGACGGGGGCCGCGCCGACGGGGGCCGTCTCGTGGACGTAGATCCGGCCGTCCTGGACCTCGACCCGGTGGGTCCGGACGGGCTCCTTGGCGGGCGGCCCGCTGGGGCGGCCGGTCCGCAGGTCGAAGCAGGCCGCGTGCAGGGGGCACTCCACAGCGCAGCCCTCCAGCCATCCGTCGGACAGCGACGCGTCCTGGTGGGTGCAGGTGTCGTCGATCGCGTAGAGCTCGCCGTCGGCGTTGAAGACCGCGATCGCCACCTCTCCCTGTACGCGGACCGATTCCCCGGGCGGGAGTTCGGACAGCTCGCCCACGAAGATCATCTCGCCTCCAAGTTGCATATGAAGTAACTCATTTCGTAATACGCAACGCACTCAGGGCGGTCCGGTCCGCCGCTCGTCAACGGTCATCTTTCGACGGCCAGGGGGTCAGGGGGGTCGGCGCCGTGGTGCGCACCCGGAACGGTGGGCCGACGGGTGGAGGGTCCCGGCCGGGTGCGACGACGATCCTTTCGCCTCTGTTGCACACTGCGAGACCCGGGGTGGGATGCGCAACACACAGGATGCGGCTCCACCGGACCGCGCGTCAACGGTCGATTTCGAACACGTCCGTGACGTTCTCGTTTCCGCCCCGGCACCCCGGGGGGCCCACCCGGCCCGGACCGGATCCCCGCGCCTTGACCCCCGCGGTGCGGTGCCGTAAGTTGCCGCGTGCTGAACAGAGATATATCACTCGTCGACACTTACCTCCCGAATCCTCGCCCTCTGGGCCCCGGCCCACCGCTCCCCCTCGGGCGGACCGGGACCCGCACCGAGGAGGCTCATGACCGACAAGCCGAGGCGGCCGCGCCGGGGCCTGACGCCGCCCGTCGTGCAGGAGGAGCGCATCGTCCGCAGGGCGGTCGGCGCGGCCGCCCTCGGCAACTTCGCCGCCTGGTACGACTTCGGGCTCTACTCCTACCTGGCCGTCGCCGTGCTGAACGGGGTGTTCTTCCCCGACGCCGGCCGGTGGACCACGGCCCTGGCCCTGGGCGCGTTCGCCTCGGCCTTCCTCGTGCGCCCGCTGGGCGGGTTCGTGTTCGGCTGGCTCGGCGACCGGTTCGGCCGCACCCGGGTGCTCTCCGCCTCGATGCTGCTGATGGCCGCGGCCACGGTCCTGCTCGGCCTGGTGCCCGGCCACGGCACCATCGGCGTCGCCGCCCCGGTGCTGGTGCTGCTGATGCGGATGCTGCAGGGCTTCGCGGCCGGAGGCGAGTACACCGGCGCGCTCACCCTGATCGCCGAGTACGCGCCCGACCGGCGGCGCGGGTTCTTCGGCAGCCGCCTTGAGCTGTCCACGCTGGCGGGCTACGCCCTGGGCGCGGCCGCCTCCGGGGCGGTGATCGCGCTGCTGCCCGCCGAGGACCTGGCCGCCTGGGGCTGGCGCCTGCCGTTCCTGCTCGCCCTGCCCCTGGGGCTGACCGGGCTGTACCTGCGCATGTCGCTGGAGGACACCCCCGCCTTCCGCCAGCTCATGGAGCGCTCCCCGGCGCTGGCCACGATGTCGGTCCGGCGCGCCGTCCAGATCATCGCGGCCCACTACCGGTCCGCGGCCCTGGTGGCGGCCGGGGTGACCATCGCCTGGAACGTCACCAACTACGTGCTGACCAACCACGTCCCCGCCTACCTGTCGGGCACCCTCCCGCGCCACGGCGCGGGCGGCGCCGACGGCACGACGGTGACGGCCCTGCAGGTCGGCACGATGCTGCTGATGATGTGCGCCATCGGGTCGGTGGGGCGGCTCAGTGACCGGATCGGGCGCCGCCCCGTCCTGATCCTGGCCAGCTCCACCCTGGTCCTGCTCGGCCTCCCGGCCGTGTGGCTGCTGCGCGAGGGCCTCATGGGCCAGATCGCGGGGCTGGCGATCATGGGGACCGCGCTGGTGTGCTTCGCGGCGGTGTCCCCCTCGACGCTGCCCGCCCTGCTGCCCACGATGGTCCGCTACAGCGGCCTCGCGGTCATCTTCAACGTGTCGGTGTCGGTGTTCGCGGGCACGGCGCCGACGGTGATCGAGGCCGCGACCGTCGCCACCGGCGACCTCGACTGGCCCGGCTACTACCTGATCGCCGCCGGCGTCATCGGCCTGGTCAGCACCTGCTTCCTCAAAGAGCACGCCGGGCGGCCGCTGGAGGGCGCGGCGCCGCTGACGTCGAGCTCGGAGCTGGCCCCTCCCCCGCTGTCCCCCGACGGCGTGCCCCTCGAGTACCCGCGCGAAGAGAACCGCGAAGAGAACTAGGGGGTGTTGTGCGGATCACGGCCTACTGCGCGACGCCCGGGCACGCCCCTCGCTGCGTCCTCATCGGTCGACAGCGCACCCAGGCTGACTCCCCTGCTTTTCGGGAAACACAGCGTTCTCGCGATGAACGCACCTGGACGCCGCTCGCTACGGCCATGATCCACCCAACCCCCCCTAGACGAAGGTGACGCCCGAAAGCCCCGCGTGCGCGCACGCGGGGCCCCGCCTTCCCAGGTCAGCCGGTGTGCGCGCGCACCCAGTCGTGGAACTCGCCGATGTGGTGCTCACTGGGCACCAGCACGCCGCCGTCCCGGTAGGACCGGGAGTCCATGGCGAGCTGGCACCGCTCACAGGCGTCGAAGTCCTGCTGGTTGACCCGGTGGAACAGCTCCACCGAGCGGTCGATGTCGGCGCCGGAGTCGACGACCTCGGGCAGGTACAGCCAGTCGCACCGGACCAGGGTGCGGTCGGCGGTGAGCGGGAACATGCGGTGGAAGATGACGTGGTCGGGGACGAGGTTGATGAAGACGGTCGGGCGCACCGTGATGGCGTAGTAGCGCCGGTCCTGCTCCTCGTTCACCCCCGGGATCCGTTCGAGGCCGGCCGACCCGTCCACGGTGAACCCCTCGACGTCCCGGCCGAACTCGGCCCCGTGGCCCACGAAGTACTGGGCCGCCAGGCCGTCGGCGAACTCCGGCAGGACCTCGGTCAGCTCGGGGTGGATCGTCGCGCAGTGGTAGCACTCCATGAAGTTCTCGACGATCTGCTTCCAGTTCGCCTTCACGTCGTACTCGATGCGCCGCCCGAGCTTGAGGTCGGCGACCTGGTAGCCCACGATCGCGTCGGGGGTTCCCAGGCGGGTGGTGACGTCGCCGATGACGGTCTCCTCGAACGAGGGCGGCTCGTCGGCCAGGCACACCCACACGTACCCGAGCCACTCGCGCACGTGCACCCGGTGCAGGCCGAAGCGGGCACGGTCCACGTCCGGCATCGACGTCAGGTTGGGGGCCGAGACGAGCTTGCCGTCCAGGGAGTAGGTCCAGGCGTGGTAGGGGCACTGGAAGGCCCGGCGCACCTCGCCGCTCTCCTCGGTGCACAGCCGCGCGCCGCGGTGGCGGCACACGTTGAGGTAGGCGTTGACCGCGCCGTCCCGGCCGCGGGCCACCAGCACGCTCTCACGGCCGACCTGCACGGTCTCGAACCGCCCGGGCTTGTCCAGGTCGGCCGCGAGCACCGCGCAGAACCACTGCGTCTCGAAGATCGCGGCCTGCTCCGCGCGGAAGATCGCCGGATCGGTGTAGTAGCGGCCGGGAAGTGTTCCCTTCAGGCTCTCGGGAAGGTCCTCGCCCTGGCTGGAGGGGGCGATTTCACCGGTGGTCATGGAAGTGCTCCTCACGCGGGAGGGGTGGAGAAAAGGAGATGGGCCCCGCCCCGGCACCGGGCCGGGGCGGGGAGGACGGGCGGTGGTGCGGCGGTGGCGGTACGGCGCTACCGGAAGACGACCGTGCTGTCGCCGTTGAGCAGCACGCGGCGCTCGCAGTGCCAGCGCACCGCCCGCGACAGGGCCAGGGCCTCGGCGTCCCGCCCCACCGTCTGCAGCGCCTCGGGGTCGTAGGTGTGGTCGATGCGGATGACCTCCTGTTCGATGATCGGCCCCTCGTCGAGGTCGGGGGTGACGTAGTGCGCGGTGGCGCCGACCAGCTTGACCCCGCGCCGGTAGGCCTGGTGGTAGGGCCGGGCGCCCTTGAAGCCCGGCAGGAAGGAGTGGTGGATGTTGATGGCCCGCCCGTACAGGGCCTTGCAGGTCTGGTCGGACAGGATCTGCATGTAGCGCGCGAGGACGACGAGGTCGGCCCCGTAGGAGTCGACGAGCTCCAGCAGGCGGGCCTCCGCCTCCGGCTTGTTCTCCTGGGTGACGGGGACGTGGACGAAGGGCAGGTCCGCGGCCTGGGCCATGGGCCGCAGGTCCTCGTGGTTGGACACCACCGCGGCGATGTCGGCCCCGAGGCTCCCGGCGCGCCACCGGTAGATCAGGTCGTTGAGGCAGTGCCCGGCCTTGGAGGCCATCACCAGGACGCGCGCGGGGCGGTCCCCGAAGAACGAGAAGTCCATCTCGTAGTCCGCGGCGACCGGCTCGAACCCGGAGGAGAGCTCGGCCAGGTCGACGTCCCGGTCCGAGGCGACCTGCGTGCGCAGGAAGACGCGGTCGCCGACGGAGTCGTCGAACTGCTGGTATTCGCGGATGTCGCACCCGCGCTGGAAGAGGTAGGAGCTGACCGCCTGGACGATTCCGGTCCGCGCAGGGCAGCTCAGGGTGAGGACGAACGAACGGGCCACCGCATGCTCCTCAGCATTCCACGACGTTGAGAGCGAGTCCGCCCCGGGCGGTCTCCTTGTACTTGTCCTTCATGTCGGCCCCCGTCTGGCGCATCGTCGTGATGGCCTTGTCGAGGGTGACGTGGTGCCGGCCGTCCCCGTAGACGGCCATCCGCGCGGCGGTGATGGCCTTGACCGAGGCCACCGCGTTGCGCTCGATGCAGGGGATCTGCACGAGCCCGCCCACCGGGTCGCAGGTGAGCCCCAGGTTGTGTTCCAGGCCGATCTCGGCGGCGTTCTCCACCTGCTCAGGGCTGCCCCCGATGACCTCGGCGAGGCCGGCCGCCGCCATGGAGCAGGCCGAGCCGACCTCGCCCTGGCAGCCGACCTCGGCCCCGGAGATCGAGGCGTTCTCCTTGAACAGGATCCCGACCGCCCCGGCGGTGAGCAGGAAGCGCACCACCTCCTCGTCGCCGAAGTCCGGCAGGAACGCCTGGGCGTAGTGCAGGACAGCCGGGACGATCCCGGCCGCTCCGTTGGTCGGGGCGGTCACCACCCGCCCACCCGCGGCGTTCTCCTCGTTGACGGCCAGGGCGAACAGGGTGACCCACTCCAGGGCGGCCAGCGCGTCGCCCTCGCCGCCGCCCGCCTCCAGCCGCGTGCGCAGCTCCCCGGCGCGGCGGCGGACCCTGAGCCCTCCGGGCAGGACGCCTTCGGCGCCCGTCCCCCGGTCGACGCATTCGCGCATCACCGACCAGATGTGCAGGAGGCCCTCCCGCACCTCCCGCTCGGTGCGGCGGACGCGCTCGTTGGCCATCATCACGCCGCTGACCGGCAGGCCCGTGCGGCGCGTGATGGCGAGCAGCTCCTCGCCGGTGCGGAAGGGGTGGGGCACGGGGGTCGCGTCCTCCACGAGCACGGGGCGGCCCGCCTCGTCCTCGTCGAGGACGAACCCTCCGCCGACCGAGTAGTACTCCCGGCGCTCCACGGTGTTCCCCTGGCCGTCGAAGGCCTCGAAGACCATCCCGTTGCTGTGGAAGTCGAGCCTGCGCCTGCGGTGCAGGACGATGTCGTCGTCGACGGCGAAGGCGATCTTGTGCTCCCCGAGGAGGACGAGGCGGCCCTCCTCCCGCGCGGCCCGCACCGCCGGCTCGGCCGCGACGGGGTCCACGAGGTGGGGCTGCTCCCCCGCCAGCCCGAGCACCACGGCCTTGACGCTGCCGTGGCCGTGGCCGGTCGCGCCGAGGGAGCCGAACAGCTCGCAGCGGACACCGGCCACGCGGGCCAGCGTCCCGGCCCCGCGCAGCCGGGTGGCGAACAGGTAGGCCGCGCGCATCGGCCCGACCGTGTGCGAGCTGGACGGTCCGATGCCCACTTTGAACAGATCGAATACGGACAGGCTCATGTTCCCTCCTCTGAGGGATCGTCGGGCGGCCCGGCGACGGGGGCCCATGGACCCCGCGCCGCCCCCGGTGAGGGGTTCGAAGCCGGGGGCGGCGCGGGGGGTCGGGGTCAGCGGCGGATGCGCGTCATCTCAGGGTCGACCAGGGGTTCGGCGGCGACGGTGGCGCGCACCCTCCGGTCGAAGTACTGGATCTCCACCGGCGTGCCGACCGTGGCCTCCGCGGGCAGCCACGCGTAGGCGATGGGCGTGCCGAGCGTGTGGGAGAAGGCCGCGGAGGTGACGTATCCGGCGGGGGCCCCGTCGAGGAGCACCGGCTCGGAACCGAGCACCACGCTGCGGCCGTCGTCGACGGTCAGGCACGTCAGGCGCCGCCCGACCGACCCCTCGTCGCGCCCGGCGATCGCGTCGCGCCCGATGAAGGGGCCCTTGTCGGCGCGGACGGCGAAGCCCACCCCGGCCTCGTAGGGGTCGTGCTCGGTGGTCATGTCCGCACCCCAGGCGCGGTACCCCTTCTCCAGCCGGAGGCTGTTGAAGGCGGCCCGGCCGGCGGCCACCACGCCCAGGTCCCGTCCGGCCTCGAAGAGGACGTCCCAGAGCCGCTGCCCGTACTCGGCGTTGGTATAGATCTCCCAGCCCAGCTCGCCGACGTAGGACAGGCGCATGGCGGTGACCGGGATCCCGGCGATGCGCGCGCGCATGCAGCGGAAGAACCGCAGCCCCTCGTGGGAGAAGTCGTCCCGGCTCAGCGGCTGGACCAGGTCCCGGGCCAGTGGGCCCCAGACGCCGATGCAGCAGGTGCCGCCGGTGATGTCGCGTACCCGCACGCTCCCGTCCTCGGGGAGTTCGCGCCGGAGGTAGTCCAGGTCGATGTTGCCGTTGACGCCGATCTGGAATTCCTGCTCGTCCAGGCGCGCGACGGTGATGTCGCTGCGCACGCCCCCGGCGTCGTCGAGCATCAGGGTGTAGGTGACCGCGCCGACGGTCTTGTCCATCTTCCCGGTGGTCAGACGGTTCAGGTAGGCCAGCGCTCCGGGCCCGGTGACCTCCAGCCGCTTGAGAGAGGTCATGTCGTACATCGCCACGGCGGTGCGGGTCTTCCACGCCTCGACCGCGACGACGGAGGCGTCGTGGAACATGCCCGACCAGGCGTCGCGGGAGGGCGGCCGCCAGTCCATGGGCAGGTCCTTGGCCAGCGCCGCGTTGGCCGCGTACCAGTGGGGCCGCTCCCAGCCGTGGGACTCCAGGAAGACCGCGCCGAGCTCCTTCTGCCGCGCGTGGAAGGGGCTGGTGCGCAGGTCGCGGGGGGAGAACCGGGGCTGGAGCGGGTGCTTGACGTCATAGATCTCGATGAAGTTCTGCCGGGAGGTCTCCTCCACGTAGGCGTCGGCGGTCTCGACCTCGTCGAACCGGTGGACGCTGCAGCCGTGGAGGTCGAGCTCGCTGCGGCCCTCGACCAGGAGCTGGGCGACGGACCGGGCCACGCCGGCCGAGTGGGTCACCCACACGGCCTCGGCGATCCAGAACCCGGCCACCTCGGGCGACTCCCCGATGAGGGGGCCGCCGTCGGGGGTGAAGGAGAAGACCCCGTTGAACCCGTCCTCGATGCGGGCCTGCTCCAGGGCGGGCAGCAGGCGGCGGCCGTGCTCCCAGGACTCGGCGAAGTCCTCGCCGGTGAAGTCCAGCATCGAGGGCATGGCGTCGTCGGAGGGGGTGTCCAGGCGGGGCAGCTCGTCCAGGCCGACCGCGATCGGGCGGTGGGCGTAGGAGCCGATGCCCAGGCGGTCGACGTGCTCGCGGAAGTACAGGTCGCGGTCCTGGTGGCGCAGGATGGGCAGGCGCGCCTCGATCCGCTCGTCGTTGCGCCCGGCCAGTTCGGGCAGCGGTGCGGTGCGCGCGTACTGGTGGGCCATGGGCAGCAGGGGCACCGTCATCCCGGCCATGGCGCCGACCTCGCGGCCCCAGAACCCGGCGCAGCACACGACGATGTCGGCGGGGACCTCGCCCTGCGGGGTCTCCACCCCGGTGACGCGGCCGCCGCTCTGCCGGATCCCCACCACGCGGGTGCCGCCCTGGAAGACGGCGCCGCGCGCCTCGGCGCGGCGGGCGAGCACCTCCACGACGCGGGAGGCCTTGGCCAGGCCGTCGGTGGGGGTGTGGAACCCGCCGAGGATCCGGTCGGGGTCGAGCAGGGGGTGCAGCTTGGCGCACTCCTCGGCGCCCACGACCTCGCCGGGCACGCCCCAGGAGGCGGCCCAGCCGGCCTTGCGGTGCAGGTCGGCCAGGCGTTCGGGGGTGGTCGCGATCTCCAGGCCGCCGACCTGGTTGAAGCACCAGCCGCCGTCGGCCTCCAGGCCGGTGAACTTGTCGACGGTGTAGGAGGCGAAGCCGGTCATCGTCTTGGAGGGGCCGGTCTGGTAGACGAGGCCGGGCGCGTGGGAGGTGGACCCCCCGGTGAGCGGCAGGGGCCCCTGGTCGAGGACGGTGACCCGGTCCCATCCGCGCTCGGTCAGCTCATCGGCCAGGTTGGCACCGACGATCCCGGCTCCGATGATCACGACTCGGGGGGTCGTACCCATGCTGGATCTCCTTTGGGGCGGAGGGTGATGACCACGGGGCGGCGCCCGCCGGGGCGGCCGCGGCCGCGGGGCGGGCGGGTGGGTGGCTGGGCGGCTCGGCGGCGGGGCCGGGACCGCGCGTCCGGCCGTCCCCGACGACTGAACGCACACTGATATATCAACTGGACGGCAACGTACGCGGAGGCCGGAGCGGGGGTCAAGCCCCTGCGGGGAATCGGTTCATCCGCCGTTCTCCGTCCCGCTCCATCCCCGCTTCTCCCGCGGGACCCCCTTGACCTCGGCCGCCCCGCTGCTAGCCTGAACGGCATCTGATATTTCAGTTGCATGGCAGTTGCGTGGCAGCGGCCCCCGGCCCGGACGCCCGCTCCGCCCTCACGAATCGCGGACGACGACGTCGCCGGCGACCCGCGGCCACCGCCGCCGCACCTTCTCTACTCCCCCCGGACGAACGGAGGGCTCCGATGGCACCGCGAACGCCCGGCGCCGACCTGCCCGACCACCCCGACCGGCTCTGGCGCTCGGCCGACCCCAAGAGCTCCTACGACGTGGTGATCGTCGGCGGCGGCGGGCACGGCCTGGCCACCGCCTACTACCTGGCGGTCAACCACGGCATCACCAACATCGCCGTGCTGGAGCGCGGCTGGCTGGCCGGCGGGAACATGGCCCGCAACACCACGATCATCCGCTCCAACTACCTCTGGGACGAGAGCGCCGGGCTCTACGAGCACGCGCTCAAGCTCTGGGAGGGGCTGGAGGACGAACTGGACTACCCGCTGCTCTTCTCCCAGCGGGGCGTGCTGAACCTGGCGCACTCCCTGCAGGAGGTGCGCGACGGCGTCCGCAGGGTGGGCGCGAACCGGCTCAACGGCGTCGACGCCGAATGGCTCGACACCGACCAGGTCGCCGAGGCCTGCCCGATCCTGAACACCTCCCCCGACCTGCGCTACCCCGTGCTGGGGGCGACCTGGCAGCCGCGCGCGGGCATCGCCAAGCACGACCACGTCGCCTGGGGCTTCGCCCGCGCCCTGGACCTGCTCGGCGTGGACCTGGTCGAGGGGTGCGAGGTCACCGGCTTCGAGCGGATCGGGGACCGGGTGATCGGGGTCGAGACCACCCGCGGCCCGATCCGGGCGGGCCGGGTCGCCCTGGCCGCCGCCGGGCACACCTCGGTGCTGGCCGACACGCTGGGGCTGCGCCTGCCGCTGCAGAGCCACCCGCTGCAGGCGCTGGTCTCGGAGCTGCTGGAGCCGGTCCACCCGACCGTGGTCATGTCCAACGCGGTGCACGTGTACGTCAGCCAGGCGCACAAGGGCGAACTGGTCCTCGGCGCGGGCATCGACGCCTACAACTCCTACGGGCAGCGCGGGGCGTTCCACACCATCGAGCGCGAGCTGGCCGCGGCCGTGGAGCTGTTCCCGATGTTCGCCCGCGCCCACGTGGTGCGCACCTGGGGCGGGGTCGTCGACGTCACCCCCGACGCCTCGGCGGTCATGGGGCGCACCCCCTTCGAGGGCCTGTACGTCAACTGCGGCTGGGGCACCGGCGGGTTCAAGGCCACCCCCGGGGTGGGCTGGTGCTTCGCCCACACCATCGCCAACGACGAGCCGCACCCGCTCAACGCCCCCTTCGGGCTGGAGCGGTTCACCACCGGCGCCCTGATCGATGAGCACGGGGCCGCCGGGGTGGCGCACTAGATGTCCCCCGTCCCTCCGCACGACCCTCCCAAGGAGGCCCACGCATGATGCTGATCCCGTGCCCGTGGTGCGGCCCGCGCAACGAGACCGAGTTCCACTACGGCGGCCAGGCCGGAGTGGCCTGCCCCAAGGACCCGTACGCGGCCTCCGACGCCGAGTGGGCCGCGTTCCTGTTCTTCCGGGACAACCCCAAGGGCGTGTTCACCGAGCGGTGGATGCACCGGTCCGGCTGCCGCCGCTGGTTCGACCTCCGCCGGGACACCGCCACCAACGAGATCCACACCGGAGCGCACGAGGACCAGGAGAGGACGGTGGCGGTATGAGCGGCCCCTTCAGGCTCGCCGAAGGCGGCCGGATCGACCGCGACCGCCCCGTGGCGTTCCGCTTCGACGGCCGCGACCTGCAGGGCTTCGCCGGGGACACGCTCGCCTCGGCGCTGCTGGCCCAGGGGGTGCACCAGGTGGCCACGGGCATCCGCTACGGGCGCCCGCGCGGCGTGCTGTCCGCGGGCGCCGAGGAGCCCAACGCCCTGGTGCAGATCGAGAAGCCCTTCCCCGAGCCGATGCTCACCGCCACCACGGTGGAGCTGCGCGACGGGCTGGAGGCCTCCGGCCTGCCCGGGCAGGGGCGCCTGTCCCCCGACCCCGACCCCGCCCGCTACGACGCCGTGCACGAGCACTGCGACGTGCTGGTCGTCGGCGCCGGGCCCGCCGGGCTGTCCGCCGCGCTCGCCGCCGCCCGCAGCGGCGCCCGGGTGGTCGTCGCCGACGCCGACACCGAGTTCGGCGGCGGCCTGCTCGGCAGCGGGGAGCTGCTCGACCACGCCCCGGCCATGGAGTGGGTGGAGCGGGCGCGGGCCGAGCTGGCCCGCCGCGCCGAGGTGCGGCTGCTGCCGCGCACCACCGTCACCGGCCACTACGACGCCAACTACCTGGTCGCCGTGGAGGACCGGGGCCCAGACGCCTTCACCCGGCAGCGCACCTGGCACATCCGGGCCCACGAGGTGGTGCTGGCGACCGGGGCGCACGAGCGGCCCCTGGTCTTCGCCGACAACGACCGCCCCGGCACCATGCTGGCCGGGGCGGCCCGCACCTACCTGCACCGCTACGCGGTCCTGCCCGGGCGGCGCGCGGTCGTGTTCACCACCGACGACGGCGCCTACCCGGCCGCGCTCGACCTGAGCGGCGCCGGGGTGGAGATCGCCGCGGTCGTCGACGCGCGGCCGGAGGCGCCCCCGTTCTGGGCCAAACGCTGCGCCGAGCAGGGCATCCCGGTGCGCACCGGCCACGCCGTGGTCGGCACGGACGGCGGGGAGCGCGTCACCGGCGCCCGCCTCGCCGCGTTCGACCCGGACACCGGTGCCCTGGGCCCCGAGGAGCACCACGACTGCGACCTGCTGCTGGTCTCCGGCGGCTGGAACCCGGCGGTGCACCTGTACTCCCAGGCCCGCGGCCCCCTCGCCTACGACGAGGCGGCGGGGGCGTTCCTGCCCTCCGGCTCCGTCCCGGGCGTCCACCCGGCGGGGGCGGCGGCCGGGCTGCGCACCACGGCCCAGTGCCTGTCCAGCGGCGCGGTGGCCGGGGTGCAGGCGGCCTCCCGGCTCGGGCTGGAGGCCACGGCGGCGCCCCGCCCCGAGACCGACCCGCACCCGGTGCCCAAGGGCCGCCCGCTGTGGCGGGTGCCCGACCCCGACCCCGAGGCGCCGGGCCGCCGCCAGTTCGTGGACCTGGCGCGCGACGCCACGGTCGCCGACGTCGGCAAGGCCGTCGGGGCGGGGCTGACCTCGGTGGAGCACATCAAGCGCTTCACCACCATCGGCACCGGCCACGACCAGGGCCGGACCTCGGGCACGGTGTCCTCGGGCATCATCGCCGGGCTGCTGGGCGCCGACCTGTCCGAGGTGGGCACCACCACCTTCCGGGCGCCCTACAGCCCCGTCTCCTTCGCGGCGCTGGCCGGGCGGGAGCGGGGCGACCTGTACGACCCGATCCGGGTGACGGCGATGCACGACTGGCACGTCGCGCAGGGGGCGCCCTTCGAGAACGTGGGCCAGTGGAAGCGCCCGTGGTACTACCCGCAGCCGGGCGAGGACATGGAGGCGGCCGTGCTGCGCGAGTGCCGCGCGGTGCGCACCGGAGTGGGCATGCAGGACGTGTCCACGCTCGGCAAGATCGACGTGCAGGGGCCGGACGCCGCCGCGTTCCTCGACCTCGTCTACACCAACATGATGAGCACGCTCAAGCTCGGCCGGATCCGGTACGGGCTGATGTGCACCGCCGACGGGATGGTCTTCGACGACGGGACCGTCATGCGCACCGGGGAGAACCGGTACCTGCTCTCCACCACCAGCGGGGGCGCGGCCGGGGTGCTGGAGCACCTTGAGGACTGGCTGCAGACCGAGTGGACGCACCTGCGGGTGCACCTGACCTCGGTGACCGAGCAGTGGGCCACCATCGCGCTGGCGGGGCCGCGTTCGCGCGAGGTGCTGGAGCGGGCGTGCACCGGGATCGACCTGGACAACGCCGACTTCCCCTTCATGAGCTGGCGCAACGGGACGATCGCGGGCCGCAGGGCCCGGGTGTGCCGGATCAGCTTCTCCGGTGAGCTGGCCTTCGAGATCAACGTTCCGTGGTGGCACGGCAGGCAGGTCTGGGAGGCGCTGTACGCGGCCGGGGAGCCGTTCGGCATCACCCCCTACGGCACCGAGACCATGCACGTGCTGCGCGCCGAGAAGGGCTTCCCCATCGTCGGCCAGGACACCGACGGCACGGTCACCCCGCAGGACCTGGGCATGGGCTGGGCGGTGTCCAAGAAGAAGGCGGACTTCGTCGGCGCCCGCTCCTTCAGCCGCCCGGACAACGTCCGCACCGACCGCAAGCAGCTCGTCGGCCTGATCCCGGCCGCGGGCGAGGGCGTGCTCCCGGAGGGCACCCAGATCGTGGAGGCGCGGGTGCTGCCCGAGCCCCCGGTGCCGATGCTCGGCCACGTCACCTCCAGCTACCGCAGTGCCGCCTTGGGCACCCCGTTCGCCCTGGCCCTGGTCAAGGGCGGGCGGGACCGCATCGGGCAGACGGTGTACGGGCACGTCGGCGACCGGCTGGTGCCGGTCGAGATCACCGACCCCGTGTTCTACGACAAGGAGGGAGCACGCCGTGACGGCTGACCTCTACGGCGCGTCGCCGCTGGCCGTGCGCGCCGACGCCCTGGCCGCGTCCTCGTCCCCCTCGACCGTGCGCGTCGCCGAGGTGCCCTTCCTGGCCCAGGTGACGCTGCGCGTGGACCCCCGGGGCGCGGCGGCCGAGCGCATCGGGGCCGCGCTCGGCGCCGCGCTCCCGGGCCCCGGCGGGGTGGCGCGCACCGAGCGCGTCACGGTGCTGGGCCTGGGCCCGGACGAATGGCTGCTCGTGGGTCCGGAAGGCGCCGCGCAGGGGCTGCAGGACACGCTCACGGCGGCCCTGGACCGCGCGTTCGGCGCCGTGGTGGACGTGTCGGCCCACCGCACGGTCGTCGAGGTGACCGGCCCCAAGGCGCGGGAGGTGCTGAACAAGGGGTGCGCGCTGGACCTGCACCCCCGGGTGTTCGCCTCCGACCGGTGCGCGCAGACCGACGTCGCGCGCACGGCCGCGATCCTGATGCGGCACGACGCCGGGTCCCCGGGCTTCCGGATCTTCGTCCGCGCCTCGTTCGCCCGCTACCTCGCCGACTGGCTGATCGACGCCGCCGCCGAATACGGCGGCTGAGCCGGGGCGGGCGCCCCCGGGTCCGACACCCTCCGCCGGGGCCGCCCGCCCCCTTCCCGCTTCCCGCGGTGCGCGCATTCTCCGCCGCACCGCCCGCTCGCCCCTGCCCCCGGCGACCCGCGCGCCTTCGACCCGCGCACCGCTCGCGAGCGAAAGGAACCCCCCATGCTCGGCAAAGAACGATCCGCCCCGCTCCATAGCCCGGCCGCCACCGGCCGCGACCGCGCCGCACCCCCGCCGGACCATCGCATCGACCCCGTGGTCCTCGGCACCGCGCTGACCCTGTGCCTGGCCTTCGTGGTGTGGGGCGTGGTCGATGCCGATTCCCTGGCGGCGGGCGCCCAAGGCCTCCTCGACCGCGTCCTCCACTCGACCGGCTGGCTCTACGGGCTGGTCGCCTCCGCGCTCGTCGTGTTCGCCCTCTTCCTCGCCTTCTCCCGCTACGGCGGCATCCGCCTGGGGGAGGACGGCGAGCGCCCCGAGTTCGGAACGGCCTCCTGGACGGCGATGCTGTTCGCCTCGGGGATGGGCATCGGCCTGGTGTTCTGGGGCGTCGCCGAGCCCCTGTCCCACCTGGCCGAGCCTCCTCTGGGCGCCGCCGCGCCGAACTCCCCCGAGGCCTCGCGGCTGGCGATGGAGTACTCCGTCTTCCACTGGGGCCTGCACCCGTGGTCGCTGTACGCCCTGGTGGGCCTGGCGCTGGCCTACGGGATGTTCCGCAAGGGCCGTCCCAACCTGCTCAGCGCGATCGTGCTGCCCGGCCGGCCGCCCTCCGGCGCGCCCTCCCGCGCCGTCGACGCCTTCGTCGTCTTCCTGACCACCTTCGGCGCGGCGACCTCCCTGGGGCTGGGCGCGCTGCAGATCAACAGCGGGCTGGCCTCGACCTTCGGGGTCCCCGAGAACACCGCGGTGGCGATCTCGGTCATCGCCGGGCTGATGGTGCTGTTCGTGCTGTCGGCGGTGACCGGCCTGCACCGCGGGATCAAGCACATCTCGACGATCAACGCCGCCCTGGCCGGGCTGCTGGTCGCGTTCGTGTTCGTCGCCGGGCCGAGCATCCCCGTCCTGCAGACGCTCGTCGAGACGGTCGGCGGGTACGCCGCGCACATCGTCCCGATGGCCTCGCGCACCGGCGTCTACGGCGGCGATGAGTGGCTGGCCGAGTGGACCGTCTTCTACTGGGCCTGGTGGATGTCGTGGGCCCCCTTCGTGGGCGCCTTCATCGCCCGCATCTCCCGCGGGCGCACGATCCGCGAGTTCATCGTCGGCGTGCTCGTGGTGCCCACGGCGCTGAGCCTGGCCTGGTTCGCGGTCATGGGCGGGACGGGCATCCGCATGCAGCTCTCGGGCGGGGCCCCGCTCTCCGACGCGCTCGCCTCCTCCGGCGAGGAGGGCGCCCTGTTCGCCATGTTCGACCACCTGCCGCTGGCCGCGGTCACCTCGGTCGCCGTGATCGTGCTGATCGCGCTGTTCTTCGTCAGCAGCGCCGATTCGGCGTCGGTGGTGCTGGCGATGATGTGCCAGCGCGGCGCGCTCCACCCGCACCGCCCGCTCGTCGTGCTGTGGGGGGCGGTGATCGCCCTGACCGCGGCCGTCCTGCTCCTGGCCGGCGGGCTGTCGGCGATCCAGACGGCCTCGCTGGTCATCGCCCTGCCGTTCCTGGCTCTGCTGGTGGCGGCGTGCATCGGCCTGCACCGCGAACTGCGCGCCGAGTTCGCCCCGGACCCCTCCCCGCCGCGCGGCTCCCGCTGATCGGACCCCGATCAGATTCGTGGTCGCGGCGGGGAGG
>NZ_JAQFWP010000018.1 GCF_027706745.1 Nocardiopsis suaedae | reverse complement strand
CCGAGCCACCCGACCCGACATCAGGAACATCCACCGACCCACCCGGAAGCGGACCGCCATCAGACGACGACCCCAGATCCCACGAACCACCGGAACCCTCGGACCCGCCCGCGTCAGGCACATCGGCCGACCCACCCGGAAGCGGACCACCGTCAGACGACGACCCCAGATCCCACGAACCACCCGAGCCACCCGACCCGACATCAGGAACATCCACCGACCCACCCGGAAGCGGACCACCGTCAGACGACGACCCCAGATCGAAGGAGCCTCCGGAGGAGCCCTCTCCCGCTCGCGCGCCCTCTGGGCCGCCGGGGGCGTCTCCGCCGGTCTCCACCTGCGTCCGCTCCGGGGGCGGCGGCAGGTCGACCGTGCCGCCGCCGGCGTCGGCACCGTCCGTGGAAGCGGCCAGCGACTTCCGGTCCAGGCGCGCGGGGTCGGATTCCCTGTTCCGGTCCCCCCACGGGTTCTCCGAGGTCACGAAATCCGCGCCGCCTCCGGGCCGGTCACCGGATCCGCGTCCTCGGTCGCGTCCGGTCCCGCCCGACCCGCCGGACGCTCCGCCCCCGCCGCCCGCGCCCAACCCGGTGACCGGTGGCGGCATGAACCCGGTCCCGCCGGACGCAAGGTCCCCTGACGCCCCGTCGGCCCCGTCGCCCGAAGACGCCACACCCGTGATCTCCGTCCGGTCCTCCCGGTCCGGGAAGGGCCCAGACCCTCCGGAGGCATCTCCGGAACCGGAGCCGCCGGAGCCGTCACCGGAACCGGAGTCGGCGCCGCCCCCCTCACCCCAGCCGGAATCGGCACCGGACCCGTCACCGGAGCCGACGAGACGCCACAGGTCATCGTCGATACCGGACCCGTCACCGGAACCGCCGGAGCCCTCACCGGAGCCGCCGCCCCCCTCACCCGAACCGGAGTCCGCACCGGACCCGTCACCGGAACCGCCGGAGCCCTCACCGGAACCGGAGTCGGCGCCGGACCCGTCACCGGACCCGTCTCCCGAGTCGCCGCCGAAGTACTCATCCAGGAACTCGTCGATGTCGAAGCCGCCGCCGGACCCGTCCCCGGACCCCTTGGAGCCGTCACCGGAGCCGCTCCCGCCGCTCCCGGACTGCTCGGTCGTGATGGGCGTGTACGGCAGGATGTCGCCCGCAGCGTTCGCGTAGCTCTGCGAGAGCCCCGGGATGTTCTCGGACGCCGCGTTCCGCAGGTTCTCGATCTTGGACCACCAGAGGTCCTTCATCTCCTGCTCGATGGCGCGCCAGGTCTCAAGGCTGTCGGTGGGCTTGCCGCCGATGTAGACGAACCCGTCCTGCTTGGTGACCGTGTTCCGGTTCTCCTCCCACCAGGTGCGCACCACCTGGCGCGGACTGCGCCCGGAATCGGACGCCCAGTCGTTGTAGGCCTTCACCACGGGGTCGGCGAAAGCGGGGTCGGCCGCGGAGGCGGCGCTCTCCACCGCCTCCTTCACCGGGGCCAGGTAGTCGGCGACGCCCTTGAGCTCCAGCGCCTTGGTCTTGAGGTGCCGCGCCAGAGCCGCGGCGGTCGCCCCCTCGAAGGAGTCGTTGCCCGGCTTCACCTTCTCGTACAGCGTCCAGAGCCGGTCGTACTCCTCCTGGAAGAAGGTCTGGTACTCCTCCAGCCGGGTCGCCATCCGGCTCAGGCCCGCGTGGTAATAGGACTCGCTGCCGAGGTTCGGGTCCCCGAGGCCCTTGGTGACCACGGTCCTGAGCTTGTTCTCGAAGGTGCCCCACAGGGTGTCGGCGCCGTCCAGGATCTCCGGGTTCAGGAAGATCCCGGAGTAGGTGTCGGAGATCCCCTGGTGGTAGTCGCCGTACAGCTGGTCGTCCAGGAAGAAGCCGTACCACTCGTCGGCGGAGTAGGGGTTGCCCTCGTTCCAGAAGTACCGGTCGATCCACCCCGCCTCATAGATCACCCGGGCGCTGTCCATGGGCGGGACGGAGCCCCCGCCCTCCGGGTCGGCGAAGACGTTGAGGATGTGGTCCAGCTCCGCGCTGGACGCCGCCCCCTCGTTGGGCAGAGTGGCCCCCTGTCCCCCGGTGGGGTTGAGCTCCTTCTCGTTGTCCACGCTTCCTCCTGCGGTACGGGCGGTTCAGGGCCTCGGGCGGGCGGCGCCGCCGGCGGGAACGGACGGGTCCGGGCGGTGCGCGTGTCCGGGGTCAGTCCTTCTCGTCCTCGTCGGTCCCCTCCTCTCCGGTCCCCTCCTCGTCGGTCTCCTCCTCTCCGGCCCCGTCCTGGTCGGTGGAGGAGGAGACGTCGTCGCCGCCCGAGGAGCCGCCGGACGAATCGCCGAACGCGCCGCCGCCGGAGCCGGAGGGCGCGGACGAGCCGAAGATCCGGTTCAGCTGCTCCGCGGTGAGCTCGGCGTCCTCTTCGAGGTCGTCGAAGACCAGCTCGCTGTCGGCGATCCCCTTGGAGATGGCCAGCAGGTCCTTCTCGTACTTGTCGAACAGCTCCTCGACCTTGGTCAGCGCCTGCTTGACCTCGTCGGCCAGGACCCCGGCCGACGGCAGCAGGGCCGGGTTGCCGAACCGGGGCGTCTTGGCGGCCTCCCCGGCGTAGTACTGGTCGAACTCGGTCTTCTTCGCGGAGAACCGCTCCCGCATCGTGTCGATGTCGTCGGTGCGCAGCCCCCGCAGGTAGTCGAGGGTGACCTTGACGGTGTCGCCGTCGTCCTTGTCTTCCGGCATGCGCTCAGCCTCCTGCCGCCTGGTGGTCCGGCCGTTCCGGTGGGGGCGGGTGCGGGGCCGTGGGCCCCGCACCCGTACGGGGCGTCAGCGGCGCTGGCTCCAGTTCCCGGCCTCCTGCAAGTCGCCCCGGTTGTACCGGTCGACGATGTCGTCCAGGGACACCTGCGCCTGGTTGAGCAGGTTGCGCATGTCCTCGACGTTCTGGCGCCAGTTGGCGATGCGGATGTCGTACTGGTCGGAGGCCTCGCCGACCCAGCCGTCCTTGACCTGCTTCACGCGCCGGTCCAGCTCATCGATGGCGTTGGCGATGACCTCGGTCTGCTGGCGCAGGTCGAGTCCGGCGGTCTGCGCGCCCGACTTCCTGATCTCGAAACCGTCGAAGCTCACGGTCGGCTCTCCTCTCCTGGTGGGCCGTGCGGCCCTGGGGTCATGGGGGCGGGGGTCCCTTCCGAGGGGAGGGGGCCTCAGCGTCCGGCGGCGTCGCGCTGGTTCGGGTTGAGCTGGGCGGCCCAGTCGGCGGTGACCATGTTGGCGTCCTCCATCTCGTGGAAGCTGCGCTCGGTGCCGCCGAGGATGCCGATCATGTCGTTCATGTCGTTGGTGATCAGCCGGAGCTCCTCCAGCCACTTGACCAGGGCGGTGTCGTAGCGGGCGGCCGCGCCGCCCTGCCAGTTGCCGCCGAGCATGTCCCGGGTGGCGTCCACCTGGGTGTAGATCCCGTTGCAGGTGGAGTGCGCGGTCTCCATCGCGTCCTTGCCAGCGCGCATCGCCTGGTCGGTACTGCCGAACTGTTCGCTCATCGGGTGTTCCTCCTCAACCGTGTCGCGTTGTCCTGCGGGTCCGCCCTCAGCCGGACGGGCAGTCCGGGTCCTTCGGGGGCGCCGGGTCGGCGGCGGGGCGCGCCGCCGCCGAGGTGCTCAGTTCGGGGCCGGTGGGCAGCATGTCCAGCACGGCGGCGGGCACGCCCCGCGCCCCTCCGGGCGGATGGCCGAGCCGCTCGGCGGATTCGGCGTCCGGGACGGGGTACTTGGCCCCGGTGTCGGTCACCAGGTAGTAGGTGCCGCGGTCGGCGCGGCCCCCGGCGCGGGAGGCGCGCACCAGGCCGCCCTCCCCGGCCGGCACCCCGATCAGGTCGGGCGGGGTGCAGGAGGGGGCGGCGCCGGGCGGGGGATCGGCGGCGCGGGCGGTGATCGCGGAGGGGGTGCGCAGGGCCAGTCCGGGGCCCTTCCCCCGGTCCACCGCGCACAGCGCCGCCCCTCCGGTCTCGGTGAGCGCGGGCGGCTCCCCGGGGAGGCCTCCGTCGTCGCGGTCCCGGTCCGCCAGGTGGGGGCGCACGTCGGCGGCGTCGAGCGGGACCGCCTCCGGATCGCCGCCGGGGTAGGCGTCCGCGGCCGTGCGCGGGTCCGCCAGCAGCAGCCGGGCACGCACCTCGCCGGCGGGCACCAGCCCGCCGCGCTCCAGCACGTAGTACTGGTCGGCGTCACCGCCGCCGACGGTGAACACCTGGCCGATCCGGCGCTTCCCGCCGCCGATCCGCGGCCCTTCCCCGCCCGCGCCGTCCACCTGCTCGGCGGCCAGCTCGGGCCCTTCGGGAAGGGCGGACAGGAAGCGCGCGGACACCGGGTGGGCGGGGGTGGTCCCGTACCCGAGGGCCTCCAGGGCGCCGTGCTCGGCGTCCACGGGCAGGCGCTCGCCGCGCCAGAGCAGGTGGCGGGCGCCGTCTGGGCCCGCGGCGAGCACGGCCCGGTCCCCGGGGACGGGGCGCTCCCCGCCGCTCTCGCCGCCGCCGACGGTGAGCGCGGTCAGCGCCCGCGGGTCCTCGTCCTCGCCGGTGGCCACCGGGACCGCGCACACCCGCCACGCCGACGGGGCGCCGTCCTCGGCGGGCGCGGGCGGCACCGCGTCGGGGGCGCCCCCGATGCCGATCGCCGAGGCGACCGGGGTGCCGTCCAGGGAGGCGGCCGACACCTGCACCGGCTCGCCCAGCAGCAGCGCCGAGGCCTGGTTGGCCACCGGCCACAGGGCGCCGTCGGAGTAGACGTACCGTCCGCCGCCGTCCTCGACCGCGACCACCGTGCCCTCGGTGCGCCACGACGTGGCGTTGCCGGGGAAGATGAGCCCGAAGACGAGGAACCCGGCCCCGATCAGCAGGGCCAGCACCAGGCCGATGGCCGCCCCCGTGCGGGTGCGGTTCATCGGGGCCTCCGTCGCGTCCGGGTCGGCCTCCAGCATCGCGGTGGACAGCCGGCCCACCAGGAAGCCGTGCGCCTGGACCTGGTCGCGCCGCGTGTTCATCGCCGCCTCCCGCCGTCCGCGCTCATCCGCCGATCCCGCGCAGCAGCCCGAACAGCCCCAGGTTCGCCGGGACGAGGATCACCAGGACGATCGCGGCGGCGCTGTGCAGCAGCTCCCCGGCGCGCCCCCAGTGCGGCAGCATCCGGTTTCCGGGGACCGCCCACGCGGCCACGGCCAGCGCCAGCGCGCCCGCCAGCAGCATCCCGAACACCGCCAGGCGGGCGGCGGTGCCGCCGAGCGCGGCGGCGCCCAGCGCCAGGGCGAGCGCGCCGAGGTGGCCGGGCACCAGCAGGCAGGCCCGCTGCCAGGCGCCGCCGAGCCCGCGGGCCTGCAGCACCAGCACCAGGCACAGGGCGGCGCCCAGGCCGGTGGGCAGCCACCCGGGGTGCAGGGCCAGCACGGCCAGCGCCGCCGCGCACACCGCCCCGACCGCCGCCAGCAGAGCGGTCTGGAAGGAGTCGGCGCGGCGGGTGCGGTCCAGCACGTCGCGGGCGGGGTGCGGGGCGATGTGCTCCTGCAGCTCGTCGGCGCCGGAGGGCAGCGGCGGCAGGCGCATCCCGGACATGCGGAAGGCCAGTGCGGGCGCGAAGGTGCCCAGCAGCACCGCCGCCCCGGCCAGGAGCCCGGCCACCCCGGGGAGGGGTACGCCGCCCCAGAACAGCAGCAGCGCCCCGGCGGCGGCGCCGAACACCGAGAACGCGCCGACGCCGGTGAAGAAGGGCACGCACCCGGCCGCCGCGGCGACCGCCAGGACCGCGGCGCCGGTCCCGGCGGCGGCCCCGGCCAGCAGGCGCGCCCCGGCCAGCGCGGCGCCGGGGTCGCCGTCGGGCGCGCAGGCCCCGGCGAAGGCCATGAACAGGACCGCGGCGGTGCCGGTGGCGGCCGCGGTCGCGGGCGACCCCAGGGCCCGCCCGGCGGCCGCGGTCGCCAGCAGCATCAGGACCGCGGTGCCGGCGGCGACGGCGGCGCCGGGACCGGAGAAGCCCAGCAGGGCGACCGGGACCAGGGCGGCGAACAGGGCGGCGGCGCCGGCGCCGGTCAGCCAGCGGCGGGCCTGGGCCGCGCCCCACCGGTCCGGGCGCTCGGCCATGCCGGTGGCCACCCCGTCGACCAGGTCGTCGAAGTGCACCGGCGGCATCTGGTCACGGCGCTCGCGCAGGTAGAGCACATCGCCGTCGAAGAGTTCGAGGGACTCGCAGGTCCCGTCCTCGTCCAGCGGCGGCGACCCGAGCCGCTGCAGGACCCACCCGGAGTGGTCCAGCCCGTTCTCGTCCAGGTCCTCGCCGTCGCGTTCGGCATAGAGCAGGAATGTGGGCACGAGTTCGGCGAGGGGTATGTCACACGGCACCGCGATTTCAAAGGACACCGCAGGTGCGCGAACGGTGAGACGACACAATTCCGCGGCGGCGGACTCGGTCATACTACCCCCGGGTGTTTCCGTTCCTGGGCAAACGGCATGGCCCGCCCCGCAGGGCCTGTGGGTGCTCATACGAGCACCGTCCCGGCGGCGGGGCGGCAAATGCTCCGCTACGTTAGCACCACTCGCAGAATGGAACAGATGACGTTTCGGTCAATATGCGATGACCTCGCGGTGGGGCATCGTAGACCAATCCGGGCGGCCGGGGATCGGCCGTTCGGCCGATGAATTGCCCGTTGATTCGTCCGATCGAACAGAATCGGGGGTCCGTGCAGCCGTGAGCACGATCATCGTCCGCCGGCCGGCCCGCCGGCCCGGCCCCGAGCTCCCCTCCGGGGAGCTCGCCCGCCAGGAGCCGCCCGCGCTGCCCGAGCCGCAGGGCGGCATGGGCGCGGTCTTCATGTACCTGCCGATGGCGCTCAGTTCGCTGGCCATGGTCATGATGTTCCTGCGCCCCGGCAGCGGCGGCGGGGGCCTGGGCGGCGCCATGCCCTACGTCGCCGGCGGCATGATGCTGGTCGGCGCGGTCGCCATGCTCGGCGGGCAGTACCTGCGCACCCGGTTGGAGCGGCGCCGCGCACTGGCCGGGGAGCGCCGCGACTACCTGCGCTACCTGGGCCGGATGCGGGGACGGGTGCGCGAGCTGGTCGCCGCCCAGCGCGACGCGCGCCATTGGAACGGCCCCGACCCCGGGGCGCTGTGGTCGCTGGTGCGCACCACCCGGCTGTGGGAGCGGCGCGCCGCCCACGACGACTTCGGCGAGGTGCGCTTCGCCGTGGGGCGGCAGCCGCTCAACGCCGTCATCGCACCGCTGTCCACCAAGCCGGTGGAGGACCTGGAGCCGCTGTCGGCGCACGCGCTGCGCCGGTTCATCGCCGCCTACTCCACCGTCGCCGACCTGCCGGTCTCCATCCACCTGCGGGGGTACGCGCACATCGCGCTGCGCGGCGACGCCGAGGCCGCGCGCGCCATGGCCCGCGCCCTGGTGGGCCAGCTCGCCGTGTTCCACGCCCCGGACGAGCTGCGCATCGCCGCGTGCGTGGGCGACGACCGGACGGCCCGCTGGGAGTGGCTCAAGTGGCTGCCGCACTGCCTGCACCCCACCGAGCGGGACGGCGCCGGGCCGGTCCGGCTGTTCGCGCCGGACGCGGTGGAGCTGGAGCGGCTGGTCGGCCCGGACCTGTCCGACCGCCCCCGGTTCGACCCGCAGGCCGCGCCCGGGCGGGAGGAGCCGTTCACCGTGGTGCTGGTGGACGGCGGCCGGGTGCCGCAGGGCGCGCGGGCGGCCGGCGGCGGCTACCGCAACGCCGTGGTGGTCGAGGTCGGGGCGGACCGGGCCTGGGACGGCGCCCCGCACACGCTGTCCCTGCGGGTGGGGTCCGACGAGGTGGAGGTGGCCGACCTGGACCGGTCCGGCCGGGAGGTGTTCGCGCCGCTGGGCCGCCCGGACCGGCTCGGGGAGCCGCGCGCCCGCGCCCTGGCGCGGCTGCTGGCGCCCTACCGGATGAGCGTGTCCGCGGACGTGGTGGAGCCGCTGACCACCGACTTCGACCTGACCGCGCTGCTGGGCATCGCCAACCTGCACACCTGGGACCCGCACCGGCAGTGGGAGCGCGGCGACCGGCCCGAGCACCGGCTGCGGGTGCCGGTCGGGATGACCGAGTCCGGGGCGCCGCTGGAGCTGGACCTCAAGGAGTCGGCGCTGGGCGGCATGGGGCCGCACGGGATGCTCATCGGCGCCACCGGTTCGGGCAAGAGCGAGCTGCTGCGCACCCTGGTGCTGGCGCTGGCGCTCACCCACTCCTCGGAGACCCTCAACTTCGTGCTGGTCGACTTCAAGGGCGGGGCGACCTTCATCGGCCTGGACCGGCTGAACCACACCTCGGCGCTGATCACCAACCTCGCCGACGAGACCTCGCTGGTGGAGCGGATGCAGGACGCGCTGCACGGCGAGCTGATCCGCCGCCAGGAGCGGCTGCGCGCGGCCGGGAACTTCAGCTCGGTGCACGAGTACGAGAAGGCGCGCCGCTCCGACCCGGGCATGGAGCCGATGCCGACCCTGCTGGTGGTGGTGGACGAGTTCAGCGAGCTGCTGGCCGCGCACCGCGACTTCATGGACCTGTTCGTGATGATCGGGCGGCTGGGGCGCAGCCTGGGCGTGCACCTGCTGCTCGCCTCGCAGCGGCTGGACGAGGGGCGGATGCACCAGCTGGAGAGCCACCTGTCCTACCGGATCGCGCTGCGCACGTTCTCGGCGATGGAGAGCCGCGGGGTGCTGGGGGTCCCCGACGCCCACCAGCTGCCCCCGGCCCCGGGCAGCGGCTACCTCAAGACCGACGCCGACGAGCTGGCCCGGTTCAAGGCGGCCTACGTGTCCGGGCCCTACCGGGCGCGGCGGCGGCCGGTGCGGACCGCGGCGGCGGGCGGGGAGGTGGCCCCGCTGCTGGCGACCTACGTGGCCGAGGCGGCCCCGGCGGCCGCCCCGGAGCCCGAGGAGCCGGAGGAGGAGCCCGCGGAGAGCCTGCTGGAGACCGCCCTGGAGGCGGTGCGCGGCGCCGGGCCGCCCGCCCGGCGGGTGTGGCTGCCGCCGCTGGACGCGCCCCCGGCCCTGGGGCGCCTGCTGGCCGACGGCGGGCTCGGCGGGCACGGCCCGTCGTGGTCGCGGGAGCCGGTGCTGAGCGTCCCGCTGGGCGAGGTGGACCGGCCCTTCGAGCAGCTGCGCACCCCGCTGACGGCGGACCTGCGCGGGGCGGGCGGGCACACCGCGGTGGTGGGCGGCCCCCAGTCGGGCAAGAGCACCCTGCTGCTCACCCTGATCTCCGCCCTGGCGCTCGCCAACACCCCCGCCCAGGCGCAGTTCTACATCCTCGACTTCGGCGGCGGCACGCTGCGCGCCGCGTCGGGGCTGCCGCACGTGGGCGGGGTGTGCGGGCGGCTGGACACCGAGCGGGTCAACCGCACGGTGGCGGAGATGACGGCGCTCCTGGCGCGGCGGGAGCGGGACTTCGCCGAGCACGGGGTGGACTCGATGGCCGACTTCCGGCGCCGCCGCGCCCGCGGCGAGTTCCCCGACGAGCGGTACGGCGACGTGTTCCTGGTGGTCGACGGGTGGGCGACGGTCCGCCAGGAGATGATGGACCTGGTCCCGGACATCGTGCAGATCGCCCAGCGCGGGCTGAGCTACGGGGTTCACCTGGTGGTGGCGTCGCCGCGCTGGGCCGACGTGCAGTCCAGCCTGCGCGACCTGCTGGGCACCCGGTTCGAGCTGCGGCTGGGCGACGCGGTGGACTCGGCGATCAACATGCGCAAGGCGGAGACGGTGCCGCGGGTCCCGGGGCGGGGCCTGACCGACGAGCTCAAGCACTTCCTCACCGCGGTCCCCCGTCTGGCGGACGGGGACGGCGGGGACGTGGGCCCACCCGCCGACGCGCCCGGGACGGCGGAGGCCCCCGTCGCCTCCGGCCTGGAGGGGCTGGTCCGGGCGGTCGCCGACGCGTGGAACGGGCCGCCCGCCCCGCCGGTGCGCACCCTGCCGCTGCACCTGCCCTCCGCCGAGATGCCCCCGGTCGAGGAGGGGCCGCGGGTGCCCCTCGGCCTGGAGGAGCGGCGCCTGGAGCCGTTCTGGCACGACTTCTCCACCTCCCCGCACATGCTGGCGGTGGGCGACACCGAGAGCGGGAAGACCAACCTGCTGCGGCTCGTCACGCGGGCGATCCGGGAGCGCTACACTGCCGAGGAGGCCCGCGTGGTGGTGGTCGACCCCCGGCGCGGGCTGTTCGACGCGATCCCCGAGGAGCAGCGCCTGGGGTACGCGGTGACGGGGGCGAGCGCCCAGGAGATGATGAACGCCGCCGCCCAGGCGCTGAAGCCGCGGCTGCCCGGCCCCGAGGTCACTCCGGAGGAGCTGCGCGCCCGCTCGTGGTGGACCGGGCCGGAGCTGTTCGTGGTGATCGACGACTACGACCTGCTGGGGACCGGTGGGCCGGGGCCGCTGGCCCCGCTGCTGGACATGCTGCCGCTCGGCGCCGACATCGGGCTGCACCTGATCCTGGCCCGCGGGGCGGGCGGGTTCAGCCGGGCCATGGGCGAACCGGCGCTGCGGATGCTGATCGACGCGAACACGCCCAGCATCGTGCTGTCGTGCCCGCCGTCGGAGGGGGTCCTGTTCGGCTCGCTGCGCCCGCGCACCCTCCCACCGGGGCGCGCCCTGCGCCTGGACCGGCGCGACCCCGTCCAGGTGCAGCTGGCCCTGGCCCCGGAGACCGAGGAGGCCGCCCAGAGGTAGCCGCAGGAAGGGGCGCGACAGGGGGCGGTGCACCCACTGGTGCGACCGTCGGGCCCCTCCGTTGCCGATCTCGGAGGGGGGAACGACGCTGCCAGCGCGGTTTCAGCGTCGTTTTTCCCGAGATCATCGGGGATCTCCTTCCCTCGGCCCCGGTCAGGTGCGGCGGGCGCGGCCGTGCCGGACTGCGGCGGCTCCGAGGGCCGCGACCAGGATCAGCAGCGCCGACCCGCCCGCCACGGCGAGGGTCCGGCCGACGGTCGGAGCGGTCGGAGGGTCGGGCGAGAACGCCGCCGCCTCCGGTGCCTCCCCCGCCTCCCGGGGGGCCGGGACCGCGGTGAGCGCGGCGACGGGGTCGAGCGTCCCCGCGCCGAGCAGCGCCTCGGAGGCCGCCCCCGGCGCGGGGTAGGCGGTCGACGTCAGCCGCTCCGCGGCCTCGGCGGCGCTCAGGGCGGGCTCGTGCGAGCGCAGCAGCGCGGCCGCGCCCGCGACGAAGGCCGCGGCGACCGCGTCCCCGCCCGAGGTGAAGTGGCCGTCGCCGCCGGGGCCGACGCCCATCGCCGCCCGGCCCGGGGCGGCCAGGTCGGGGCGCACGGGGTCCCCGTCGGCGTCCACGGTCGGCCCGCTCTCGGCGGGCGCGCCGTCTGGGCCGGTCGCGGCGACGGCCAGCACCCCCGGACCCGGCTGGGGCAGCGCGGCGACCGGCCCATCGTCCGTCGGCACCGTGGCCGGGGCGACCACCAGGGCGTCCGCGTCGGCGGCGGCGCGCAGCGCCGCCTCCATGCCCGTGTCGCCCCCGGCCGCCGGGACCGGCGCGCCGACCAGCACCACGTCCGCGCCGTCACCGACCGCGCTCTCGATCCCCTCGGCCACGTCCCGCGCACCGGCCACACCCCGGTCGTCGGTCACCCCGACGGCGAGCACCCGCGCGGCCGGGGCGACCCCGACCATGCCGCTGCCGTCCTGCGCGCGTGCGGCGACGATCCCGGCGAGGAAGGTGCCGAAGCCGACGCAGTCCTCCCCGGCCCCCTCCACGGCGCCGTCGAGGGCGGCGGCGGTGTCGTCGACCCCGCTGCCGAGGACGGCGACGGCCGCCCCGCCGCCTTCGGTGAACCCGCGCGCCTCCGGCAGGCCGAGCGCGCCCTCGGTCCACACCTCGCGGTCGATCACCGTCTCCGAAGGGGGCAGGCACTCCCCGCCCTCGGTGACCATCGGCGCCTCGGGCAGCGCCGTCGGGGGGCCCGAGGCGCCGGAGCCCGAGCCGCCGGACCCGGAACCGGATCCGGAACCGGGGGTGGCGCTCCCCCCGCCGCCCGTGTCGGCGGTCGCCGCCCCTGCAGGGCCGCCCGCGGAAGCGGCGACCACCGCCGCGATGAGCACCGCCGCACCGCTCCGCAGACCCGCTCTCCCGCCCGGCACCGACGCCACTCCCCTTCTCCGACCGCCTGCCCGGAGCCGCCTCGGCCCGGTCGGGGGCAACCTTAGGGCGTCGGCGGCGACCCGGCGAGGGCGGACCTCACGCACGTGCGCGGCGCACGCGGTCGACCGCGACCGCCCCCGACAGCAGCACCGCCGCCGCGCCCGCGGTCACCGCGCTCGATGCCGGGTCCGGGGTGTGCATGCCCATGTAGTCCGCCGCGTCGATGGCGTTGACGGCCATGTACCACAGGATCGGGTACAGCACCTGGAAGAGCATCGGCGTACGGCCGAGGGTCCCCAGCAGCAGGGCCAGCGCCGGGACGAACGCCGCGCCCGCGCACCACGCGGCGACGGCGGCGGTGTCCCCCGCGGCCGCGGCCCTGAGCAGTGGGCCCGCGCCGACGAGCGCGGACAGCGCGGCCCCCGCCGCCCAGCCCGCCAGCAGCCTCGCCACCGGGCGGGGGTAGGACTCCACCAGCCCCTCCACCCCGGACGCGATCGCCGACGTGCCGATCCGCGACCACACCAGGGCCGGCCAGATCCACGCCACCGGAAGCAGCGCCGTTCGCCCGGCCTCGGGCGGGAGCACCAGCCCGACCAGCAGCAGCCCCCCGGCACCCAGCCACCACCACGCCGACACCCCGGACACCAGGATGCGGAACTCGGCCCCCACCAGCGTGCGGGGCGCGGGCAGCAGCGCCGCCGGGTCCGCGGCCCGGAGGCGGCCGCCCAGAAGCCGCCCGCCGACGGCCCCGGCCGCACCCGCGCCCGTGGCGTCGGTCCGGGCCATGCGGAACCACACCCCGCACAGCGCCACCGCGGCGACCGCCCCGGCGACCAGTGCGGCCCGGTCGGCGAGGAAGCCGCCGCCCAGGTCCAGCCCGGCCCACGGGAGCGGCGTCAGCGGGTCGTCCACGTAAGTGAAGCCCAGGCTGAACTCGCCGACCTCCACGTCGGTGCGCTCCGCCCCCTCCCCGAAGGCCGAGGCGAAGGCCCGCGTGCCGATCCCGGAGAAGGAGGATCCGCCGCTGTTGCCGAGGAACACGAAGGCGCCCCACACGGGGATCCACACCAGGTTGCCGAAACCCCCGCGCAGCCCCGGGACGGTGTCGAAGACCAGCGCCGCCGCCGCGACCGCCGCCATCACCGGAAGCGTGATGAGCAGGAACGGCAGGAGCAGCCCGGCGGGGTCCGCAGCGGCGTCCTCGCCCCGCGCCCACCACATCACCACCGCCACCCCGACCAGCACCGCCGCCATCGAGACGAGGACGGCGACGTTGCTCAGGTACTTGCCCGCCAGGTAGGCGGGCCCACGCAGCGGGGCCGTGGCCAGAACACGGCCCACCCCTGTCCGGCGGTCCCGCTCGACGGAGCCGCGCACGACGTAGAACCCGCCCAGGGCCAGCCACAGCGCGCCCGCGAGGGCGACCACCGCGCCGACATAGGCCATGTCGTAGACCCCCCGGAAGCCCCCGGCGTCCACGACGGTCCAGTGACCGTCGGCCGCCGGGACCGCCAGGTAGGCCAGGCCCGCCGACGCCAGGAGGGTCATCGCGTACGACGGGCGGCGCACGCGTTCGCGCAGGTCGCCCGCTGCAAGTCGGAGGATCATCGCGGCGCCCCCGGGGAGGGCGCTCGGTGGGCGGCGGCGGGCGCGGGCCCAGAGGCGGATGCGGAGCCGGAGACGGCGGCGCGGTAGACGTCCTCCAGCCCGGCCTGGAGCGGGACCGCGTCGGACAGCGGCCGCTCGGGCGCGACCAGGCGCACCCGCACCAGCTCGCCGTCGCGGACCGACCGGACCACGGGGAAGCGCGCGCCGACCGAGGGCAGCGCCACCGGGTCGACCAGGGCCTCCCACACCTGCCCGGCCGCACCGGCGACCAGGTCGGCGGGGCGCCCCCGGAGGACCAGGCGGCCGGCCGCGACCACCGCCACCTCGGCGGCGATGTCCTCCACGTCCGGAACGATGTGCGTGGACAGCACCACCGCCCGCTCCGCCGCCAGGTCGCTGAGCAGGGCGTGCAGGCGCGCCCGCTCCTCGGGGTCGAGACCGGCGGTGGGCTCGTCGAGGATGATCACGCGCGGATCGTTGACCAGCGCCTGGGCGATCCCGACCCGGCGCAGCATGCCGCCCGAGTAGCCGCCCAGCCGCCGGTCCGCGGCGGCCCCGAGCCCGACCAGGTCCAGCAGCTCGCCGATGCGCACGCGCGCGGCGCGCGCACCGACCCCTTTGGCGGCGGCGAGGTAGGAGAGGAATTCGCGGGCGGTCAGGTTCGGGTAGAAGCCGAAGTCCTGCGGCAGGTACCCGAGGGTGCGGCGGAGGGCGCGCGGGCGGGCGGAGGCGTCGGCGCCGTCCAGCAGCACCCGGCCCGAGGTGGGCCGGGCGGCGGTGGCGGCGATCCGCATCAGGGTGCTCTTCCCGGCGCCGTTGGGGCCGAGCAGCCCGAGCACGCCGGGGCGCAGGCCGAGGCTGATCCCGTCGACCGCGCGGTGGCCGCCCCGGTAGACCTTGGTGATGTCGATGAGGTCGAGCACGGGGTCACTCCCCTTTCAGGTCGGTCGGCTCGCCGTCGCGGAGCACCCGCACCCCTTCGGGGACCTCCACGCGGAAGCGGTCGTCGTAGACGCAGACGCCGCTGCAGGAGTTGTCCAGGCGCAGGGTGCCGTCCTCCAGCGACCAGGCGGAGGTGACGTCGGGGTCGCCCCGGGTGTCGATCCAGCGGGTGACCTCGACGTCGCCGCGGTCGGCCGCGACGAGGTCGGTGGGCGTGCCGTCCGCCTGGACGTCGAGGACGTCCCCGTCGAAGGGGAAGGTCGTGGTCTCGGGCTCGGCCTCGGTGGCGTCCGGAAGGCTGCAACCGGAGGCGAGCACGGCGGCGGCGACCGTCACCGCCGCCGCGGCGCCGGTTCGGCGAAGGAGTGTGCGCATGGGCCCACTCAACCGAGCGGAGCACCGGACGGGCACTACGACCAGGGATGCGATGGGGGTAGGGGTTTCCCTACCGGCGCCGTCGGGCCGATCGCGAAGAGCGTTGCGCGAATGCGCTCCCGCCTCTGGCATTTCACCCACCATTTTCCCCGCTAATACCGGCCGACCTGCGGAATCGGCGGCCGCACCCGCACACCGTTCCTGGGGAAGGCAACGACGAAAAAAAGGGGGAGATCCGCGCTGCGGCGTTGTCGGGCGACAGGCGTGTGCGCGGTCACTGTGTTCGGCTGCGACGGAGAAAGAGGGGCGGTTCCCCGGCCCTGCTTGCCGGGCGGCAGGCCCACACGGTCCGGGTAGGCGGCACAGCAGGTACCCCGCTCACGGACGCCACCCGTCCACGCGCAGCGCATAGCGGGCATACCGGGCACCGAACACCGGATCGGCCATCCAGCGCTGCGGAAGGACCGCCCCGGAGGGGATCATGCGGTGGAAGCGCCACCTCCGCCGCCCGGGGGCGCCTGCGGAGCCTCGAATGGGACCGGAAAGCGGACACCCCAGGCACACCTGGCCCGATTCCCGCTACCGGACGCCTCGGAGGGCCCCGGGGCAACGAGTGTGCATCTTCGACCACTCTCGTGCGCCCCGTGTGCACTTTTCTGCACCCTGGATGCCCGACCCGGCGTTCGCGCGCCCGGTATGCCCGGTATATGCCACCCGGTCGACCCTCTCCGCGATGATCTCGACGAGGGTGCTGTCAAGACCGCCGGAATGACAGCACTCTCGTCGAGATCATCGCCGGGAGGCCCGCCGGACGGGTAGCCGCCCCCGGGGAACCGCTCCGCCCACGCCGTCGCGCCCTCCGGTGACCGCGCGCACACCTGGAAGCCGACAACGCTGCCGCGAGGGCCGCCCACCTGTCCTCGTCGCCGCCCTCTTCGCAGCGCGCCGAGCGCCCTCGGACGGGAATCTCCTCGATTCCCTTTTCCTCCCGTTCGGGACGGTCATCACTCACACCGCGGGATCTGCTCGCCCTGTCCCCAACCGCGGGGATCGGGTAATAGGATGCTCACCGCGTCACCGGCGAACAAGCCCGGTAAATGCCGAATCAGCATGCCCGTGTGCCGCACACCTATCGGATCGATGGTCTGCGGCCGCGAAGAATACGCAGCGCAGGGCCCCGCCGCCCGGACCCGCCCCCACCGGTCCGGCACGCCTCGCCCTGCCGCGCGCGCGGCGACATGTGGAAGGTGATCGATGTCGGATCGGACGCCCGACCCCGCCCCGGGCGGCCCCGGCCCTGGCCGCTGGCGCGCCCCCGCCGCCGCGGCGGCCGCAGCCATCGGCGGCGCCGTCCTCTGGGGCGCCGTCGGCTTCGCCGTCCCCGAGGGGCGCTTCCTGTTCCTGGTGGCCGCCCTGGCCACCACGGCCTTCGCGGCCACCGCCTGCCACCTGGCGGTGCGGTTCGCCGACGCCGCCGAGCGCGGCGCCGCCGAACGCGACCGGGCCCAGCGGGAGCTGCGCGCCGCCCGCGAGGAGCGGGACGCCGCCCTGGAGCGCGTCGAATCCGGCCGCCGGGACCTGGACGACCTGGCCTCCCGGGTGCTTCCGGGCGCCGTGGCCCGCCTCCGCGACGGCGCCACCGCCCCCCCCGTGCTGTCCGAGACCCCGGCCCCCGGCGACGAGGACCACCGCCGCCTCCTCGAACTGCTGGTCCGCGAGATCGCGGTGGGCGAGCGCCGCCGCGCGGCCGCCCTGGCCGCCTGCGCCAACGCCGCCGGCCGGGTGCAGGCGATGAGCACCCGCACCCTCGCCGAGCTGCGCGACATGCAGGACCGCTGCGACCCCGACATGCTCGGCGACCTGATGCGCGTCGACCACAACACCTCCCAGGTGGGCCGGGTCGCCGACAGCATCGCCGTCCTGACCGGCGCCCGCACCGGCCGCCGGTGGACCAAGCCGATCCGCATGGAGAGCATCCTGCGCGGCGCCATGGGCCGGATCAGCGCCTACCGCCGCGTGCGGCTGCACTCCAGCAGCCGCTCGGCCGTCGCCGGGTACGCCGCCGAGGACGTCATGCACGCCCTGGCCGAGCTCATGGACAACGGCACCCGCTTCTCGGCCCCCACCGAGGAGGTGCACGTCTACGTCGAGGACCTGAACAACGGCGCGGTGTTCACCGTCGAGGACGCCGGCCTGGGCATGCGGCCGCAGGCGCTCACCCGCGCCGAGCTGGCGGTCTCCCGCACCGAGCCGCTCGACCTGACCCGCCTGTCGGGCTCACGCCTGGGCCTGGCCGTGGTGGGCCAGCTCGCCCGCAAGCACCGGATGAACGTCTTCTTCCGCCCGTCCTCGCGCGGCGGCGTGGGCGTGGTGCTGCGCCTGCCCAACCACCTGCTCACCTCCGCCCGGGAGGACCCGCTTCCGGCCCCGGTGCGCAACGGCTCCCCCGCCCCGGGGCAGGCCGCGCCGGACGTCCGCCCCCTGCGAGCCGCCCCCGCCGATGCCCCCACCGACGCGCCCGCCGCCCCTCCTGCCGACGCGCCCGTCGGGACCGCGCCGGAGCCGACCGCTCCGGAACCGGCTGCTCCGGAGCCGATCGCCCCGGCCCCGGCCCCGGAGCCCGCCGAGCCGCACCCCGCCGCACCCGCCGGGGACACCGGTACGGGCCCCGCGCCGGGCGCCGCCCCCAAGCGTCCGCTGCCGAAGCGGCCCCGGGGCGACAGCCTGCGCTCGGACCCCGACATCTCTGCGGGCTCCCGCAGCGCCCCGGCGGCCCCCACCCCAGCGCTCCCCGCCTCCGACGGCGGCCGGGAGCCGCGCGCCGGGCTGGGCAGCCGCTTCGGCGCCTTCCAGCAGAGCCGCCCCCGCAACCACCGGAGCGGCGACACCGGCCCCCTTCCGCTGCGCCCCTCCACCCCCCGAAAGGACGAGGACGCCGAAAGGGGCGGTTAGGGGGTGTTGTGTGGATCATGGCCGTAGCGAGCGGCGTCCAGGTGCGTTCATCGCGAGAACGCTGTGTTTCCCGAAAAGCAGGGGAGTCAGCCTGGGTGCGCTGTCGACCGATGAGGACGCAGCGAGGGGCGTGCCCGGGCGTCGCGCAGTAGGTCGTGATCCACACAACACCCCCTAGGCGCCCCTCCTCGGACGCCGTCCGCCCCACGGCCGACCGGGAACCGCCCCGCCCCCCCCCGACGGCCGCCTCCCGGCACGGCGCGGGAGGATCCGGGACGGCACGAGGAACCCCGCCCCCGCACCGCCGCCCCCGCCCGACCGGACGACAGATAGGAGTGAGCGCATGGACGCCACCGATTCCTCCCTCGAATGGACGCTGGAGAGGCTCGTCGGGGAGACCCCCGGCGCCCGGCACGCGCTGGTGCTCTCCCGCGACGGCCTCAAGCTCTGCCACACCCCGGGGCTCACCGCCGACAAGGCCGACCAGCTCGCCGCCATCGCCGCCGGGGTCCAGGCGCTGGCCGGGGGCGCCTCCGCCGAGTTCGGGGACGGGACCGGCGGGGTGCGCAGCTCGATGACCGAGTTCCACGGCGGCATCCTGTTCATCGTCGAGGCCGGGCCCGGCGCGCACGTGGCGCTGATCGCCGCCGAGGACGCCGACAGCGGGCTGATCGGGCACAACCTGGAGGAGATCGTCGAGCAGATCGGCGCCTTCCTCACCGCTCCGCCCCGGCACGCCGCCTCCGGCGGCCCGGCGGTATGAGCCCGCACGCGCTCGACGGGGAGGACCCGGACCGGCTGTACACCGTCACCGGCGGGCGCAGCCGCGCCGAGGACACCGGCCTGGACCTGGTCACCCTCGTGGTGAGCGAATCCGACGCGGCCCCCGGCATGCAGTCCGAGCACGCCCGCATCCTGCGCATCGCCCGCCGCCCGACGTCGGTGGTGGAGCTCTCCGCCGACCTGGCGCTGCCGGTCAGCGTGGTCAAGATCCTCCTGGCCGACCTGCTGGACCGGGGCATGGTCTCGGCCCGCCACCCCTCCTCGGCCACGGCCGGGGCGCGGCTTCACGACCCGGACTTCCTGAGGAAGGTGCTCGTTGGACTCAGCAACCTCTGACCCCGGGGCCGCCGCACGCCCGCCGCTGCGGTCCACCGCCTCCGACGGGGTGAAGATCGTCGTCGTGGGCGGCTTCGGTGTCGGCAAGACCACCATGGTCCGCGCCGTCAGCGAGATCCGCCCGCTCAGCACCGAGGAGGTGATGACGCAGGCGGGCGTCGGCGTGGACGACACCGCGGGCGCCGGCGGCAAGACGACCACCACCATCGCCTTCGACTTCGGCCGGATCAGCCTGGACGAGGAGCTGGTGCTCTACCTGTTCGGCGCGCCGGGCCAGAAGCGCTTCTGGTTCCTGTGGGACCAGCTCTTCTCCGGCACGCTGGGCGTGGTGGTGCTGGTCGACGCGCACCGGGTCGAGGACTCCTGGTACGCCGTGGACCGGCTGGAGCACCACGGCATCCCGTTCATCGTCGCCCGCAACCGGTTCGAGCCGGTCGCGCACACCCTGGAGGAGCTGCGCGAGGCCCTCGACCTGCCCGATTCGGTGCCGGTCGTGGAGTGCGACGCCCGTGACCGCGAGTCGTCCAAGCAGGTGCTGCTCTCGCTGGTCGACCACCTGTACGCGCTGTCCTCCGCCCCGTCCGCCCGGGAGACCGCATCGTGACCGCACCCTTCTCACCGACCGACCCGCCCGCCGCCGATGAGCGCGTGCCCTTCTACGGGGAGCGCTTCCAGCGGGACGCCACCGCCATGTACGCCCAGATGCGGCGGGACCACGGCCCGGTCGTGCCGATCCTGCTCGACGGCGACCTGCCCGCCTGGCTGGTCCTGGGGTACCGGGAGGTGCACCAGGTCACCGAGGACTCCGAGCTGTTCGCCCGGGACACCCGCCGGTGGAACCAGTGGGAGGAGGTGCCCGACGACTGGCCGCTGATGCCGTACGTGGTGCACAACCCGTCGGTGATGTTCACCGAGGGCGGCGAGCACCGCCGCCGTGCTGGGGCCATCGGCGACGCGCTGTCCGACGTGGACCAGTTCGACCTGCAGCGCTCGTGCGAGCAGATCGCCGACCGCCTGGTGGACGAGTTCGCCGGGAGCGGCCAGGCCGAGCTGATCTCCCAGTTCGCCCAGCGCATCCCGATCGCGGCGGTGGCCGGGATGTTCGGCATGCCCGAGTCCGAGACGCCCGACCTGGTGCGGGACGTGGCGCTGTCGCTGGACGTGGGACCCGAGGCGATGCCCGCGTACGCGCGGGTGCAGGAGGCCATGGCCCGGCTGGTGGAGCGCAAGCGGGCCGAGCCCGGGATGGACGTGCCCTCGGTGCTGCTGGAGCACCCGGCGGGGCTGTCCGACGACGAGATCGTGCTCGACCTGCTGGTGGTGACCGCGGCCGCGCAGCAGCCCACGGCCAACTGGATCGGCAACACGCTGCGGCTGATGCTGACCGACCCGCGTTTCGAGATGACGCTGACGGGCGGCCGGGCCAGCGTGGGGCAGGCGCTGAACGAGGTGCTCTGGCACGACACGCCCACCCAGAACTTCATCGGGCGGTTCGCCGCCCGCGACACCCGGCTGGGCGGGCGCCGGATCCGCGCCGGGGACCTGCTGGTGCTGGGGCTGGCGGCGGCCAACGCCGACCCCAACGGGAGTCTGGGGCCCGACGTGGACCTGCAGGGCAACCGGGCGCACATGTCGTTCGGGCACGGCGAGCACGGGTGCCCGTACCCGGCGCCGGAGGTGGCCGAGGTGATCGCCCGCAGCACCGTGGAGGTGCTGCTGGACCGGCTGCCCGACACCGAGCTGGCGGTCCCGGCGGAGTCGCTGGCGTGGCGGCCGTCGGTGTGGATGCGGGGCCTGGAGAGCCTGCCGGTGCGGTTCACCCCCGCCTACGTCTCGGGGCGCTAGCGCGGGACCGGCGCGTCCGGCCGCCGCCGGGCGCGCCGGTCCCCGCGCGCTCAGCCCGCCGGGGTGAAGACCACCGGCAGGGTGAGCGGCCCGCGGGTGAACAGGCCCTCCTCCTTCGGCTCGTGGCCGTCGGCGACCCGGACGTCGGGCATCGCGTCCAGGAGGTCGTTCACGCCGACCTCCACCTCCGACTTGGCCAGCAGGGCGCCCACGCAGAAGTGGCGGCCCAGCGCGAAGGACAGGTGGTGGGCGGCGGCCGAGAACGCCGTCTCGGTGGGCAGGTCATCGCGGAAGATGTCGAAGCGGTCGGGGTCGGCGAAGCGCCGCGGGTCCCGGTTGGCCGCGCCGATCAGGCAGGTGAGGGTGGAGCCCGCGGGCACGGTGCCGGTGCTCAGCTCCACGTCCTCGGCGGGCTGGCGCATGATCATGTGCACCGGCGGGGTGTGGCGCAGGGTCTCGGCGAAGGCGCGGGTGACCAGCGACCGGTCGGCGCGCACCGCCTCCATCTGCTCGGGGTGGGCCATCAGGTTGCGGAAGACGGCGGCGATGGCCTTGTCGGTGGTCTCCCCGCCGGCGGCCAGCAGGAGGCTGACGAAGGCCTTGATGTCCTCGTCGCTCATCACGGTGCCGTCCACCTCGGCGGTGCACAGCTGGGAGAGCAGGTCGTCGCCGGGGGCGTCGCGGCGCTCGCGGATGATCGGGATCATGTACGCCGCCAGCTCGTCGCGCGTCCGGATCCCGTCTGCGGCGATGTCCGGATCCTGGGCCAGGTTGCTCAGGAACGCGATGATCGAGGAGTACCAGCCCTGGAAGCGGTCGTGGTCGGCGCGGTCCAGGCCGAGCATGTCGACGATCACATTGATGGGGAAGCGGCGGGCGAAGTCCTTCACCAGGTCCGCCTCGCCTTTGTGGCGGAACCGGTCGACCAGCTCGGCGGAGTTGCGCTCGATGACCGGCCGGAACCGCTCCTCCAGTTCCTTGCCGCGGAAGGCGGGGGCCACCAGCGCGCGCCGGACGGCGTGCTCGCGCCCGCTCATCTGCAGAATGGTGCGCCCGTGCACCGGCTCGAGCTGCCAGCCGTAGTTCTCGGTGGTGAAGACGGGGTCCTTGAAGGCCCGGGAGACGTCCTCGTAGCGGGAGACGATGTGGCTCTGGGTGGCTTCGTGCCAGTAGAGGGGGGCCTCGTCCAGCATGGCGCGGTAGGCCGGGTAGGGGTCTTCGGCGAATTCCGGGGAGAGGAGGTCCGGAAACCCGTGCACGGAGGTCATGGTGCTCCTTCAGGCGTCGATTCCCGCACAGATTAACCATCCCACCTCTGATCCGAAAGAGCGGATCGTCTGAATTGACGGAATCGCGCGTGGCCGCTACACGCGCATTTCGGTCACCATTGTCTCCCCTTTTCGGAGCGGAAAGGTGCGGAGGGCGCACACGGCCCGGCGGCACCGCCGCCGGGCGGGGGCGGGGGGAAAGCGGCGCCGGGGTCTGGCCGCCCGCGCCCGAACGGTGGCATGATGGCTCGACCTTCCACTTCGGACGGACGGAGGCGCGGTGACCGGTCCCCCCACGGTCTCCCCCCATCGTGTGGGCCCCTACCGCCTGCTCTCCCGGCTCGGCGGCGGCGGGATGGGCGAGGTGTTCCTCGGCCGCTCCCCGGGCGGGCGCCCGGTGGCGGTCAAGGTGGTGCGCGCCGAGCTGGCCGCCGACCCGCGGTTCCGCAAACGCTTCACCGCCGAGGTCGAGGCGGCGCGGAAGGTCGGCGGGTTCTACACGGCGCAGCTCGTCGACTCCGACACCGCCGCGGAACGGCCCTGGCTCGCCACCGCCTACATCCCCGGCCCCTCGCTGCACGAGGTGCTCCAGACGCGCACGGCGCTGCCGGTGGCCTCGGTGGCGGTGCTCGGCGCCGGACTGGCCGAAGGGCTCGCCGCGATCCACCGCTGCGGCCTGGTGCACCGCGACCTCAAGCCCGCCAACGTGATCCTGGCCGACGACGGGCCGCGCGTCATCGACTTCGGGATCGCCCGCGCGCTGGACGCGACCAGCACGTCGATGACCCGCACCGTCATCGGCACCCCCGGATTCCTCTCCCCCGAACAGGCGCGCGGGAAAGAGGTCGGCCCCCGGTCGGACGTGTTCGCCCTGGGGTGCCTGCTGGCGCTGGCCTCGTCCGGGGACCCGCCCTTCGGCACCGGAGCGACCGAGGCGGTCGTCTACCGGGTCGTCCACGAGGAGCCGGACCTGGAAGGCGTGCCGAGCCGGCTCGCCCCGCTGGTGCGGCGCTGCCTGTCCAAGAAGGCGGACGACCGGCCCGACCTGGAGAAGCTGGTCTCCCGGCTGAACGGACTGGCCGGGCAGGAAGGGCGGACGGAGGCGGAGGGGTGGCTGCCGGACGACGTCACCGAGGTCATCCGGGCCCGGACGACGCGTGTGGCCGCCCCTGTGCCGGAGGATCCTCCGAAGAAGACGAAGAAGGACGGCGGGGACGGCGGGAAGAGCGGCGCGAAGGACGGGCTCCGCGAGGGGAAGGGGGCCGCGGCCGCGAAGAAGCCCGTGAAGAAGCCGGCGCCGAAGCCCTCCTCCGGGAAGCCGTCCGCAAGCGCGTCGGACAAGGCGCGGCCCGCGCCGCCTCCGAAGAAGCCCGCCGGACCGGGCCAGAAGCCCGGCACCGGCGGGTCGAAGCCTCCCGACGGGAAGAAGGACGAGGCGAAGGGCGACGATTCGACGGGGTTCTGGCTGGGCATGGCCGCCGTCGCCCTCGGGGTCGCCTACGTCGCCGTCGCGCCCGTGTCCCTCGTGATGAGCAGTGTGCTCAACGGGGGGACCGACAATGTGGCGATCGGCGACTGCATGGCCTACGTCTCCGACGACGACGGCGGGGAGTGGGTCGAGGTCCCCTGCTTCGCGGCGGCGGCGACCACCACCGTCGCGTGGAAGTACACGCAGTCCTCTCCGTCCGATCCGTCCGACTACTCCCCGACCCCGGCGGCCTGCGGCGCCGCGTCGTTCTTCCCCGTGGTCAACGGCGAGACGGTCTGCCTCGCCCCGAACGACGACTGACGCCGTGCGGCCGCTCCCGTGATCCGTCAGCCCTGGGGCAGCCACATGTCCGGGCCGAACACCTCGTAGTGGATGTTCCGCGGCGGGACACCGCGCCCGAGGAGGGACTCGCGGAGTGTGCGCATGAACGGCAGCGGACCGCACATGTACACGTCCGCGTCGGCGGGCACGTCGACGCGGCCCGGGTCCATGAGCCCGGGGAGCACGCGCGCGGCACCCCCTCCCCCGGTCCCGTCCAGGTCCTGGGCGCCTTCCTCGTACCAGAAGACCCGTTCGGCGGAGGGCAGGCCGTCGACCAGTCCGGCCGTCTCCTCCCGGAGGGCGTGCGCCCGGGGTGAGCGGTCGGCGTGCAGGAGCAGCACCCGTCGGCGGCTGCCGGTCTCGGCGAGGTGGTGCAGCATCGCGGCGACGGGGGTGCATCCGATCCCGGCGGAGGCGAGGACCACCGGGGCGTCGCCGTCCTCCAGGCGCACGTCGCCGAAGGGCGCCGAGAGGGTGAGGCCGTCTCCCTCCCGCACCGTGTCGTGCAGGAGGGTGGACACCTCCCCCGCCGGGGGCGCGCCGTCGGGGCCGCCGCGCTCGGCCTTGACGGTGATGCGGCGGAGGCGGCCGCCGAGCGCCCCGGACAGCGAGTACTGGCGGAGCTGGTGCACGCCGTCGGGCATGCGCACGCGCACGCTGACGTACTGGCCGGGCCGCGCGGGCGGGAGGGGGCCGTCGTCGCCGGGACGGAGGGTGAAGGAGACGACGTCGGGCGCCTCGGGGGTGCGGCGGACCACCTCCCACCGGCGCCAGGTGCGTCCGCCGTGGGCCCCGGCCTCGGCGTAGAGCAGCGCCTCCCGGGCGATGAGGGCGCCGGCCATCAGCCAGTACACCTCGTCCCAGGCGGCCGCGGCCCCGGGGGTGAGCGCGGAGCCGAGCTCTTCGGCGATGGCGGCGAAGAGGTACTTGTGCACGATGACGTACTGGTCGTCGGTGACGCCGACGGCGGCGTGCTTGTGGGCGATGCGCCCGAGGATCGCGTCGGGGCGCTCGTCCGGGCGCTCCAGCAGGGCGGTGGCGAACCCGGCGATGGACGCGGCGAGCGCGCGCCGCTGCCCGCCGTCGGCCTGGTTCCCCCGGTTGAACAGGCCGTCGAGCAGCTCGGGGCGGTCGCCGAGCATGGTGTCGTAGAAGCGGGCGGTGATGGCGTCCAGGGACGCGGCGACCGCGGGCAGGGTGGCGCGAACGGCCGCGGCCGACTCGGCGGAGAGCATCGGACCTCCTCGTGGGGGTTTAAATTTGCATCCCAGATGCAAATTACAACCCGTGTCCGGCGCCTCCCCACCGGGGCGGGTGGTCGGTCGATCCGGCAGCTCACGCGCCCCGACCGGCGCGGCCCGGCGGTTCAGGCCGGCGGCACGGCCCGGCGGTTCAGGCCGGGAGGTCCGCCTGCCCGACGGGACCGGGCAACCCGATGAGGACCGGGCCCGCCGGGTCGGCCACGAGGTCCTCCACGGTGACGGGGTCCAGCGACGCCATGAACGCTTCGCGCGCCCGTGCCAGGGCCGTGCGCAGGCGGCACGCCGACCGCAGCGGGCACGGCGGGTCGTCCTCGCAGCCCACGACGTCGCCCTCCCCTTCCAGGGTGCGCACGATCATCCCGACCGACGCGGAGCGGCCCGCCGACGTGAGCCGGAGCCCGCCGCCCCTCCCCCGCCGCGCCTCGACCAGCCCCATCTCCGAGAGCCGCGCCACCGCCTTGGCCGCGTGCGTGTACGGCACCGAGATCGCCCCGGCCACATCGCGCGTGGTCAGGGATTCCTCCCCGGCCACGGCGAGGCGCATCACGATCCGCAGTGCGACATCGGTGAATGAGGTCAGGCGCATACGCCCACGGTATGCGCAGCGCAGGCCGCGAGGAGGGGACCGGCGATGGTGCCCGCCGGGGTGACGGCGGCGAGCGCCTCCGATGGATCATGACGATGGCACCGGCCCGACCGCCCGCCCCCCCCGGGGACACGCGAGGCGCCCGCCCGTAAAGGTGCGGCCGGCGGCCTGCTCCCCTTATTCAGGCGCGGGAAGGACGTCGGCGAGAACCGCCTCGAACTCCTCGGCGCTCGGCTTGGTGTCGGTGAGGAGGGTGTGCAGGAGGAGGCCGTCGATGACGCCGGCCACGACGGTCTCACGGACGGGGTCGCCGGTGTAGGCGCGGGCGAACGCCCGCACCGCCGCCAGCCACCCGTCGGTGGCCTCGCGCAGGTGCGGCTGCCGCGCTGCGAGGAGGAAGAGCTCGTACTCGGCGAGCAGCCGCCCGGAGTCGGCGGCCACCTCGGACAGCAGGAGGGCCAGGTCGCGACGGCGGTCACCGCCCGAGGAGAGGCGGCGCATCCGCTCCGCGTCCTCCTCCATGACGCTGGTGAGCGCCGCGGTGAGGATGTCGCCCAGCCCGCTGAAGTAGTACGTGGTCGCGGATGTGGGCAGTCCGGCCTCCCGGGAGACCGTCCGGTGGCTCACACCGGCGACCCCGTCGCGCTCGATCACGCGCAGAGCAGCCTCGATCAGCGCCTGTCGTCGGCGCTGTCCTTTGATCCTGCGCCCGTCCGTGGTGGGCCCGGCCTCGCTCAGCGTCTCCTCCTCCGGGGCGGGCGGGGCCGCTGACGGCGGCCCCGCGCTTTCGGTCCGTTCTACCCGATGGGGTCCCGCGCGCGGTCCCCCTCCTCAGGCCGCGCCTCCCCGCGCACGGCGTCGGCGCGCCGCACCGCCCGTCCGAGCATCGGCAGGCAAACGGCGACAATGACGACGATGAGGGCCCCGGCCGCGACCGTGACGAGGAATCCGGCGGTGGTCCCCGCCCGCTCCACCGCCAGGCCCGCGGCGAACGTGCCGGTCGCGGTGCCGATGGTCAGCCCGGTCAGCGCCCATGTCATGCCCTCGGTGAGCGCCGAGGGCGGCACCACCTTCTCGATGAGCGTCATGACCAGGATCATCATGGGCGCGAAGAAGACCCCGGCGAAGAACACGGCGGCCGAGAGCGTCCAGATGTCGCCCACCAGTAGGAAGGGCAGGGTGGTCAGGCCGGTCCCGGCGACGGCGGCGAGGAGCGCGCGCTGGGGCCTCCAGGGCAGGTTCAGGGCCCCGAAGGCCAGTCCGGAGATCGCCGATCCCAGGGCGTAGGCCGACAGCACGATGCCGGTGGCGCTGGGCACTCCGAGGGACTCGGCGAAGGCGACCGCGACGACGTCGACGGCGCCCACGATGATGCCGCCGGCCAGCAGTGTCAGGGCCAGCACGACCAGCGGGAGGCTGCGGATCGCGCCCGCGCCCCGCGTGGTCTCGTCGGCACCGCGGACCGGCGGCTCGGTCGAGCGCTGGGCCGCGAACAGCAGGACTCCGACCGCCAGGAAGGCCGCGGAGGCCAGCGGTCCGGCCTGGGCGAAGGCCATGGTGCTCAGCACGACCGACAGCGCCGGGCCGGTGATGAAGGTGAGCTCGTCGGCGACCGACTCGAACGAGTAGGCCGTGTGGAGACGGGGTGAGCTCCGGTAGAGCTCGGTCCACCGCGCACGGGCCATCGCGGACATGCTCGGCATGCAGCCCGCAGGCACGGCGGAGGCGAAGTAGGTCCACGCCGGGAGCTCGAGCTGCACGCACAGCAGCATCAGGCACAGGCCGGCCACGCTCACTCCGGCGGCCAGGGGCAGGATCCTGCGCTGGCCGAAGCGGTCGGCCAGCCGGGAGACCTGCGGCGTGATCACGGCCATGGACAGCGTGAAGGTCGCGGCGACGGCGCCGGCGAGGGCGTAGTCGCCCGCGGTGATCGACAGCATCGTGATGATGCCGATGTTGGTCATCGCCACGGGCATGCGCCCGAGGAGGCCCGCGGCGGTGAAGCCCTTGGCTCCGGGGGCGGCGAAGATCTGGGCATAGGGGTTGGGCACGGTCGGCTCCTCGTGCTCGCCAAGAAACTGGGACGTTCGTCCCAGAAGTATGCGCGCCAACACGATCCCCTACAAGCCCTCGGTTCGTGACGTGGCACACCGGCGCCCGCACCGGCCCAGACGGGGCGCCGCCCACCGCAGACCGAGCCGAGAGGGCAGCGGCGACGCATGGGATCAGGAAGCGGCGACGACGAACGTCGGCGGCCCGACCTGGAGCGCTGTCGGCTGCACGGTGTCTGCGTGGTCACCGTGATGGGCGGCGGCTCGGCGGACGGCAGGCAGGGCCGGGGAGACGACCCGCTCATGCCGTCGCCGCCGACCACCCCGCACCCCGGCGACCCGCCACCCGGCCAAGGACCGTGAGCGGGGTACCCGGCGAGTCGCGTCCGCCATCTGGAGTGCTACGAAGGACATGCACGGCCGCGTACGCCCGCGCAGCCCGGGCTGCGCGGGCTGCGCGGTGCAGGTTCAGGCCCGGCGGGCCGCTTCGCCTGCGCGGGTGGCGTCGGCGCCCCAGCCGGTCACCAGGCGCAGGGCCTCGGCCGACGGGGACTCCGGTTCGGCGTGGTACACCACCAGCGCCTGGTCCTGGTCCTCGGGCAGGCGCAGGGTCTCGTAGGACAGCGCCATCTCCCCCACCAGCGGGTGGTTGAGGATCTTGGACCCGAACCCCTTCTCCTTGACATCGTGGGCCGCCCACAGCCTGCGGAAGTCGTCGCTCTTCACCGACAGCTCCCCCACCAGGGCGGACAGCTGCGGGTCGTCCGCGTAGCACCCCGCGTCCATGCGCAGATAGCTGACCACGTCGGCCGCCTTGCCCTCCCAGTCGACGAACAGCTCGCGGTACTCCTCGCACAGGAACACCTGCCGGGCCCAGTTCCGCTCGCGCACGGGCAGCTCGCCCCAGTCGCCGAAGACCGCCGCCGCGGCGCGCGTCCAGGCCAGGATGTCGGACCTGCGGCCCACCACGTAGGCGGGCACCCCCTCCAGGGTGTGCAGGAGGCTCCGCAGGCCGGGCCGCACCTTCTGGGCGGACGCCGCCCGCCGCGCCTTGTGCTTCTTGGGCTTGGCCAGATGCACCAGGTGCGCGTACTCGGCGTCGCTGAGCCGCAGGGCGCGCGCGATCGCCTCCAGCACCTCGGCGGAGACGTTCCGGCCGTTCCCCTGCTCCAGCCGCGTGTAATAGGCCACGGAGACCCCGGCGAGCTGCGACAGCTCCTCGCGGCGCAGACCGGGGACCCGGCGCCGGTGCCCGAAGCGCGGCAGGCCCACGTCCTCGGGCGTGAGCCGGGCGCGGCGGCTGCGCAGGAACTCGCTCAGCTCGGCGCGCCGGTCCAAGGGCTGCTCGGCGGGGTCGCCGACGGGACCGCCGGCGGAGTCATCGGTCATGTACTCCAGTATCGGTGCCGTCGGCGCCATATGCCTGACACCGCCGGTGGTAGGCACGGCGAACGTACGAAAAGCGGATGTCTGGGCCCGTTCCCCCTCGGAAGGGACGATCGTCGGTGCCCGGCCCCTGAGGGCCGGAGCGTCCCGTCCTCAAGAGGAGAACGACCTAGATGACATCCGTCGCCGCCTACGCGGCCCCCGCCGCGAAGGCCCCGCTGGAGCGGACCACGATCGAGCGCCGCCCCGTCGGCGAGAACGACGTCCGGATCGAGATCGCGTACGCGGGCATCTGCCACTCCGACATCCACCAGGTGAACGAGGGGTGGGGCGAGGCGATCTTCCCGATGGTCCCCGGGCACGAGATCGCCGGTGTGGTCGCCGAGGTCGGCCCCGGCGTCACCCGGTACGCCGTCGGCGACCGGGTCGGCGTGGGCTGCTTCGTCGGCTCCTGCCGCACGTGCGAGTTCTGCCGCCGGGGACTGGAGCAGTACTGCACCTCCGGCATGATCGGCACCTACAACGCCCTGGACGAGAACGGGGACCCCACCTACGGGGGCTACTCCGAGCAGATCGTCGTCGACGAGGCCTACGTGCTGCGCATCCCCGACGCGCTGCCCCTCGACGCCGCCGCGCCGCTGCTGTGCGCGGGCATCACCACCTACTCGCCCCTGCGGTACTGGGGCGCCGGCCCGGGCAAGCGGGTCGCGGTCGTCGGCATGGGCGGCCTGGGCCACATGGGCGTGCAGCTCGCGCGCGCGATGGGGGCCGAGGTCACGGTGCTCAGCCAGTCGCTGCGCAAGAAGGACGACGGGCTTCGGCTGGGGGCGGGCCGGTACTTCGCCACCAGCGACCCGGAGACCTTCACCGAGCTGGCCGGCGCCTTCGACATCGTGCTGTCCACCGTGTCGGCGCCGCTGGACATGAGCGCCTACCTGGGCCTGCTGAAGACCGACGGTGTGCTGGCCAACGTCGGCGCCCCGGAGGAGCCGGTGTCGGTGAACCTGTTCGCCCTGATGGGCGGCCGCAAGAAGATCGCGGGCTCGCTGATCGGCGGCATCGCCGAGACCCAGGAGATGCTGGACTTCTGCGGCGAGCACGGCATCACCGCCGAGATCGAGCTGATCCGCGCCGACGAGGTCAACACCGCCTACGACCGCGTGGCCTCCAGTGACGTGCGCTTCCGGTTCGTGATCGACACGGCCACCATCTGAGCGCCCGGCATCCCCTGAGGGCGGCCCCGGGACGGAGTCCCGGGGCCGCCCGCGTGTCGAACGCCGGACGCGGCCGAAGCGCGCGCACCGCCCTGCGCGAGACTGGTCACCGCCCCACCCGTCCCCCACCGAATCGGAGTGACGATGCCCCTCACCCCGCCCTCCCGGCTCCCGGTCGCGAACTGGGCGCGCAACGTCGCCTACGACCGCGCACGGTCCCACCGGCCCGAGTCGGTGGAGGAGCTGCGCGCGCTGGTGCGCGACAGCGACCGCGTCCGCGCCCTGGGGAGCGCCCACTCCTTCTCCCCGCTCGTCGCCGCCGACGGCGACGTGGTGTGGACGGACGCGCTGCCGGGCGAGGCCACCGTCGACGGCGGGCAGGGCGGTCCCGCGACGGCGACCGTCGCCGCGACCATGACCTACACCGACGTCTGCGCCGCACTCGACAAGGCCGGCCACGCTCTGGGGAACCTCGCGTCGCTCCCGAACATCACCATCGCCGGTGCGTGCGCGACGGCCACGCACGGCTCTGGCGACACCCAGCGCTGCCTGTCCGCGTCCGTCCGCGCGCTGGAGATGGTCGGACCGCAGGGCGACCTGGTGGAGATGAGCCGGGAAACGCACCCCGACACCTTCCCCGGCGCGGTGGTCGCCCTGGGGGCGCTCGGGATCGTCACCCGTATGACGCTGGACGTCGAACCCTCCTACGCCGTCTCCCAGCGGGTCCTGCTCGACGTTCCGCTCGACGAGCCGATGCACCGTTTCGACGAGGTCTTCGGCAGCGCCTACAGCGTCAGCGCGTTCACCGACTGGGACAGCGGCACCGCCCGCCTCTGGCTCAAGGACCGGGTCGGGGAGGAGGCGCCGCGAGTCCGGGCCGGTGGTCGGGCCGCCCGGGAGCCCGTCCACCCCGTTCCGGGCCGGGACCCCGGCGAGTGCACCGGGCAGCTCGGGGTCGGCGGTCCCTGGCACGAGCGCCTCCCCCACTTCCTCCACGCCGCCGCCGGTTCCGTCCCCGACGGCTCGGGCGACGAGCGGCAGTCGGAGTACTTCGTGCCGCGGGCGAACGCCCCGGCCGCCATCGAGGCGCTGCGCGGGATCGGGCACCTTCTGGAACCGGTCCTCTCCACCTCCGAGGTGCGCACCGTTCGGGGCGACGACCTGTGGCTGAGCCCGGCCTACGGGCGCGACTCCGCCGCGTTCCACTTCACCTGGGTGAGCGACGAGGAGGCGCTGCAACCGGTCATCGCGGAGGTGGAGGAGCGCCTGCTGCCGCTGGGGGCGCGCCCGCACTGGGCCAAGCTCACGCGGCTCGCGCCGGGGGAGGTGTTCGGCCTCTATGAGCGCTCCGCCGACTTCAAGCGGCTGGCCGGGGAGCTCGACCCGGCGGGCACGTTCCGCAACCCCTTCGTCGACGCCCTGCTCGCCGACGCCTGACCCGGGGCCGTGGGCCCCTACGGTGTGTTCATTGGAGGCCTTTCGATCAGCGAGCGTCGTTCTGGTGGTCGCGAGCCGGAAATGATCCGAGAAACACCCCCTAAGGCCGGGCGCGGGACACCCCCTGCCGCCACCGCGGGTCCCGGCCGGTGAGGGCCGCCAGCCGGTCGGCCGCCCCCGCCCAGGGCGGGGGCGGGACCGGGGCGTCGAACAGTTGGTGGCGGGTGGCGTCGGTGACCACCAGGGGCACCACCGGGAGCAGGTCGGCGGCCAGGTCCGGCGCCACCGGGGACGGCGCCCCGCAGGCCGCCGCGATGTCCCAGGCGTGCACCGCCGCCTCCAGCGCCCCGACGCCGGCCAGCGCCGCGGCGCCCAGGGCGCGGTCGGCCACCGCGGCCCCGCCCCCGGGCGCGGGCAGGCGCAGCAGGCGGCAGGCCCGGATGCGCACCTCGGAGATGGCGTCGTGGTCCGCGGCGGTGGTCGGGAAGAGGGCGACCCGCCCCTCCCCGAAGCCCTCGCCCAGGGTGTCCAGCGAATCGGCGGTGTGCAGCAGGAGCATCTCCAGGTTCCACGACGCGCAGGGCGTGGGGCGGCCGAAGAGTTCGGGCCGGGCGTGCTGGGCGGCCCGCAGCACGGCGCCCACGGCCCGTTCGAGCAGCGCATAGGCATGATCGGGGACGAAACCGCCGGGGCTCGCAGCCCCGCCGCCCGCGTCCGTTCCGACGGCGTCCCCGCCGACCCTGTGCACCATGGCCGCTCCCCTCACGGTCCGTTGTCGCGCGCCCACAGGGGTAGGACTCCGCGGGCACGCGAAAATCGCCGGTGGCGGACGGGATTTCTCCGCCACCGGCGGGATTCCGGTGGGCGCGCGGTGCCCGGCGGTTCGGCCCCGGCGGTTCAGCCCCCGGCGACCGAGGGCAGGATGCGCACCTCCGCCCCGTCGGGGACCGGGGTCTGCAGGCCGGACACCGCCCGGCACTCGTCGTCGCCGACGAACACGTTGACGTAGCGGCGCAGCGCCCCCTGCTCGTCGCGGACCCGGCGGTCGAGCCGGGGGTGGCGGTCGGCCAGCGCGTCCAGGACCCCGCGCAGGTCCGGGGCGGCGGGCAGGTCGACGCGTTTGGCGCCGCCCGCGTCGGACTGGAGCACCTGGGGGAGGATCACCGTCACGGCCACGGCCCTACACCTCCGCCGCGCGCACGCACAGCACGTCCGGCAGGTGCTCGGCCACCGGGTGCCAGCGCCCGTCGGAGTCGGTGGTCGCGTACACGTCCCCCGCGCGGGTACCGAAGTAGAAGCCCGGGTCGTCGGCGCCGTCGGTGCAGGCGCCGTCGCGCAGCACGATCCCGAAGTAGGGGCCGGTGGGCAGCCCGGCGTCGTAGGCGCCCCACGAGCCGCCCGCGTCCTCGGTGCGGAACGGCCGCAGCCGGTGGTCCGGCGGCAGGTGGCAGGCCTCGCTGATGACGGGGAAGTTCAGCGCCGTTCCGGGCCGGTGCGGGTGGGCCACCATGGCGAACCCGAAGTCCGACGGCAGCCCGTCGGCGATCGGCGCCCACCCGGCGGCCGGGTCCTCGCTGCGGAACACCCCGTGGTGGTTCTGCAGGTAGAAGGCGCCGTCGGGGCCGACGGAGACCTTGTGCACGCACTGGCCGTACTCGGGCACCTCCTCCGGCATGAAGGTGGTGGTCACGCCCTTGTTGGCGGGCTCCCAGGAGGCCCCGGCGTCGCGGGTCTGGTAGACGCCGCCGGTGGACATGGCCACCGTCATGGCGCGCGGATCCGAGCCCTGGGCGGTCACCTTGCCGGGGATGATCGTGTGGATCGCCCCGCCGCCCGCGCCGGGGAACCAGTCCTTGCGGTGCGGGTGGTCCCACAGCGCCCGCACCAGCTCGAAGTGCTCGCCTCCGTCGGTGGAGCGGAACAGCGAGTGCGGCTCGGCGCCCGCGTAGACGGTGCCCGGCTCGTCGGTGAAGGCGAACTGCCATGCCCGGGTGAAGGACTCCTCGGCGTCCTCGGGCAGGGCGATGGGGCGCTCCTCGGGCTCGTTCCAGGTGGCGCCGAGGTCGTCGCTGTACCAGACGCTGGGCCCGAAGTGGGAGCTCTCCGCCCCGGCGAGCAGGCGCCGGCCGTGGGGGTCGATGCCGACGGCGTAGACCCCCATCATGTCGGTCCAGGACTCCTTGTCGAGTTTGAGCGGGCCGCTGACCTCCCAGGAGCGCCTGTCGTCGCTGGTGGCCTTGAACAGCCCCTTCCGGGTGCCGATGAGCAGCAGATACGGCATGTCGATCCCCTTACGGTGAGTCGTAGGCCACACCTTCGCACGGGGGAACGACAAACGAGACCCGCGTCACGCTCAAGACGGGGTAAACTCCCCGGCCCCCAGGGCACGGGCGATCGAGCCGTCCCCTTCGACGGCGGCCTCGCCGCGCGCCACGGCCTCGGCCGGGGTCAGGGCGCCCCGGACGATGCGTACGCACGCCTCCTCGCTCAGCACGAGCACCGCGTCGGGCCGTTCGGCCGGACCGTCGCCGTAGCCGCCCTCCCGGCCCCCGGGCCCCGCAGGACGCACATGGAACACGCCGGTCTCCAGGCGCACCTCCACCGTCCCGGAAGCGCCCGGGCAGGCGCGCTCCACCACGCCGAGCAGCGGCGGCGCCAGCCAGTGCGCCCGGAACGCGTCGGTGGGGCGGCGCTCTTCGAGCGCGGGGGCGCCCCAGTCGGCGAGGGCGCGCAGCACCGGCAGCAGGGCTCGGCCGCGCCCGGTCAGCTCGTAGAGGGCCGCGCCGCCGCGCGGGGTGAGCGGGCGGCGCGCGACCAGGCCGTCGCGCTCCATGTCGCGCAGGCGCGAGGCGAGCACGTCGGTGCTGACGCCGGGCAGGTCGGCGTGCAGGTCGGTGTAGCGGCGCGGCCCGGCCTGGAGCTCGCGCGCCACCAGGAGGGTCCACCGTTCACCGACGGCGTCGAGGGCACGGGAGACGGCGCAGTACTGGTCGTAGCTTCGGCGCGGCATGCGTCTCAGTGTAGACAATGAGTTGGACTTTCCAAGTGATCACTTGGTAGAACCAAGTGGAACCACGGGGAGGTCACCATGGAGTACAAGCAGTCGGGCAAGCTCAACAACGTCTCCTACGAGATCCGCGGGCCGGTCATCGAGCAGGCCAACGCCCTGGAAGAGGCGGGCCACAGCGTGCTGCGCCTCAACACGGGCAACCCGGCCCTGTTCGGATTCGAGGCGCCGGACGCCCTCGTCCAGGACATCGTCCGGAACCTGTCGAACGCGCACGGCTACAGCGACGCGCGCGGCATCCTCCCCGCCCGCCGGGCCGTGGTCCAGCACTACGCCGCCCGCGGCTTCCCCGAGCTGGACGTCAGCGACGTCTATCTGGGCAACGGCATCTCCGAACTGATCCAGATGTCGGTCCAGGCCCTGCTCGACGACGGCGACGAGGTCCTCATCCCCTCCCCCGACTTCCCCCTGTGGACCGCCGTCACCTCCCTGGCCGGGGGCACCCCGGTGCACTACGCCTGCGACGAGTCCGCCGACTGGCTGCCCGACCTGGACGACATGGAGTCCAAGATCACCGACCGCACCCGCGCGGTCGTGGTGATCAACCCGAACAACCCCACCGGCGCGGTCTACCCCCGCGAGGTGGTCGAGCGCATCTGCGACCTGGCCCGCCGCCGCAACCTCATCGTCTTCAGCGACGAGATCTACGACAAGATCCTCTACGACGGCGCCGAGCACCACAGCCCCGCCGCCCTCGCCCCCGACGTGCTGTGCCTGACCTTCAGCGGCCTGTCCAAGGCCTACCGGGTGGCCGGGTTCCGGTCCGGGTGGCTCGCGGTGACCGGCCCGAAGAAGCACGCCCGCGACTACCTGGAGGGCCTGACCACGCTCGCCGGGATGCGGCTGTGCCCCAACGTCCCGGCGCAGTACGCGGTGCAGGCGGCCCTCGGCGGGCGGCAGAGCATCGAGGACCTGGTGCTGCCCGGCGGCCGCCTGCGCGAGAGCCGCGACCGCGCCTGGGAGCGCCTGAACGCGATCCCGGGCGTGTCCTGCGTGAAGCCGAAGGGCGCGCTGTACGCCTTCCCCCGCCTGGACCCGAAGGTCCACCCGGTCGCCGACGACGAGCGCTTCGTCCTGGACCTGCTGCTCCAGGAGAAGATCCACGTGGTGCAGGGCACCGGCTTCAACTGGGCGCGCCCCGACCACTTCCGCATCCTGACCCTGCCCCACCCCGACGACATCGACGCCGCCATCGGCCGCATCGGCCGGTTCCTGTCGGGCTACCGGCAGTAGCAGCGCCACCCGCTCGTTGATCTCGGGAATCTCGCCCCTGAAACCGCGCTCGTAGGGGCGTTTTTCCCGAGATCGACGCCGTGGGGGCGGGTCATACCAAGGGATGACACGGGGCGCACGGACGCATGCCGCCGACCGACGCGGCGGGGAGCCCCCGCCGCCTAACGTCGAAGACATGCACGCCAACGACGCATCCATGCCCGGCGGCGCCGCGGGGGGCGCCGCCGTCGTGGCCCACCCCGCCTGGATCCGCCTGGTCCTGCCCTTCCTCGGGCTCGGCGCCGGGCTGCTGGTCAAGGGGGCGGCCCAGTGGGTCATCTCGCTGCCCTGGGCCCCCTTCCAGGGCCCCCTGGAGCTGCTGGAATCGCTGCCCGAGCCCGGGGCGACCATCGGGGCCGGGGTGCTCGGCGCGGTCGGCGGCCTCGTCCTGGTCTTCCTGATCGACCACGACGCGCTGACCGTGGAGGTGCGCACCGACCGGGTCGGGCTGGCCCGGCGCGGCCGCACGCACGGGCACGCCCGGCAGGACGTGGAGGGCGTCTTCATGGACGGCCGGGGGCTGACCGGCAAGCGGCTCGTGCTCCTCGGCGGCGACGGAGGGGAGCTGGAGCGCCTGCCCTGCGACCTCAAGGAGGCGCGGGTCGCCGAGGCCTTCCGGGTGAACGGCTGGCCGTGGCTGGAGGCCGACCCCTACGCCGGGGAGTTCCGGCGCTGGGTCGACGGGCTCCCGGAGCTGCCGCCCGCCGCCAACGCGCTGCTGCGGGCCCGCAGGGAGGCGTTGGAGAAGGACGCCGAGGGCGACGACGCCGACGAGCTCCGGCGCGAGCTGGCCGGACTCGGGGTGGTGGTGCGGGACGAGAAGGAGCGGCAGTACTTCCGCCTCCTGCCCGGCACCGGCGGCACGGGCGGCACGGGCGGCTGACCGCGGGGAGGCCCACCCCTGGTGGGGGCCTCCCCGCCGCACGGGCGCCGGCCGGGGCCGGTCCGGCGCGCTACCCCAGCCGGTCGGTCAGCTTGGTGTACTCCTCCCACAGCTCCGGCGGGAGCTGCTCGCCGAAGGTCGCGAAGAACTCCGGCACCAGTTTGGCCTCCTGGCGCCACGTCTCCCGGTCCACCGTCAGCAGGTACTCCAGGTCCTCGGCCGACAGGTCCAGGCCCTCGGTGTCGATCGACCCGGGGGTCGGCAGCCGGCCGATCGGGGTGGCCTGCGCCTCGGCCGTGCCCTCCAGGCGCTCCACGATCCACTTGATCACGCGCGAGTTCTCGCCGAACCCGGGCCACACGATCCGCCCGTCGGCGTCCTTGCGGAACCAGTTGACGTAGAAGATCCGCGGCAGTCTCTCGGCGTCGGTGGCGCGCCCGACCTCCAGCCAGTGGGCGAAGTAGTCGCCCATGTTGTAGCCGCAGAACGGCAGCATCGCGAACGGGTCCCGGCGCAGCTCGCCGACGGTGCCCTCGGCCGCGGCGGTCTTCTCCGACGACACGTTGGCGCCCATGAACACGCCGTGCTGCCAGTCGAAGGCCTCGTTGACCAGCGGGACCGCGGTGGCGCGGCGCCCGCCGAACAGGATCGCCGAGATCGGCACGCCCGCCGGGTCCTCCCACTCGGGGGCGATGGTGGGCGCCTGCCCGCCCGGCGTGGTGAAGCGCGCGTTCGGGTGGGCGGCGGGCTCGCCGGACTCCGGCGTCCAGGGGCGGCCCTTCCAGTCGGTGAGGTTCGCGGGGGCCTCATCGGTCAGGCCCTCCCACCACACGTCGCCGTCGCCGGTGAGGGCGACGTTGGTGAAGATGCTGTTGCCCCACAGGGTGCGCACCGCGTTGGCGTTGGTGGACTCACCGGTGCCCGGGGCGACGCCGAAGAACCCGGCCTCGGGGTTGATGGCGCGCAGGCGGCCCTCGTCGTCGAAGCGCATCCAGGCGATGTCGTCGCCGACCGTCTCGACCTTCCAGCCGGGGATCGTCGGCTCCAGCATGGCCAGGTTGGTCTTGCCGCAGGCGCTCGGGAAGGCGGCGGCGATGTACTTGGGGTCGCCCCCGGGCGGGGTGACCTTCAGGATGAGCATGTGCTCGGCCATCCAGCCCTCGTCGCGCGCCATGACCGACGCGATGCGCAGGGCGTAGCACTTCTTGCCGAGCAGGGCGTTGCCGCCGTAGCCCGACCCGTAGGACCAGATCTCCCGGGTCTCGGGGAAGTGCGAGATGTACTTGGTGGGGTTGCAGGGCCAGGCGACGTCCTCCTGCCCCGGCTCCAGCGGCGCGCCCACGGAGTGGACGGCCTTGACGAAGGAGCCGCGCTCCTCGATCAGGCGCAGGGCGGCGTCGCCCATGCGCGCCATGATGCGCATGGAGACCACGACGTAGGGCGAGTCGGTGATCTCCACGCCGAGCTGGGAGATGTCGCCGCCCAGTGGGCCCATGCAGAACGGGACCACGTACATGGTGCGTCCGCGCATGCAGCCGTCGAACACGTCGGCGAAGGTCGCGCGCATCTCGTCGGGCGCGATCCAGTTGTTGGTCGGACCGGCGTCCTGCTCGCGCTCGGAGCAGATGAAGGTGCGGTCCTCCACCCGCGCGACGTCGCTGGGGTCGGAGCGGCAGTAGAAGCTGTTGGGGCGCAATTCCGGGTTGAGCCGGACGAACGTGCCGTTCTCGACGAGTAGACCAGTAAGACGGTCCCATTCGGCGTCCGACCCGTCACACCACACGACCGCGTCGGGCTTCGTCAGCTCGGCGATCTCATCGACCCAGGTGATCAGCTCTTTGTGGGTCGTGGGTGCGTCATGGCTGGTGGGATCGGCGGACTCGACGCCCGTGGCGGGAACGGTCTCAGACACAGCGGCTCCTTCTCGTCGTCTGGTCCGCATCATCGACGACGAGTGCCGTAACCGGCCAGTTGGTCTGGACAACAGGTTTAGACCGGTGGTCTATTTCTCGCCGTCGCCCCACGATAGAGCGCTGCGGACCGGGTGTCGCCCACCCGGCCCGCAGCGCGTGTCGCCGCCGCGCCTCAGCAGGCGCGTCCACTGTTGATGCAGGCCACAGCCTTGTCCATGAGGCCGTCCGGCATCACGTTGATGAAGTCGGAGTGATCCGTCACAGCCGCGTGCCCCTCTTCGGGGAAACCGTCGACGGCGAACGCGGGCCCCTCGGGCACCTCGTAGACCAGGGTCTGCCGCAGCTGGGGGACGGGCCGCGTACCGCCGGGGCAGGCGCCCGTCTCCGGGTCGGGGAACACGATGTGCGAGCGGTTGTCCTCGCTCTCCGTGTTCCGCCCGTCCCAGCAGCTCGGGAAGTCCATGATCCTCGTCACATCGCTTCCGTCGGGGCACAGGGGGTACCGGTCCGTGGAGATCCGGTCCTCGAACCCGGTGCACGTCCACTGGGCGTTCGCGTTCTCCCCGCCGCTGGTGGCGGCGCGCGCGTTCCCGGTGATGGCCTGCAGGAAGCGCGGCATGGGGACGACCTCGTCGACCGCGTTGCCGCGGAACTCGATGGCCGCGCTTCGCGGGGTGAGAATGCGGCCCACGTTGCCGTCCAGGCCGCCGCCGGGGGCGCCGGCGTCGGCGCCCTCCTGCGTGATGTCGCGCAGCACCGGCCAGTAGTGCATGGACCGGTCGCCGTCGGCGCAGCTCGTGTCGCCCTGGGCCAGGATCGCGTTGTTGGCCTCGACGTCGTCGGTGAACCGGTTGATGTCCTGGTTGCCGACGTAGTCGTGGGTGTGCTGGGCGCCGTTGGGGACGCCGGGGGCGACGATCACGTTCTCGGAGTTGAACAGGCCGTTCTCGTTGCGGCCGCACTCGGCGCGGTAGACGCCGTCGGCGCCGCCCGCGTCGCCGGGCTGCGGACCCGGCGGCGCCGGGGGCACGTCGCGGATGTCGACGAAGTCCTCGGGGCCGGGGCCCGGCCCGGGCGGGTCGTCGCCGTCGCCCTCACCGCCGTATCCGCCGCCGGTGTCCTCGGGAGCCCCCTCCCGGGTGCCCCCGTCGACCGGGGCGGCGGTCGGGGGTGCGGCGGTGGCCGCGACGAGCGCGGCCGTCGCGAGGGCGCCCGCGGCGGCGAGGGCCGCGAGGAGCACGGGGGTCCGGCCGCGGCGTCCGCGCCGGTCGCGCGAACGCCCTCGTGGTAAGCGTCCTCGGGGGTCGTGGGGGTTGCGGGGGTTCGTCATCGGTCAGGCCTTCCGTCTTCCGTCGTGTACGGGGTGGGACGGTCGGGCGCCGCGGCGGCGCCCGGATCGCGCCGGGGTCAGCCCCGGCGGCGTTCGGGGGGCGGCGGCTCGGGGAGCCGCTCGAAGTCCACCAGGCCGGTGCTCTCCAGCAGCGTGATGTGCTTGAGCACCATGAACACGGCGTGCTGGACGAAGGAGCGGACGAGGGTGTTGCGGGTACCGGCGCGCACCTCGGCCAGCACCTGGATCACCTCGCCGTGGGCGAAGCGCAGGCGGTGCACCGCCGTGCGGTCGTAGGCGTCGCCGGAGAGCCCGGCGAGCTCGTCCATCCAGTCCTGCTGCTGCGCGCTGGGCATGGTGGGCAGTTCCACCTCGAGCTCGTGGGCCACCTCCCGGACCTGCTCGTCCATCAGGGTGTGGTCGTCGGCGAGGATGCCGCCGACCTCGCGGACGCGGTCGCTGCGGGCGCGCTCCTCAGCCTGCTGCCCGGTGGGGATCTCCCACAGGTTGGCCTGGCGGACCTTGGCGAGGGCGTCGCGGTCGGCCGGGCCGAGGGGGCCGTAGTCGGTCATCTCCCACTCGCGCCAGAAGAGGCCGGTGGCGGACATGGAGCCGTTGGGGACCACCATGAACACCGTGATCGCGGAGAGGACCAGGAACGCGGCCACCCCGGCGAACTCGATCGCGCCGAGGGAGGACAGGGGCCGCATCCGGAGGCGGCGGCGCCCGCGCCCGGGGGGCGGGTCAGTAGCCGTATCCGCCGTCGTCGCCATATCCGGATCCGCCTCCGTCGCCGTCCTCGGACGTGCCGCCGCCACCGGGGTCCTCCTCCGGCGACGCGCCCCCTTCGGCCCCATCGGCCCCATCGGAGCCGGAGCCGGAGCCGCCGGAGCCCTGCACGGCCTCCGCGGCCTTGCCCCCGTCGGGCGCGACGGCGTACCAGAGGCCGCCCACGCCCTCGCCGTTCACGTCGCCGGGCTCCACGTCGCCCGCGTAGCGGTACAGCGGGCGCCCGTCGAGGGTGACCTGGGCCTCGCCCTCCTCGCGGTCGATGGCGCCGACCAGCTCGGCGTCGATGCCCTCGGGGGCGCCGCCGCCCTCGTCCAGCGCCGGGGGCCACTGCTTGGCGCAGTCGCCGGTGCAGGAGGAGGCGGCGGCACCGGCGCCGTCCGGGGTGTACATGTACAGCGTGTAGCCGTCGGCGTCGGTGACCACCTCGCCGACGTCGGTGCCCTCGCGCACCGCCAGCGCCCCCTCGGGGGCGTCCGGGGAGGCTCCGGCCTCCTCCTCGGCGGGCGCCGCGTCGTACTCGGGCAGCTCGCCCTGGCCGCCGCATCCGGCGGCGAGCACCGCCGCCGCTCCGCCGGCCAGGACCAGTGCGGTCGTTCCGGGTGCCTTCACGGTCCCTCCATCGGGTCCACGGTCATCGACCGTCACGGTTTCCCACCTGTTTCACGGCCGTTATCGCATAGAGATACGCATGACGGGCGCCACCGGTTCACCATATAAGCGATTTTCTTGATTCCCCCCACATGCGCTGCACGCGTGCTATGTTCTGTCACCCACCCGTGCCCGGTGGAGGCGGATAATGCCCGAGCGAACCGTCGCACAGACCCTCAAACAGGCTCTGACCTCGATTGATACCACCTTCAAGGCGCGGCGGCGGCCATTGGCCGCGCACGCGTTCCTCCTAATCGGACTAGTTATATCGAACACCGTCCTCGCCGTTGCGGCGCCGCGCCAATTGGATTTCCTGCGCGCGTTCCAGGATTTCCTCTGGGCGATGTCCGGGGTGCTCGCGCTGCTCGGCCTGACCGCCGCGACCGTCTGCGGGCTGCTGGCCACCGACCGGATCGTGCTGGACGTGCGGCGCCGGGTGCTGCTGCAGGCGGTGCACCGCTCGGTGGCGGTGGCCGCGGTGGGGTTCCTCTTCGCGCACGTGGCCCTGCAGGTGGCGTTCGGCCGGGTGGCCGCCCACCAGGCGGTGCTGCCGTTCGGGGCGGACGCGGCCGTGGCCTTCGGCGCGTTCTCCACCGACCTGCTGCTGGTCATCGTCGTGACCGGGCTGCTGCGGCGCCGCTTCGCCGGCGGGGGCCGCCCCCGGCTGTGGCGGGCCGTGCACGCGGCGGCCTACCTGTGCTGGCCGCTGGCGATCGTGCACGGGCTCACCGCCGGGCGCGAGCCCGCCGGATGGGTGGTGGCGGGGTACGCGCTGTGCCTGGCGGCCGTGGGTCTGGCCCTGGCGGCCCGGCTGCTGGTCGCCGCCGGGCCCGAGCGGGGCCGCGCGGACGCCGAGCGGCGGGTGACCGTGGTCCGCTCCGGAGGGCGGGACGCGGGGTCCGACGGGGTGTTCCCGCCCCCGGGGGACCGCACCGCGCAGGCGCGCCCGGCCGCCCCCCGGGACGGCGACGGCCTCGCCGAGGACCTGGAGTTCTGGGCGGCCATCCGGGAGGGGCGGCGGTGAGCGCGGAAGATGCGCCGACGGCCGTGCGCGCGCTGGGCCCGGCGCGGCTGACCGCCGGGCTGGAGGGCGGGGCCCGCCTCGCCCTGGACGGCCACCGCGCCCTGCACCCGGCGCCGCCCCGGCTGCGCCCCGACGACCTGGTGGCCCTGGCGGGCCTGGGCGAGCTGCGGGGCCGGGGCGGGGCGCACTTCCCGTTCGCCCGCAAGGTCGCCGCCGTGCTGCGCGCGTGCGGACGGCGCGGGTGCCCGGCGCGCGTGGTCGTCAACGCCGCCGAGGGCGAGCCGGGCAGCCGCAAGGACCGGACGCTGCTGGAACGCGCCCCGCACCTGGTGCTGGACGGGGCGGAGCTGGCCGCCTCCGCCCTGGACGCGCACGAGGTGGTGGTGGGCACCGCGGGCGGCGGCGGGGCCGAGCGGTCACTGCTGGACGCGATCGCCGAACGCGGGCCGGGCCCGGCGGTGCGGGTCGTCCGCCTCCCGGACCGGTTCCTGTCCGGGGAGGGCGGGGCGCTGGTGCGCGGCGTCAACGGGAGCACCCCCGTCCCGCCGGGCGTGAAGCGGCGCGCCAGCGACACGGGCGTGGACGGGCTCCCGACGCTGCTGTCCAACGCCGAGACCTATGCCCAGCTCGCGGTGCTCACCGCCCTGGGGGCGGACCGGTTCGGGATCGTCGGCGCACCCGGCGAGCCGGGGACGCTGCTCCTCACCGTGGGAGGGGCGGCCCGCTCCCCCGCCGTGGTGGAGGTCCCGCTGGGCACGCCCTTGGACGAGGTGCTGGAGGCGTGCGGGGCCGAGCCCGGGCGGGGCGTGCTCGTGGGCGGCTACCACGGGGCGTGGCTGGCGCCCAGGGACGTCGCGGGGGCCGTGCTCTCGCGCGCGGGAATGGAGGAGCGGGGCGGGGCGCTCGGGGCGGGGATCGTGCTCCCCATCGGCCCGGACGCCTGTCCGCTGGACGAGACGGCCCGTGTGCTGCGCTACCTGGCCGAGGAGAACGCCCGCCAGTGCGGACCGTGCGTGCGCGGACTACCGCGGCTGGCCCGTGCCTTCGGAGATCTGGCCGGGGGCGAGGGGACGCCCGAGGCGGTCACCGAGGCGGCGGGCATCGGGGCGGGCCGGGGGGCGTGCGCCCACCCGGACGGCGCGGCGCGGCTGGCGGCGTCGGCGCTGGAGGCCTTCCGCGACGACATCGCCGTGCACGCCGTGACCGGGTCGTGCCGCCCTCGCGAGCGGGAGGTGCTGCCGCTCCCCGGGGGCACGGCCGCGCAGTCGCGGCTGACGGTGGACTGGTCGCGGTGCGACGCCCATGGGCTGTGCGCGCACCTGGCTCCGGGGCTGATCCGGCTGGACCGGCACGGCTACCCGGAGGCGCCGGAGGTCACCGTTCCCGAACGCTTCGCAGAGGAGGCGGGCAAGGCCGTGGACATGTGCCCGGCCCTGGCCCTGCGGCTGTCGCCCGAATCGCCGCCCCGGTCGGGGTGAGGGGTCGGGGTGAGCGCCCGGACGGGGCCGCCCCTACAGTGTCGGCATGAAGATGGGCCTGGAATACGTCACCGTCATCGTCGACGAGTACGACCCGGCGATCGAATTCTTCACCGAAGCCCTGGGGTTCGAGCTGGTCGAGGACTCCCCTGCCCTCACGTCGGCCGAGGGGCGGCCCAAGCGGTGGGTCGTCGTGCGCCCTCCGGGCGGGGGTACGGGGCTCCTCCTCGCGCGCGCCGACGGGGAGCGCCAGGCCGCGGCCGTCGGCGACCAGATGGCCGGGCGCGTGGGGTTCTTCCTGCGCGTGGACGACTTCGACCGCGCCTACGCGCGGATGGTGGAGGCCGGTGTCCGCTTCGTCGGAGAGCCGCGCAGCGAGCCCTACGGCCGGGTGGCGGTGTTCCTCGACATCGCGGGCAACCGCTGGGACCTCCTGGGATGACCCCGGTTCCCCGTTGATCTCGGGAAAAACGACCCTACAAGCGCGGTTTTAGCGTCGTTTTTCCCGAGATCAACGACGGAGGGGGCCGTCGCCGTCGGGGCCGCCCACCGCCTCGCGCAGGGCGCGCAGGCCGTAGTGGATCCGGGACTTCACCGTGCCCGGCGGCACGCCCAGCTCCGCGGCGGCCTCGCCCACCGACCGGTCCCGCAGGTAGACGAGCACGAGCGCCTCCCGGTGGTGGTCGGCCAGGACCGGCAGCACCTGGGCGAGCACCAGGGCCGACAGGGTCGGCTCGGAGCCGTCCGGCACCGCCGGGTCCACGCCCCGCTCGGCCTCCACCTCCACCGGGCGGGTGCCGCGCTGGCGGCGGTCGTCGATGACGATGCGGCGGGACACGGTCATCATCCATGCCCACAGCTCGCCGCGCTCCCGGCTCAGGGCGTCGGCGCGGCGCCAGGCGCGCAGTGCGGCCTCCTGGAAGACGTCCTCGGCCCACTGCTCGTCGCCGCCGGTCAGCAGGCGCACGTTTCGCAGCAGGGGGGCGCGGAACTCCCGGTAGAGCAGTGCGACGAGCTCGTCGCCGCGGCCGCCGGCCGCCGGAGCGTCCGCGCCCGCCCAGCCCCCGGGTCCGGCGGATCCGCGCCCAGGGACATGGTCACCGATGAACCATGATCAGGTACACCGATCGGGCGAATCCGCCCCGGAGGGACGGAGCCCCCGTCCGGACCTAAACGCCCGAATGGGCGTCGCCGCTGATGCGCAGCCGCGCCGGGAGCGGCGCATCGGGCCCGGGGCGCCCCACCCGCCCCGACAGCACCGGGTGCGCGGCCCCGGTGCACTCCGGGACGGTCGACGGGATGCCGTGCCAGGTCAGGAATCCCAGGAGCGCGAAGAGGTAGGCCTCCTTGGCGTCCGGGCCGACGCCCAGCGCCTCCGACCCGCGGACCGGGGCGGGCGCGAGCGCCGCGCGCAGGACCTGCATCAGGCCGTGATTGTGCACGCCGCCCCCGGAGGCCACCACCTCGCCCACGCCGTGGGCCTTGCAGGCGTCGGCGATGGTCACCGCGGTCAGGTCGGTCAGCGTGGCGAACACGTCGTCCCAGGAGGCGTCGACCCCCGCCAGGGCGCGCTCCAGGTAGTCGGCGTTGAAGAGTTCCTTGCCGGTGGTCTTGGGGGCGGGGCGGGCGAAGTAGGGCTCGGCCAGGAGCCGCTCCATCAGCTCGGGCACCACCTGCCCGCGCAGGGCGCGCTCCCCTCCGGCGTCCATCCGCCCGGTGCCGGGCGCCAGCGCGGCGGCGGCGTCGAGGAGGGCGTTGCCGGGGCCGGTGTCGAAGGCGACCGGCGGGGCGTCCGGGGCGACGACGGTCAGGTTGGCGATGCCGCCGATGTTGAGGGCGGCGGCGGGGGCGCCCCGGCCGGAGAGCCAGAGGACGTCGAAGACCGAGGCCAGCGGTGCGCCCTGGCCGCCCGCGGCGATGTCGGCGGCGCGCACGTCGGACACGACGGGCAGGCCGGTGGCCTCGGTGATCCAGGCCGGCTGGCCGAGCTGGAGCGAGCCGCGGACGGCGCCGTCCTCGACCCAGTGGTAGAGCGTCTGGCCGTGCGAGACGGCGAGGTCGGCGGTGCCGCCCGGGCACAGCTCGGCCACGGCGGTGCGGGCGGCGTCCGCGAAGGCGCGCCCGATGCCGGTGTCGATCCGGCAGACCTGTTCGAGCGTGGTCGCCGCGGGCGGGAGGGCGGCCAGCACCGCGTCCCGGACGGCGGGCGGGTAGGGGGCGGTGAGGTGGCCGAGCGGGTCGAGGCGGACCTCGTCGCCCTCCAGCCGAAGGTCGGCCGCCGCGGCGTCGATGCCGTCCACCGATGTCCCTGACGAGAGTCCGATGACGATCACGGGCACCACCTCCGGGGACCGTCATTCCCCGGTTTCCGGGCCCGTCCCCTCTCAGGCCCCCTTGAGCTTGGCCCAGGCCTTGCGCATGCCCTTGAGCCAGCGGTCGCGGTCCTGGGCGCGGCGGAGCTCGTAGTCGGCGGCCTCGGGATGCGGCAGGATCAGGAACCGCCCGTCGCGCAGGGCGGCCGCCACCGCCTGGGCGACGTCCTCCGGCTCCAGGTACTCCCCGCCCAGGCGGGTGGAGGCCGAGGCGCCGTCCCCGGCGGTCATGGCGGTGTTCACGCCCTGGGGGCACAGGCACGACACCCCGATGCCGTCGTCGGCGTGGCGGATGGCCAGCCACTCGGCCAGTGCGACCGCGCCGTGCTTGGTCACCGTGTAGGGGGCGGTGTCGAGGTTGGTCAGCAGTCCGGCGGCGGACGCGGTCACCATGAAGTGGCCGCCGCGCCCCGCCATCCGCGGGAACAGCGCGCGCGCCGCGTAGACGTGCGCCATGACGTGCACCCGCCAGGACAGGTCCCAGTCGGCGTCGTCGCCCAGGCCCTCGCCCGCGCCGACACCGGCGTTGGAGCACCACAGGTCGACCGGCCCGGCCCGGTCCCATACGCGGTCGACGGCGGCGGCGACGGCCTGCTCGTCGGCGACGTCGAACGCCTCCCAGGACGCGCGGGGGCCGAGGCCGCCGGCGGCCGCGCGGGCGCGGTCGGCGTCCCGGTCGGCGATGACGACGTGCGCCGCGCCGTCGGCGAGCAGCCGGGCGGCGACGGCACGGCCGATGCCTCCGGCCGCGCCGGTGACGACCGCGTTGGTTCCGGGGACGGAGAAGGGTCCGGGCACGGGGGCTCCTCAGGGGGGTCGGGGGTGGGGCGGGCTCAGGCGGAGGGGGAGAAGACCAGGCGCCCGACGGTCGACCCGTCGGCGAGCCGCTGGACCCCGTCGGCCAGGCCGCCGAACCCGACGCGCTCGCTCACCAGCGGCTTGACCAGGCCCTTGTCGGCGAGCTCGGTGAGACCGCGGTGGGCCTCACCGATCAGCTCGGGGGCGCGGCGCTGGTAGAGGCCCCAGTGCAGGCCCAGCAGCGAGTAGTTCTTGATCAGCACGTGGTTGAGCGCCTGCTCGGGGATGGTCCCGGAGGCGAACCCGATGATGACGATCCGGCCCTCGAAGGCGATGCACTTGGTGGAGCGGGCGAAGGAGTCGCCGCCGACCGGGTCGAAGACCACGTCGGCGCCGCGTCCGCCGGTCTGGGCCTTGACGACCTCGACGAAGTCCTCCGCGCGCCGGTCGACCACGACGTCGGCGCCGAGCTCGGCGGCGACGCGGGCCTTGTCCGGGCCCCCGGCCACGCCGATGACCCGGGCGCCGGCGGCCTTGGCGAGCTGCACGGCGGCGCTGCCCACGCCCCCGGCCGCGGCGTGGACCAGGACGGTCTCGCCGGGCTGCAGGGCGGCCCGGCGGTGCAGGGCGAACCAGCCGGTCTGGTAGCCGATGAAGAGGGAGGCGGCCTCGTCGTCGCCGAGGGAGTCGGGGGCGGGGAAGACCGCGTCGGCGGGCATGAGGGCGTACTCGGCGAAGGCCCCGTCGGGGAGGGCGGCGCCGCCGAGGACACGGGTCCCGGCGGGCGGGGCGCCGGTCCCGGGGCCCGCCTGGACGACCTCGCCGCACAGCTCCACGCCCGGGGTGAACGGCGGGTCGGGCTTGACCTGGTAGGTGCCGCGGCACAGCAGGGCGTCGGGGAAGTTGACGGCGGCGGAGCGCACACGGACGAGGACCTGCCCTTCTGCGGGCTCGGGGCGGGGGGTCTCCTCCACCCGCAGGACGTCCTCGGGCTCGCCGGGACCGTGTACGCGCAACGCCTTCACTGCCGCCTCCGCCTTCTCGGGGGATACCAACCGGTCGGTAATCGTCGACGGCCAGTGAACCGCGCCCCCGGGCACGCGGTCAAGGGGCCCTTCCCCCTCGGACGGTGTCCGCCTCCCACGGTGTCAGCGCACCACGACCACCGGGCCGTGCGCCCCGTGGAGGACGGACTGGCTCACCGAGCCCAGCAGCAGCCCCCGGAAGCCTCCCCTGCCCCGCGAGCCCACGACGACCAGGTCGGCCGGGGACGCCTCCTCCAGCAGCGCCACCACCGGGTGCGCCCGCACCGTGCGCAGGTCCACCACCACCTTGGGGTGCTGCGCGCGCAGGTCCTCCATGGCGGCCTCGGCGGTGCGGCGCGCCGCCGCCTCCACCGCCTCGTCGTCGAAGGCCTCCGGCGGCACCGGCCCCACCGACGAGGCGAACGCCGCCATCGGCTGCCAGGCGCAGATCGCCACCACCTCCGACCCGCTCCGCTCGGCCTGGCGGAACGCGAACGCCAGCGCCCGGCCACCGGTCTCGGAGCCGTCCACGCCCACGACGATCCGCCCGCGCCGCCCCTCGGCGGTCTCGTGGTGCTTGGGCAGCACCACCGTGGGCACCGGCGACTTGGCCGCCAGCTCCACCCCCACCGACCCCACGAAGGCCGAGGCGAGCCCGCCGAGCCCGCGCGACCCCACGACCACGCAGGCCGCACCGGGCTCCGAGGCGGCCTCCAGCAGGGCCTGCGCCGGACGCTCCTCGACCTCACGGGTCTCCACCGACAGCTCCGGGAACAGCCGGAGCACCCAGTCCCGCGCGTACGCCAGCAGCGCGCGGGCGTCGTGCCGCCGCGGCGACTCCTCGTCGTCGCCGTCCGCGCCGCCCCCGCCCCGGTGGATCAGCTCGCCGAACGGCCCCTCGGAGTCCGGCGGCCACACGGCGGTGACGATGCGGACGCCCAGTCCGTAGGTCATCGCCTGATTGGCCGACCATTCCAGCGCGTACCGGCTGGAGTCGGAACCGTCCACACCGACGACCACCCAGCGCGGGTCCTCTCCGGTGTCCATATCGCCTGCCTCGCTCTCCGTCGAGCCGGTCGGGTCCCCCGTCGTCCTGCACGGCCGCACCGCCCCGACGCGGGCGGCCACCGGGGTACCTACCCCGGTGGGCCCCGGAACAGCCGGGCCGAAGGACGTCCCGTCCGTCACCCCTCCTGCTCACCGCGGCGCGGCGGCCGTGTCCTCTTACCGTCGTCTCACCCGGATGGGCGACCATGTCCTCCATGACGTCCGCCAGTGCCCCCGCCGGTCGCGTGCTCCTCGCCGACGACGACCGCGCCATCCGCGAGTCCCTGGAACGCGCCCTCATGCTGGAGGGCTACGAGGTGCTGACCGCCGAGGACGGCGTGCAGGCGCTCACCGCCGCCCACGCCGAACCGGTGGACCTGCTGGTGCTCGACGTGATGATGCCCGGCGTCGACGGGCTGGGCGTGACCCGGGTGCTGCGCGCCGAGGGCGACCGGCGGCCCATCCTCATGCTGACCGCGCGGGTGGAGACCTCCGACCGGGTGGCCGGGCTCGACGCGGGCGCCGACGACTACCTGCCCAAGCCCTTCGAGCTGGAGGAGCTGATGGCGCGCATCCGGGCGCTGCTGCGCCGCGCCGGCCCCGCCTCCGCCGACGACGGCGAGCGCCCCGAGCCGGTTCTGCAGGCCGGCGACCTGCGGCTGGACCCGGCGGCGCGGCGCGTCTGGCGGGCGGGGCGCGAGGTGGAGCTGTCCAAGACCGAGTTCGACCTGCTGGAGCTGCTGGCCCGCAACGCCGGGATCGTGCTCGACCACCCCACCATCTACGACCGCATCTGGGGGTACGACTTCGGGCCGGACTCCAAGAACCTCGCCGTCTACATCAGCTACCTGCGGCGCAAGCTGGACGCGCCGGACGCGCCGCCGCTGATCCAGACGGTGCGCGGGGTGGGCTACACGCTGCGCCCCCAGGAGGGCTGAGCGGATGCGCGGGCGGCCGGCGGTCCTCAGGCGGCGCGCGGCGGTGCTCGCCCGGTACGCGGCCTCGCCGGAGCGGTGGCGGCTGGGCACCAAGTTCGCGGTGGCCTTCGCCGTGGTGGCCGCCGCCGCCAGCCTGCTCACCGGGACCCTGGCCTACAGCACGGCATCGGTGCTGATCCGCAGCGACGCCAAGGAGCAGTTCCAGGCCACCGCCCAGCGGCTGGCCGACGACGTCAGCCGCCCCACCGCGGAGCTGGACGCCCGCCAGACGCTCACCTTCCTGCACTCGGACGACTTCACCTACCAGGGCGTCACGCCCAGCGGCTCGGTGGCGGTCCCGATCGGGGCCGACCGGTCGATCGAGGTGCTGCCGGTGCGCGACGACGACCGGGCGGTGGCGGCCGAGCGGAAGGCCGGGATCGTGCACACCCGCGAGGACACCGCCGACGGGGAGGACTACCGGATCGCGACGGTGTCCCTGGGCGGCGGGCGCGGCGCGATCCAGATCGGCCAGCGCCTCTCCCCGATGGAGCGGATGCTGGACGTGCTCGCGCTGCAGATCACCGTGGTGGGCGTGGGGGTGCTGGCGGTCGCCGCCGGTGCCGGGTGGCTGCTGGCGCGGCGGGTCACCAAGCGGCTGGTGCGCCTGACCGACACCGCCGAGCAGGTGCGCACGACGGGGCGCCTGGACCTGGTGGCGCCGGAGGGCGGTGCGTCCCCGGACGAGGTCGGGCGGCTCGGGCGGGCGTTCAACGCGATGCTGACCCGGCTGGCGGGGGCCGAGGCCGAGCAGCGGCGCCTGGTGCAGAACGCCTCGCACGAGCTGCGCACCCCGCTGACCAGCCTGCGCACCAACGTCAGCGTGATGCGCTCGTTCGACCGGCTGGGGTCCGACGCCCAGCAGCGGCTCGTCGACGACCTCCAAGGCGAGACGCGGGAGCTGTCCAAGCTCGTGGACGAGCTGGTGCAGCTGGCGACCGGGACCCGCGAGGACGAGGCGCCCGCGGACGTGGAGCTGGGGCCGCTGGCCGAGCGCGTGGCCGACCGGGTGCGGCGGCGGACGGGCCGGGAGGTGGTGGTCGACGCCGACGGGAGCACGGTGCACGGGCGCCCGACGGCGCTGGAGCGCGCGCTGTCCAACCCTGTGGAGAACGCCACGAAGTTCGACGCGGAGAGCGGCGGACCGATCGAGATCGTGGTCCGGGACGGCCGGGTGGAGGTGCGCGACCGGGGCCCGGGGATCGCCCCGGAGGAGGTGGAGCACGTCTTCGAGCGGTTCTACCGGTCCGACGCCGCCCGCGCGCTGCCGGGGTCGGGGCTGGGCCTGTCCATGGTGAAGGAGATCGTGCACGCTCAGGGAGGAACGGTGTTCGCGGCGAACCGCGAGGGGGGCGGGGCGGTCATCGGGTTCACGCTGCCGACCGTGGAGCGCTGAGGGGGGACGGCGTCCGCCGGCCCTGCCGGAATGTAGCGCATCTCACTCCCCCTCCCCCGCCCCGCTCCGGGCCCGATCCGCCCCCTCGGTGCACACGCGGGTCCGTGCTCTGCAGTAACCTCGTCACGCCCCCGTCTGCACGGCGTCCCCCGCCCAGCCTCCTCAGGTCCACCCGGCGGCGCGGGGCGGTGATGAGGCGGTGCGACGCGGCCCCGCGGCCGGACTCCGGCCCGCTCGGGCGGGCGCCGCACGCCGACGGGCACCCGGACACGAAGGGCGGGATCGATGACGTGGGCCGTCGCCGTGGCGCTGTCCGGGGCGTTCTCCGTCGCCGCCGGCGCCGCCGTGCACGACCGTGCGCTGCTGACCGCCCCCATCCGGGGCATCGGCCAGCTCGCCCTGCTGCGCGCGCTGCTGCGGATGCCCCTGTGGTGGCTCGGCACCCTCCTGACGATGGCCGGCATCGTCGCGCACCTGTGGGCGCTCACCCAGGCGCCCCTGGTGGTGATCCAGCCGATCGGCATCACCGGCCTGCTCTTCGCCGTGGTGCTCTCCGCCGTCTTCCGGCGGCGCCGCCCCAGCCCCGCGCAGGTCCTGGGGTCCCTGGCGGTCAGCCTCGCCCTGGCCGGACTCCTCACCACCGTCCCGCACGCCCAGGGCAGCGCCCCCGACGCGATGGGCCTGACCGAGATCGCCGTGATCGCGGGCGGGGCCATGGCGCTGTGTGTGGCGGTGGGACGCACCCGGCGCGGCGCCCTGCGGGCCGGCTCCTTCGCGCTGGCCAGCGGCATCGCCTACGCCGCCACGTCGGCCTTCGGCCGGGTGATCGGCATCGCCGCGCTGGCCGACCCGACGGCGGCGGTGCAGCCGATGACCGCCGTGGCCGTCGGCATCGGCCTCACCGGCGGGCTGATCATGCAGAACGCCTACCGCACCGACCACTTCACCCTGGCCTACGCCACCCTGATGCTCAGCGACCCGATCGCCGCCACCGTCATCGGCGTGGCCTACTTCGGCGAGCGCCTGCCCACCGACCCCGCGCACGCCGCGATCGCGGCCGGAGCGGCGGTGCTGGGCGCCGCGGGGGTGGTGACGCTGGCCCGCGCCTCCGGCCCGCAGCGGCCCGCCCGCGCCGGTCAGCCGCCGCGCAGCGACGACCTCAGCGCCACGTCGGCGTAGATCCGCTCGAAGCGGTCCAGCGAGCGCTCGTGGTCGTGCCGGGCGGCCATCGCGCGGCTCTCCGCCCCCATCCGGGACCGCTCCTCGGGGGAGGCGAGGATGGCGCTCAGGTACTTGGCGAGGTCGTCGGGGCTGCCCGGCTCGTAGAGGTAGCCGTTGCGGCCCTGCTCCACCAGGTGCGGCAGGGCCATCGCCTCGGCGGCCACCACCGGCAGCCCGCTGGCCATCGCCTCCAGGGTGGCGATCGACTGCAGCTCCGCTATCCCGGCGATCGCGAACACGTCCGCCGCCCGGTACACCAGCGGCAGGTCCCCGTGCGGCACGAAGCCGAGGAAGCGCACCCGGTCGGCCACGCCCTCCTCCTCGGCCAGGCGCTCCAGGGCGCCCCGCTGGGCGCCGGTCCCGGCCAGCACGAGCTGCGCGCCGTCGACGGTGGTCCGCCGTACCGCGCGGACCAGGTCGACGATGCGCTTCTCCTCGTCGAGGCGCCCGACGAAGGCGAAGGTGGGCCGGTCCGGGATGCCGAGCCGCTCCCGAAGGTCGGCACGGGGCGCGCCGTCGCCCGGCGGGTGGAAGCGGCGCAGGTCGATGCCGCAGGAGACGGCCTCCACCGGGCGGGCGAACCCCTGGTCGAGGAGGAGCTGGGCGGCGGTGGGGGTGGGCGTGGTGACGTGCTCGGCCCCCTGCAGCGCCCGGCGGAAGTCGCGCCAGGCGACGCGGCCCACGGGGCGGCGCAGCGCCTCGGGCACGAACAGGTAGTTGAACAGGTTCTCCGGCATGAAGTGGTTGGTGGCCACGAGCGGCACCCGGTGGCGCCGGGCGGCGGAGATGAGCAGGCGGCCGACGAGGAAGTGGTTCTGGACGTGCACCGCGTGCGGGCGCACCCGCCGGATCAGCCGGTCGAGGTGGCCGGGGGCGCCCGGCGGCAGGGCCAGCCGCACGGTCTCGTGGACCAGCGAGGACATCGAGCGCAGCCGGTGCTCCACCACCCCGTCCACGCGGGCGGTGTGCGGTGGGCCGTCCGGGGACTGGCACACCACGTGCACCTCGTGCCCGCGCGCGGCCAGGCCGCGGGCGAGGCGGGCGGTGAAGTAGGCGGCGCCGTTGACGTCGGGCGGGTAGGTGTCGGTGCCGATGAGCACGCGCAGGCGCTCGGGACGGGGGTCGGAACGCGGTTCGGGAGGCTGCTCGCGGGTGGCGGCGGATGCGAGTGCGGCCATCTCGGCCCTCCTGGGGGTGTGCGCGGGCGCGCAAGCCGGACGGGCCGGGCCCCTGACCGCCAGGACGGCCCGAACCCGGGTGGTCCCGGGGACGATACTCCGGGCGGTCCGCCGCGCGGCCCCGGTTCGGCGCCCATGTTGCCGACTGTTTACCCGCGCCCGCGGGCATTCACGGCGAACCCGCGGAAAACAGTGGGCGGCGACTGCGGATGAGGAAGGAATCCGCAGGTCGCCGCCGACGACCGAAACCGGCCGTACCCCCGTGGAAGGGGTTATCGCCCCCTTCGGAGAGGTCAAACGCACGGCACGCGGAAAAAGTTTCCCCTAGGGCGACGGATCGGTCGGATCTTCGCTTTCCGCTCGCCCATTCGTCATTCGGTGTTGGCGCGGGCCGGGGCCTCCCGGGAGGCGGCGCCCGCCCGCACGCGGCGGACCGGAGGCCCACACCCCCGGTCCGCCGCTCCCCCGTGTGCTCCGGCCGGCTCAGCCGCCGATGCTGTCGGCCGACTGGGCCGACAGCTTCACCTCGACCTCCTGCTCCTTGCCGTCGCGGGTGATCCCCAGCTTCACCGTCTCCCCCGGCTGCTTCGAGCGGATCTTGGCGATCAGCGCGTCCGGGCTGTCCACCGCGTCCCCGTCGACGGAGGTCACCACGTCGCCGCCCTTCAGCCCGGCCTCGGCCGCCGCTCCGCCCTTGGACGTGTCCACGATGCGCACGCCCCCCCGGTCGGCCGCCACGGTCGCGTCGATCGCCGCGTAGTCCGCGCTGCCCTGGTCGATGAGCTGCTCGGCGATGGGCTGGGCCTGGTTGATCGGGATCGCGAAGCCCAGGCCGATCGACCCGGCCTCGCCCTGCCCGCCCGACGAGGTCCCGGCGATCGCCGTGTTGATCCCGATCACCTCGCCCTTCATGTTGATCAGCGGCCCGCCGGAGTTCCCCGGGTTGATCGGGGCGTCCGTCTGGATCGCGTTGATCACCGTGGAGGTCCGCACCTCCCCCTGGCCCTGCTGCGGGGCGCCCAGGCCGAACGGCTCCTCCTGCCGCTCCTGTCCGCCGTCCACCACACCGGTGTTCACCGGCCGGTCCACGGCGCTGACCACACCGGAGGTGACCGTCCCGGACAGCCCCAGCGGCGACCCGATCGCCACCACGTCCGCGCCGACCTCGACCTTGTCGGAGTCGCCGAAGGTCGCGGGGGTCAGCCCGCTCACCCCCTTGGCCTCGAGCACCGCGATGTCGGAGACCTCGTCCGTGGCGACCACGCGCGCCTCGGCGTCCGAGCCGTCGTTGAACCGCACCCGGACGCTCTCGCCACGCGCCCCGGCCACCACGTGGGCGTTGGTGAGGATCTGCCCGTCGGAGCTGATCACCACCCCGCTGCCGCTGCCGCCCTCGGTCTCGATCGACACCACGCTCGGCAGCACCTTCTCGGCGACCTCGCTGACGTCCCCGGACGACACCGACCCGGCGGTCCCCCCGGTCAGGGAGCTGACCGGGGAGCTCGACCCCCCGGTGAGGTAGGTGGTGGCCACGGCCGCCGCGGGCCCCACGATGAGGCTGGTGACCAGCGCGGTCGCGGCCGCGATCGCCACCGGTCCGGGGCGCTTGCGCTTGCCGCCGCCTTCGGCGCCCCCGGGCGGCGGGACCGCCCCGGGCCAGTCCGGCGGGGCCGCGCCCCCGCCGCCCACCCCCGGCTGCGGTGCGGTGTGCTGGGGCCCGGTGTGCTGCGCCTGGTGGGCGCCGGGGTAGGGCTGCCCTGCGTAGTGGCCGCCGGGGTACTGCGGGGGCATGGCCCCGCCCGCGGGCGCGCCGAAGGCGCCCGCGCCCGTGAAGTGGCCGTGCCGGCCGTGCTGACCCTGTTGCCCGTGCCGGCCCTGCGGCCCGTAGGGCTCGGCGCCGGACGGATGACCGCCGCCCTGGGCCCGCATGCTCCACGCGCCGGCGCCCGGCGGGGACCACGGCCCGGCCTCGGCGGGCGTCTGCGCCTCCGGAGCGGTGTCCGCGGTCGGGGCGGCCTCGAAGGTGGGCCCGGACGCGGCGTCCGGGCTCTGGCCCGCCTCCTGTCCGGCATCGGCGTCGGACACGCCGCCGGTACCGTCGGTCTCCGGGGTCTCGTCGGTCCGGGGTTCCTCGCCCGGCCCGTCTCGCCTGTCCTCCGCGCTCATCCGAATCCTCCGGCTTCTCGTCCTGTAGCGATGAGTATCGGCGCCAGGGGTTAGAGCCCGGTGAGACGGCGCCTAGGTGCGGTTTCGAGGTCGGATCGGCGCGTCGTCCCCATTCGGGCCCCATCGTGACGGAACATGGTCATTGCCTCCCTCACGAGGTCCACCGCGTGGCCGCCTGCCAACCCGAGATGTCCGAAGGCCACGCGGTGCAGTCCCGACGGTGCGCCGCTCACGCGGTTCGCCGTCAGTCCCCGCCCTCCGCATCACCGGTCTCCGCCGGGAGCGCCGCGTCGGCCCCCCACGCGCTCCAGGAGCCCGGGTACAGCCGTGCCCCGGTGAACCCGGCGTGCTCCAGCGCGATGAGGTCGTGGCACGCGGTCACCCCGGAGCCGCAGTAGGCGGTGACCGACTCGGCCCCCTCGACGCCCAGTGCGGCGAAGCGCTCGCGCAGGCGCTCCGGCGAGGCGAACCGGCCGTCCGGCCCGAGGTTGCCCTGCCACTCCGCACTGCGCGCGCCGGGGATGTGCCCGGGGCGGGCATCGACGGGCGCGGGCTCCTCGCCGGTGTAGCGGCCCCGCGCGCGGGCGTCCAAGAGCAGTCGGCCGTACGGACGCGCCTTCAGGTCCTTCAGCTCCTCCGTGGTGGCGATCCGCTCGGCCGGCCACGGGACGGCCGTGCGCGTGCGCGGTTCGCGGCGCACCTCCCCCGTCTCCAGCGGGCCGTCCCAGGCCTGGATCCCGCCGTCGAGGACCGAGGCCGGGGTGCCCAGTGCGCGCAGCATCCACACCAGCCGCGCGGCGGTGGACCCGCCCGCGTCGTCGTAGGCGACGACCTCCGTGGCGTCGCCGATGCCGAGCCGCCCCAGCGCCTCGGCGAAGGCCTCGGGGGTCGGGAGCGGGTGACGCCCGCCCTCCGGGGTCGGTTCGGACGCCAGGTCCGAGTCCACGTCGGCCCAGACCGCCCCGGGAAGGTGCCCGGACAGGTAGGCCGCGTGCCCGTCCCGGCCGTCGAGGTACCACCGCACGTCGACGACGGCCAGGTCCCCGCCCTCACGCAGGCGCTCGGCCAAGCGCGCGGGGGAGACGACGGGCGGGACGGAGGACTGCTCGCTGCGCGGTTCACTCATGGTGCCAGCCTAGGACGGCACCCCCTCAGACCGCCTGTGCCGTCTCCCCTGTCCGGATCTTCTCCACGTGTCGCAGCCAGAGCATGCCCAGCACGGGCAGGACGAGCGGGATGAACAGGTAGCCGCTGCCGAAGCGCGACCACACGGTGTCGTCGGGGAACGCCGCCGGGTCCAGGAGGCTGAGCGTGCCCACGGCCAGCACGCCGCACAGCTCGATCGCGCAGGAGACCATGGCGACCCGGTGGGAGGTGCGCCCGCTGCGGGCGATCCCCACGGTCGCGACGATGTAGATGACGCCCGCCGCCAGCGAGAGCAGGTAGGCGAGCGGCGCCTCCTGGAACTTGGTGGCGATCTGCACGCCCGCGCGCGCGGTGGCGGCGAGGGCGAACAGGGCGTAGAGCGCGACCAGGACACGGCCGGGCCCGGAGCGGCCGGCGGCGTTCGCGGACGGGGCGCTCTCAGACAACGGGCGGGTTCCAGATCTGTTCGAGGCGGACCATGAGGACCGGGAGGATGAAGCAGGCGACGGAGATGACCGCGGGCCCCCACCGGCTGCGCTCCATGAACCCCCACACGGCGCACGCAGGGGGCAGGAGCACTACGGTGGCCAGGTACCCGACGAGCGTCGCCGGTTCGGCGGGCGGGTCGCCGCCCGCCCAGACCACCGTGGAGACGACGGCCTGGGCGATGGTGAGCAGCCACAGCACGCCCATGCCGACCAGGTGCGGAACGACCATGGGCCGGTCGCGGAAGGCCGAGACCATGCACCACACCGCCATCGCCAGCGACACCAGCTGGATGGTGCTCGTCAGCCCCTCGACCACGTCCGCTCCCCTGTTCCCGCCTGTCGCCGTTCGCCTCCGGTGCCCGTCCGCACCAGCGCGGATCGCTACTACATACGGTAGTACGGGCGTACCGCCCCCCGGACCGGGGGGGCGGTGCGCCCGGGCCGGCTCCTATGCGCCGGACACGTCGACCACGGCCGAGGAGTCGAGACTGATGAAGTCCCGGAGCTCCAGCCTGTCGAGCTCCACGTCCTCGGGGACATCGAAGATCAACTGGCCCTCGACCGTGTTGCCGGGGTTGATCTCGTTGAGGAGGCTCTCGGTGTCTCCCGTGATCTCCGCGACCGTGTCCGTGCTGTACTCCTTGCCGTCCGCGTCGATCAGCTTCTGCGAGGACGAGTCGAAGTAGCCGGACTCCTCCCCGATGTTCTCGACGGTGACGTCCACGACCACGTACTGCCCGTCGGGGGTCTCCGTCACGAACCCGGACTCGTCGGAGACCTCGGTGACACCGGTCTCCACACCGGTCACGGTGAACGCGAACGCGCCGGACTCCACCGTTTCCCCGATCGCGGCCGCGTCCTGCCCACCGGACCCGCCGTCGCCGGATCCGCCCTCCCCTTCCGATCCTCCGCCGTCGGCGGACGGGTCGGCGGACCCCCCGTCGTCGGACGGCGGCGAAGAGACGATCAGCGCCACACAGCCTCCGATGAGCAGGAGGAAGCCGAGGGCCGCGGCCAGGCCGCACCCGAGTCCGATCTTGGCTCCGGTGGACATGCCGCTCTTCGGCGGCTGGGGCGGGGGCGGAGGCGGGGGAACGTTTCCGTAAGCCATTGACGTGCTTCTTTCCGATGGGGGACTTCCGATCACGAGGTTGCCGTGCCTGGGCCCCCTCGGGGGGCGTTTTCCCGAAGACGGTCCGATCCCGGTCAACGGGGACACGCGAGGCGGGCGGGGTCGCCCCCGCCCGCCTCTGGTGTCCCGGTGGTCGCACGGCTACATCAGGCCGTACACCCAGCCGCCGAGGACGCCGCCGACGACGCCGCCGGCCAGGGGGCCGACGACGGGGATCCAGGAGTAGCCCCAGTCCGAGCCGCCCTTGCCCTTGAGGGGCAGGAGCTGGTGGACGATGCGGGGTCCCAGGTCACGTGCCGGGTTGATGGCGTAGCCGGTGGGCGCGCCCAGGCTCATGCCGATGCCGACCACGCCCAGGGCGACGATGAGCACGCCCATCCCGGACAGCGCCAGCTCCTGGTTCTGTCCGGTCGCGGTGACGACGAACAGCAGGGCGGCGGTGGCGATGAACTCGGTGAGGAAGTTCGGCCCCGGGCTGCGCACCTCCGGCTCGGTGGAGAAGATCCCCAGGAACGGCCCGTCGGAGTGCTTGAACTGGCTGTAGTAGGTCAGCCAGGCCAGGGCGGCGCCGATGATCCCGCCGAGCAGCTGCGCGAGGACGCGGACGGGCACAGTGGACCAGTCCCCTTCCGCCGCGGCCAGGCCGAAGGTGACCGCCGGGTTGATGTGCCCGCCGGACAGCGGCAGCGCGAAGTAGGCGCCCGCCATGACGCCGAAGCCCCACCCGAAGGTGATCAGGACCCAGCCCCCACCGTGCGCCTTGGACTTGTTCAGGACGTGGGCGGCCACCACGCCGCACCCGAAGAGCACCAGGATCGCCGTTCCGAACAGCTCTCCGAAGAAGATCGTCGTCGTCGTCACCGTCGCCTCCGTTCGCACCGGTGGGAATACCGGACGGATACCCCTTCCGGGCCCTGATCACCATCCCGGGAAGCGCACTTGCCCGCTGGTTTATCCCATCGTTACCGCTGGTCGCGCCCGTTCGGCGGGCGACGGGCCGGGCGCGCGCCGAACCGTTTCCCCGGGGCGGGGAATCAGGGAAAAGAGGATTGCCAGGCTCCTCCCCCGCGGGTATCATCGCTCCTTCGCGGCGGAAGTGCACCACGGCACACCGACGCGCAGAGGATCGGAACGAACCGGCCGTCGCCACGCCGGGGCGGGACCCGCGCATCCGCCGCCCCGACGACCAGCCCGACCGATCCCGGGGAGTCCTCCGTGTCCTCGTGCACACCGCCGGCGCGCATGCCCGATTCCGCCGCCGCCCCTGACGCCGAACTCCGCGCGGAACGGCGCCACCTCGCCTCCTCCCGCGAGGCACTGCGCGAAATGCGCGAAGAGGTCCTCACGACCGAGACGGCCCTCGCTGACGCCGTCGTCGACAAATACACCAACGCCGTTCTGCAGCGCGCACGCGAACGCCGTGCCGAGGCACTGGCCGAACTCCCGGACGCGCCCCTCTTCTTCGGCCGCCTCACCTACCCGCCCGGAGATCTTTACGAGGCGGAACCCGGAGAACCCTTCACTTCCACACGCACCCCCGGCGCCGATTTCGCCTATATCGGCCGACGGAATGTGCGCGAAAGGTCCGGTGCGACGATGGTCCTGGATTGGCGGGCGCCCGTCTCCGCGGCCTTTTACCGCGCCGGTCCGCAATCGCCCATGGGCGTCCTGTCCCGCCGCCGCTACGGGTTCGGCACCGACGGCGCACTGACCGCGTTCGAGGACGAGGACCTCACCCTTCCCGAGCCCGCCCGAGCAGACGCCGGGGCAGCGCTCTTGGCCGCGGAGATCGAGCGCCCCCGCACCGGCCCCATGCGCGACATCGTCGCCACCATCCAGCCCGACCAGGACGACCTGGTCCGCGCCTCTCTGGACACGAGCCTGTGCGTGCAGGGCGCCCCCGGAACCGGCAAGACCGCCGTCGGCCTGCACCGCATCGCCTTCCTGCTCTACGCCGAGCGGGTGCGCCTGCGCCGCGAGGGCGGCGTGGCGATCGTCGGCCCCAGCAGCTCCTTCCTCTCCTACATCCGCGACGTCCTTCCCGCCCTGGGAGAGGCCGAGGCGGGCCAGCTCACCCTGGAGGAGCTGGCCGACCGGGGCACGCCCAAGGGGGCCGACTCACCGCAGGCCGCGCGCCTCAAGGGCGACGCCCGCATGGCCGAGGTCCTCTCCCGGGCCCTGTGGGCGCAGGTGCGCCCCGCCGCGGAGACGCTGGTGGTGACGGCCGGTTCGCGCAAGTACCGGGTGCCGCCGGAGGACATCGCGGAGATCGTCGACGGCATCCGCCGCCAGCGGGCCTCCTACGGGGCCGGGCGGGACCTGCTGGCGCAGCGCCTGGGCGGCGCGGTGCAGGGCCTCATGGAGGCCTCGGGCGGCACCTCCGACGCGGGCACCCGCGGCCGCATGGCCCGCTCCCGGGAGGTGAAGGCGGCCGTCACCGCGATGTGGCCCAAGGCCGACCCGGTCAAACTGGTCTTCGCCCTGCTCACCGACCCCGACCTGCTGGCCCGCGCCGCCGCGGGCGTCCTTGACCCCGAGGAGCAGGCGGCCGTCCGGTTCCCCCGGCGCCCGCGCTCCCCCAGGTCCGCCCCCTGGTCCCCGGCCGACCTGGTGCTGATCGACGAGGCCGCGTGCCTGGTGCAGCGGCCCCCGTCGCTCGGACACATCGTCCTGGACGAGGCCCAGGACCTGAGCCCGATGCAGTGCCGGGCGGTGGCCCGCCGCGTCCCGTCCGGGTCGGTCACGGTGCTCGGCGACATCGCCCAGGGCACCGCCCCGGCGGCGGCCCGGACCTGGGCGGACCTGCTGCGCCACCTCGGCAAGGACGACGCCCGCCTGCAGGTCCTCAGCCGCGGCTACCGGGTGCCCGCGCAGATCATCGACTTCGCGGCGCGGCTGCTCCCGGAGATCGCACCCGACCTGCCCGCCCCCAGCGCGGCCCGGCAGGCGCCCGGGGCGCTGCGCATCGAGGCCGCGCCCGCGCCCCGGCTCACCGGCGCCGTGCTGGACGCCTGCAAGCGCGCGCTGGACGAGGAGGGCTCGATCGGCGTCATCGCGGCCGACGGCCGCCTCGACGGTCTCCACACGGCGCTGGCCGAGCGCGGAATCGGGGCGGGCCACCTGGGCCGGGACCCGGACGCGCTGGAGGCGTACCGGGTCGTCTGCGTTCCCGCCTCGCTCGCCAAGGGCCTGGAGTTCGACACCGTCGTCGCCGTGGAGCCCGCGGACATCGCCGACGCCGAGGAGCGCGGGCTCAACCGCCTCTACGTGGTCCTCACCCGCGCGGTCAGCCGCCTGCACGTGGTGCACTCACGGCCGCTGCCCGAGCCGCTCGGTTGACGATCGCGCGGCCGGGGGAGAACGGGGGCACCGGAACCGCGGATGTTCCGTCCCGACGCCGTTGGAGGCCGCGATGGCCGACCAGTTGGAGATCGAGACGACGTTCGAGGTCGGTGCCGGGTTCTCCCTCCCCCGGCCGGCCGATCTCGCCCCGGGCGGTGTGGACGAGCGCGCGCACCGGCTCACCGCCACCTACTTCGACACCGGCGACCTCCGGCTCGCCGCCCGGGGGATCACGCTGCGCCGCCGCCTCGGCGGTCCGGACGCCGGGTGGCACCTGAAGATCCCCTGGGGGCGCGACGGCAAACGGGAGTTCCACGCGCCCCAGGGCTCGCACGCCGTCCGGATCCCCGCCCGGCTGGTCCGGCTGGCGGCGTCCGCCGCGCGCGGGGCGCCGCTAGCCCCGGTCGCCCGGATCACCACCGAGCGCACCGAGCTGGGTCTGCTCGGCGAGGAGACCCGGCGGCCGCTCGCGCTCATCGCCGATGACCGGGTGCACGGCGAGGTGCTGGACGGTGCCGGAGGCGACGGCGGCGGGGAGATCCGCTGGCGGGAGGTGGAGGCCGAGCTCGGGTCGGGCGACCGCGACCTGCTGGACGCCATCGGCCGCCGCCTGCTGGACGCGGGCGCCCGCCCCTCCCGCATCGGCTCCAAGCTGCTGACGCTGCTGGGCGACCGGGTGCCCGCGCCGCCCGAGCGCCCCTCGGGGGACACCGCGGACGCCGTTGTCCGGGGCTACCTCTTCGACCAGGTGGAATACGTGCTCGACCTGGACCCCCGGGTGCGGCTCGGCGAGGAGGACGCGATCCACCGGATGCGGGTGGCCGCCCGCCGCATCCGCACGGTCCTGCGGGGGTTCCCCTCGGTCGTCGACCGCAAGGCGGTCCGGGGCACGGCGGCGGCCCTGCGGGAGCTGGCCGCGTCCCTGGGGACCGCCCGCGACCTCGAAGTGCTCCGGGAGAGGTTCGCCGCGCGCTTGGCGGAGCTCCCGGCCCGCGCCGGGGGCGTGGCCCTGACGGCGGACTGGCTCGCCGCCTTCGACCGGCGGCTGGAGGAGGCACGGCGCAAGGCGGTGCGCGCGCTGGACGGGCAGGAGTACCTGGACCTGCTCGACGAGCTGGACCGGCTGCGAGCCACCCCGCTGACCGGGCGCCGCGCCCGAAGTTCGGCCGACCAGGTGCTGGAAGCCGAGCTCGGCGACGCGGTCGACCGCATGCGCGCCCTCCACGGGCGCGCGCTGGCGGCCGGGGACGGGCCCGGCCGGGGCGACGCGTGGCACGAGGTCCGCAAGGCCGCGAAGCGCGTCCGGTACACGGCCACGGCCGCCGAACCCGTGCTGGGCAAGCGCGCCACCCGGATGCGCCGCTGGTCGGCAGCGCTCCAGGAGGTGCTCGGCGACCACCAGGACGGCGCCGCGGCCCTCCGGTTCATCGCGGTGTCCGGAGCACGGCTCGCGGGGAGCGCCCCGGACCGCGCGTCGGCGTCGGCGACACTGGCGGCCCTGGCGGGAGCCGAGACGGCGGCGGCACCGTACCTGCTCGCCGAGGCCCAGCGGACATGGGAGGTGGGCCCGTAGGCGGCCCCTCACCGATGATCTCGACAAAAGCGCTGCCATTCCGGCGGTTTTGACAGCACTCTTGTCGAGATCATCGGCTGGTGGCGCGCGGAGGGGTCAGGCGGAGCGCTTCTCCAGGAGTTCGCCGTCCTGGTCCGCGTCGCCCTCCTGGGAGACGTCGGCGGCGTCCGCGACAGCCTCCTGGGCCCCGTCCGTCTCCGCGCCGCCGCGCGCGCGGCGGCCGATGGTCCCCCGCCGGTCCACCGCGACGATCATCGGGGTCCCGGTCTCCGGGTCGGGCACCACCCGCACCGGCAGCCCGAACACCTTCTCCACCAGATCGGCGGTGACGATGTCCGACGGCTCGCCCTCGGCGACCACCGCCCCCTCCTTCATGACGATCAGGTGGGTGGCGTACCGGCACGCCTGGTTCAGGTCGTGCAGCACCGCGACCAGCGTGTACTCGCGCTCGTGGTGCAGGTCCGCGCACAGGTCGAGCACGTCCATCTGGTGGGCGATGTCGAGGTAGGTGGTGGGCTCGTCCAGCAGCAGCAGCGGCGTCTGCTGGGCCAGCACCATGGCCAGCCACACCCGCTGGCGCTGCCCGCCGGACAGCTCGTCCACCATCCGGTCCGCCAGCTCGGCGACGCCGGTGGCCTCCATGGACTCGGTGATCACCGACTCGTCGGAGCGGGACCACTGGCGCAGCAGCTTCTGGTGCGGGTAGCGGCCGCGCGCCACCAGGTCGGCCACGGTGATGCCGTCGGGGGCCACCGACGACTGCGGCAGCAGGCCCAGCCGCCGCGCCACCTCCTTGGAGGGGTAGGACGAGATGAGCCTCCCGTCCAGGTGCACCGCCCCCGACTGCGGCTTGAGCATCCGGGACAGCGCCCGCAGCAGCGTGGACTTTCCGCAGGCGTTGGGGCCGACGATGACCGTGAAGGAGTTGTCCGGGATGCTGATCCCCAGGTCTCGGGAGATGACGCTCTGGTCGTAGGCGAGCGTCAGGTTCTCCCCCCACAGCCGGGACGGTTCGGGCATCGCGCTTTCTCCTGTGTGTGCGTCGTGTCGGGGGAGCTGGTCGTCGTGTCGGGTCCGCCGGTCAGGCACGTCCGGTCCGCCATTCACGGTAGAGGAGCCAGACGAGGTAGCTGCCGCCGATGACCGCGGTCACCGCGCCCACCGGGAGCCGCGCGTCCCCCACCGCGTGCTGGGCGACGAGGTCGGCGGCGGTGAGCAGGAGCGCGCCCATCAGCGCCGCGCCGAACAGCGTGGTGCCGTTGGAGCGCAGCAGCCTGCGGGCGAGCTGGGGGGCGGCCAGGGCGATGAAGGAGATCGGCCCGGCGACGGCGATCGCCGCGCCGGTCAGCGCACTGGCCGCCAGCAGCGCGACGGCCTGCGTCCGCTGCACCGGGACGCCGAGGGCCTGCGCGCTCTGGTCGCCCATCTCCATCAGCCGCAGCCGGGGGCCCAGAGCGAGGAGCGGCGGCAGCAGCAGCGCCATGCACACGGCCACCGCGATGACCTCGCTCCACCCGCGCGCGTTGAGGCTGCCGATCATCCACACCTGGGCGGCCTTGGCCTCGGTGAGGTCGGCGCGGGTGATCAGGTAGTCCCGCACCGAGGTGAGCATGGCGCTGATGCCGATGCCGACGAGGATCAGCCGGTAGCCCTGCACGCCGTTGCGCATGGCCAGCAGGTACACCAGCCCGGCGGTGGCGACGCCGCCGACGACCGCGCCGAGCGACACCTGGAGCATCGACCCGCCCAGGACCAGGATGGTCAGCACCGCGCCGGTGGCCGCGCCGCCGGTGAAGCCGATGATGTCCGGGCTGCCCAGGGGGTTGCGGGACAGGCTCTGGAAGACCGCGCCGGCCACCCCGAGGGAGGCGCCGACGAGCACGGCCGCCCAGGCGCGGGGAAGGCGCACATCGCGCACGAAGAACAGGTCCAGCCGCTCGCCGGTCCCGGCCAGGGCGGCGACCACCCGGGGCAGCGGGATCTCGTACTCGCCGAGCATCAGCAGCGCCGCGAAGACGGCGGCGATGGCCGCCACCAGCACGCCGAACACCACGGCGGTGCGCGGCCGGAGCAGGAAGGACACGCGGCCCAGGCGCACCGGGCGGCCGGGGCGCACGGTGCCCCGGGCGGTCGCGGGGGCGTCCGCCGGGGAGGCGGTGCGCGGGGTCGTCGCGGTCATAGCTGGGCCATCCTCGTGCGCCGGACCAGGGCGATGAACACCGGCGCCCCCACCAGCGCGGTGATGATGCCGACCTCCAGTTCGCCGCTGGGCAGCACCACGCGGCCCAGGGTGTCGGCGGCGGTGAGCAGGATGGCGGCGAGCACCGCCGAGTAGGGCAGCAGCCAGCGCTGGTCGGGGCCGGTGATCGCGCGCGCCACGTGCGGCACGGTCAGCCCCACGAACCAGATGGGCCCGGCGGTGGCGGTGGCCGCCCCGCACATGAGCACGATCGCCACGGCCGCCAGCAGGCGGGTGCGGTTGATCCGTGCGCCCAGCGCCGAGGCCAGGTCGTCGCCGAGGGCGACGGTGTTCAGCGCGGGCGCCAGCAGCAGGGCGATGACCACCCCGGCCGCCAGGAACGGCCAGATGCGGGAGAACAGCTCCAGGTCGCGGCCGACCAGGGAGCCGACCTGCCAGAAGCGGATCCGGTCGAAGACGAAGTCGTCCAGCACGATGACCGTGTAGACCAGGCCCTGCAGCACGGCGGCGACGGCGGTCCCGGCCAGCGCCAGGCGCACCGGGGTGGCCTGGCTGCGGCCGCGGCTGCCCAGGGCGTAGACGGCGACCGAGGCCAGGGCGGCGCCGAGGAACGCGAACCACACGTAGGCGTTCGGGCTGGTGAGGCCGAAGACGTAGATGGCGGTGACGATGGCGGCCGCCGCGCCGGAGTTGACGCCGAGGATGCCCGGTTCGGCCAGCGGGTTGCGGGTCAGCCCCTGCATCAGCGCCCCGGACAGCCCCAGGGCGGCGCCGACGAACACGCCGAGGACCGCGCGGGGGATGCGCAGCTCGACGATGACGCTGTGGTCATAGGAGCCGTCGTTGCTGAACAGCGCGTCCCACACGGTGCCCAGGGGGATGGACTTGGCCCCCACCGAGACGCTGAGGCCCGCGCACAGCACCAGCACGCCGACGGCGGCGAGCAGTCCCAGCGCCCGCGCGGTGTGCACCCGGGTGTGGGCCCGGGTGCGCCGGTCGAGCGCCTGCACGGCCTCTTCCCGGTCCGCCGCGGCCCGGTCGGGCGCCGCCGTCTCCAAGGGCACTCGTCTTCCTCCGACTTTCGTTCCGGTCCTGTTCCGGGCACGGCAGGGGCGCCACGGGCGCGCCGACGCCGGAGGGGGCCGGCGTCGGCGCGAGGAACTTAGTAGAGGCTAACCTATGCTCCAGATCAGGAGGAAGGGGGCACCGGCACCGGCGGGGTGAAGGCCCTCACGGGCGGCGGGTCGCCGCGGTAGGCCTCGATCTCCACCAGCACGTGCTGGCCGGTCGACCCCTGGGCCAGGCGCGAGGTCCCGGCGACGTCGGTGAGCACGTTCGGGTTGCCGTGCGCGCAGGTCACCTCGGTGGAGGACGGGTCGTACCAGGCGCCCGTGGACAGCTGCGCCACCCCGGGGCGCAGGTCGCCGCTGACGCGCACCCCGGCGAGCAGGCCGCCCCGGTCGTTGTGCACGCGCACTAGGTCGCCGTCGGCGAGCCCGCGCGCGGCGGCGTCGTCGGGGTGCATGCGCACCGGCGCGCGCCCGTCCACCTTCAGCGAGGCGCTGTAGGCGCCCATGTCCTGCTGGCTGTGCAGGCGCCCCTTGGGCTGGTTGGCCAGCAGCAGCAGCGGCCAGCGCCGCGAGCGGGCCGACCCCAGCCGCTCCTCCCCCGGAAGCCAGATCGGGTACCCGGGGCAGTCGGGGTAGCCGAAGCCCGCGATGGTCGCCGAGAACAGCTCGATGCGGCCGCTCGGGGTCTGCAGCGGGTGCGCCACCGGGTCCTCGCGGAACCCGGCGAAGGCCGCCATGGCCGCGTCGTCCACCCGGCCGGGCAGGTCCACTCCCCCGGCCCGGCGGAAGGCGTCGTAGGAGGGCAGGTCGGCGCCGAACAGGTCGTGCTGCCGCTCGCGCCACCCCTCGTACATGTGCCGCATCCACTCCTCGGCGGTGCGGCCCTCGGTGAACTCCTTCTCCAGGCCCATGCGGGCGGTGACCGCCCGGTAGATCTCGAACTCGTCGCGCGCCTGGCCGTAGGGGGCGACCGCCCGGCGCATCGCGTTCAGCCGCAGGTCGCCCTGGCTGGCGGCCATGTCCTCGCGTTCGAGGGCGGTGGTGGAGGGCAGCACGATGTCGGCGTGGCGCGCGGTCGCCGTCCAGTGCGTCTCCACGACCAGCACGGTGTCCGGGCGGCCGAAGGCGCGGGTGAGCCGGGACAGGTCCTGGTGGTGGTGGAACGGGTTGCCCCCGGACCAGGCGACCAGCCGGATGTCGGGGTAGGTGAGGCGCTCGCCGTCGAAGTCGAACTCCTCCCCCGGGCGCAGCAGCATCTCCGATGTGTGGGCGACCGGGATGAGGCGGTCGACCGGGTTGGCGCCCTTGGGGAAGCGCGGCAGGCCGCCGGGGGTGGCGCCGCCGCCGTAGCGCCCCATGGAGCCGTACCCGGTGGCGAAGCCGCCGCCGGGCAGGCCGATCTGGCCCAGGAACGCGGCCAGCGCCAGGCCCGCCCACAGCGGCTGCTCGCCGTACTGCGTGCGCTGCACCGACCAGCCGACGTTGACCAGGGTGCGCCCGGCGGCCATGCGGCGCGCCAGGGAGCGCAGCGCGTCGGCGGGCAGCTCGCAGACCGGCTCGGCCCACTCGGGGGTCTTGGCCACGCCGTCGGTCTCGCCGGTGACATAGCGGCGCACCACGTCGGCGCCGACCGTGAAGCGGTCGAGGAAGGCGCGGTCGGCCAGGTCCTCCTCGATGAGGACGTGGAGGAGGGCGAGCATCACCGCGGTGTCGGTGCCGGGCGCCGCGGGCAGCCACTCGGCGTCCATCTCCTCGATGGTGTCGTCCTTGAGCGGGCTGACGGACACGGTGCGCAGGCCGCGCGCGGCCGCCTCGCGCATGCCCGGGGCGGCGGTGTGCGCGGCGCGCCCGCCCGAGGCGATCCAGGTGTTCGACAGGCGCAGGCCGCCGAAGCTGACCATGAGGTCGGTGTGCTCGGCGATCGCCTCCCAGGTGGGGGCGCGCTCCAGCAGCGCGTGCGCGCCCTCCGCGCCGACCAGGTGCGGGAAGAGCACCTCCACCGCGGCATGGCTGTAGGTGGCCCGGCTGCGGGTGTAGCCGCCGGTGGTGTTGAGGAACCGGTGGAGCTGGCTCTGCGAGTGGTGGAAGCGCCCGGCGCTCCCCCAGCCGTAGGAGCCGCCGAAGACGGCCTCGCCGCCGTGCTCGCGGTGGACCCGCTTCAGCTCGCCGGCGACCAGTTCGGCGGCGGTGTCCCAGTCCACCTCCACGTAGGCGTCGTCGGGGGCGCCGCGTTCGGGGTCGGGGCCGGGGCCGTTCTCCAGCCAGCGGCGCCGCACGGCCGGGCGGGCCACACGGGTGGGGTGGTGCTGGGCCCCGGGGGCGTTGCCGATGAGCGGGGAGGGGTCCGGGTCGCCGGGGTCGGGCCGGGTGCCGACCACCTGCCCGTCCCGCACGAGCACCTCGTAGGTGCCCCAGTGCGAGCTGGTCGGATACGCCTCGGTGCCCGCCTCGCCGTGAGGCGGCGCGTCGTTCGTCCGGCTCATCGTTCCCCTTTCCCCCATGGTGTGGTTCCCCCGCGGCGCGGCGGCTTACGCACGCTCGCGCCTGGAATGCACCCTAATGTTCGTTTCGGGGGCCGGATAGAGTCCAACCGCACGGCGGCCGGGAGCGGCCCCGGACGCCTCTCAACGGCAGGAGTGGAACATGGCGCCCTTCCGGTCGCGACGCTCGGTCCTCGCGGTCCCGGCCTCCAACCCGCGCTTCGTGGACAAGGCGCGCGGCATCGCCTCCGACGCGTTCTTCCTCGACCTGGAGGACGCGGTGGCGCCGTCGGAGAAGGAGCGCGCCCGCGACGCCGCGGCCGCCGCGCTCACTGAGGGCGGATGGGGGGCGCGCGTGCGCACGGTCCGGGTGAACGCCCTGGACACCCCGTGGACCTACCGCGACGTGGCCACCGTGGTCGAACGGGCCGGGGCCGGCCTGGACTGCCTGGTGCTTCCCAAGGTCACCGAACCGCTCCACGTCCAGTGGCTCGACCTGCTGCTCACCCAGGTGGAGCGCGCCTGCGGCCTGGAGGCGGGGCGGATCGGCATCGAGGCGCAGATCGAGGACGCGCGCGGGCTGTCCGCCGTCGACGCGATCGCCGCCGCCTCGCCGCGCCTGGAGACGCTGGTCTACGGCCCCGCCGACTTCATGGCGTCGGTGAACATCCGCAGCCTGGAGGTCGGCGCACAGCCGCCCGGCTACGACGCCGGGGACGCCTACCACTACGTCCTCTTCCGCATCCTGACGGCGGCGCGGGCCAACGGCCTCCAGGCGATCGACGGACCCGAGCTCAAGGTCCGCGACCCCGAGGCGTTCCGCGCCTCCGCCGGGCGCACCGCGGCGCTGGGCTACGACGGCAAGTGGACGGTGCACCCCTCGCAGGTCGAGGCCGCCAACGGGATCTACTCCCCCGGCCAGGAGGAGTTCGACCGCGCCGAGCGCATCCTCGACGCCTACGAGCACGCCACCTCCGTGGAGCGCCGGGGCGCGGTCACCCTCGACGGGGAGATGCTGGACGAGGCGTCCCGGAAGATGGCCCTGGTCGTCTCCGCCAAGGGGCGGGCGGCCGGGCTGGCCCGGTCGTCCCCTCCGGACGCCTGAGGCCCGTCCGAAGGGGACGGACGGGCCGGTACGGGGGCGCGGCAGGCCGACGCGACGCCGCGCCCCCGAGCCTCGGAAGGGGTGCCCGGGTGGACCGCCGGCCCGGCCCCCCGCGAGCCGGGGGCCGGGCCGGGGCGGCGGGCCCAGGGCGCGCCCGCCGTTCCCGGGAGGTCGGGATCAGGACTTGTAGTGCAGGATCCCCCAGGCGAGCGAGCCGGACTCGCCGCCGTTCACCCAGTTGCGCAGCCCCGTCTTCATCCGGGTCAGATACGCCTCGCTGATCTTGCCGTTCAGCTCGGACTCGCGCGCCTCGGTCTCGGCGAGGACGCGGCCGTAGTGGCGCGGGAGCTGCTCGGTGAGGTCGTCGAACTCCACCTTGGACAGGCCCAGGCGGGCCGTCTGCTTGTCGTAGAAGCCCGGCGTGCCCATGCTGTCCAGGTGCAGCCGGTCCAGGATCGGCCGCAGGGCGTCCTGGGTCGCGCCGTCCGAGGCCATCGGGTCGGTGAAGATCAGGTGCCCGCCGGTGCGCAGCACGCGGGCCACCTCCTCCAGCACCCGGGGCCGGTCGCCGCTGTGCAGGAACGCGTCCTGGGACCACACGACGTCGAACGCGTTGTCCTGGCAGGGGATGTCCTCGAAGGAGCCGTCGACCACCGTGATCAGGTGGTCCAGGCCCGCCTCCCGGTTCATCTCCCTGTTGCGCTCGTTCTCCACCTCGCTGAGGTTGAGGCAGGTCACCTTGCACCCGAACTGGCGGGCCAGGAACCGCGCGGATCCGCCGTACCCGGCGCCGACGTCGATGACCTCGGTGTCCGGGCCGATCTCCACCTTGCCCGCCATGCGCTCCACGGTGCGGCGGCTCGCCTCGGCGATGTCGCCGTCCGGGGAGTCGTACAGCCCGACGTGGATGTCGGTGCCGCCCCAGATGGTGTGGTAGAAGGTGTCGGCGTCGCTGGAGTTGTAGTACTCCCGGGCGGTCCGGACGGCCGCCGAGTACGCCTCGGAGAGGTCGTCCTCCCGCAGGTAGGACTTCTCGGCGATGTGGATGTAGAAGTCCGGTTCCTCGCCCTGGTGGGTCTCCTGGAAGTCGCCGAAGGTCTCCACCTTCTGGAAGCCCACCTCGCGCAGGAGCCGCCGCGTGTAGTTCTTGCGCAGCGGGAACATGTTGAGGTGGTACTCGGACTTGTCCGGGAACCGGTAGACGAAGCGCGCGAGGCCCTCGTCGACGTGCTCCGGCTCGGCGGACACCTCCTCACCGCAGTAGTAGTAGGTGTGCTTGTTCCCGTACTTGCCGTCCAGCAGGGCGTCGTAGTTGCGCTGGTCGATGATCAGCACGCCGTCGTGCTTGAGCATCGCGTAGAACTCGGCCAGCGCCTTGCGGCGGTCCCGCTCGGAGAACAGGTGGGTGAACGAGTTGCCCAGACAGATGATCGCGTCATAGGTCCCGTGCACGTCGCGGTTGAGCCAGCGCCAGTCGGCCTGGACGACGCGCAGGATGTGCCCGCCGTAGGCCATCCCGTTGTGGAAGGCCTTGGCGAGCATCTCAGGGCTTCCGTCAGCGCTGACGGTGTCGAACCCCTCTTCGACCAAGCGCACCGAGTGGAAGCCGGTCCCGGTCGCGACATCGAGGACCTCGCGGACACCGCGCTCCTTGAGCTGATCCACGAAGAAGCGCCCCTCGCTCTCGTAGCGGCGCTTCCAGTCGATCAGCTCGTCCCACTTGTCAACGAACCCGGTGACGTATTCGGCTTTGTAGTGGTCGGTGTCGCGAACGGCTAGCGGGTCGTCTCCAAATCGCTGCTGATCCTGCCCTTTAATAGGTCGACTCCTCACACTAGAACACTCCCCGGACGTCCGGCACATGACGTCGAGGGTGAAACTTCGCGTATCCCCATTGAAAGGCATGACCCCCACCCCACTTCAAGTGGGCTCGGCCGCCGAGATGCCTTAACCCCAGGTCAGAGCGCGCAAATTCGTTGGACGAACCCCCTGCACACGGCCTCGCGAGGGCCCATGGAGCCCGCCGGACGGAGCCCCGAGAGCATTGTGCGGCTCACCCGAAGAATCGCAGGACGCAACGCATTGCGCAGCACGCAATGTACAATCGATAAAAAATGCGGGAGAAATTGAATTCAATCGCGGTCCACCGATAATCGTCCATCCGCCGCGCCGGGTCGACCCCTTTGTGCGCACGCGGCCGGCGTTCACCGCTCCGGGCGCCCGCCGCGCCGGTGTGCCCGGCGGGGCCGCACTGCTGGATAATGCGGTCATGGTCATCACCGGACGCGGCTCGCACGAGATCGCCGACAGCGTGGAACGGGAGATCGTCGGCGGAGGGCTCCAGGCGGGGGCGCTCCTGCCCCCCATCCGCGACCTCGCCGGCGAGCTGGGGGTCAACCCCAACACCGTGGCGGCCGCCTACCGCCTGCTGCGCGACCGCGGGCTGGTGGAGACCGGAGGGCGGCGCGGCACCCGGGTGCGGCAGCGGCCCGCCGCCGCCCCGCGCGAGACCGGCCCCGGCGCGGTGCCGCCGGGGACCGTCGACGCCGCCACCGGCAACCCCGACCCGCGGCTCCTGCCCGACCTGGGCGGCGCCCTGGCCGCGGTCGCCCGCCGCCGCAGCGGGCGCACGCCCCCGCTGTACGGCGACGCGCCGGTGCTGCCCGCGATGGCCGAGGCGGCCGGGGAGGTGTTCGGGGCCGACGGCGTCCCGGCGGGCTCGCTCGCGCTGACCTCCGGCGCGCTGGACGGCGTCGACCGGGTGCTGCGCTCGGCGCTGCGCCCCGGCGACACGGTGGCCCTGGAGGACCCCGGCTGGCCCAGCGAACACGACCTGCTCGCCGCGATCGGGCTGAAGAGCGTGCCGATGGCGGTCGACGACGAGGGCCCACTGCCGGGCGAGCTGTCCGCGGCCCTGCGCGCGGGCGCCCGCGCCGTCGTGCTCACCAACAGGGCGCAGAACCCCACCGGGGCCGCCCTCAGCGCGGACCGGGCCCGGGCCCTGCGCGGGGTGCTGTCCGAGCACCCCGCGGTGCTGACCGTCGAGGACGACCACGGGTTCGGCTGGGTGGAGCTGCCCTTCCACGGGGTGTTCGGGGCCACCGACCGCTGGGCGCTGGTCCGGTCGGTCGCCAAAGGGTACGGCCCCGACCTGCGGCTGGCGATGCTCGCCGGGGACATGGTCACCGTCGACCGGGTGCGCGCCCTGATCCAGACCGGGCCCGGGTGGGTGAGCCACGCCCTCCAGGAGGCGTTCGTGGAGATGTGGCGCACGGGCGCGGTATCGGCCGAGGAGGTGGGGCGCTCCTACACCGAGCGCAGGACCGCCCTGATCGACCACCTGGCCGGGCACGGCCTGGAGGCGCGCGGACGGTCGGGCGTGAACGTGTGGGTCCCGGTCCCGGACGAGGGGGCCGCGGTGGCGGGCCTCCTGGCCCGCGGGTGGGCGGTGTCCCCGGGCTCCCGCTTCCGCAACGGGGCACGCCCGGCGCTGCGGGTGACGGTGTCGGCCCTGGGGGAGGGGGACATGCCCGCCTTGGCGGCGGCCATAGCCGCCGCGACCAGGCACGGCGGCCCCGCCGTGTGAGGGGACGGCCGGGCGGCGACGGCGGCGGAATCCGTCGCCGCCCTCGCGTCAGCCCTGGATCGCGGCCAGCGCGCGGGTGCAGGCCTCGCGCAGCTCCTCGTCCGTGCGGGCCGCTCGGAAGTCGGGGTGGCGGTCACCCACCCGGATCGCGACGCCGCGGCGCAGATTGGCGCGGCGCCACTGGGCGAGCTCCCTGCGGAGCGCCGGAGCGGCGGGGGCCGCGGCAGCCCCCATCTGCTCAAACGCCTCCGCGATGTCCGCCGACGGCTGCAGATTCCACGCGTCCAGGAGCGCGGCGAGCCCGGCCTCCGTGTCGCCCGTGACGGGCCACAGGGCCTGGGCCGCGCGGCTCCTGGTCTCGATCTCCCAGCTCCGCGCCCGGAACTCGCCCGGATCCTCGACGCACGCGCGGACCAGGTCCGCAAGGGGCGCGGCCTCGGCCCCCATGAGCTGCGCCGTCTCCAGGACGTCGTCCAGGCAGGGGCCGCGCTCCTCCATGACCCGCGCCAGGACCGGCAGCACCGGCTCGGCGTCGCCGGTGATCAGCCAGTACGCGCTCGCTGCCAGCGGGGGACCCCACCCCGGCAGCCCGTCGTCGGCCATGTGGCCCGCGAGGACGGGGGCGGCCTCCCGCGCGGTGGGCCCGATGAGCCCGAGGAGTTCGAACACGTCCCGGCCGGGCTCCCGCGCGACCAGGAACGGCACCGCGGCGCTCGCGTCGGCGCCGACCGCCGTCACCGCCCGTACGGCGTCCTTGACCGTCTCGGAGTCCGGCTCCTCCTCGGCCAGACGGACGGCGAGGAACTCCTGCAGGGCCGGGCCCAGGTCCGCACCAGCGGCCCCCATGCTCTGCGCCTTCATCAGCGCGAACTCGGTCCAGTGCTCGACGTCGAGCATCTCCTCGATGATCTCCAGCGCCCGCGGGTCCCCGATCTCGGCCCACAGGTCGGTGGCGGCTTCGAGCGCCGCGCCTCCGTCGGAGGCCTCCAGCACCTCCTCGACGGCGTCGGCGAACGGGGCGGCCAGCGGACCGGCCGTGATCACGACCCGCGCCGCTTCGACGGCGACCTTGACCTCCTCGTCGTCGTCCTCGCTCCCGAGGAATCCGAGGGCGCGTGCGATCAGTGCGCCGTGGTCACCGCGCCAGCCTTCGAGCAGTTCCCGCACCATGGTGAGCGTCCTTGCGGTGCTCTCCAGGTCGGGCCGGTCGAGAAGCCGCTCCAGGAGGGCCCACCGCTCTTCGATCCGGCCGTCCAGCGCGTAGTCGACCAGGGTGAGCAGCACCCCGTGGTAGTACGACCTGTCGCCGTCCCCCTGGATGGCCGGGACCTCGTCCCCCCGCACCTCGGCCACCAGGGCCAGGATCGCGTCCGTGTCGAGCGGGGACGGGCGGTCGGGGAAGCGCCGCATCAGCTCGGTGAAGGCGCGCATCCGCACCGACGGGCTCGCGTCGCGTACGGCAGCCTCGGCGAGCCCGTCCGCGATGGGAGCGGTGTCCTCCGGCCTGGAGCGGACGGCGACGATCCCCAGAAGCGAGGCCACGAACTCCCGGACCTTGGGGTGATCGTCCTCGTGGAGGCGTCCCAGAAGCGCCGCGGTGGTCTCCGTGTCCGGCACGCCCGCCACCGCCGCCATGCAGGCGGTCCACCGGACGCCGGGGTCGGGGTCGGTGAGCAGGCGCAGGTAATCGGCCCGGCCCTCGGCCACGGCGAGGACGGCGCGAGCGTAGGGGTTGCCGTTCTGAATGTTCTGCTCAATGATCTCCGCGTACCCGGGACGGTCGCCGTCGTCACCGCTGAGGGCGTCCGCCGGAGGGACGACGCGGGCGGTGTCACCACCGCCGGTCAGGGGGTCCGAGCCTTCGAGGACCTGCTCGTAGTAGCCGACGTTGTCGAACACCATGGCGAGGTCTTCGATCTCAACGCCGCCGAGGCTGGCCAGCAGCGCCATCAGGTCGTCCTTGTCCCGCGCCGCGGGATCGCGCAACGCGTGGATCAGGAACGGCACCGCGGCGACGGTGCTCTCGTACACGTCGCCCTGGTGGTGGACGGCCCCGTAGAACTCGGAGAACGCCTTGCCGCGCTCTCCGGGGTCGTCGCCGACCATCCGTCGCAGCATGTCCGGCACGTCCTCAGCGGAACCGTAGGCGTGCCCCATCGAGGCCCAGTCGACATCGTCCAGGCCCGGGAAGTCGGTCATAGCGGTCTTGTTTTCCTAGCGGTGAGGAACACGGCGCCGGTGAGCCCGGCGGATGGGGACCACTATGACGAGACCGGGGACGGGCCGGTTCCGCCTCAACGGCAGGGGAAGTCAGAAGCCCTGGGCCGACCGTTCCAGCCACCCGCGGACGGCCTTCGCCGTCTCCTCAGGGGGCGAGTGGGTCGTGTCCAGCAGGTCGACGGGCGGATCCATCTCCGCGGCCGTCTCCTCCACCCACTGCGCGTAGTCCAGCATCTCCGCGATGCGCCCCTCGTCCCACTCCCGCCAGGACGGCCGCGCGCGCAGCCGGGCCGCCAGGACCTCCGGGTCGCACGTCAGCGCGAGGTAGTGGATGCGCGAGAACAGGATGCGCTCGGGCAGCGGTTCGAACTCCGGCGGCACCACCGTCCCGAAGAGCACCACGGGGCGCCCGCTCTGCTGGATCATCGCCGCCGTGCGCAGCCATGTCGAGCGGAACGGCCGGTGCTCATAGGAGTCGTCGCGCAGCCCCTCGACCCACAGCACGTCCTGTTCGAGGACGACGAACCGGTCCGACAGGGCCTTGATGAGCATCCGCCCCACGGTCGACTTCCCCGTGCCGCTGGGCCCGGTCACACAGAACAGCGGCATGCGGAGGAGGGGCCGCGCGTGGCCGCAGAAGCGGCAGCGCAGCCCCTCCCCCGACGGTTCGGCGACGGGCGCCTCGTCGAGTTCGCCGCACTCAGGGCAGATGAGCGGGTTCAATCGAAGAGCTGTTCCAGGAAGCTCTTGTTCTTCTTCCGCCCATAGGGGCGCGGCGAGTCCTTGTATCCGTATCCGCCGCCGTATCCGCCCCCGTACGGCTTCGGAGAGTCCTTATAGCCGTGGCCCCGGTGGCCATAGGGGCGGGGCGAGTCGGGGCGGCCCCGGTACCCGTGCGGGGAGTCCGGGGGAACCGGGTACGCCGGTCCGCCATGGTGCGGGGCGCCGTGCGGCTGGCCCGGGTAGGGCGGGGGAGCACCGTAGTGGCTCTCCTCCGCCCTGACGATCTGCTCCAGCTCACCACGGTCGAGGAAGATCCCTCGGCAGCCTGTGCACTGCTCGATGTGGATCCCCTGCCGGTCGAAGGTCTGCATGCGGCCTTGGCACTTGGGACATGTCACCCGTCCAGCCTATGTCGGGGACATTAAACGGGCGTGAAGACGGCCGCATCCGGCGGAGCGGGGGCAGGGCTCCGCCGGTGGGCCCCTGGAGGCCGGACGGCGCTCAGGACGTGGCGGTCCCCAGCTCACCGGGTTCCAGGCTCATGGTCGTCCCGTCGGAGAAGGCGACCTCCAGCGGCGCGGTGCCCGGGTTGAAGGCCGTATAGGTCTTCGTCCCGCCGTCGTCGAACACCGCGTAGTGCGCGGTGTCCGCGGTCACCGACGTGTCCACCGTGCCGACGTCCGCCAGCGTCGACACCCACTGGTAGGTGTGCGCCTTGGACTCGCCCGCCTCGGGCTCGTAGGAGGTCCACTGCTCCTCGAAGCGGGCCAGGGCGCCCGGCCCATCGGACAGCGCCTGGTGCTCCCAGTGGACGTCCCGCCAGATCTGCGGCTGACCGCCCAGCTTCTCCTCCAGGGAGGCGTGCATGGCGGCGGCGTGCTCGGGGTCGTACCCCAGGTACAGCGAGGACGCCGTGATCGGCAGGTAGTTGATGCCGTAGTGCTCCTCGTCGCCGCCGTCCCACCAGATGCGGTAGTCGCCGCCGTCGCCCCACACCATGCCGACGACGTCGTGCCCGAAGTCGTCGGGGAACGTCCCGCCGCCGTCGTCCTGCCAGTAGCGGGTCACCGTGGAGGCCTGCGTCGTGTGCAGGAAGACCCCCAGGTCGCGCAGTTCCTCGTCGCCGGTGGCCGCGCCGAAGTGGGCCGTGGCGGCGGCGAAGTGCATGCCCTCCGACGACGACTCCTGGTTGTTGCCCGCGGCGAACCCGGCGTGCCCGGACGCCCAGCCGTGCCCGGCGTAGGGCGAGAACGAGCGCAGCCGCGGGAACATGTCCGACTCCGGATCGGTCTCGGCGACGTCCCGGATGAGCATGCGGACCATGCCTCCCCAGGCGTCCTCGGCGGCCCAGTCGCGGTCGTAGCGGGCGACGACGGCTGCGGCCTGCACGAAGTAGCCGTAATGGAAGTCGTGGTCGTTGATCTGGTCGGCGGCCCCGAACGAGTCCGGGTAGCCGAGCATGGTCCCCCACGTGGAGTCGTAGTGGAACCGCCGCCCGCCGTCCCCGGCGGTCAGCCAGTCCTGCAGGCGGCCCTTGACCAGCTCCAACAGGCCGTCCCGGCCCTCGGTGTAGCCGATGGAGTCGGCGATGGGCACGAGCTGGGCCAGCCGCCCCAGGGCCTTTCCGTTCCAGTAGGTGTCGTCGCCTCCCCGGAACGGGTCCTCGTGGTTCAGCTCCTCGTCGATGAGAGCCCGCATCCGCGCCTCGTCGGCGCCCTCGGCCGTGGGCAGGCTCGGCATCAGGCCCTGCGTGGTGAGCGAGGTGGTGAACTCCGCCCCGTCGACGACGCGCATCTCCCCGCGCGGGGAGGCGTAGGCCAGGTCGGTCAGCGGGTCGCCCGTGTTCTCCCACTGGTGCGGGTAGAGCGCCATGAGCGTGCCGTCCTCGGTGCCCTCCTTCGGCTCGGTGGTGAGCCGGTAGGTGGTGGTGAGCTCGGCGGCCGCCTCGTCGTAGGCGTACTCCACGCGCGAATCGGTCACGAAGGAGTGGGCGTAGGGCGCGAACGCGTCCAGGTCGCCGGGGTCGGGCAGCACCGCGACCGAGTAGTGGTCGGCGCCCGCCGCGGTGAAGGTGCCGCCGGAGCGCGTCCACGGGGTGCCGGACGGGGCGAACAGCGCGTAGTGCCTGCCGCCGACGCTGGCACCGACCACGCCGTCCTCGGAGTGCCACACCTCGGGCGTGCCGGTGAAGGCCACCTCGGGGTCGGCCCCCTCGGTCTCGGCGTAGGCGAAGGGCAGCCCTTGGCCGATGGTAGTGCGCAGGGTGCCGCCGCCCTCCCACTGGGCGGTGACGGTCCAGTCGCCGCTGTCGGCGACCTCGGTGCGCGGGGCGTCCAGCCCGGTGGCGCCCATGGTCAGGTCGGCGGTGTGGGGGTATTCGTACTTCAGCCCGTCGGCGACGAGCCGGTGCTCGTCCGGGTAGCCCACCTCCAGCCCGCCGGAGTGCGGGCGGAAGCTGAACGGGTGGGCGAAGAGGTTCTCGCCGTAGGGGTTGCCGGGATAGCGCTGGAAGATGAGCGAGGACCACCACTCGTTGGTGGGGGCGGGGTCCGTGAAGCCGTCGGCCACCTTGGGCTCGACGGGGTCGCCGTTCTGGTCGCTGGGCCCGGGCTCGCCTTCCGGGCGGACGTCGGTGTAGCTCCCGGCGCCCACGGGGACGACGGCGGCGGAGTCGGCGGACGCCGGGGCGGCCCCGGAGGCGTCCCTCGCCGCGTCGGCCGCCGCGAGGCCGGCGGCGCCGATCACGAGCGCGGCGACGGCCGCGGGGGCCGGTCGGAGGCGGGGGGCGCGGAGGACACGCCATCGGTCGCGGGTACGTGCCATGGTCGGCCTTTCTTCTTTGGGAGCGCTCCCACGCGGGGCGCACGAGCCCCGAGTGTCGGACGGGGCGGCGGCGGGGGCAATCCGGGGGAATTGGATAGTTTCCTAACCGTTACGTGGGGTGAGCATCGGCGCACAGCGAGGGGCGGGCGCGGAACCCCCGAGGGACGCCCGCCGTGTCACAATTCACCCCCGTTGCGACTACCCCGCACCGATCGCCCGATCACCGTGTGCGACCATTGAGGCGGTCCCTCCCTTCTCCTCGGCTAAGGCCACCGCATGACGTATCCGCCTCCCCCGCCCCCGCACGGCCCGCCTGGGCCTCCCGGGCCGCCGATGCCCCCTGCACGGCCCGCCCGCAAAGGGGCGGCCATCGGCGCCACCGTCGCCGTGACACTGATCGTCGCCGGCTCGCTCACCGCCGCGGGCGTGTACGCCTACGACCACCTCACCACCGCCGGTCCGCGGACCGTCCCCGGCCTGCCGACCGACCCGTGCGGCGCCCTGGGCGAGGACGTCCTCGACGGCCTCGGCGCCGAGCCGGACTCCCAGGGCACAATGCGCTACGAGACCGGATGCACGTGGGAGGCCGAGGTCGACGGCCGAGAGGCCACCCTGAACGCCCGCTGGATCGCCCCCTATGCCGAGTCCGACGCCGACCTCGTGGACCGGTACGGGGACGAGGAGGCGCCCCGGGACACCGACTCCGCCTATGAACAGCGGATCGAACAGGCCTCGGAGCCCGACCTGTACGCGCCGGAGGAGGCGGAGGCCGATTCCGAGGAGCGGGACCTCGGCCTCGGCGAGGAGAGCGTGCTCGTGCTCACCACCATCGACGACGGCCTGGCCTACGCCGATGACCGGGAGCAGCGCGCGAGCGTCGTCGTCCGCGAGGGGGAGGTGGTGGGGACGCTCACCCTCGCCCTCTCCGACGAGGCCGACGAGATCGATATCGACGATGCCGAGGACCTGCTCGGCGACGCCGCCGCCGAGGCGTTCGGCTGACCTGGAAAGCGGCGGTCGCCCGAGCTGCGACCGAGGAACGCAACGCCTGACCCGGAAGGAGCTGGGCCGTGTACCCAGGCCCACCGAACGTCCCCCCGCCCGGCGCGCCGCCGCAGCCCCCACCGCCCCCGCAGCCTCAGCGGGGCGGCGGGACCGCGCGCACCGTGGCGATCACGGCGGCGGTCACCCTCGGCGCCTATGCGGTGGTCGCAGGGACGACGGGGACCGTGCTGGCCCTCAGGGAGCCGCCCGCGCCGGAAGGGGCCGCACCCCGGAACGAGGACCTTCCGGATCCCCCGTGCGGCGTTCCGACCCGCGACCAGCTGGACGGGGTCGGCGCCGCGCTACCGAACGCGTCGATCGAGGAGAGCGATTCGCGCTGCTCCTGGTACAGCGAGTTCTCCGACGGGACGCTCGGGTGGCTGCGCGTCTCCTACGGCCTGCCGACCGACGAGGAGGGCGAGCTCACCCCGGGCACGCGGGCGGCCGAAGAGGAGTTCGCATCGGACTCCGAGTACCTCCTCGAAGAGTCGGACGATGAGTACTGGACCTCGCAGGTGATCGACTCCCACGAGCCCGACCTCGGGGACGAGGCGCTGCTGGTCCACTACCGCTGGGGCGGCGCGGACGACGACCTGCGGGCGTCGAGCAGGGTCGTGGTGCGCGTGGACGACGTGCTGGTGCGGGTCTCGATGGAAGAGGCCGGCGATGCGCGGGGCGGCTCCGGAGAGGCCGGCCTCTCCGGGGACGAGGAGACGCTGCTCGGGGTCGCCGAGCGTGCCGTCGCCGCGCTGGAGTGAGCCGGACGCCCCGGCCGCCCGGCGGCGCTCACCCCTCCGGCGGAAGCACGTTCTCCTCGTACTCACCGCGCATGTTTCCGGGCGGCGAGTAGACGAGGACGACGTAGTGCTCGCGCCAGGTGTCCTGCTCCGACACGGGCTCGCTGACGCGCGCCGCGCCGACCTCGGTCGTCGCCTTCCACACGAGCTGGGTGAACTGGCCCGTCTCCGACGAGAAGCCCGGGGCGCCGTAGTCGTACTCCTCGTTGGCCGCGTACCAGTGGTCGACGGCGTCGCCGCCGCCCGGTGCGGCGCCGGGGTCGGTCGAGGCGGAGTAGTAGACGGTCTCGCCGCGTCCCGGCTGCCGCCCCCTGTGGCCCTCGTCGAGCCCTTCGTACTCGGAGAACTCCCGGGCGCGCTCGAGGGCGTGGGCGTTGAGCTCTCCGTCCGGTTCGAGCGGGGGCGCGCCGTGCCGCGCACGGTGGGCGTTGGCGGCCTCGACCGCCTCGCCCAGGAAGACGTCGTCGGTGCTGTCGGGGAAGGCCGGGCGCACGGAGCCGGTTCCGGCGTGCTCGGTGTTCGCGGCGTCCGCCGGGGCGGGGGCCGCGGGGCCGACGAGGACGGCCGTGGTGAAGAGCGGGAGGAGCGGAAGGAGTCGGGAACGCATCGGTCTCCTGGCGCGGTCGGGAGGACGTCGGGGGTCGGGCGGCCCGGCGGGCGGTCGCCCGAACGGGACTCTAACTCAGAATCATCATCCGTTTACATGGAGTGATGAAATTCGTCGGCCCCGCCGACCGGACTGGACGCCCCGCCCGGAGAAGAAGGGCCCCCGGGGGCGATTGCCGCGCCCGCCGCCGCGCCGTAGAGTCGGCCTCCCCGGGGCGGTCCGAGGTGAAGGAAAGCGCTTCCCTCATGAGCGTCGCGCCTCCCCGCCCCCTTTTCTCCCCCCGCTAGGAGAACAGGAGAGCACCCCCATGGCCACGACCCCCCGCACCCCTGCCCGCCTCGGCGCAGGGGCGGCCGCACTGCTCCTGACCACCGCCGCGCTCACCTCCGGAACGGCCGCGGCCGCCTCCGAGGGCCCACACGCGGCCGCCACCGTCTGCGAACCGTTCGACACGATCCCCATGGGCAAGTACTGGCTCAACAACAACCTGTGGGGGCAGGACGCCGGGTCCGGCTCCCAGTGCGTCGAGGACCTGTACCAGAGCGGCGACACCATCGGGTGGCGCACCGAGTGGCAGTGGGGCGGCGAGCCCTACGAGGTGAAGTCCTACGTCAGCTCGGTGCTCGGATGGCACTGGGGCTGGAACGCGGAGAACACCGGGCTCCCGGTCCCGCTGTGGACGGAGGAGCCCCTGACCACCACGTGGGACTACGACATCCGGACCGATGGCCCCGCCTCGGTCGCCTACGACATGTGGGTCCACGACGTCCCCGATCCGACCTGGGAGGACGACCCCAGCGACGAGGTGATGGTCTGGCTGTCGGCGCACCACGGCGCCGGACCCCTGGGCCAGAGGATCGACACGGTGACCGTCGGCGGCGAGCAGTGGGACCTCTACCGCGGCGAGATCAGGGGTGACGACGGACAGCTCCTCTGGCACGTCCACTCGTTCGTGCACACGAGCGGGACCGACTCCTTCACCGGCGACCTGACCGCGTTCACGGACCACCTGGCCGCCCGGGGATCGCTCTCCTGGGACCAGCACCTGTCCAGTGTCCAGTCGGGCATCGAGGTCTTCCAGGGATCGGGAGAGCTGCAGACCAACGCCTACAGCGTCACGAAGGGGTGACGCGGCGGGCCCGAAGACCATTGCCCCTTCGGTGCGACCGGAGTAGCGTCCCTTTCCGGTGAGCCGGGAAGCCTGGTCGGCGAAGTTGTCCGAGTGTTCGATGTCGATTCGGAGGCCGACCATGGCACAGCTCTCCTCCCCCGGCGCATCCGGCGCATCCGGCGAGGACGCGGGGTTCATCGCGCGCGCTCGGCGGGCGGTGTTCGCGCGGCACTGCAACCCGTGGAGCGCCTGGACCCGGTGGGCCACCACGCCGCTCATCCTCGTCCCGGTATGGACGCGGAGCTGGAAGCACGCCGTCGCCGTCGGGGCGTGGTTCGCGGTGAACCCGGTGATCTTCCCCGACCCCAAGGACGACTCCGCCTGGGCGACCAAGGCCATGCTCGGTGAAGAGCAGTGGATCGCCGAGCGCCCCAAGGACGCCGCGCTGGCGGTCCAGGCCGTGGCGTCGGCGGCCAACACGGTCGCGGTGGCCGCCGCGTGGCGCCGCAAGGCGGTCCCGGCGGTGGCCGGGACCGCGGTCATGATGGGCCTGACGATGGTCTACTGGGAGCAGATGGCGCGCTACTACGAGGAGAACAAGCGGGCCTGACCCGTCCCCCTCACGAACGGCCGCACACGGCGCCCGCCCTCTCCCCCGCCGCTTCGGCGGGGCCGGAGGGGGCCGGGCGCCGTGCTCCGCGCATCGGCAGAGTGAGCAGGGCGATCCCGGCGGTGGCGAGGAACGCCGCCCGGAGCCCGTAGGCGTCGGCCACCGCGCCCAGCGCAGCCGGTCCGACGACGGTGCCCACCCCGAGGAAGAAGACGACGCCGCTGAACCCGGCGGCGGGGCGCTCCGGGAACAGGCGCAGGCTCGCCACGGCGAGGAGGCCGGACACCGCCATGAACGCGGGTCCGTACAGCACCGCGGACAGTGCCGCCGGGACCGCCGCCGGGAGCGGTCCGGGCACGGCCGCCAGTAGGCCGACCGCCGCCGCCAGGGCCGCGAACAGCACGGTGTGCGACCGGCGCAGGCCGAGCCGGTCGAACAGGCGCCCGGAGGCCAGCCCGCCGACCCCGGCGACGCCCATCAGCGTCCAGAAGAGCGGTGCCGCGTCGACCCCCGAGCCCGAAGCGGTGACCGCCTCGACCGCGAAGGTCCAGTACACCGACCCGATCAGCCCGTAGGACAGGGCCGTGGTCAGCAGCGGGGCCGCCTCCGGGCGCAGGAAGGCGCGCGGCCCCGAGCGCGCGCTCCGCCCCCCGTCGGCGGGGCGCACCGGGGTGCCGGGGATCAGGCGCGCGTTGTACAGCGTCACCACCACCGCCACCGCGGCGAACGCGAGCCACGCGTGCCGCCAGTCGCCCCCGCGTGCGGCCAGGGCCAGCACGCCCGCGACGGCGGTCCCGAAGGCGGTCCCGGTGGGCAGCAGCGCCAGCAGGCCGGCGCGGCGCTCCTCCGGTGCGAGGAGCTGCACCGCGTCGGAGTAGGGCGCCCACGCCCACCCCGAGCTGGTTCCCGCCAGGACCAGCCCCGCCACGGCGACGGCGGGGTGGTCGGCGACGGCGACCGCCCCCATCCCGACGGCGGCCGAGGCGCCCGCGGCGACGACCGGCAGCCGGGGTCCGACCGTTCCGGCGAGCAGCCCGACCAGGACGAGGGCGGCGAGGTACCCGAGGTAGGTGGCACTGCCGACCAGGCCGACCTCCGCGACCGACAGCCCGAACTCCGCGCGGATCTCGGGCAGGAACAGGCCGTAGCCGTAGCGGGCGAACCCGAACCCCACACCGATGGTCGCCACCCCGGCCAGCGCCACCTTCCACTCCGCGGGGCGGCCGTCCCGCCGCCGCGCCTGCCGACCGTCCGTCATCGGTCCTCCGCTCCCCGTCTCCCGGTGTCCTGTGCGATCACGCCCGGCCAGCATGGATTCGCGGGTCGCGGCGCACCATTGGCGGAAACGTCACGGTCCGAGAGATTCACGCCATGAGCGAGGTGGAAGGCGCCGGGCACCCGGAGGGCGCGCCCGCGAAGCGGATCCGTGTCGTCGTGCCCGTCCTCGAGGACTGCCCCATGTTCGAGCTGGCCGTGCCCAGCGGTGTGTTCGGTACCGACCGGCGGGACCTGGACCCCCGCTGGTACGAGGTGGTGCTGTGCGGCACCGGCACGGGACCGCACCGCGCCGCGGGCGGGCTGCGGCTCCTCCCCGAGCACGGGCTGGAGGCGGTGGAGTCCGCCGACCTGGTCGTGGTCCCGGCGTGCGTGATGCCGTCCTACCGCCCGCCGCGCGCGCTGCTGGAGGCCCTGCGGTCCGCCCACGAGCGCGGCGCACGGGTCGCGGGCCTGTGCTCGGGCGCGTTCGTGCTGGCCGAGGCGGGGCTCCTCGACGGCCGCGAGGCCACCACGCACTGGATGTACGCCGATGAGCTGCGGCGCCGCCATCCCCGGGTACGGGTCACCGAGCGGTCGATCTACGTCGACGAGGGGTCCGTGCTCACCAGCGCGGGGACGGCCTCCGCCATCGACCTGTGCCTGCACATCGTGCGCACGGACTTCGGGGCGTCGGCCGCGGCCGACGTCGGGCGGCGGATGGTCGTCGCCCCGCACCGGGAGGGCGGCCAGTCGCAGTTCGTCCCGGCGCGGGCGGAGGCGGCGCGCCCGGCCGACCCCTTCGCCGAGGTGCTGGAGTGGGCGGCCGGGCGCCTGGAGGAGCCGTTGGCCGTCGCGGAGCTGGCGGAGCGGGCGGGGATGAGCACGCGCACCTTCGGGCGCCGCTTCGCCGAGCAGGTGGGGACGACGCCCCTGAAGTGGCTGACCGGGCAGCGCCTGGCGCGGGCGCGCGAGCTGCTGGAGACGACCGACCTGCCGGTCGAGGCGGTCGCGGCCCGCACCGGCCTGGGCACGGGCGCGGGGCTGCGGCAGCACTTCCGGCGCCGGGTGGGGACGTCCCCGGCGGCCTACCGGCGGGTGTTCCGGGAGCGCTCCGCAGGGTGAGGGGAGGGGGTGCGCGCCCGGCCCGGGCGGGCCGGGCGCGCACGGCGGCCGACGGCTACCCGGTCAGTCGCACTTCTTCCACGAGAAGACGTAGGTGGTGGTGATGCTGGCGTCGGTGGAGTCCATGGCCATCCAGCTCACCCGGTCCGGGTCGGACCCGGCGTCCACCCGCAGCTCGGTGTTGATGTTGAAGTTGCGCTCGGCGTTGCAGGGGGCGTAGATGGCCACGTTGGCCCGGTCGTTGAACTGCCAGTTCTCCTGGTAGGGGCCGGGCAGCTCGTGGGTGACGGCCTCGGTCTGGGGCATGCCCTGGAAGTAGTAGCTGGCCTTCTGGGTGCCCGTGGCGCCGTCGGCGAGGTCGGCGTAGCCGCGGTACTCGGCGCGGGCGATGGCGTAGGTGTAGCCCTGCGGGACGCTCACCAGGACCGCGAGCTGGCAGTTCTTCCGGCTGTCGATGGGGCTCGACCCGCCGCCCGCCTGGGCGAGGTACTCGCTGTAGGTGACGGTGAACGCGGTCTTGTCGGGGGCCACGGAGGCGGCGGCGGTGCCGGGGGCGCAGCCGGAGCCGTTCGCGTTGACCAGGTCGATCTCGACCTGGCCGGGCGGCGGGGGCTCGGTGGGCGGGAAGGGCCAGGTGGCGTCGGAGGCGTCGGAGGCGACCGCCGGGGCGGCGGACAGGGCCAGGGCCGCGGCGAAGGCCGCGGCGGTGGATGCCAGGCGGGTTCTGGGCATGGGGGACCACCTTCGGGGGATTGTGGGGCGGGGCCGGTGTGGGGCCGGTCCCGTGGTGCGTCCGCCCGGCACGGCCGGCCGAATAGGGGGACGGGGGTTCGGAGAACGCCGGACGAACGCTTCCCTTGGGAATGTAGGCAGCCGAATACGGAGCGTCAATCCCCCTGGCCCATGATCCTTTTTCACAGTCGAGAGGGATGAGAATGTGAATCCGACCGGGGAAGCGTTTTCGCACCTCCGTGCTTTCTCCGCGTATTGAGGGAATCATCCTCTATCCCGACGAGGGGACGGCCGACACGCGCCCGCGCCACACGACGGACTGTCGGCCCCGCCTGCCCCGCCCCCTGGTTCCGGTGGCCCGCCCTGTGATCGCTGAACTACTATTTCCGAACCCGGTCGGACGGCAGCGGGCCGCTTTCCCGCCATGGGCGATGAACTCCCCGTGCCCCCGGTGTTCGCGGGCGGAGGCGACCGGGTGTCCCGAACAGCGGGACCGACCCGAATTCTCCTTCTTCGGACCTTTCAGGAGGCCGCCATCCGACTCCATGACAGCCCCCGCGGCGATACGCGTTCCGCGGCGGAGGGACACCAGGCCGAGACGGTCGAGGCGTATTCCGCGTACGCCGAGTGGTATGCGCGCAAGACCAAGGGTTTCACCCCGTACTCCCCCTTGCGGACGGAGATCCACGAGTTCTGCAGGGCGAGTTCGGGGCCGCTCCTGGACGCCGGGGCCGGATGCCGCCGCGACGCCGTCCAGATGGCCCGGGCCGGGCGGGACGTCGTCGCCGTCGACGCCGTCCCCGCGCTCCTGGAGGCCGAGCCGCCGCACACCCGGGTCCGTCCGGTCGTGGGCGATGTCCGCGACCTGCCCGTGCACGACGCCTCCGTCGGGGCCGTGTGGTGCTCGGCGGTCCTCCTGCATATGGACCCCGCGGATTTCGTCGCGGCGCTGCGCGAATTCCTGCGCGTACTCGCCCCCGGCGGGTTCGCGCAGATCTCCCTCAAAGAGGGCGACGGCCATTCCGCGGAGCCGATGGCCGACAGCACCGTGCACCGTCGGCATTTCTTCTTCTATCCTCTCGACCGCCTCAGGGATTTCTCCGCCGCCGCCGGTTTCCGCATCGAAGGGACGTGGACGGGCGAACAGGCCGACTCCAGCGGCACCGTGCAGACCTGGCGCAAACTCCTTCTCCGCCCTCTGGGCTGACCCCCGGCACCCCCTCCCTCCTTCCGCGCCCCCTTTCCCGGCGGATCCGACAGAAGGGACATTGCGGGCTGGTAGCGTGACCCGCCGGGCGGGCGCGGCGACGGAAAGGGCGGTCTGGCGTGCGGGACCTGGGGCCGGATGATCCCCGCGAGATCGGCGGCCACCGGCTGCTGCGCCGGATCGGAGCGGGCGGGATGGGCGTCGTCTACCTCGGGCGCGCCCCGGGCGGCGGTCTGAGCGCCGTCAAGGTCGTCCGCGCCGAGTTCGCCGACGACGAGGAGTTCCGGGCGCGCTTCCGCCGCGAGGCCACCGCCGCCGGGCGGGTGCACGGCCCGTTCACCGCACGCGTGCTCGACGCGCGCACCGACGGCCCCGTGCCCTGGATGGCGACCGAGTACATCCCCGGGCTGAGCCTGGACCGCGCCGTTCGCGAAGTGGGCGGGTTCCGCGGGGAGCCGCTGCGGATGCTCGCCTCCGGGCTCGCCGAGGCGCTGCGCGCGATCCACGCCGCCGGGCTGGTCCACCGCGACCTCAAGCCCTCCAACGTGCTGCTCTGCGAGCGCGGCCCACAGGTCATCGACTTCGGCATCGCCCGCGCCGCCGACGCCACCGCGCTCACCGGGACGGGGCAGGCCCTGGGGACGCCCGGCTACATGGCTCCCGAGCAGGTCACCGGCGGCGACGCCGGGCCGCTCGGCGACATCTTCGCCTTCGGCGGCGTGCTGCTGTACGCGGCGACGGGGCGCAGGCCGTTCGGCGGCGGCGACCCCATGGCGGTGCTGGACCGCTCCGTGCGCGAGGAGCCCGACCTGAGCGGGCTGGAGGGGGCCGTCGCCGAGCTGGTCCGGGCCTGCCTGGCCAAGGACCCCGCGGACCGGCCCGACTTGGACGAGGTGCGCGCCGCGCTGGCCGCCCCGGGGGCCTCGGCCCCGCCGGACGCGGCCGAGATCGCCCGCACCGTGCTGCTGCCCGCCAAGGTGGCCGAGGGGATCGCGCGCGGAGCGGCCGAGGCCGACCGGATCCAGAGGACGGCGCCGCCGCCCTGGGCGTGGGCGGGGGCGGCCGCGCTCGCCGTGGTGATGCTGGCGGTCGGCGCGTTCGCCGCCTCGGCCGGGGGCCTGCTGGGCGGGGGGCGGCCCGGTGCGGCCGACGGGGGCGGTGCCGCCGAGCCGCTGAGCGGGGGTGTTCCCACTGACAGCGTCATCGGCGGCGCCGGGGAGACCGAGGCCCCGCGGGTCGCCGACGGGCTCGCGGGGCTGGAGTGCTCCGGCGCCCACGGCCCGCTGCGGGTCCACGGGGCGGCGTGGGTCGGGTACGGACCAGAGCTTCTCATGCTGTCGGACTACGGACTCTCGCTGTTCGACACCGAACAGGGCGAGGAGACCGCCCGGCTGAGCGGAGGCGACGGCGCGTGCCACGGCTACGGCGGCGACGGCGCCACCGGAGGCGGCACCGCTCGGCGGATGGACGTCAGCGACGACGGGCGCATCGCCGTACAGGTCGCCCCCGGGGGCGGCCGAATCCTCGCCTGGGACCTGGAGGCCCGCGAAGAGCTCGCGCCGATCGAGGTGGAGGGCGGGTTGGCGGACCCGGTCGTCGCGGTCAGCGGTGACGGCGGGACGGTCGCGGTCACCGGCGGCGACGATGCGGGGCGGCGGCGCCTGGAGGTCTTCCGCACGGAGGGCGGGGAGCCGCTGCTGAGCGACGACTCCCCCTACTTCGACATCGACCTCGACGCGGACGGCGGCCGGTTGGCGGCCGTCACCGGCACGGGCCCGAGGACGGTGGCGCTGCTCGACACGGGGACGGGCCGCCGTGAGGCCGACTACGCGGTGCGCGAGCCGAGCGGGGACCGGTCCTCGTCCCGCGTGGCCTTCGGGCAGGGGGACCTGCTCGCCTACACCACCGGCGGGGCGGTCGTCGTGTGGAATCCGGACACGGAGAGCGTGCTGCAGGAGTTCCCGTACACGCCGAACAGCGGCCCCGTGGACTGGTTGGCGTTCACCGGGGACTCGACGGTGGCGCTGGCGTTCTCCCCCCAGGCGTCGAATGCGCCCGGCGGGCTGGTGCGGCGGTGGAGCGTCGCCGACGGGTCGGAGATGTCGTCGCTGGAGGGGGCGGGCTGGCGGTTCCCCGCCTTCCACCCGAGCGCCCCGGACCGTGCGCCCGAGGTGGCGGCCTTCCGCACACCGGCCCAGGCGGGGGACGGGTTCACGGTGGCGCTCGTCCGCCCCGAATCCGGGCGGGACGCGACCCGGTGGCTGCCGTGGGGGCCGGCCGACCTGGGCGGATTCGCCTAGGGCGTGTTTCTCGGAGGCTTTTCGATCAGCGAGCGGCCGTCCCGGGCGGCGCTCGCAAGACGGGGCGCGAAGTTCATCCTGGTTGGCTGCTCGAGCGTCCCGGCGCAGCGAGCGTCGTCCTGGTGGTCGCGAGCCGAAAATGATCCGAGAAACACGCCCTAGGGGCGGCCGCGTTCAGGGGCCGTCCCCGTCAGTGGGAGACGCCGCGCTTCCAGTAGCCGCAGAAGAAGACGCGGTCCTTGTCCATGCCCCGGCCGGACACGAGGTGGCGGCGGAGGGAGGTCGCCAGCGTCGACTCCCCCGAGATCCACGCGTAGTCGAGCGGACCGAGGTCACGGCCCTCCACGTGGGCGAGGGCGGCCTCGCCCGGCTCGGCACCGTCGGCGGGGTGGAGGTGGACGCGCTCGACGCCGGGGTGGGCGGGGAGTCCGGGGGCGCTGCCGGGCCGGTATTCGAGGATCGCCAGGGCGCGCGCGTCGGCCGGGAGGCTCTCGATGATGGCGGCGAGGGCGGGCTGGGCCGTCTCGTCCGCCACGAGGAGGAGGTCGGTGGCACCGGCCGGCGGGGCGTACCCGGCGCGGTCGCTGAGGACGCCGATCCCGTCGCCCGGACGGGCGGCGGCGGCCCAGGCCGAGGCGGGCCCGGCGCTGTCGGTGTGCAGGACGAAGTCGACGTCGATCTCGGCGCGGGCGCGGTCGATGCGGCGGACCGTGTAGTTGCGGACCCGGGGGCGGTCGGGTTCGTCCATGGCCTGGATCTCCTTCCACCAGCCCGCCGACGAGCGCGGAAGGTTGAGCGCCCCGGTCGCGCCGGGGAGGAGGAGCCGGACGAGGTGGTCGGGGCCGTGGTAGGGGAAGCGCACCGGGTCGGCGAAGGAGGGGTGGGCGAGGGTGACGCGGACCATGTGGTCGGCGACCCGGCACGTGCCGACCGCGCGGGCGGCGACGGCGGTGACGTCCGACGTCTCGGTACGGGCCTGCACGGGCATGCGGTCCACTCCTCGTCCCCGGGGTCCGGCGGCCCCGGAGGCGGAGGCGGCCCATGGCGGTTGGGCCCACCCCCGGGGACATGGCGATGCACATCCTAAGGTAAGGCTTACTTTAACGTCGACGCAATGGGGGCCGGGCGCCCCCTGCGGTGCGCCCGGCCCCGGTGCGGATCAGCAGTGTGCGGCGCGCTCCTCGGAGGTCATCGGCCGCGTCGACTGGGTGACGGTTCCGCCCTGGTCACCGGTCGGTCCGGTCGCCTCGAAGGGGACGTACCAGTAGTAGTGGCCGTAGTAGCGGTCCGGGAAGTGCAGCTCGTACGTGCCGTTCACGGTCTGCATCCTCGGGCCCACGTACACCCGTCCGACCTCGCCGGGCCCCGCGATGACCGTCGTGGTCTGGGACTCGGTGTGCGAGGTCTTCCATTCATGGCCGTACGTGACCTCGAAGGAGACCTTGAAGACCTCGGAGAAGCCGTACTGGCCGCCCAACGACAGGCCGACGCTGTTGGTGTCGCTGGTGGTGTCGGACCAGCCGACCGACATCCACTGCTCCCGGTCGGTGCAGTTGTAGACCGGGGAGCCGACCACGCGACGGGCCGCCTGGTGCTCCTGCACCGGCCCCTCGGGGTGGAAGACGCAGACGTCGGTGCCGTTGTCGCACAGCTCCAGGAGCTGGCGGGCGGTGGGCGTGTCCTCGTGGTCGGCGTGGGCCGGGGCGGCGAGGCCGGCCGCGAGGAGGAGGGCCGCCGCGGCGGAGCCGCAGGCGACGGTGGTCCGGCGGAGCGCCGTTGCCGTGGTCACGGGCACGCGTTCCTCTCAGCCTGGGTCATGGGGCGGGTCTTCTGCACGATCGCCTCGTCGCCGCCCGGCGCGGGGCCGGTGGCCTCGAAGGGGACGTACCAGTAGTAGTGGCCGTAATAGCGGTCGGGGAAGTGCAGCTCATAGGTGCCCCCGACGCGCTCCATCCGGGGCTGGCGCTCCACCCAGCCGACCTCGCCGGGGCCGGTGAAGACCGTGGTGGTCTGGCTCTCGGTGTGGGAGTTGGTCCAGGTGCGCTCGTAGGTCGCCTCGAAGGTGGCCTTGAAGACCTCGGCGAAGCCGTACTCGGCGCTCAGGGAGAGGCCGACGCTGTTGGACTCCGAGGTGGTGTCCGACCAGCCGACCGTGAACCGCTGCTCCCGGCCGGTGCAGTTGTAGACCTCTTTGCCGACCTGCCGCGTGGTGCCCGCGACGTATTCGGGTCGGCCTTCGGGGTGGAAGACGCAGACGTCGGTGCCGTTGTCGCACAGCTCCAGGAGCTGGCGAGCGGTGGGCGTGTCCTCGTGGTCGGCGAGAGCGGGGGCGGGGGTGAACCCCGCCATGAGCGCCGCGGCGATCATGGCGGTGCGGAGAGTCCATCGTTTTCGCATGGGGGGATTCCGTCTTCCTCTCAGAAGTGGGGGCGCGTGCTTCAAAGGTGGGGACACGCGCTTCAGAGGCAGGGGAAGGCGTCAGCTGAAGCCGATCGAGTCGGTGCGGTCGTTCATGAAGTCGCCGACGTAGGCGGTGTTCTCCTTGTACGGGCCGTCACGGGACCCGCCGAGGTCGGGCTCGGGGTAGAGCCAGATCCAGCAGTCGGCCCACGGCTGAGCCGAGGAGATCCTGTTGGCCCAGCCTGCGAAGTCCCCGGTGAGGTTGAACTCGTAGTCCACCCAGCCGTCCTTGACGCAGGGGGCTTCGCCCCAGATCGTCAGCGAGTCTCCGCCGTAGCCCCGCTCCGTGAAGAAGGTGCCTTGGATGACGTCGTTCTGGGCCTGCGCGCTCAGGGTGGTGGGCCCGGAGGGCTCGGTCTCCTCCTCGGCGGCGGAGATCGCCGCGTCCAGGGTGGCGAAGCACTCCTGCTCGCCGGTGTCCATGTTGGCGATGCAGTGCTCGTCCCCCGCGGCGGACGCCGTCCCGGAGGTGAGCGCCGTGCTCAGCAGCAGGGCCGCGCCGCCGACGGCAGCTCGGGGAAGCGTTTTCTTCACCTGACCGCTCCTTTGGTTCGCATGGGGAGCAAATGGCGCGGTCACCTTAACGTCGCCCTGGGTGAGGGGAAACGGGTGCACAAGGGTGGCCCGTTTCACCGGGTTCGGCGCCGTCACCCTCCGCTTCCGAATGTGCGCCGGTCACGGATGGAAATGAAAATCTACTCCCGCGTATACCAATAGGTAGTGTGAGCGCAACCACAAGAGGCCGCCGCACGGACGACGATTTTCGGACAGCACTCAAGCCCGACTTCGTCACCCGAAACGCACCCAAAAGAACAGCATCCTGTGCACCGATGCATCGGTTCTTCTGCGTGAACACCTCGCCCTGGAAGGCGGGCACGCCGGGGCGGCATCGGACAAATAAGTAAAGGAGGCAGGTTTTTCAGTCGGCCCGGGACGTCCGCACTACAGCCGCGATGTGGAGGTCAGCCCGCCACCCGGTCGACCTCGGTGCGCAGGGTATGTTCCGCCTCGGCGGCCGATAGGCCTCCGATCAGCACGCGCATCGTCAGCCCGTCGGCGGTCGCCATCAGCGAGCGCGCCGCCTGGCGGGCGTCGGCGACACCGGGGGCGGCCCGCCGCAGCAGCCGCGCCGCCTCGGCCTCCGCACCCTCCTTGGCCTCGGCCAGCAGCTCCGCCAGGCCCGGGTGGCTGATCCCGGCGGCCACGTACTGGTGGAACACCGACACCATCGCCCGGGACGACTCCGCCAGCGGGATCGGCCCCGCGATGAGCCGCCACAGCGCCTCGCGGTCGTCGGCCCCTTCGGTCTCGGCCGAGTGGCGTTCCTCCGCGCCCGCCACCATCGCCTCCAGGCTGGCCCGCAGGAGCTCGTCCTTGCTGCGGAACCAGTACTGGATCCTGCCCACCGACACCCCCGCGGCCGACGCCACGTTCCGCATCGACACCGCGCCCATGCCGCTCTCGGCGATCACCCGCCACACCGCGCGGATGATCGCGGTCCGGCGGTCGTCGGGATCCGTGCTGTCCATGCCCCCACCCTAGCGGCTGCCAATACGGCCGTATTGACCGGTGTGTACACTCACACCGAGGGATCAATACGACTGTATTTGCGGGGGTCTCCATGAGCACCGGACCGAACCGCCGGCCCCGGCGGCGCCGCACGCTGACGGCCCTGAAGGTCCTCGCGGTCCTGGTCGCCGCGTGGCTCGCCATCGACAAGGCGGCCGGGATCGTCGCCCCCGAGCCGCAGGTCGGCCACTGGCGCAGCCAGGAGGGGTACGACTCCTACCGGGCGGCCTATGACGCCGTGATGGAGGACCTGCCCGAGCCGACCCGCACCCACGACGTGCGCACCGGGTTCGGCACCGTGCGCGTCTACGAGTGGGCGGCCGGGAAGGACGCGGCGGACGGGCGCCTGCCGGCCGTGCTGCTGCCCGGGATCAGCTCCGGCGCGCCGATGTGGGGCGACAACCTGCCGTCCTGGATCGGCGGCCGCACCCTCTACGCCATGGACGCGATCGGCGACTCGGGGATGTCCACCCAGTCCGTGCCCTTCGCCTCGTTCGCCGACCGGGCGGAGTGGGTGGAGCAGATGCTCGCGGGCCTGGACATCGACCGCGCGCACATGGTGGGGCACTCGTTCGGCGGGGCCGTCGCCGCGACCCATGCCTTGGACCGCCCCGGGCGGGTCGCCTCCCTGACACTGCTCGAACCGGTGGTGGTGCTGGAGGCGCTGCCGGTGTCGGTGTACCTGTGGTCGTCGCTGCTGATCCTGCCCGCGCCCCAGCCCTGGAAGGACCGCGCGCTCGCGGAGATCGGCGGTACGACGGTGGAGGAGGTGCGCGAGCGCACGCCGATGTCGGTGATGGTGGACGAGGGGGCCGAGCACTACGCCGCCCCAACTCAGGTCCCGAGGACCTTCACGGATGACGAGTGGCGGTCGATGGAGATGCCGGTGCGTGTCGACATCGCGGCAGAGAAGTCGCTCGCGGGAGGCGGGGAGGCGGTCGACCGGGCCCGGAGCCTCGGCATGGCCCCGGTGACCGTGTGGCCCGAGACCACGCACTCCCTACCCATGCAGGCGGCGGAAGAGCTGGGGCCCGAGCTGGAGGGCTACTGGTCCACGCACGATGGGTGACGGCGGCGGCGCCATCCGCCGACACCACACTTCAGAGGAGGTCGCGACCGTCGTGGACGCGGATGGCAGGTGGAGTACCCGGGGTGAGCGCGTCGAGGAGGCGGCAAGCGTAGGCGGGCGCCATACGGGCCTCGATCTCGTCGGGGGTGAGCCAGTCGATACCGGTGGTCTCGTCGGTGAGATGCGGCGCGCCCGAAGCAGGTGCGCAGCGGAAGACCAGCGCCACGACGTGGGCCTTCATGTTCTTGTAGACGCCGGTGAGGGGGCCGACGCGCACATGCAGGCCGGTCTCCTCACGGATCTCGCGGCGAACACCGGCCTCGATGTCCTCACTCGGCTCAAGGACACCGCCCGGGGGCTCCCAGTGCCCGTTGTCGGCACGGCGAATGGCCAGGATGCGGCCGTCCTCACGGACGACCGCACCGGCGACAGAGACGGAGTGAAGGGGAGGCACTGGTGGGTTAGAAGGCACCCCGCTTGGCGGCGTCGATGAAGGCGCGCCACTCAGGGGAGCCGAAGCGCAGGGCGCCGAGGTCACGGTGCTTGGTATCGCGCACGGCGCTGGCGCCGGGGGCGTCGGCGACCTCGACGCAGTTGTTGCTAGTGGCGGCACTGTAGCTGGACTTCTTCCACATGCCGTTCAGGTCCATGGGTCTTCTCTAATCTGTGCAGGCTAACTGGTGAGGGAGGCCAGGAGGCCGTTGGTCCTCTCGACCGATATGGCCGACGCCTGAAGCCGATCGAACACCAGTCTATAGCGCGCGATCTGCTCCTCCTCTTCGAGGTACAAGCCGTCCTGGTCGGCCTCGATATAGACGATGGAGTCCGTCTCCGAGAAGACTAGGATGCTGAACTGGAATCCAGCGGCGGCATGCGCCCCAGCATCGAACGGGAGTACCTGGAGATCGATATTGGGGCGCTGATTGACGTCGACGAGGTGCGCGATCTGCCTGCGCATGACGTCCGTCCCACCGACCTGCCGACGCAGGGCCGCCTCGTCGATGATCATCCACAACCGAGCAGGATCAGTCCGCTCCATCAAGGAGCGCTGGCGCTCCAAACGCGCTTCGACACGCTTGGACTTCTCGTCCTGGGTAGATATGAGCCCCGCCGAACTCTCCATGAGAGCGACCATGTAGTCCTCGGTCTGGAGGAGCCCGGGGACGATCGACGCGCTGTACTCATATATCGCGGAGGCCTCGGCCTCTAGCCCGATGAAGGGCCCCGCGAAGACGTTCTTATATCGGTACCACCAGCTCTTCTGCCTTGACTCCCGCGCTATCTCGGCCAGGTTCTCGGTTTCTTCCTCCGTCACCTGGTAGAGCCTGCACAGAGCGATGACGTCCGACGCCTTGATCCTTTGGAGCCGACCGCCCTCCAGGCGATGGATCTTGCCCCTGTCCCAGCCCATCTGCGAGGACACCTCGTCCTGGGACAGCCCGACGGCACCTCGGAGGCGCTTGAGCTCCCTGAGCAAGTGCCTCCGGCGCACTGGCCCTCCGTTGCCCATCGCCTCCTCCTCGGGGTCTCGGCGCTGCTTGGCTACGGCGATCATACGGACCCCCGACAGGAAACCACGCGTTTCAGGATAATGCCCCCAATCATAAATACCACCGTTGCATTTTCTAGTCTCACGGTGCATGCTAGCGCTCACTGGTCGTACTCGCGCCGCCACCGGTGGCGCACGAACCCCGTGGGGGCACCCATGTCCGCCTCGTCCCGCACACCCCGCCCGCCCACCTTCCGGCCGGTGCGGTGGGAACCGCGCATCTACCCCGGCA
>NZ_JAQFWP010000017.1 GCF_027706745.1 Nocardiopsis suaedae | reverse complement strand
CGCCGTCGCCGCCAACCACCCGGACCACGCACACGCCCGGCGGCCGACAGAACAGCAGGTAGGGCCGCTGTCCTTCGTCGTCGCCGCCCGCCACCCTGCGCCCCGACCACCCGCCGCCCGGCCGGGGCCCGTCAGCGGGGTACCGGCCGAGCCGCCGCCCGCCCGGACCGCGAGGAACCCGCCGCCCGGCAAGCAGGCCCAGGGAACCGCCCCGCTCACGCCGTCGCCGCCATCTACCCCGCACCGCGGCGGCCTGGCGGACGGCCAAAGCCCATGAAGCGGGGTACCAGCCGGGCCACCGCTCGTCGGGGCCGCCCGGCGCTCGTGTTCAGGGGTGCGGGTCATTCCTCCCGCTGGGTGTCCAGTTCGGCCTGGAGCTCCTTGGCCAGGCGCTTCGCGCCGTCCACCAGGTCGGCCTCGGACACCGACTCCGTCCCCGCGAAGTCCGCCGAAGTCGTGTAGCACGTCTCCGCGTACAGGTTGGCCGTGCGCGTCCCCACGCACCCCCAGCCCAGCGGCTCGGAGTCCGGCTCGAACCACGAATAGGCCTCGTCGCCCATGCCCGAAAGCGCGGTGCGGTCACGCCGCTCCGACCCGCCCTCCAGCAGGCCCGCGGCCGCCTCCTCCCCTGACGTCTGCGCGTCCGGCTCCGCACGCACCAGCACCACGCGGGCGGCGGCCGGGGTGTGCGGGGAATCCGCGGTGGTCTCCCAGCGGCACTGCACGCCCTCCCGCTGCGGTTCGGGCAGGCCGTCGATGGCCTCGTCGATCCCCGCCTCGAAGCCGGGCACCAACTCCTCGAGCGCCTCCCCCTCCGCAGCGGCGCACTCCGGCAGACGCTCGAACCCCTTGTCCATGGTGACCAGGGCGACCACCGCCCACACTCCGCCGACCAGCAGCGCGAGCGCGGTGGCGGCGATCGCCGTCACCGCGGCGACCGCGCACCCCCGATTGGAGCGGGGTTCATTCACCACCGGGGAGGGCGGCTCCGGAGAGGCCCCGGGCCCGGGATACGGCCCCTGAGGATCCCCTCCCGGAGGCGGCGGGCCGGGAGGAGTGCCGTGGGCCGCCTGGGGTCCGGGCGGAGGCATGTGCGGGGAGCCAGGATGCGGTGCTCCGGAAGGGGCCGAGTGGCCTGGTGCGGGACCAGGCACGTGGGGACCAGGCACATGGTCGAACGCCCGGCCGGGTGCCTGGCCCGACGCAGGGCCGGACGCCTGGCCAGGAGCGGGGGCCGACGCGGGGCCGACCGCCTGGCCGGGGGGAGGGCCTGGCATCGGTCCGGGCGGGGGTGCATCGGGGCCGGACGTGCCGGGTGGGGCGGTCGGCGCTGGGCCCGGGGGCGGGCCCTGGTGCCCCTGCGCCGCTGAAGGCCTCGCCTGTCCGCTGCTCGGCGGTCCCGGGGTGGCCGCTGCGGAAGGCGACTCCGGGGTGACCGCTGCGGGGGGCGGCTCCGACTCCCCCGGCTCCGGCTCATGTGGCTCCGCGCCCTCACTCAGGGCGGCGGCGGGAGCGGGTTCCGGCGGCGCCTGCTCATCCGCCTCTCCCCCATCCCCCTGGTGACCGGAGGGCGTGTCCGAAGGGGCGTCGTCAGAGAACGGCCGGGGCTCCTCGGTCGCTCCGGGTTCCGGCTCTTGCCCCGAAACCGGCCCCGGCCCCGGCTGCGGCTGCGGGGCGGGCGCCTCCCGAACCGCCGCCGCTTCCGCCGGGGCGGGGTCCGGAGCGACCTCCGCATGGGCCTCCGACACGTGCGCGTCCGGCTCCGGTCCGGAGCCGTCGGCCTGTGCGGGGTCCTGCGATCGGTCCATGAGCGACTCCCCTAGTCCCGGTCTCTGTCGGCGGCGCCCCCGCGAGTGCCCCCACGAGCGCACCCGGCGGCTGCTCTTCCGGCCACTCCGATGCTCCCGGGGGTGTGAACGGTTCCCCGGGGAGCGGGTCGGAAGCCCGAGGCCCCTACATGCCGGACGCGACCGCGCAGGCCGGTCCGGGCAGGCCGGACCGGGCCAGTCCGGGCCGTGCGGGCGCACCGCGGGCCGGACCGGGCGGGCCGGTCCGGCCTGCCCGGACGGGCCCCCGGTGGGCCGGTCACGCCGCACCGTACCCGAGGCGCTCACAGCGCCTCGGCGATGGCCTCCGCCGCCCGGGCGGCCCCGTCCCGGGCCTGCCCCTCGTCCATGGCGCCCGCGCCGGGGTCGGCCGCGCCGGTGTACACGACCCGGACCACCAGGTTGGCGTCCCGGAAGACCGCCTCCCCCGACGTCCCGGCCGGTCCCGCCCTGCCCAGCAGGGCGTCCTCGCCCAGGGACGCGGGTGCGGGCACCGCCCCGAGCTGGAACGCGTCCAGCTCCGCCACGGTGTCGGCGGCGGCCGATGCCCCGCCGGTGTCCCCCGCCGCGTCGCTGAAGTACGCCCGGAAGTCCACCTGCAGGGTCCGGGGCGCGGCCCCGGTCCCCACCGAGGTCCAGGCGCACCGGGCCGTGTCGGAGCCGTCCATCGGCCCGCCGTCGGAGGTGTCCAGCGCCGCCTCGTCCACGAGCGCGCCCACCGCCTCCCCGGGGACCGAGGCGCACTCCGGCGCGGCGGTGTACCGGTCGTCCGGACCGGCCTCGCTGGAGGGGCCGCTCTCCTCGAAGACCTGGCCCACCATCAGCGAGGCGCTGGTCAGGACGAGCACGCCCACGGCGGCCGCCGCCCACCGCGACGCGGGCGGGGCCGACCTCCACAGGCTCTCCGGGCTGCGCACGGGTCAGCCCACGACGATGTTGACCAGCTTGGGCGCGCGCACCACGACCCGGCGCACCGTCTTGCCCTCCAGGAAGGCCTGCGCCTTCTCCGAGGCCAGCGCCAGCCGCTCCAGCTCGCCCTCGTCGATGTCCGGCGGCACCTGCAGCTTGTCCCGGACCTTGCTGTTGACCTGGACCACCGCGGTCACCTCCTCGCGCACCAGCAGCTCCGGGTCGGGCGCGCGCCAGTTGCCGACGGCCACCGACCCCTTGTGGCCCAGCCGCTCCCAGCCCTCCTCGGCCGCGTACGGGGCGACCAGGGACAGGGTGACGGCGATGGCCTCGGCCGCCTCGCGCACCGCCGGGTCGGCCGCGCCGGGCCCGTTCTCGATGGCCTTGCGGGCGGCGGTGACCAGCTCCATCATGCGGGCGATGGCGACGTTGAACCGGTGGTCCTCGATGGCTGCGGAGATCTCGGCCAGCGCCCTGTGGGTGGCCTTGCGCAGCTCCTTGTCGCCGGTCGCCGGGTCGGTGCCCGGCGCCGAGGCCTCACCGGCCTGGACCATCACCCGGAAGGCGCGGCCCAGGAACTTCAGCGACGCCCCGGGGGACACGTCGGCCCAGTCGATGTCGTCCTCGGGCGGGCCCGCGAAGAGCATGGTGAGCCGGACCGCGTCCACCCCGTAGGTGTCGATCTCGGTCCCCAGGTCCACGCCGTTGCCCAGCGACTTGGACATCGCCTTGCCGCGGTTGATGACCTGCCCCTGGTTGAGCAGGCGCGCGAACGGCTCGGTGAACTCCAGCATGCCCATGTCGTGCAGGGCCTTGATGAAGAACCGGGCGTACATCAGGTGCAGGGTGGCGTGCTCCTTGCCGCCGATGTACTGGTCGACCTGGCCCCACCGCTTGACCTCGTCCTCGGAGAACGGCGCGGTGGCCAGGTCCGGCGACAGGTAGCGCAGGAAGTACCAGGACGAGTCCACGAAGGTGTCCATGGTGTCGGTGTCGCGCTTGGCCGGGCCGCCGCAGGCCGGGCAGTCCACGTTCACCCACGCCTCGTTGGCCGCCAGCGGGGAGATGCCCTTGGGCGCCAGGTCCGCGCCGCGCATGTCGTCGGGCAGCGTCACCGGGAGCTGCTCGTCGGGGACGGGGACCTCGCCGCAGGCCGGGCAGTGGACGATCGGGATCGGCGTCCCCCAGAACCGCTGGCGGGACAGCAGCCAATCGCGCAGCCGGTAGTTGACGGTGCCGGTCCCGGTGCCGCGCTCCTCCAGGATCTCGATGATCCGCGGGATGGCGTCACTCTTGGCGAGCCCGTCCAGCGGCCCGGAGTTCATCAGCGTGCCCTCGCCGGCGGTGGCCAGCCCGGTCTGCGCCGGGTCGTCCTGCCCGGTGTCGACCACCGGGCGCACCGGCAGGCCGAAGGTGAGCGCGAAGTCCAGGTCGCGCTGGTCGTGGGCGGGCACCGCCATGATGGCGCCGTGGCCGTAGTCGGCCAGCACGTAGTCGGCGGCCCAGACCGGGATCCGCTCGCCGTTGACCGGGTTGACCGCGTACCGGCCCAGGAAGACGCCGGTCTTCTCGCGCTCGGTGGACTGGCGTTCGATGTCGCTGAGCTTGGCGACCTCGCCCCGGTAGGCCTCGAACGCCGCGCGCTGCCCCTCGGTGCACAGCTCCTCGGCCAGCGGCGCGTCGGCGGCCACCACGAAGAAGGTGGCCCCGTACAGCGTGTCGGGCCGGGTGGTGAAGACGGTGACCGGCTCGTCGCGCCCCTCGACGGCGAACCGGACGTCGGCGCCCTCGGAGCGGCCGATCCAGTTGCGCTGCATGGTCAGGATCTCGTCGGGCCACTTGCCTTCGAGCTGGTCCATGTCGTCCAGCAGGCGCTGGGCGTAGTCGGTGATGCGGAAGTACCACTGGTTGAGGCTGCGGCGCACGACATCGGAGCCGCAGCGCTCGCACCGGCCCTGCACGACCTGCTCGTTGGCGAGCACGGTCTGGTCCTTGGGGCACCAGTTGACCAGCCCGTCCTTGCGGTAGGCCAGCCCGCGCTCGAAGAACTTCAGGAAGAACCACTGGTTCCAGCGGTAGTACCCGGGGTCGCTGGTGTGCAGGCGGCGGGTCCAGTCCACGGAGATGCCGTAGCGCCGGAACGACTCGGCCTGGGTCTCGATGTTGGCGTAGGTCCACTCGGCGGGGTGGGTGCCGTTGCGGATGGCCGCGTTCTCGGCGGGCAGCCCGAAGGAGTCCCAGCCGATGGGGTGCAGGACGTTCTCCCCGCGCTGGAAGTGGTAGCGCGCGATGACGTCGCCGATGGCGTACACCTCGGCGTGCCCCATGTGGAGGTCGCCGGAGGGGTAGGCGAACATGTCCACGACGTAGCGGCGCGGGCGGGTGTCCCCCGGGTCCTCGGAGGCGGTGAAGGGGTTGTCCTCCGCCCAGCGGGCCTGCCACTTGTCCTGCAGGGCGCGAGCGTCGTAGGCGTCGCCCGCCACCCGGTCTCCTTCAACCGCTGTCATCGCTGAATAGTCCCTCTACCGGTTCGCTCCGCGCGGCCGCCGGAGGCGGCCCGTGTATGGCGCGTTCGGCCGCCCGTGGCGCGCCGTACGGTCGGGTCCGCGGGCCGCGCCGTCTCCGGGCGGGTTCTCCTGTGTTCCAAGGTTAGCGCGACCGGGGAGGCGCCCCGCCATTGCGGCGCGGGCGCGCGGGGCCCACCGCGCCCCCGGTGGGCCCCGCCTCCGCACGCCTGATCCGAAGGTTTGCGGATGCGAGCCGAGCCTAGGCGCCGGGGGCGACATTCGGGGCGCGAACCGGGGAGTCGGGCGGGGCCGCGCGGAGGACGGTGCCGGGTGACCCCTCCGTCACCAACCGGAGACCCCTTCGTTGAGGGGGATGGGCCCTCCCGGCGCCGGGGCCGGTGGAAGAATGCGGTGCGGGCGGCGTCCCCTGGCCGCCCCCGGCGCGTCCGGCTTGTGGGCCCCTCACGGCTCCGCCGGCGGCACCCGTCCCGCGCGCCGCGGCCGCCGAACCCTGGGAGTCCGCCCCGATGATCCCCACCCCCGCCCGCCGCGCCGTCCGCGCCCTGCCCGCCGCCCTGCTCGCGGCGGCCGTGGCCCTGGGGGCGGCCGCCTGCGCCGGCGACGCGGAGACCGACACCGCCTCCGTGGAGAGCGAGGCTCCGGACCTGGGGCAGAACCAGGAGCGGGTGCGGCTGACCGAGGGCGCGCCGGTGAGCATGGAGACCCGCTCGGGCGCGATGGCGGCGGTGCAGATGACCGGGCACGAGCCCGGGGACGACCCGCAGGTCACCATCACCGTCACCGCTGAGGGCGGGGAGGCCGAGGAGTACACCCTGCCCCTCGGCGGGGAGCTGGACGTGGCCGGGGACCGCTGGCGGGTCTCGGAGATCGGGCTGAGCGACACCCGGTCCCAGCCGAGCAGCACCACGCTCACCCGGGCCGACGACGCCTCCGGCGGGGATTCCGGGTCCGGCGCGGCCTCCGGCGGCGACGCCTGAGGCGCGCCCGCACGCCCCCGGCCCCCGGGCGGGATGCGGGGGGCGGGAAGCGGGGCGGGGCGGGCGCGACACGGCCGACCCCGGGGACCGGGGTCCGGCTGCCGGAGGGCCGGTGGCCCGGGCCGTGACGGCGCGAGTGGGCCCCGGTGCGGACACCGCAAGTTACCGTGCGGTAAAAAGTGACCGGGAACACCCTCTCGCACCCTTGGGAGACGCGATGCTCAACCTGTCCGTGCTGCTGGAGGACGGCGCCCGGAACAACCCCGAGCGCGAATGCCTCATCTTCGGCGACCTGCGCCTGAACTACGCACTCGTCGACATGATCGCCAACCAGGTCGCCAACCTCCTGGTCGCGCGGGGCGTCGCGCCCGGGGACAAGGTCGCCCTGGCCTCGCCCAACACGCCCTACTTCCCGTTCGTCTACTTCGGCGCGCTCAAGGCCGGGGCCGTCGTGGTCCCGCTCAACGTGCTGCTCACCCCGCGGGAGATCGCCTACCACCTGGAGGACTCGGGGGCCAAGGCGCTGTTCGCCTTCACCGGCACCCCCGACCTGCCGCTGGGCGAGCGTGCCCGCACCGCCTTCGAGCAGGTCGACTCCTGCGAGGTCTACATCGACCTGCCGGCCGAGCCCGGCGCCAAGGAGTCGGCGGTCGCCGGGGCCGAGACGCTGTGGGCGGCCCTGGACGGGCAGCCCGGCACCTTCGAGTCGGTGCGCACCGAGGCCGACGACACCGCGGTGATCATCTACACCAGCGGCACCACCGGCACGCCCAAGGGCGCCGAGCTGAGCCACAACAACCTGCTGTACAACGCGGTGTGCTCGAGCGAGCTGTTCGGCTCCGCCGAGCGCGACGTCTTCCTGGCCGTGCTGCCGCTGTTCCACATCTTCGGCCAGACCACCCAGCTCAACACCGCCCTGTACCGGCACGCCGCCATCGTGCTGATGCCGCGCTTCGACGGCGACGAGGCGCTGGCGCTCATGGAGAAGGAGGGCGTCACCACCTTCGGCGGCGTGCCGACCATGTACTGGGGCCTGCTGGGCGCCAAGGGCGAGCACGACCTGAAGAAGATCGCCTCCACCCTGCACACCGCGGTCTCCGGCGGCGCGGCGCTGCCCGCAGAGCTGGCCAGGAGCGTCAAGGAGCGGCTGGGCGTGGAGATCCTGGAGGGCTACGGCCTGTCCGAGACCTCCCCGGTGGTGTCCTTCAACAACCCCAAGGTCAAGGCGAAGACCGGGTCGATCGGCCGCCCGATCTGGGGCGTGGAGATGCGGCTGGTCGACCCCGAGTTCAACGAGGTCGAGGGCGAGGGCCCCGGGGAGGTCGCGGTGCGCGGCCACTGCGTCATGAAGGGGTACTACAACCGCCCCGACGCCACCGCCCAGGTGCTCCAGGACGGCTGGTTCCGCACCGGCGACATCGCCCGCCGGGACGAGGAGGGCTTCTACTTCATCATCGACCGCTCCAAGGACATGATCATCCGCGGCGGGTACAACGTGTACCCGCGCGAGCTGGAGGAGGTCCTGCTGACCCACCCGGCCGTCAGCCTGGTCGCGGTGGTGGGCGTGCGGCACGAGTCCCACGGCGAGGAGATCAAGGCCTACGTGGTCCGCGAGGAGGGCGCCGAGCTGGGCGAGGAGGAGCTGGTCGCGTGGGCCAAGGAGCGGCTGGCCGGCTACAAGTACCCGCGCCTGGTGGAGTTCCGCGACACGCTGCCGATGACCGCCACCGGCAAGATCCTCAAGCGCGACCTGCGCTGATCCCCGGCGCCGCGCACGCCCGGGACCCCGCCCCGCACCGGGAGGGGCCCCGGGCGCCGGGCGGCGCTCAGGACAGCGGCCTCCACGGAGCCCCGCACGCGGTACAGCGGTACACGATGCGCCGGCCGCAGGCGGCGCAGTGCGGTCCCGGACCGTGCCCGTCCGGCTGCTCGGCGTGCCGGTCGGCGAAGAGGCGGGGCTCGGCGCAGCGGTTGCAGCGGATCCGTACCCCGGTGGGGCTCTTGGGCCAGGGCGGCTCCGGTTCGATGGGGTGGCCGTCCTCGGCGGGGCCCTCCCCGCCGGGGTGCTCCCCGGGGGCGGCGGTGTCCATCCGGCCAACTCTCGCCCACCCCCGCGGGCGGGTCAAGGCCGGGGCCGGGGCCGGCGCCCTTCCTTCCCGTTGATCCCGGGAAAAGCGCCCCTACGAGCACGGTTTTAGCGTCGTTTCTCCCGAGATCAACGAGGCAGCGCGTCGGCCAGGGCGTCGACGCGGTCGGCGGCCTCGGCCAGCCGCGCCCTGGGCACCCTGCCGCCGTCCACGGCCTCCAGCACCGCCGCATGGGCCGCCAGGTAGGCCTCCCGGCCGGTGCCCCCGGCCGTGGCCGGGTTGCCCAGGCACAGCAGGTCCGCCCCGGCGGCCAGCGCCTCCACGGCGCCGCGCGCGACCGCGCGCACCGTGTCCGCCTCCCCCGTGTGCACCGCCAGCCCCTTCATGTCCAGCGCGTCGGTGACGGCGACCCCCTCGAAGCCCAGCTCCTCCCGGAGCAGCCGGTACCAGCGGGGCGAGACGCTCGCCGGTGCGGCGTCCACGGCGGGGACCACGATGTGCCCGCTCATCACCATGTCGACGCCCGCGCGCACGGCGGCGGCGAAGGGCACCAGGTCCCGCTCCCGCAGCAGTCCCTCCCCCGCCCCGATCACCGGCAGCCCGACGTGGGAGTCGGTGCGCGTGTCGCCGTGCCCGGGGAAGTGCTTGGCCGCGGCCGCCCGGCCCACATCCTGCAGCCCGGCCGTGAACGCCGCCCCGTGCTCGGCGACCGCCCCGGGCCGGTCGGAGAACGCGCGCGGCCCGATCACCGGGTTGCGGGGGTCGGAGGCGACGTCGACCACCGGCGCGAGCGCGGCGTCCACACCCGCCCGGCGCAGCAGGTCACCGATGGAGCGGGCGGCCGCCCGGGTGGCGGCGGTGTCCCCCGCGGCACCGAGCTCTCCGTGGGCGGGGTGCGGTGAGGCCCCGCCCGGGTGGAAGCGGCTGACCGGCCCGCCCTCCTCGTCGCAGGCGATGAGCAGCCGGCCGCGGGCGCCGTGCAGCTCCCGGGAGAGCGCGGCGGGGTCCCCGTCCAGGTTCTGCGCGAAGTACAGCACCGCCCCCAGCCCGTCCCGGCAGGCCTCCAGCAGCCACGGCGGGGCGGCGGTGCCCAGGAAGCCGGGCATCAGCACCCGGGCGGCGCGTTCGGCGTCGGCGCGGCTCACCCCTTCACCGCCCCTTGGACCAGGCCGGAGACCAGGCCCCGCTGCACGAACAGGAAGAAGAGCATCACCGGGACGGTGATGACCGTCGAGGCCGCCATCATGGCGCCCCAGTCGGTGGTGTTCTGGCCGAAGAACTGGCGCAGCCCGACGGCGACGGTGTAGGTGTCGGCGTCGTCCATGAAGGCGAAGGCGATGAGGAACTCGTTCCACGCGGTGATGAAGGAGAAGATCCCGGTGGCCACCAGCCCCGGGGCCACCAGCGGGAGCAGCACCGACCAGAACATGCGGGGCCAGGACGCGCCGTCGATGTAGGCGGCCTCCTCCACCTCGGCCGGGACCGCGGCGGTGAAGCCGCGCAGCATCCAGATGGCGAACGGCAGCGACAGCGCGATGTAGACCACCGACAGGCCCAGCAGCGAGTTGAGCATGCCCAGCGAGGAGGCCTGCAGGAACAGCGGGATGACCAGCGCCTCCAGCGGCACCATCTGCACGACCAGCACCATCACCAGCACGGTGGTGCGCAGCCGGAACCGGAAGCGGGAGACGGCCACCGCCGCCAGCAGCGCCAGCAGCGCGCTCCCCGCCACCGTCACCACCGCCACCACCAGCGAGTTGCCGAGGTAGGTGAGGAACCCGGCCTCGGTCAGCGCGTACCGGTAGTTGTCCAGCGTGGGGTCGGCGGGCAGCAGCGCCTCGGTGCCGGTGACGCTGCGCGCGGGCGCCAGGGAGCTGGCCACCATGAAGTAGGCCGGGAACAGGGTGAAGGCCAGCAGGGCGGCCACCGCGAGCGCCTTGCCGAGCATCCACCGGGTGCGGCGCGTCATCGCAGCTCCTCGTCGCGGAACAGGGACCGCAGGTAGACCAGGGTGATGGCGAGCAGGAGCAGGGTGAGCAGCACCGCGACCGCCGCGCCCGACCCGTAGTCGCGCTGCACGATGCCCTGCAGGTAGGACCACACCCCCAGGTTCAGCACCTCCCGGTTGGCGCCGTCGCCGCCGGGCATCAGGAACACCTGGGCGAACACCTTGAAGTCCCAGATGGTGGACAGGATGGTCACCACCGCGAACACCGGGCGCAGCACGGGCAGGGTGACGTGGCGGAACCGCTGCCAGGCCCCGGCTCCGTCGATGAGCGCCGCCTCGTACAGCTCCCGGGGGACGGTGAGCAGGCCCGCCAGCACGGTCACCGCCACGAACGGGAAGCCGTGGTGGACGATGTTGAGGGTGACGATGCCGTAGAAGAGCAGCCGGTCGGCGAACCAGTTCATGCCTTCGGGGCCGAGCGCCCCGGCGGCCTCCAGGCCCTGGCGGACGATGCCCCGGTCCACCTCGAAGATCCACACCCACACGTAGGTGCCGGTGACGGCGGGCATCGCCCAGGCGATCATCACGCAGCTGATCACGGCGGTGCGGGCCAGCGGGCGCAGCGACGCCAGCAGCAGCGCCACCAGGGTGCCGAAGACGACCGTGGTGCCGACCGCCACGACCGCGAACACGGCGGTGTTGGGCAGCGCGACGCGCCACAGGTAGCCGTCGGAGAGCAGCTCGGCGTAGTTCTCCAGCCCGTTGTAGTCGGTCTCTCCGGACAGGATGTTGTCCAGCCCGTAGTCCTGCACCGACAGCCACAGCACCCGCCCGAGCGGGTAGAGCAGGAGTCCGCCCAGCACCGCCAGGCCGGGGGCGAGCAGCGCCCACGGCAGCAGCGCGCGGCGGCGCCGCCGGGTGAGCAGCGGTCGGGGGCGCGGGGGCGGGGCGGCCGCGCTGGGCCGCCCCGGTGTCGTCGTCGCGGTCACGTCGGTCCCGGTCCGGTCAGTCCTGGTTCAGGGTGTCCTCGATCTCGGTGTTCGCGGTCTCCGTGGCCTCCTCCACGGTGGCGTCGCCGTTCAGCACCGACTGGGTCATGCCGGGGATGATCTGGGCCCCTTCGACCTCGCCCCACTTGGGCGAGACGGGGGCGACGCGGCTCGCCTCCAGGATCTGCACGGCGAACGGCCGGACCAGCGGGTCGTCGGACTCGGCCAGCGCCTCGATCTGCTCCTGCTTGCCCGGGAAGTAGGTGCTCTCCTCGGTCCAGCGCTGCGCGAACTCGTCGCCGGTGAGCAGGTCGATGTAGGCCCAGGCGGCCTCGGTGTCGGCGCCCTCGAAGACGCCCAGGTGGGAGCCGCCGAGGAAGGAGGGGCTGTAGCCGCCGTCGGGGCCGGGGATGGGGAAGGCGCCCAGGTTCTCGGCCAGTTCGGGGTCGGCCTCCTCGATGGCGCGCGGGGTCCAGCTCCCGGAGACCGCCATGGCGACGTTGCCGTCGACGAAGTTGTCCTGGACGTCGGTCTCCTTCCAGGTGGCGGCGCCGGTGCTGGAGACGCCGTCCTCCAGCGCCAGGTCGGTGTAGAAGCTCAGGCCCTCGCGGGACTCGGGGCTGGTCAGCCCGCCTTCCCAGGTGCCGCCGGACTCATCGGCGATACCGCCCCCGGCGCCCCAGATGAAGGGCATCACCGAGTAGGGGGCGTCCCCGGGGACGGGGAAGGCGACCATGTCGTCCTCCTCCTCGGAGATCGCCACCGCCGTCTCGCGCAGCCCGTCCCAGTCCTCGGGGACCTCCAGGCCGTGCTCCTCGAACACGTCGGTGCGGTAGATGATCGAGCGGACCCCGGCGTACCAGGGCATGCCGTACAGGCCGCCGTCGAAGGTGCCGGCCTCGACCAGCGCCTCGTTGTAGGCGGAGGTGTCCCCGGCCTGCTCGGACAGATCGGCGAGCGCCCCGAGCTGGGCGAACTCGGGGGTGAAGGTGGTGCCGAGCTCGGCGACGTCGGGCAGGGTGCCCCCGGCCATGCCCTTGGTGAAGCGGTCGTGGGCGTCGGCCCAGGGCACGAACTCCACCTCGACCGGGGTGCCGGTCTGCTCCTCGTAGCGGTCGCCGACCGCCTCGAAGTAGTCGGTGGCGTCGGGGTTGGTGCCCTCCATGATCCACACCAGGAGCCCGTCGGAGGCGTCGTCGCCTCCTCCCCCGCCGCCGCACCCGGCGGCGGTGAGGGCGAGGGCGGTCAGTACCGCGGCGGTGCGGGGAATCCTCGGCTGCATCGGCGCTCTCCCATCCGGTCACGGCCCCCGGGATCGGCTTGGTAGAAAAACTACGCACACTCGGGTGAGCTGTGAAGAAAAGTCACACGGATGTTATGACCGAGCGCGTGCCGCGCGCCGAGACTACTGGGCGCCGGGGCTCCGACGCCTCAGAACTCGCAGGGCAGCTCCTTGATCCCGTTGACGAAACTGGACAGCAGCCGCTCCGGGGGCCCCGCGGCGCGGATGCCCGGCACCCGGCGGTGCAGTTCGCGCCACATCGCGGTGATCTCCCGGCGGGCCAGGTGGGCGCCGAGGCAGAAGTGCGGGCCGGGGCCGCCGAAGCCCACGTGCGGGTTGGGCGAGCGGGTGATGTCGAACCGGTCGGGGTCGTCGAAGACCGCGGCGTCCCGGTTGGCCGAGGGGTAGAACAGCAGCACCTTGTCCCCGGCCCGGTACCGGTGGCCGTTCATCTCGTGGTCGCGGGTGAGGGTGCGGCGCATCCAGGTGACCGGCGAGGCGTACCGGACGACCTCCTCCACCGCGGTTCCCGCCCGGCCCTCGAAGTCCTCCCACCACAGCTCGCGCTGGTCGGGGTGGTCGGTGAGCAGCGTCAGGGTGTGGCTGATGCCGTTGCGGGTGGTCTCGTTCCCGGCCACCGCCAGCAGGATGAAGAACGACCCCAGCTCCTGGTCGCTCAGGGACTCGCCGTCGATGTTCGCGTTGGCCAGGGCGGTGGTCAGGTCGTCCGCGGGCTCGCGGCGGCGCAGCTCGGCCAGCTCGCCGAGCAGGGCGCTCAGCTCGGCCCCGGCGTTCAGCAGCCGGGTGATCGCGGTCTCGGCGTCGTCGCCGAGGTAGTCGGGGTCGTTCCCGGCCAGGACCACGTTGGAGTTCTCGAAGACCATCGCCCGGCGGCTCTCCGGGATGCCCATCATGTCGCAGATGATGGCCAGCGGGAGCCGGGCGGCGACCTCGGAGACGAAGTCGCACGGCCCCTTCTCCAGCAGGTCGTCGACGATGGCCTCGGCCTGGCGGCGCACGTCGTCCTCCAGCCGGGCGAGCATGCGCGGGGTGAAGCCGCGCGAGACGATGCGCCGCAGCCGGGCGTGGCGCGGGTCGTCCATGGTGATCATCGAGCCGAAGTACTCGGCGAAGTCGGGCGGCATGTCCGGGATGGACACGGCGCTGGGCTCGGAGGCGAAGACCTGCGGGGAGCGGCTGGCCTCGGTGACGTCGGCGTACCGGACCAGCGCGTAGTAGCCGGGGCCGGCGGGCACGGGGCCCGCGTCGGGCTCCTCGAAGAAGACGGGAGCGCGCTCGCGCAGGCGGGCGAAGGCGGCGTGCCTCTCCTCCTGCGGAGCGCGCCAGAAGTCCATCGAGGACAGGTCGATGCCGGCCGGTCCGGCCGAGTGCGTCGAGAGCATGCGGGGGGCCTTCCGACGGGTGCGGACTCCCCCACACTCTTTACACGCCCCCTCTTCGTGTCAAGTGGCCTGGTCGTCCCCCTCCCCTCCGGGCTCCCCGCCGCCGTCCGGCTCGATCCCCGCCGCCAGGCGCAGCGTCGAGACCAGCTCGGCCGGCTTGTACACGGCCCGGCCCACCGCGGCGCAGAAGGCGGCGAGCATGTGCACCTGCACCATGGGGTCGCCGTTGGCCAGCCGCTCGGCGGCCTCCTCCTCCCCCACCGAATGCGCCTCCCAGGCCGTGACCACGGCGAACTCCAGCTCCGGGGGCAACAGGTCGGCCACGGTGCGCGCGACCGCCTCCCGGGAGTCGGCGGGGCGGTAGGACACCCCGGTCTCCTGCACCCGGCGGGTCAGGAAGGTGGCGAAGATCCGCAGTTCGGAGGCGACCAGGTCGGTCCCCCCCTCCCCGCTGACCCGTTCGGCGGCCGCGAGCAGCGCCTCGCGGTCGGAGCGGACATAGGCGTCGATCAGGGTGACGGCGTTCTCGGCGGCGCGCAGCCGCTCCTCGCTCGCTTCATCCGGCATGGCCCCATGATCCCGCAACGCCCCCGGCCGCCGGGAGCGGCCGGGGGCGCGTGGCGGGCGCCGGGGCCCGGTCAGGAGAAGGACGGCCGCAGCGGCATGTGCGCGTCGGTCCCGTCCAGCTTCACGCCGAGGATCTGGTGCAGCTGCACCACGTCCTTCTCGAAGCCGAGGATGCAGCCGGCCATGTACAGCCGCCACACCCGGGCGGTGCCCTCGCCGACCTCGCGCACCGCGGTGTCCCAGTTCCGCTCCAGGTTGGCGCACCAGTGGCGCAGCGTCAGCGCGTAGTGCTCGCGCAGGTTCTCCTGGTGGCGGATCTCGAACCCGGCGTCGTTCATCTGCGCCTGGAGCCAGCCCGGCCCCTCCAGCTCGCCGTCGGGGAACACGTACCGGTTGATCACCCCGCCCGGCACCATCGCCGGCAGGTCGTTGCGGGGCCGGGTGATGCAGTGGTTCAGCAGCCGGCCGCCCGGCTTGAGCTTGGAGTACAGTCCCGCGAAGTAGTCCGGCACGTTCTTCTTGCCGATGTGCTCGGTCAGCCCGATCGAGCTGACCCGGTCGTAGAACTCGTCGGGCACGTCCCGGTAGTCCATGTGCCGGACCTCGGCCAGGTCGGACAGGCCCTCCTGGGCGATGCGCTTGCTCGCCCACTCGGCCTGCTCCTTGGACAGGGTCACGCCCAGCGCCTTGACGCCGTACTCCTTGGCCGCGTGCCGCACCATGCCGCCCCAGCCGCAGCCCACGTCCAGCAGGCGCATGCCCGGCTGCAGGTCCAGCTTCCTGGCCACCAGGTCGTACTTGTCGAACTGCGCCTGCTCCAGCGTGGCGTCCTCACTCGGGAACACCGCGCAGGTGTAGGTCATCGACGGGCCCAGCACCAGCTCGTAGAAGGCGTTGGAGACGTCGTAGTGGTGGTGGATGACCTCGGCGTCCCGCCCCTTGCTGTGCCGGGTGCCGCGCCCGGAGAGCCGGGTGCGGCGCATCTCCTGCGGGGGCGGCGGGACGCGGTTGACGAACTTGACCCACCCGATGCCCGCCGCGATCCGCGCGAGCTCCAGCGGCGACAGCCGCAGGCCGTCGTCGAAGACCAGGTCGGCCATCCTCTTGAGGGCGGTGTACATGTCGCCCTCCAGGTCCAGGTGCCCGGAGACGTAGGCGCGGGTCAGGCCGAGTGCGCCGGGCGCCTGGGCGATGTAGTTCAGCGCCACAGGGCTGCGCACCACCAGCGTGGTGTCGCTGTCCGGGTCACCCGCCGTGCTGCCGTCATAGGCGCGGAACCCCACGGGCGCGTCGGGCCCGACGACGCGTTCGAAGATCTCCGCAAGCCGCATGTTCGTTCCCTTCGTCGCGGCACGTCGCCCCCATCCCCCGGGGCGGGCGTGTCATCTCTTCGTTGAACGCCTCACCTGTTGCCGACGCACTTGGCGTACAGGTCCAGCAGCCGCCCCTGCGGGTCGTACTCCCGCTTGAGGCGGCCATAGGCGTCGCCGTTGTAGAGCCTCCAGAACTCCTCTTCGGAGTAGAAGGCGTCGGAGTAGAGGGACTTGTGGCCGTCGAGGCGCGTGACCTCCTCCTCCACCAGCAGGTTGTGGTGGTGGCGGCGCTGCCCGCGCGTCATCGGGACCATGCCCCAGAAGCCGAAGTTCACGTACAGCCGCTCCTGCTCCAGGGGGTACAGCGGCCAGATGTGGCCGCCGTCGCCCGGCGCGCCCTTCTCGCTCAGGCGCAGGGGGCACATCCACACCGGCGTCATGCCGATCTTCTCGTGGAAGAAGTCGAGGAACTCGGCGCCGCGCTCGACGCCCACCTCGACGTCCTGGATGAGGGGCTCCTGCTGGGGGCGGCCGCGGTAGTGGTTGAGCAGCCGGCTGAAGTCGGTGCGGCGGTCCAGGGCCACCAGCTTGCGGTAGACGTCGGAGCGCTTGAGCGCGCGCGGCCACAGGCGCCGCACCGCGGGGTTCTGCACCCCGAACGCGCGCGAGCACCAGAACCAGTCGGTGTCCCAGCGCCAGATGTAGTCCTCGACCGCCATGTAGTCGCCCGGCCCCGTGCCCGCGTACCTCGGGATCGACCGGTAGTAGATGTCGTGGCCGGTGTAGTCGCTGGTCCAGGGGGCGCTGGGGGTGAAGGAGGCGAGGGTGAGGTAGAGCTCGTCCGGACCGAAGGACACGCCGTCGACGAAGTCGACCCGCTCGCCCTCGTACTCGGAGTCCGCGCAGATCCGCGCCAGCGCGTCCATAGCCTCCCTGCCCCCGCCGAAGCGCAGGTGGCGCAGGTGCACGAACGGCTCGACCGGCTCCAGGCGGATGCGCAGGCGCAGGCTGTAGCCGAGGGTGCCGTAGGAGTTGGGGAACCCGTAGAAGAGGTCGGCGTGCTCGTTGTCGCGGCGGGCGACGACGGTGTCGCCGGTGGCGGTGAGGATCTCGATCTCCTCCACCGCCTCGTGCGGCAGCCCGGTGCGGAAGGAGCTGGACTCGATGCCCAGGCCGGTGACGGCCCCGCCCAGGGTGATGGTGCGCAGCTGCGGGACCACGGTGGGCATGAGGCCGTGCGGCAGGGTGGCGGCGACCAGGTCCTCGTAGGTGGTCATGCCGCCGACCTCCGCGGTGCGGGTGGCCGGGTCGACCGAGATGACCGAGGCGAAGGCGGACACGTCCAGCCGGGGGGCGTCGCCGTCGTCGCGGAACCGGAAGAGGTTCGACGTCGGCTTGGCGAGCCGGACGGGCGCGCCCTCGGGCAGGTCCGCGAAGTCGCGCCGGAGCCGCTGGACGGCGGCCACGTGGTCGGCGAAGTCCCGCTGCGGAGGCTGACGGTGCACGCTCACTCCCCTTCTCCGGCGCACCGGGTGCGCCGCGGACGTCGGTCTGGCCCGGGGCAACCCTACGCCTACCAAGCGGTAGTGAGGTGCGGGCGACACTGTTCCCCATGCCACTCTCTCAACCGGGAATGCGCAACGGAATTACGTCCCTACGGCAGGTCGGGCGGGTTCCGGGCGGTGGCGGCCGCGGCACGCCCGCACCCGGCGCGCACGACCCCGCACCCCAGGTGACGACAGAGGCGCGGCCGCGCGGCGCTCCCCCCGCAAGCCCTCCCGGCGGCCGGTTCCGGCCGCCCCTCCCGGACCGCCCTCCGACACGCCCGGGGTCCGGCGTCCCGCCTGCGCAGGGCGCGCCATAAGATCGGGTGACGTGCGCATTGCTCTCGTCGATTCCGGAATCGGGATGCTCTCCACCGCCGCCGCCCTGCGCGCGGCGCGGCCGGACGCGGACCTGATCCTCTCCATGGACCCCGACCACATGCCGTGGGGGCCCCGCGGCCACGACGCCGTGGTGGCCCGGGTCATCGCGGGCGCCGAAGCGGCGGCCGCGGCCGTCCCCGGCGGCGCCCCGGACGCCGTGGTGGTGCCGTGCAACACCGCATCGGTCCACGGCCTGGTGGCACTGCGGTCCCGGTTCGAGCCGGACGTCCCGGTCATCGGAACCGTTCCGCCCATCAAGCCCGCGGCGGAGAACGGCGGGCGCATCGCGGTCTGGGCCACCATCGCGACCACGGCCAGCCGGTACCAGAGCGACCTGATCGAGCGGTACGCGCCGGGCGGGCGGGCGACCCCGGTGGCGTGCGCGGGCCTGGCCGAGGCGGTGGAGTCGGCCGACCCGGAGCGGGTGGCCGAGGCGGTGGCCTACGCCGCCGAGCGCACCCCGGCCGACACCCGGGGCGTGGTGCTCGGCTGCACCCACTACGACCTGGTGGACACCGAGATCTCGGCGGTGCTGGGCTCGGGGCCGGCGCTGTTCACGGCCGCACAGGCGGTGGCGGCCCAGACGCTGCGCCGCATCGGCACCGGGCCCGCCCCCGGCGCCGCCCCGACCGGCACCCTGCGCGTCCTCGCCAGCGGCCGCCCGTCGGACCTCCCGAAGGCCGCCCTCGCCTACCCCGCGGGACAGGCCCTGGCCCAGGGCCCGATGGCGGACTGACCGCCGTTGATCTCGGGAAGAACGACGCTACCGGCGCGGTTTCAGGGTCCCATTCCCCGAGATCAACGCGGGCAGTGTCAGGCCTTCGCGGGGGTCGCCTCCGTCAGGGTGCGGACCAGGGTCCGCACGCCCGCGGTGTCGTTGTCGTGGAGCAGCGTCTCCAGCAGCGACAGCGCCGCCTTCTGGTCCCCCGGCTCGCGGCGGACGTGGTGCCACTGGGGCTCGGCGGCGGTGTCGCTCAGCATGAGCGTCCTGCCCACCTGGCCCAGCGCGTTCAGCAGCGCCGTGTCATCGGGGCGGCGGGCACGCGCCGCCACCACCAGGTCGGCCTGGCGCTCCGGGTCCACCGAGGCGCGCGGTTCCTTGCGCAGTTCGTCCAGGAGGTCCTCCGGCTCGGTCGGGAGCGCCACCGCGGGGACGTCCCTGACCATCTCGTGCGCCTCTTCCAGGTCGTTCTCCAGGTCCTGGGCCCGGCGCACGCGCACCAGGGCGCGCTGGGCGCGGCGGATCGCGCAGTCGGCGACCCAGCGGGCGTCGCGGGCCGCCGCCAGGCGCGCGGCGGCCATGGACATCTGCGCGCACGGACGGTGCGCGCCGACGCGCTCGGCGTACCGGGACCACGACGTCAGCGCCACGCCGACGCGCCAGTCGTTGCGCAGCTCGCCCAGCGAGACCAGGTCCTCGGCCGCGTCCACCCACGCCTTGCGCAGGCGCGGGTTGGCGTCGGCCTCGGCCGTCTCGGGCAGGGCCTCGCGCGCCTCCTCCGGGGGCTTGAGGCCCGAGCGGGCCAGCCAGGCCAGCAGCCGGGCCCGCTCGAAGCGCAGGCGGCGGGCCGCCGCCGAGCGCGGCACCCCGACCGGGACCATCTGGAGCGCCCCCTCCTCCAGCCGGTCCACGGTGAGCAGGGCGTCGGTGTAGCGCTCCTGGTAGCGCAGGGCGCGCACGTAGGCGAACCCGTACTCCATGCCGACCTCGGACCCGGCCTCGCGGATCTCGGCGGCGCGCAGGTCCAGCTCGCGCACGGCCTCGTCGGGGCGCTCGTCGTCGATGAGCATGTCGGCGTGCGCCACGACCAGCGCCTCCCAGGCGGGGAGCCCCGGGCCGCCGTGCGTCATCGCCTCGGCGAGCAGCGCGGTGCGGTCCACGGTGCGGCCCGGCCCGTCGATGTTGGCGTAGCAGTCCAGGACGTTCTGGGCCGCGCAGGCCGCCGGGCCGCAGGCGCCCCCGTCCTCGTCCTCGTCGCCGTCCTCGCCGTGCGCGGTCCGCAGCGCGCCCTCGACCAGGTCGAGGGCGGCGGTCCCCTCGCCCCGGTGGCCGACGCGCGCGGCCGCGCCCCAGTGGTTCAGGTAGCCCTCGGTCCACGGGGGCAGCACACCGGCGTCGGCCCGCGCGGCGCGCAGCGCCGTCGGCAGCAGGCCGCGGATCCGCCCCACCTCGCCTTCGGCCGCCAGCTGCGGCAGCCGCGCCACGGCGTCCGCGGTCTCCGCGTGCCCCTCCTCGCGGAGGCGCCGCGACGTCTCGGCGACCCAGGTCCACAGCGTCACGCCACACTCTCCCTCGCGTCCGTGCGCACCGACCGTAGCAGCGCGGTCACTCCGGCAGGTGCCGAACGCCGAAAAACGCCTGGCCGCCGGTGGATAGACTCGGTGGCACATATCCCACCGCACACCACGACCACCACACTCCGGCACACTCCGGCGGAACGGCGACAGGAGCGCACACGCACATGGGATGGCGAGACCGGTTCGGACTGCGCAGGGCCCGCAAGAAGGGGAAGGCCCGCTTCGATCGAGCCGCCGAGGACTCCGACATCAGGACCCTGATCGACTTCGCGAAGTCCCGCACCGGCGTGGAGTTCTTCGTCGAGCCGGAGACGTTCGCGACCTCCACCACGGCCGTGGCGGTCGCCCACGACGGCGAGTGGACCCGGCGGCGGGTCGGCTCGCCCGACGTGATCCGCAAGGTCGCACGCGACCTGGCCGCCCCCGTCTACGATGTGCAGATCGTCGGGTACCCCCAGCGGATGCGCGCGTGGACCGAGCGCAACAAGCGCGGCCTGTCCCTCGACGACTGACCCCCGGGACCGCCCGTCCCGGCCCCCGGCGGCACCGCCGGTTCCGGGCCCCGGGCGCGGTCCCCCACCGAGCAGAGCGGACGAGCACAGCAGAGATGGCGATTCCACCCCGATGACCGACTCCGACAAGGGCGGCATGCCCGCGTGGCTGCCGCGCGCGATGTTCCTGGCGGTCGCGACGGTCATCGGCTTCGCGGTGGCGGGCTGGCTCTTCCTCCAGCTGCGCGGGCTGCTCATGCTGCTGCTGGTCTCCCTGTTCCTGGCGCTGGCGCTGGAGCCGGCGGTGAACTGGCTGCAGCAGCACCGCTGGCCGCGCGGGCTGGCCACCGGCGTGGTGATGCTGGGGGCGCTGGGCGCGCTGGTGACGTTCCTGTCGGTGCTCGGGTCGATGCTGGTGGGCCAGGTGCTGGAGTTCGCCGCGCAGATCCCCGCGATGAGCCGCGCCCTGCTGAGCTGGGTCAACACCACCTTCAACACCGACTTCGAGCCGGAGCTGCTGCTGGCCGAGATGACCGACGTCAGCGGCCAGCTCAACCGGTGGGCCTCCAGCGCCGCGGAGAACGCCTGGGGCGCGGGGACCGCCCTGCTGACGCTGCTGTTCAACGGCCTGGCGGTGGCGCTGTTCACCTTCTACCTGACCGCCGACGGCCCGCGCTTCCGGCGGACGCTGTGCTCGGTGCTGCCGCCGCGCACCCAGCGGGAGGTGCTGCGCGCCTGGGAGATCGCGGTCTCCAAGACCGGCGGCTACATCTACTCCCGGGCCCTGCTGGCGCTGGTCTCCACGCTGGCGCACTTCGCGGCGCTGATGGTGCTGGACGTGGACTACGCGTTCGCGCTGGCGCTGTGGGTCGGGGTGCTCTCCCAGTTCATCCCGACCGTGGGCACCTACATCGGCGGGGCGCTGCCGGTGGTGGTCGCGCTGATCGGCGGCGTGTGGCCGGCGGTGTGGATGCTCGTCTTCATCACCGTCTACCAGCAGTTCGAGAACTACGTGCTGCAGCCGCGCATCACCGCCCGGACCCTGGACATGCACCCGGCGGTGGCCTTCGGCGCGGTGCTGGCGGGGGCGGCGGTGCTGGGCGCGCCGGGCGCCCTGCTGGCCCTGCCCGCGGGGGCGAGCCTGCAGGCGTTCCTGGGCGTGTACATCCGCCGCTACGAGGTGGCCGGGCACCCGCTGCTGGACGGCCCCGAGGAGGAGCGCGCCGCCCGCGGGGACGCGGACCCCGCAGGCGCCGGGGAAGGGGAAGGGGTCCGCACGCCCCTCGGGGCCGATCCGCCCGCCGGGGCCCCGGAGCATCCCGAAGGGGCGGCGGAAAAGCACGAAAAGGCCCGGGAAACCTGACGGAAAACCTGAGAATGCTGGGAAATCGGCCGCCCGCGGCGCCCGCGCCCGGGGAGCGGACGCGGAGACATCGCAGGTGAAAGTCCGGGCGATTCGGGCGATCCATGACTCTTTGGTCATTGATCGGCACAAGTTTGACGGAACTCCTTCGGAGAACCGGTTCCCTAACGGTGCGCTCCCATCGCATACTCGCCGTGGGAGGGGGACTGAAGGATGAAGCAGGATCTCACGGCCCTGTGCTGCGAATGCGGCCGTATCCGCACCGTCAGCGACAGGCAGGGCACGGGTGAGGCGCAGTCCGCCCACGGGGTCGCCCGGTGCGTGGTCCGGAGGCTGTGCGGCACCTGCGGGCGCCGCACCGACCACGCCTACCTGCGCGACGACGGCGACCGGGACGAGCTGGAGGAGGCCCTCCAGCTCGACGAGGCGATGGCCGCCGAGGCGCTCGAGGAGGAGATCGAGCAGCTCCGCCAGTGCGACGTCGAGATCGGCCACGCCCCGGTGCCGGCCATCTGGGACGGCCAGCCGGTGGGCATGGTCACCCAGCGGCTGTCGGACCTGGCCTACTCGGTGGTGCTCGACCCGGAGTCGGCGGTGACCGCCCGGCTCAAACTGATCGACCTGGTCTGGAACGAGCTGGCGATCGGCGGACACGAGGACCGCTGGCACATCCAGTCCTCCGAGGACGGGAGCAGCCCGGAGTACGCCGTCCGGCTCTTCGGCTACCGGGTGCGCCGCTGAACGGCCGGTACGGCCGCCGGCGCCTCCCCCGCCCGCGGAGCGCCGCCGCGCCCTCCGGGCCCGCGGCCGGGCCCGGGCTCAGCCCTTCCCCGCCGCCGCAGGGGCCGCCGCGTCCAGGCGCTTGAGCGCCGCCCGCGCCACTTCCGGGTCGGAGGTCCCCCAGTACGGCGGGAGGCTCGACCGCAGGAACCCGCCGTAGCGGGCCGTGGCCAGGCGCGGGTCGAGCACGGCCACCACGCCGCGGTCGTCCACCGACCGCAGCAGGCGCCCGGTGCCCTGCGCCAGCAGCAGCGCGGCGTGCGTCGCCGCCACCGCCATGAAACCGTTGCCGCCGTGCGCGCCGACCGCGCGCTGGCGCGCCGAGGACAGCGGGTCGTCCGGGCGCGGGAACGGGATGCGGTCCACGATCACCAGCTGCAGCGACGGCCCCGGGACGTCCACCCCCTGCCACAGCGACAGGGTCCCGAACAGGCACGCCTGGTCGTCGGCGGCGAAGCGCTCCACCAGGCGGCCGGTGGAGTCCTCCCCCTGGCACAGCACGGGGAAGTCGAGCCGCTCGCGCATCTCCTCGGCGGCCTTCTCGGCGGCCCGCATGGACGAGAACAGGCCGAGCGTGCGGCCGCCCGCCGCCTCGACGAGCCCGGCGATCTCCTCCAGGTAGCTCTCGTCGAGCCCGTCCCGGCCCGGCTGGGGCAGGTGCTTGGCGACGTACAGGATGCCGCTGCGGGCGTGGTCGAACGGGGACCCCACGTCCAGGGCGCGCCAGCGCGGCTCGCCGTCGGCGCTGTCGGGGTCCGGCGCGAGGTCGGGGTCGGGGGCGTCGTCCTTGAGCACGGTCTCCCGGCCCAGCCCCCACTGCCCGGCGAGGGCGTCGAAGGTGCCGCCCAGGGCCAGCGTCGCCGAGGTGAGCACGGCCGTCCGGTCGCCGAAGAGCTTGTCCCGCAGCAGCCCGCCGACCCCGAGCGGGGCCACGTGCAGGCTGGGCGCGGTGCGCGGCCCCTTGGCCAGCCACACCACCGAGGTGCGCTCGCGCAGCGCGGGCTCGACCGCCTCCAGGATGCGCTCGGCGGCGTCGTGCACCTCCTCCAGGGCGGCCAGGGCCCGGCGCCGGGAGGCGGTGCCCTCGGGGTCGTCCTCGCCCCCGGTCTTGACGCCCTTGACCGCGGTGAGGCAGGCGTGCGCGGCGTCGCGCACCACGGCGACCGCGCCGGCCAGCCCTTCGTCGAGCTGGTCCAGGCGGCCCGGCTCCACGTCGGCGACCATCAGCCCCAGGCCGTCGGCGGCCTCCTCCAGGCGCTCGGTCGTGTCCGGCTCGACCAGCCGGGCGGCGCGCTTGGCGGCGGCGGTCACCGCCCGGTCCCCGAGCTGGGCGGCGGCGACCGAGGTGACCCGGTCGACCAGTTCGTGCGCCTCGTCGACGACGAGCACGGCGTGCTCGGGCAGGAGGTGGCGGCCCTGCATGGCGTCGATGGCCAGCAGCGCGTGGTTGGTGACCACGACGTCGGCCGAGGCGGCGTCCTCGCGGGCGAGCTCGGCGAAGCATTCGTGGGAGAAGGGGCAGGCGCTGCCGATGCACTCGTTGCCCGAGACCGACACCTGCCGCCAAGCGAGGTCGCCGACACCGGAGTCGAGGTCGTCACGGTCGCCGGTGGTGGTGTCCTCCGCCCACTCGTGCAGGCGCTTGACCTGGCGGCCCACGGACGAGAGCTGCCGGGGGTCGAACAGCTCGGCGCCGTCGTCGTCCGCGTCCTCCCCGGAGCCGTCGAGCTTGTGGCGGCACAGGTAGTTGCCGCGGCCCTTGAGGATGGCGAAGGTCGGCTCGCGGCCCAGGCTCGGGGCGAGGGCCGCGGCCAGGCGGGGCAGGTCGCGCTCGATGAGCTGGCGCTGCAGGGCGAGGGTGGCGGTGGAGACCACCACGGTCGTGTCCTGGGCCACGGCGTGCCGGATCGCGGGGATGAGGTAGCCCAGCGACTTTCCGGTGCCCGTGCCCGCCTGGACGACCAGGTGCTCGCTGTCGCCGATGGCGGAGTCGACCGCGCGGGCCATGCGGGCCTGGCCCTCGCGGTGGGAGCCGCCGAGGGCGTCGACGGCGGCCTGGAGCAGGGTCGGGACGTCGGGGAGTTCTGGCACGCATGCGACAGTACCGCGCCCCGGTGACGCCCGCGGCCGTCGTCGCGGGCCTGTGGAGGCGGCCCGCGGGCGGCCCTCCGGAACCCCTTCCCCGGGCCCCTCGGGCCTGCCCGCCCCTCAGGCCTGCTCGACCGTCGTCTCCAGGTCGTCGTGCAGGAAGCAGTAGTGGTCGCGGATGTCGTTCCCGTCCTTGAGCGGCACCGTGTAGCTCCACGCGGCGTCGGCCAGCTCCCCGGCGCCGGTGCGCAGGTTCCAGTAGCGCGCGTGGCCCTTGTACGGGCAGTGGGTGGTGGTCTCGCTCGGCACCAGCAGGTCCCGGCGCACGTCGTCCGGCGGGATGTAGTAGCGGTTCGGCAGGCCGGTCTCGGACACGATCTTGGGCTTGCTGGTGAGCGCGACCACCTGGTCGCCGTGGCGGACCCGCACCAGGGTCGCCGACATGCGGGCGTCGACCCGGTGGAACGGGTCGCGCAGGTGGCCGTGGACCTCCTCCTCTTCGTCCATCCAGGAGTCGGCGGCCTCCCAGTACATGGCGCTGAGGCCGCGCAGCCAGCGCGCGCCCGGGAGCGGGTCGGTGTAGGACCACACGGCGTCCTGCACGGTGCGGTCGCCCGCCTTCAGGTGCCAGTAGGAGGCGTCCCCCTTGAACGGGCAGTGGGTGGCGGTCTCGCTCGGCGTCAGGCGGGCGGCCGGGATGTCCTCGGTCGGCACGTAGAGCTGCGGGAGCAGGCCGGTCTCGTGGACGAGGTAGCCGCGCCCGGAGTCCAGGACCGTGCCGCCCCCGAGCCGCGCCCGGACCCTGCGCGGGAACGGCTGCATGAAGAGCGCGTGGTGCGGCGACTCGATCGTGTAGTTGACGGTGTCCGGCGGGTGCTTGCTGAGCGGCCCACCGCCGAGGGTCAGGGACATCGCGGTCTCCTCCTTACCGATGACTCGACCATCGGCGGTGGTTATGCCCAGGTCGGAAGGCCTTCTACCGGTCGGCCGGTTCGGTGGCGGCGCGGGCGGCGAGCCGCGCGGCGTCGCGTTCGGGGCGGGTGAAGGCGATCGCGGCCGCACCGCACACCAGGATGAGGGCGCCCTAGAAGAGCAGGCCGGTAGGCCCGGTTGTTCGCCCCTTCGGCCTTGCGCGACAGGGCCTTGTGCGCCTTGGCGGGCCTGTGCCGGTCGCGGCGTTCGTGGCGCGGGTCGGCCGCCTTCTCCCCGGAGGACAGGGGGACCAGGCGGTCCAGGCCCGCGTCGGTCCATGGCGTCAAGCGTGTCCCAGACGATCGAGCGGGCCTACAGGTACCGCTTCTCCCCCACCACCGATCAGGCGGTGCTCCTGCACCGCACGTTCGGCTGCATCCGGGTCGGCCAGGACCGCCGAGCCGCTGGACATCGTGTGGCACCGCAGGCTCCCGGAGGGCGCCGAGCCGTCCACGGTCGCCGTCTCGTGTGACGCGGCGGGCCGCTGGTTCGTCTGCCTGCTGGTGGAGGAGGCCGACACCGTGTACCCGGCCACGGACGCGGTCGCGGGGAACACCCGAAGTGCCCGGTATACGCCGCCTACCCGGACCGCGGGGAGCCCGACGCCCGGCAGGCGGAGCCGGGGGACCGCCCGGCTCATGCCGTCGCCGCCACCTCCCCCGTACCCCGGCAACACGGTGGGCACTCGGGGCCTGCCGAGGGCGTCCGGGGTCAGTACTCGGCTTCTGAGGACCTTCGGGTGCGGCCCAGGTACAGGGCGGCGCTCCCTCCGGCCAGGGACAGGGCCCCGGCGGCCACCATGCCCAGGATCGCCGTCCCGGTCACCGGAAGCCCGCCGCTGGGCTCGCTCCCCTGCGGGTCGATGGCCACGTCGTCACGGCCGGGGTCGTCCCGGGACCCGGGGTCGGAGTTCCTGCTCGGATCCGGAGAGGGGCCATCGCCGGTGTCCCCGCTCCCGCCCCCGTTTCCGGGGTCGGAATCGGAGGAGCCGTCCGGGGAATCCCCGGCGGGGCCGTCCCCGCCTCGATCGCCGTCCGCGCCCTGGTCACCGTCGCCCGGATCGGTGCCGTCGGCACCGCCGGTGCCACCGGTGCCGTCGCCGCCTCCACGGCCGTCCCGGCCCTCCTGGCCGTCCTTGTCGCCCTGGCCGCCCGTTCCTCCGTCGCCGCCCCTGTCCGGACCTTCGCCCGGGTCCGGCGGGACTCCGGGCGAGAGGTCGTCGTCGGGCTCGGGGTCCTGCCCCTGCTGCGGCTCCTGACCGCCCTGGACGGGGCGCTCGCTGTGCACGCTGGTGCCCGCCAGGTCCAACCGGTAGGTCCGCCGCTCGGGCTCCTCCCCGTCCTTCGACGGGGAGGTGACGTCGAACTCCATGTCCAGGCCGGCCGAAGCGGTCGTCGCGCCCGGCTGCCCGTCCGGCAGCTCGGTCACCGTCGCGCGCGCGGTGAAGTCGACCTCCACCGGCCCCTCCGGCCCCGCCGCCGTGAACGTACGCTCGTAGGTCCCGGCGCCGATCTCCACCTCGTGGCCGAGCACGTGCAGGTCCCGCACGTCGAGCCGGGCGGTCGCCCCGCGTTCGCGGCTCCACTGCGCCTGCGACTCGACCTTGCCGACGACCACCAGGTCATCGGCGCCGAAGACGGCCGCCAGGTCCTCGTCCTCCGCCTGCGCGCGCGGGCCACCGGCCGGGGCGTCCTCTCGCTGGGCCTCCGCTTCCTTCCCGCTGTCGGCGCCCTCCTGTAAGTGGGCGCACGACGGGGAGAAGTGCACGCCCGACACCGACGCCTCGGCGAGGAGCGCGTCGCGCCCCGCGGTCACCTTGCTGACGCCCGCCTCCGGGGGCTCGGGGAAGTGCTGCTCCCCCGCCACTCCGCCCGGCCCCGGCGAGCGCTCGGAGGCCTCAGAGCCCTCAGAGCGCTCGGAGCCCGCGGGCGGGGTCCAGCGGGCGGTGGCCGGGCCTTCGGACCGGTCGCTGTTGAGGTCGCCGACGACGCCCGTGCCGCACCATTCGACGGCGGCGATGCGCGCGCCCGCGAAGTGCTCGCCTCCGGTCCCGGGGGCGTCCGGACGTGCGGTGTCGGCGGCGGCGCTCCCGACGGAGACGGCCGCCACCAGGACCCCGGCCGCGATGAGTGTTCGTGCGGTGAGGCGGGACCGGGCGGGGGGATTCGGTGTCACGGTCTTCCTCTACTCAGTGGGTGACGTCAACGAAACTACATTCCGATCGACGCCCTCAGTAGGCCCCTGTCCGTTTCGACGCCGGCACTCAGGGGGCGGAGGCGGCCTCCCCCCGGCGCGCGATCCGCCCTCACCTCCGGCTTCCCCGGCGGGGTGGCACGCGTCACAGCATCGGACGGCCGGCCGTGGTGCGGTCCGATACCGGCCACCAGGGGCGTGGCGCATGTGACGGCCGGGACGGGGGTGGGCAGAGCATGGAGGGGAGGCATCCGATGCATCTGCCGTACGGTTCGGTCGGCGAAGACGCTCACCCAAGTCAGTCCAGAATGGATTCAGAGGTCCGGGCTTCCGCGGCGACCGGGTTCAGCCGGGGAACACGATCGCGACGGCCGCCGGCGCGGCGACGTGTACGACGAACAGCACGTGCGCGACGACGAGACCGGGCACGGTGCGCTCCCACGCCAGCGTTGTCCGCTCCGGCTGGAGTCCGTGATCGGGACGGGTGCCGCGCCCGCCGGACGGCCTCACCGGCCGACGGCCACAGGTGACCCGCGGATCGGGCTCACGCCCCGCACGCAGCGCCCGGGGACGCCGCGTGCGGGGCCGGGTGCCTTCCGAGAGGGCGGTAACGGGCTACCCGATCTCCCGGATCTCCTTGTCCTTGCCCTCCTGGGCGGCGAGCAGGGCGATCCCGCCGATCGCGGAGAGGGCGATCCAGGCGACCGCGACCAGCCAGAGGGATCCCCCGGCCGCGAGCACCAGGCCCGTCGCGAGCATCGGCATGAACCCGGCGCCCAGGGTCGAGGCGGTCTGGTAGCCGATGGACGTGCCGCTGTAGCGGATACGGGTCGGGTACAGCTCGGCCGCGAACGCGCCGTAGGGCCCTGCCGTGAAGCCCTGGACGACGCTGAGCCCGAGGAAGAGCGCCACGAACAGCGCCCAGGTCTGTCCGGACTCGAGCAGGTGCAGGATGGGGAACGCCAGGACGGCGGCTCCCACCATCCCGCCGAGCATCACCCGCTTGCGGCCGATCCGGTCGCTGAGCCGCGCGGCGACGATGATCATGACGATGGTGCACACGCCGGCGAGTGCCTTGACGTTCAGCACGGAGGTGGGCGACAGGACGGCCTGCCGCACGGCGTAGGAGATCGCCCACGCGCCCATCAGGCCCTGCGCCGCCTGGCCCGCGATACCGGTGCCCACGGAGATCAGGAAACTGCGCCAGTACTTCGTGACCACCTCGACGACAGGCGCCCTCGCAGCCTTGGCCTGACCGGCGGCCTCGGTGAACACCGCCGACTCCGCCACCTTCAGCCGGATCACCAGACCGACCAGCACAAGGACGGCGCTCAGCAGGAACGGGATTCGCCAGCCCCAGGCGAGGAAGTCCGCATGGGGAAGCGTCGAGGCCGCGCTCAGCACCAGCGTGGCGACGATCGCCCCGGCGGGCGCGCCCATGTAGGCGAACGAGGCGGCGAACCCGCGCTTGGTCTTCTGCGCGCGCTCGAACGCCAGAAGCATCGCGCCGCCCCACTCGCCGCCCACGGCGACGCCCTGCAGCACCCGCAGTGTGACCAGCAGCAGCGGCGCGGCCACGCCGATCTGCGCCGGGGTGGGCAGCAGGCCGATCAGCACGCTCGCCACCCCCATCAGCACGAGCGTGACGATCAGCGTCGACTTGCGGCCCAGCCGGTCCCCCAGGTGGCCGAACACGAGGCCGCCCAGCGGGCGGGCCAGGTATCCCGCCGCGAGGGTGCCGAAGGACAGCAGCAGTGCGACGCCCTCCCCGGCGCCGGTGAAGAACACTTGGTCGAACACGATGCTCGCGGCGGTGGCGTACAGGACGAAGTCGTAGTACTCGATGGCCGTGCCGATGAAACTGGAGGCGAGGATGCGGCGCATCTCGCGGGGACCGGCGGTGGTGGCCCCCGCCTGCGTCGGCGGGGTGGGGTTCGCGGTGGTCATCGGCGGGCCTCCGGGACGATACCGGCCTGCGGCGCCCGCACCGTGGCGAACGGGAGCACATCGAGGTCCTCGGGAATGTAGAGCGGGCCGCCGAACGTCTCCGCGGCGGCCAGCCACGACGCACGGGGGGCGTTCGCGGGGACCAGGTGGTGCAGAGCCAGTGCACCGGCCCCGGCACGCTCGGCGACCCGGCCGGCCTGCCGCGGCGTCGTGTGCGCCCGGCGGTGGTGGTCCATGGTCGCCTTGAGCATCTCCGTGTCCGTATAGCGGCCCGCGATCAGATCCAGGTCGATCGCCTCGTGCAGCAGCAGACCGGTGCCCCTGGCCAGCCGCTCCAGATTGGTGCACGGCGCCGTGTCACCGGAGATCGTCACCGAGCCGTTCGCCGTGTCGAACCGGAACGCGAACGCGGGAGCCGTGGGCGGATGCGCCACCAGCGTCGCCGTCACCGCCACGTGGTCGTCCTCGAACACCGGGAACGGCTCCATCTCGGGCGCCACCGCCACGTCCGGGTCGAAGCCCGTGCCCGCGGGCAGGACGATGTCGCGCACCTCGTAGTGCTCGGCGGGTGGGCGGGTGAGTGAGTCGAAGATCCGGTCGTTGAGGTCGGTCGCGTAGGCGGCGTAGAGCTGCTCGATCATGTCGGCGGTGCCCGGGGTGGGGTTCCCCGGAGCGACCGCCCGGGGCGTCGCGGTGGCGTGCCGGGACACCGGCGGCAACGCGCCGCGCGAGCCGGGGCCCCGCACGGCGATCGGGCCGGCCTCGGCGTCCTTCCGCTCGAACTGGCCGAACAGCAACAGCGCGGCCAGGTCGACGACGTGGTCGGAATGCAGGTGAGTGAGGAACAGGCCGCGGACCCGGCCCAGCCGGAGTCCGGCACGGGCCAGCTGGCGCCCCGCGCCCTGCCCGCAGTCCACCAGGTAGACCGCGCCGTCGACGACGACCGCGGTGCTGATGCCGCTGCGCGGCGTCTCGCCGGGACGGTCCCACCAGCGCGGGCCTCCCGCGGTGCCCAGGGCCACCACATGCGGTCCGGGTCCGGTTGCGTGTTCGGTCATGGGGCACTCCCCTGTGTCACGCGTCGCGTTCGTGCCGATCACGCTCGCACCCGGCGGGCCTCAGGAAAAACTGAATCTCTTACGGGAAGCCTTAAGCTCGGCTTATGAAGGACGTCACGATACGGCAGCTCGAATACTTCGTCGCCGTCGCGGAAGAGCGGTCGATCACCCGGGCCGCGTTGAAATGCCACGTCACACAGGCCGCGATCAGCCAGGCGCTGAAGGAGCTGGAGGCGGTGCTCGGCGTGCAGCTCGCGATCCGGCGCACGGCGAAGGGAATCCACCTGACGCCCACCGGCCGGGCGGTGGCGACGCGCAGCCGCACGCTGCTCGGCGAGGTGCGCCACCTGGTGAGCACGGCGGAGGGGACCGCGGAGACCGGCACCTACACGGTCGGCTGTTTCCCGACCCTCTCGCCGCTCGTCATCCCCGAGCTGGCCGAATTCGTCGCCCGCACCTACCCGAGTGTTCGTCTGGAGATCGTCGAGGACACCGGCCCGGAGATCCAGGAACGGATGATGCGGGGGCAGGTGGACCTGTGCTTCATCTACGAGGCACAGCGGCATCCCGAGGCGAGCACCGTCCTGCTCAAGGAGCGCCGATTCCGGGTCGCCGTCGCGGCCGACCACCCGCTCGCCCGGCAGGACGCCGTGACCGTCGCCGAACTGGGGCGGCATCCCTTCGCGCTGCTGAACGTGGAGCCCGCGACGTATCTCAACGAGGCCATGCTGCGCCGGTTCGGCGTGGTACCGAACGTGGTGTACCGCAGCTCCAACGTGCACACCATCCGCTCGATCGTCGGGCGCGGACTGGCGTGCGCGCTGCTGATGCACGAGGTCGCCGAGAGCGACGAGGGCCGTCCGCTGCGCTTCCTGCCCATCGTGGAGGACCTCGGGACGAACTCGATCCTCGCCGCGTCACCGCGCGGAGTACGGCCGTCCACCCTCACCGCCGCGCTGGTCGAGCACTGCCAGGCGGCGCTGGCGTCGTAATTCCGGCGGGTGCAGGGTGGGCCGGCCCCGGGCGGAGGCGACGAAGTCCTCGGCGGCGCGGGCGGTGTGGGCCTTGCGGCCGTCCACGAGAGATCGATGAACGCGCGGGCATCGACGTGGCCCTGGTGCACGGTGAAGCACAGCGTGCCGCCGGGGGTGATCGCGAAGACCATGTTCGACACCGAACTCGCGGCGAATCAACTCCCGGACCCAGCCACCTCGGCCGTACGCGCTCGGGCAAGGGTCCTAAGAACAATCCCAGGGTGGAGCTATGGGGATTCGAACCCCAGACCTCCTCCATGCCATGGAGGCGCGCTACCAACTGCGCCATAGCCCCGTGTGCCGTGCGGCAACGCCTTGATCCTACCGGATTCGCGGGAGTGGGGTGACCGGCGACGCCGGTCATTCCTGCGCTTCCCCCCTACACGCCGCCCCTGCCCCCGTACCCCGTGCCGCACAGCGGTCAGAGGCGTCGAGGACGAAGCACCCGGCGTCCAGGGTCGACGCCGCCTGCGCGATGAGGAAGAACGTCCCGGTGGTCGGCCGCGAGGCGGGTCGGGCGGACGCGTCGCCCGCGGACGCTCCGCCAGCCCGGCCCCGGCTCCACCCTTGACGCGGCGGGTCCCGGCCAACAGAATCATATATGATTTCATCGACGATATGAGGTGCCCCTGGTGAGCAACGACCCGGTCTCCGGACTCCTCGGCCACCGTCCGGGCAAGGTGGTCGCCGTCCATCTCAGCTACGCCTCGCGGGCCGGGCAGCGCGGACGAGTGCCCGCACACCCGTCGTACTTCCTCAAGCCCGGCTCATCGGTCACCGGGCCGGGCACGGTCACCCGGCCCGACGGCACCGAACTCCTGGGGTTCGAGGGCGAGATCGCGCTGGTCATCGGCACGGCCGCACGCGACGTCTCCCCTGACGAGGCGTGGGCGCACGTCGGCTGGGTCACCGCGGCCGACGATCTCGGGCTGTACGACCTGCGCTACGCCGACCGGGGCTCCAACGTGCGCGCCAAGGGCGGCGACGGCTTCACCCCGCTCGGCCCGGACCTGATCCCGGCCGAGCGGCTCGATCCGGGGCGGATCGGCATCCGCACGTGGCTGGACGGGGTGCTCGTCCAGGACGACAGCAGCGCCGGCCTGATCTTCCCGTTCGGGCTGATGCTGGCCGACCTGTCCCGCGTGATGACGCTCGAACCGGGCGACGTCGTCCTCACCGGAACGCCAGCGGGCGCCTCCGTCGCCCGACCGGGGCAGCGGGTGGAGGTGGAGGTGTTCTCCCTCGATGCCCCCGCGCTCACGTCGGGCCGCCTGGCCACCGATGTGAGCGCGGGCCCGGCGCTGGCCCCGTGGGGCAGCCCGCCCGAGGCGGACGAGGCACAACGCGCCGCCGCCTGGGGCCTCCCACCGGAACCGGTGCTCACCCCGGAGATCCGGGAGCGCCTGGAGGCGGTGGCGGTGGCGACGCTCTCGGTCCAACTGCGCAGGCGGGGGCTGGACGAGGCCGCCATCGACGGGGTCCGGCCGCTGGTCCCGGGCCGACGCCTGGTCGGCCCCGCGCGGACGCTGCGGTTCGTGCCGTACCGCAAGGACCTGTTCGCCGAGCGGGGCGGCGGCTTCAACGCGCAGAAGCAGCTCTTCGACACCATCGGCCCGGGCGAGGTCCTGGTCATGGAGGCGCGGGGCGACGCGAGCGCGGGCACGCTCGGCGACATCCTCGCGCTGAGGGCCAAGGTCCGCAGCGCCGCGGGAGTGGTGACCGACGGCGCGGTCCGTGACGCCGCCGCCGTCGCCTCGACCGGCCTGCCGGTCTTCTGCGCGGGGCACCACCCGGCGGTGCTCGGCCGCAGGCACGTGCCGTGGGAGACGGACACGGCGATCGCGTGCGGCGGGGCCGCCGTCCAGCCGGGCGACGTCATCGTGGCCGACGACGACGGCGCGCTCGTCATCCCGCCCGGTCTCGTGCACGAGGTGCTTGAGGCGGCCGAGGCCCAGGAGAGGGAAGAGGAGTTCATCGCCGAGATGGTCCGGCAGGGCGAATCCGTGGACGGGCTGTACCCGCTGAACACGCAGTGGCGGCAGCGGTACGAGGCCAAGGACTGAGCGCGGCTGAGCAGGACTGGGCACAGCTGAGCACGACTGAGAGGAGGACCGATGCGGTTCCGATCCGACCCGTCCCGCATGAGGGGCGCGATGGCGCCGCTGTTCACCCCCTTCACCGACGAGGGGGACGTGGACCACGCGTCACTGCGGGCGATGGTGCGCTGGCAGCTCGCCAACGGCTCGCGGGGGATCTCGATCGGCGGGTCGACCGGGGAGCCGTCGGCGCAGACGCCCACCGAGCGCGCCGAGGCGATCCGGCTCGTCGCCGCGGAGGTCGGCGACGACGTCCCGTTCCTGCCCGGCACGGGATCGGCGAAGCTCGACGAGACGCTGGAGCTCACCGGCATCGCCGCCGACGCGGGTGCGGACGCCGTCCTGGTCGTCACGCCGTACTACGCGCGCCCCACGCAGGAGGCGCTGTACACGTGGTATTCGACGGTCGCCCGTGAGTTCCCGGATCTGCCGATCGTCGCCTACAACGTGCCGGTGCGCACCGCGGTCGAGCTGGCGCCGGAGACGTTCGCCCGGCTGTACCGCGACCACGACAACATCGTGGGCATCAAGGAGACCACCAAGGACTTCGAGCACTTCTCCCGGGTCATGCACGCCTGCGGGCGCGACGTCCTGATGTGGTCGGGCATCGAGCTGCTGTGCCTGCCGCTGATCGCCCTCGGCGGGATCGGCTTCATCTCCGCCCTGTCCAACATCGCACCGGCCGCCGTCGCCCAGACCTACGAAGCCGCCGTCGCCGGTGACTGGGACCGGGCCCGCGAGCTGCACTACGGCGTGCACCCGCTGGTCGACCTGCTGTTCACCGAGACCAACCCGGCCCCGGCGAAGTGGTTGATGGCCCGTCGCGGCCTGATCCGCTCCGATCACGTCCGCCCGCCGCTGACCCCCCTGACCGAGCGGGGCCGGGACACGGTGCGCGCGCTGGCCGCCGAGGCCGAGCACCACCTCACTCCCGTCCCGTCGAGGAGCCTCACGTGAACATCCCCGACCCCATTCCGCACCACATCGGCGGCGCGCCCACCGGCTCCGCCGACGGCGCGGCGTTCGACGTGCTCGCCCCCGCCGCCAACGAGGTCTACACCCGGGCCGCCGCCGGCGGGCAGGCGGACATCGACGCCGCCGTCGCGGCCGCCCGCCGCGCCTTCACGGACGGGCCCTGGCCGCGGATGAGGAACCGCGAACGCGCCCGGATCCTCAACCGGATCGCCGACGCCGTCGAGTCGGTCGACGAAGAGCTGGCCGCCATGGAGTCCTACGACACCGGTCTTCCGATCACCCAGGCCAAGGGCCAGGCCCGCCGCGCCGCGGAGAACTTCCGGTTCTTCGCCGACCTGGTCGTGGCCCGGTCCGACGACGCCTACAAGGTGCCGGGCATGCAGCTCAACTACGTCAACCGCAAGCCGGTCGGCGTGGCGGGGCTGATCACGCCGTGGAACACGCCGTTCATGCTGGAGTCGTGGAAACTCGCCCCCGCACTCGCCGGCGGCTGCACGGTCGTGCTCAAACCCGCGGAGTTCACGCCGCTCTCGGCGTCGCTGTGGGCCCAGGTGTTCGCGGAGGCCGGGCTGCCTGACGGGGTGTTCAACCTGGTCAACGGCATCGGCGAGGTCGCCGGGGAGGCGCTGGTCACGCACCCCGACGTCGACCTGATCTCCTTCACCGGCGAGACCGGGACCGGGCGGCGGATCTTCGCGAACGCCTCCGAGCGGCTCAAGGGGCTGTCGATGGAGCTCGGCGGCAAGTCCCCCGCGCTCGTCTTCGCCGACGCCGACCTGGAGGCCGCGCTCGACTCGACCCTGTTCGGCGTGTTCTCCCTCAACGGCGAGCGCTGCACCGCCTCCTCCCGCATCCTCGTCGAGCGGTCCGTCTACGACGGGTTCCTGGCCCGCTTCGCCGAACGCGCGGCCGCGATCAAGGTCGGCCCCCCGGACGACCCGGCGACCGAGGTGGGCGCCCTCGTGCACCCGGAGCACTACGAGCGCGTGCTGGGCTACGTCGAGAGCGGCAAGGGCGAGGCCAGGCTCGTCGCCGGGGGCGGGCGGCCGGAGCACCTGCCCGACGGCAACTACCTGTCCCCCACCGTGTTCGCCGACGTGCCCCGCACGGCGCGGATCTTCCAGGAGGAGATCTTCGGCCCCGTCGTCGCCGTCACCCCGTTCGACACCGACGACGAGGCGGTCGACCTCGCCAACGACGTCCAGTACGGGCTCGCCGGGTACGTGTGGACGAACGACCTGCGGCGGGCGCACCGGGTGGCCGACCGGATCGAGGCGGGCATGGTGTGGATCAACTCCCACAACGTGCGCGACCTGCGTTCACCGTTCGGCGGGGTGAAGGCCTCCGGCCTCGGCCAGGAGGGCGGCCACCGCTCCTTGGACTTCTACACCGAGCAGCAGGCCGTGCACGTCACGCTCGGCGACGTGCACACCGCACGCTTCGGCGCCGAGGGCTACAACGACCAGGACCCGTTCTTCTCGGGAGCAGGGAGTACCCGATGACCGCCACGCCCCCCGACATCGTGCGCTCGGCCTACCTCGAACTCGTGGTCAGCGACCTCGCGGCGTCCCGCGAGTTCTATGTGGACGTCCTCGGGCTCGTCGTGACCGAGGAGGACGGCCGGGAGATCCACCTGCGCGCGCTGGAGGAGTTCATCCACCACAACCTGGTCCTGCGCGAGGGCCCCGTGCCCGCGGTCGCCGCGTTCGGGTTCCGCGTGCGCAGCCCCCGCGAACTGGACGCGGCCGAGGCCCACTACCGCGCGCTGGGCTGCGGTGTCCGGCGCGAGCCCGCAGGGTTCCGCACCGGGGTCGGCGAGGTCGTGCGGGTGCTCGACCCGCTCGGCTTCCCGTACGAGTTCTTCTACGACGTCGCGCACGCGCCGCGCCTCACGTGGCGCTCCGACCTGTACGGCGCGGGCGCGATCGTCCGGCTCGACCACTTCAACCAGGTCTGCCCCGACGTCGTGGCCGGGGCGGCCTACCTGGAGGAGCTCGGCTTCAAACGCACCGAGGACATCCGCGGCGACGACGGCGTCACCTACGCCGCCTGGTTCGCCCGCAAGGACACCGTCCACGACACCGCCCTCACCGGCGGCTCCGGACCCCGGATGCACCACATCGCCTTCGCCACACACGAGAAGCACAACATCCTGTACATCTGCGACAAGCTCGGTGCCCTGCGCCGTTCCGACGCCATCGAACGCGGCCCGGGCAGGCACGGCGTGTCCAACGCCTTCTACCTCTACCTGCGCGACCCCGACGGCCACCGCATCGAGATCTACACCCAGGACTACTACACCGGCGACCCCGACAACCCGGTCGTCACCTGGGACGTGCACGACAACCAGCGCCGCGACTGGTGGGGCCACGCCGTCGTGCCGAGCTGGTACACCGACGCCTCGACCGTGCTCGACCTCGACGGGGCCCCCGTGCCGCTGCGCGAACGCGAACAGGCCTCGGAGATGGACGTGACCATCGGCGCCGACGGCTTCTCTTACACTCGCAAGGACGATACGGCCAGGGGTTTCAAGGTCGGCGAGCAGCTGTAGAGAGGACGTCCATGCCGGACACCGCCGCTGCCGGCGGCCGCGCGCCGTCGAAGTCGGAGACCGTGTACCGGCAGGTGCGCGAACGCATCCTGACCGGCCGCTACAGCGCGGGCCACCGGCTCGTCCTCGACCAGCTCGCCCGTGAGTTCACCGTCAGCCCGGTGCCGGTCCGCGAAGCCGTCCGGCGCCTGGAAGCCGAAGGCCTCGTGACGTTCACCCGGAACGTCGGAGCCGAGGTGACCGGCATCGACACCGCCGACTACACCGACACCATGCAGGTCCTCGCCTACCTGGAGGGCGCCGCCACCGCGCTGGCGGCGCCGCACCTGGACGGGGCCCGCCTCGACGAGGCCGCGGCGCTCAACGAAGAGATGCGCGCCCTGCACCGCACCGACTTCAACCCCGTGCGGTTCACCGAGCTCAACGAGCGGTTCCACCAGCTGCTGTGCGCTCCGTGTCCCAATCGCCACCTGCTCGACCTGCTCGACCGCGAATGGCAGCGCATGTCGCTCATCCGCCGCTCCAGCTTCTCCTTCGTGCCCGCCCGGCCCGCCGTCTCGGTCGAGGAGCACGAGCACCTTCTCGACCTCCTGCGCCGCGGGGCGCCGGAGGAGGAGGTCGAACGGGCCACCCGCACGCACACCCTCCGCACCCTGGAGGCCTACCTCGACGCGGGCCGACCGTCGTGAGCGCCCTGCGGAGCGCTCAATCGTGGCGGCAGCCGGTGTCCATGTACGCCGCGAGGCCGCCCGCCGCGGACGCGGACGAGGGGGTCGCGGCGGGCGTGTCGTCCGCCGCGTCGTAGACGACCTCGCCGCCGACGACGGTCATGGCGATCGGCAGGTCCACGATCTCTTCGGGCGGGGTATCGGCCAGGTCCCCGTCGAACACGGCGAGGTCGGCGGCCATGCCCGGCGCGAGCGTGCCCTTCCACGACTCGGCACGGTCCTGCCAGGCGCCCGCGGTCGTGTAGGAGGCCAGAGCCTCCTCCAGGCCGATGACCTCCTCGGCACCGAACACCTCGCCGGTCTCCAGGCTCTTGCGCGTCAGCGCGGCCGTCAGCCCCGCGCGGAAGTCCGGCATGCCCACCACGGGGGCGTCGGAGGAACTGGCGACCGAGACGCCCAGATCGAGCGCGGTGCGGTAGGGCCACTGGTAGTCCGTGCGCTCGCGGCCGAGGATGTCGACCAGCTGGTGCGAGAGGGAGCGCTTGATCTGCGGATTGAAGCTCACCGGGAAGCCGAGCGCGGCCATGCGCCGCAGGTCCGCGGGCGTCGCCAGGTCTCCGTGGATGACGTAGTGGCGCAGCCCCGCGCCGCCGAACCGCTCGACGGCGGCCTCGTAGGCGTCGACGACCGCGTTGGCGGTCAGGTCGCCGGTCGCGTGGGTCCCCACCTGGAAGCCCAGCTCGTGCGCGGTCATGACCCAGTCGTTCAGCAGGGCGAGCTGCTCTTCCTCCGAGCCTCCGGGCAGCGTGAGCCCGCCGTTGCCGCCGCCGATGTAGGGCTCGGAGACCCAGGCCGTCCGGGCCTGGGTCGGCACGCCGTCGGCGAAGATCTTCACCTGGTTCACGTTCAGCCATGCGGGGTCGGTCCCGATCCGCCCGGCCTCCAGCAGCGTATCCCGCAGGTCGTCGGCGCCGGAGGCGGCAACCATGATCGTGCAGCGCTGGCGGATGTCGCCCGACCGCAGCATGTCGTCGTACCGCCGGACCGATTCGAGGCCGATGCCGGCGTCCGTCACCGAGGTGATGCCGTACCGGTGCATGATGTCCACGGCCGCGCGCAGGCCCTGCCGCTTCTCCTCCTCGGTGAAGTCCGGCATGACCCCGTCCACCAGTCCGGCCGCCCCCTCCAGCAGCAGCCCGGTCGGTTCACCGTCGCCGTCCTTGACGATCTCGCCGCCGGGCGGCGGCTCGGTGTCCCGGGTGATGCCCGCGAGCTCCAGGGCCTTGGAGTTCACCCAAAGGGCGTGTGCGGACCATTCGCGCAATGCGGCCGGGTTGTCCGCGGACACCCCGTCGAGGTCGTGCCGGGTCGGGTACCGGCCTTCGGCCAGGTACCCCTGGTCCCAGCCGAAGCCGCGGATCCACTCCCCCGGCGCCTTGTCCCGGACCGCCTCGGCGACGAGGTCGCGGATCTCGGCGATGGAGGCGACCGCGTCCCGGCCGAGGTCCAGCGTCAGCGGCGGCCGTCCCGTACCGAGGCCCATCGGGTGGAAGTGCGCGTCGTTGACCCCGGGGATGACGGTCCGGCCGTGGAGGTCGACCGCCTCGGTCCGCGCGTTCGTGAGGCGCCGCAGCTCGCGGGTGGTCCCCACGGCCAGAACCACGCCGTCCTTGATGGCGACGGCCTCGGCGGGGGCGGATTCCCCGTCCATGGTCAGCACCTTGCCGTCGTACAGCACCAGGTCCGCACCGCCCCGCCCGGCACCGCCGCCCTTTCCGGTCTGGGCCGCCGCCTCGGCGGCGCCCCCGATCGCACCGAGCGCGACCCCCGCGCCCGCGGCTTGCAGGAACCTCCGCCGCCGTAGCGGCCTCCGCTGATCCGTCATGTCCGGCCTCCTCTGGTTCGCCGTCGCACCGACGCCGTAGCCCGGCATCGTCCGCGCCGCGGGCGCCGCCGTCTTGCGCGGGAGCGCGGCGGGCTTGTCGTCGGGCGCTTTCGGGGCGCCGCTCCGCCGGTGTGCCGTCAGAGACAAGCCCCGTGCGCCGGTGTCCTAGGAGCTCACGGCGGCGCTCCCTAGGGTCCTGGGAATCGGCCCCCACCACCCGACGATGAGGAGTGCAGATGAGCGAATCGTTCATCCCGGTCGGTGCCCTCGGCGAGGGGTTCGCACCCGCTGCGGACCTCCTCGGTGAGACGGCCGACCTCAGCGGGCGGACGCTGACGCTGAACCTCGATGCGCCGTCGGCGCCGTCGGCGTCGTCGGCGTCGTCGGCGCCGACGACGCTGCGGATCGCCGAACACACCGCGTCCTGGGGCGGCCACACCGACGTCCCCGTCCGGGTCACCTCGATCCGGTCCGGCGTCTACATGATCGACGGCGTCGCGGACGGGGTCTCCACGACCTTCGTCGCCGATGTCGAGACCGGGGCCGTCACCCAGGTCGAAGGCCGCCTTCCGGGCGCCGAGGCCAGGGCGGAGTCGGCGTACACGCGGGTCCGGCGGGGCGACGAGCCGACCGGTGTCACCGCGCGCATCGTCCACGGCGGCATCGGCGGCCCACCGGCCGCCCGGCACGCGCCGACGACCGCGCTCGTCGGGCTGCGCAACCGGTACACGTACTCGCCCAGCGAGGTGTACGAGCACGTCTACCTCACCCCGGACCTGTACACGTGGCACTGCCTGCGAGGGGTCGAGCAGGGCCTCGCCGACACGGACCGGTGCCACCACGTGGCCATCCGGGACCGGCTGACCCTGTTCGTCTGGCGGGAGAAGATCGTCCCGACGCTCGGGCTCCTGCTCATCGACCTCGACCGCATGCGCACCGACGGAAAGATCTTCGGCAACCAAGGGTTCGACGCCGGCGCCATCGTGAACTTCCCCGTCGGAGCACGGGCCGAGATCCTCAGCGCCGCCACGGCCTGACCCCCCAAGCGTCCCCTCGGCAAAGGAGCAGACCTTTGTCCACCCCACCGGAAACGCGGCTCAAAGGGCGCCTCGGCGTCCCGGGGGTCGTGTTCCTCGTCCTGGCCGCGGTCGCCCCCCTGACCGGCATCATCGTCATCGGCGGCATCGGCATCGCCGTCGGAACCGGCGGCGGGACGCCGATGATGTTCCTCCTCGCCACCGCCGTCTTCCTGCTCTTCGCCGTCGGGTACGCCCAGATGTCCAAGCGCCTGGTGAACGCCGGGGGCTTCTACGCCTTCGTGGTGCGCGGCCTCGGCCGGACCGCGGGCCTGGTCGCCGCCTTCGTGGCGCTGGTCGGCTACAACTGCTTCGTCGCCGGGGCGGTCGGCACGAGCGGCTTCTTCACCTCGATCGTCTTCGCCGACGTCTTCGGCCTGGACCTGCCGTGGTGGCTCTGGAGCCTGGTCTCGGCCGCGGGCGTGTGGCTGCTGACGCGCAGCGGCATCGACGTCTCGGCGAAGGTGCTCGGGGTCGCGCTGGTCCTCGAGGTCGCGATCCTCCTCATCCTCGACGCCGCCATCCTCGTCACCACGGGCTACTCGTTCGAGCCGTTCCTGCCCGAGGTGTTCCTGACGGGCTCCGTGGGGCTCGGGCTGCTCTTCGCCGCCAACGCGTTCGTCGGCTTCGAGGCGACCGGGCTGTTCAGCGAGGAGGCGCGCGACCCCAGGCGCACCATCCCGCGCGCCACCTACGTGGCGATCGTCTTCATCGGCGTCTTCGCCGCCGTCACCACCTGGGCGATCGTCTCCGCGCTCGGCGTGCGCAGCGCCGGAGACACCGCGCGCGACCACCTCGCGGCGGGCGACCTGGTCTTCACCGTCTCCCGGCGGTACCTCGGCGGCGGCCTGACCGACGCGATGCAGCTGCTGCTCGTGGTCAGCCTGTTCGCGGCGCTGCTCGCGCTGCACAACTCCGCGACCCGCTACCTGTACGCGCTCGGCCGGGTCGGCGTCCTGCCCCGGCGGCTGGCGCACACCCGCCGCGCCAGCGGGGCGCCCGTCGCCGCCTCCACCGCCCAGCTCGCCTTCGCCACGCTCGTCGCGATGGCGTACGCGGTCGCCGGAGCCGACCCGATCGCCAACCTCGTCGCGGCCTTCACCGGCATCGGCACGCTCGGCATCGTCGTCCTCCAGGCGATCGCCGCGACCGCGATCGTGGTGCACTTCCGGCGGGTCCGGGACCCGCGCCCGCTCTCGACGCTCGTCCTGCCGCTCCTCGGCGGACTGGGGCTGTGGACCGTCACGGCGCTGGCGTTCGGCAACTTCCCCGAGCTCGCGGGCAGCGACAGCCCGGTCATCGCCCTGCTCCCCTGGCTGCTGCCGGTCGCCGCCGCCGCGGCGGCGGCCGTGGCCTACCGGCTGCGCTCGTCGAAGCCGGAGGTGTGGCGGTCCCTCGACCAGGACCTCGACCGCGTCCCCGACCAGGCCGTGACCACCGGAGGGACCACATGAGCACCTACCTGGTCACCGGCGGCGGCACGGGGATCGGCGCCGCGGTCGCCACCCGGCTGGCCGAGGACGGCGGCGACGTCGTCGTCTCCGGTCGGCGGCGCGAACCCCTCGAAGAGGTCGCCTCGGCGCACCCGCGCATCACCGCCATGCCCGCCGACGCCACGGACGGTGCCGCCATGAGGCGCGTCGTCGAGGACGTCACCGAACGCTACGGCGGACTCGACGGCGTGGTCGCGAACGCGGGCGGGCACGGCTACGACACCGTCGGCGATACCAGCGACGAGGCGTGGCGCTCCAGCCTGGACGCCAACCTGACGACGGCCTTCGTCACCGCCCGCGAGGCGCTCGAACCGCTGGTGCGGTCCGGTGGAAGCATCGTGGTCGTCTCCTCGCTCGCGGCCCTGCGGGCGGGGCCGGAGACGGCCGGGTACACGGTCGGCAAACACGCGCTGCTCGGGCTCGTGCGGTCGCTCGCCCGCGACTACGGGCACCGCGTGCGGGCCAACGCCGTCTGTCCCGGCTGGGTCCGCACACCGATGGCCGACCAGGAGATGCAGGTGCTCGTCGAGGGCGGCGGCGCGGCCGACGTCGAATCCGCCTACGCCGAGGTGACGCGCGACGTGCCGCTCGGACGGCCCGCCGATCCGGAGGAGATCGCCGGTGTGGTGGCGTTCCTGCTCGGGCCCGACGCGACGTACGTCAACGGCGCGACCCTCGTGGTGGACGGCGGCGCGCACATCGTCGACGTGCCGACCCTGGCGTTCGGCTGATGGCCGCCCGCGAAACGGCACCGATCCACCGCCGAAAGGCAGGGAACATATGGTGACCACCCCTTCCTCGGACCTCGGGGGCCTCGTCGTCCTCGTCACGGGCGCCGCGAGCGGCATCGGCGCCGCGGTCGCCGCCGCGGCGGCGGACCGGGGCGCGACGCCCGTGCTGCTGGATCAGGACGGCGACGGCGCCCGAGAGCGGGCGGCCGCCCTCGGCACGCCCGACCGGGCCCAGGCGTTCGCCGCGGACGTCACGGACGAGGAGTCGGTGCGCTCGGCGGTCGGGGCGACGCTCCACCGCCTCGGCCGCATCGACGCCGTCGTCACGTGCGCCGGGGTGTCCGGGCCCGTCGGCACCCCGCTGGAAGAGGTCTCCCTCGCCGACTGGCAGCGGATTTTCGCCGTGAACACCACCGGCGCGTTCCTGGTGCTGAAGCACACCCTCCCGGCCCAGCGCCGCTCCCCCCACGGCGCGGCGGTCCTGGTCGCGAGCGACTCGGCGCTCGTCGCCGCACCGGGGATGGTGCCGTACTGCGCCTCGAAGGCCGCCGTGGTGCAGTTGGCGCGGGCGCTGTCGGTGGAGACGGCGGGCGAGGTGCGCGTCAACGCCGTCTGCCCGTCCGTCGTCGACACCCCGATGAGCCGGAGCAGCCTCGGGCGCCGCGACTTCGCCGACGCCGACTACCCGGTCCACCGGCCCGAGGACGTCGCCGAGCACGTGCTGTTCCTCGCCTCCCCGCAGGCCGCGGGGATCCATGGAACGGCCCTGACCATGGATTTCGGCTTCTCCGCGCGCTCGGCCTTCCCCGCGTGAGCCGAGCACGTCCGCGCCGGTCCCGTGCGCGCGCACAGGCGCCCGCTCGGGCGGACCGGGGCACCGACCACGCATGGTGAACGACACAGAGGTGAGGACATGGAGAACTACGAGAACCTGCTGGCTGCCGTGGCGGCGCCGGAGGGCGGTCGGCCGGTCACCGACCCCGCCACCGGCGAGGAGATCGGCCGGGCTCCGGAACGCGGCACCGACGACCTGGAGCGGGCCGTGGCGGCCGCCCGGAAGGCCCAGCCCACCTGGGAGGCGCTCGGCCACCAGGAGCGCTCCCGGCTGCTGAACGCCGCGGCCGACGCCGTCGACCGGTCCGCCGAAGCGCTGGCGCACCTGATCTCCCGCGAGCAGGGCAAGCCGCTCAACGGCCCGGGCAGCCGCTTCGAGGCGGGCGGGGTCGCCGCCTGGCTGCGCACCGCCGCCGCCACCCCGCTCGAACCCGAGCGGGTGCTCGACGACGGATCCGGCCAGGCGACGCTCAGGTACCGCGCCGTGGGCCTGGTGGGCGCCATCGGGCCCTGGAACTGGCCGGCACTCATCGCCTCCTGGCAGTTCGGGCCCGCGCTGCGGATGGGCAACACCGTGGTGATGAAGCCGTCCGAGGACACGCCGCTCTCGGTGCTCGCGCTGGCCGCGATCGTGAACCAGGTGCTCCCCGAGGGCGTGCTGACGGTGCTGTCCGGGGACGGCGGCCTCGGTGCCGCGCTCGCGGCGCACCCGGCGTTCGACAAGATCATGTTCACCGGCTCGACCCGCACGGGCAAGGCGATCGCCGCCGCCAGCGCGGACAACCTGCCGCGGCTCACGCTCGAACTCGGCGGCAACGACCCGGGCATCGTGCTTCCCGGCGCCGACCCGGCCGCCATCGCCGAGGACCTCTTCTGGGGCGCGTTCATCAATACGGGGCAGACGTGCGCGGCGCTCAAACGCCTGTACGTGCACCACACCCTCCACGACGACGTCGTCGAGGCGCTGGCCGAGGTGGCCGCCCGGATGCCGATGGGGCCGGGGGTCAGCGAGGAGAGCATGCTCGGGCCGCTCACCAACGCCGCCCAGTTCCGGATCGTCGACGGCCTCGTCGAGCAGGCCAGGGCCGCGGGCGGGCGCGTGGTCACCGGGGGCGACCCCGACCGCGGGGCGCCCGGCCACTTCTACCCGGCGACGCTGGTCACCGGCCTGCCCGCCGACGCGCCGCTCGTCGTGGAGGAGCAGTTCGGACCGGCGCTGCCGATCCTCGCGTACACGGACCTCGACGCGGTGGTCGACCAGGCCAACGCCCTGGACGTCGGGCTCGGCGCGTCGGTGTGGTCGAGCGACGCCGAGCATGCCGAGGAGGTCGCGGCGCGCATCGAGGCCGGCACGGTCTGGATCAACAAGCACGGGACCCTGCACCCGATGGTGCCGTTCGGAGGGGTCAAGGGCTCCGGCTACGGCCTGGAGTTCGGCGTGGAAGGACTCAAGGCCGTCGGCGTGCCGCAGGTCATCGCGGCCTGACGCCGCCCGCGCCCGCAGGAGTACACGGCCCCGCGGCACCCGAAGGTGCCGCGGGGCCGCTCTCGCGCCGGGTCAGTGGCAGCGGCCGTCGGCGGACCCACCGGTTCCGCCGTGCCCACTGTGCCCGCCGGCGGACCCGTCCGGCAGGTCGAGCGCCGGGTTCGCGTCGAGGAAGCCGTGCGGCTTGAGCCAGAACCCCGAGTAGTCGACGGGCATCACCGGCCAGTCCTCGGGCCGGGGGATGTGGGTGGGCCCGAACGTGTGCCACAGGACGACATCGGTGTCGGTGAGCGCACGGTCGGCCTGCACCCACCGGCCGATGCCGTCTCCCGCGTGCTGGTTCGGGAAGTCCCCGGCCGGGAAGCGCTCGGCCGGGTCGTGCGCGGTCACCCACAGGTGGTGGCGGGCGAACGCGGCGCGGTCGCCCGCCGAGGAGCCCGGCTGGGCCATGAGCCGTGGGCCCGCCATCGGGGTGAGCTGGTACGCCGTGGGCCTGCCGACGGCGTTGCGCCGGTGCGCGCTGGTGACGTACCACCGGCGTCCGGCCTCGCTGTCGGCGTCCCGCACGGCCTCCGACTCGCGGGACAGCGGGACGCGCTCGTAGGTGAACGCGTTCCCGTACGGGTTCCGCGGCCCGGTGGGGATCCCGACGAGGTTCTCCTCCTCGACCGAGTTCTCGGGCCCGTCGACGGACATGTCCAGCCGCGCGCAGAAGATGTGCTGGTGGACCGGGCCGATGATGCCCGGTGCAATCTCCGGCGCGTGGGGGTTCTCGGTCCAGGGCTCCGCGGCCCCGGCGAACACGATGCCGGTCGCCTTGGCCTCCATCTGGATCGAGCCGTCGAGGTAGAAGTACCAGAAGAACCCGTAGTCGTAGTTGCCGATGGTGGCGAAGTAGGAGAGCACGAGGCGGCGGGAGCGCCGCACCTGGGACGCCTCGCCCGGCTCGGTGTGCTTCCAGAGGATCCCGTAGTCCTCCTCGTGCATGCACACGGCGTGCGGGATGGGCATCGGGTCGCCGTTGTCGTCGGCCACCACGGCGTCGAAGTAGGTGATCTCGCCGAGGCAGTCGCAGCCGAGCTTGAGCGAGTTGGCGTTCTTGCCGAGGGCGTACTCGCCCGCGTCGAAGTAGCTGATCCAGTAGCGGGGGGCCGCCGGGTCGCCGTACGGCACCACCATCTCGGGGACGGAGGCCCGGTAGATGACGGGGCGGTCCTCGTCTCCGTCGCGGAAGGCGATCTCGTTCAGGACCAGCCCCTCCTGGGCGTTGAAGCCGACCCGGAGGGACCAGTCCTCCCAGCGGACGAGGGTGCCGTCCACGGTGAAGGAGGGGCCCTCGGGCTGGGTGATCTCCAGCGGCTTCAGCGTGGTGCGGGCGGGTCCGGTGTGCTTGTAGTTCCAGTCGTCCAGCGGCACGGGGACGTCGCCCTCGTCGTCCAGCCGGGTCACCTCCCCGGCCGTCAGGTCCACGTGCGCGACCAGCCCCTCGACGGGGTGCGCCCACGGGTTGTCGCCCTCGTGGCGCCGGTGGAAGGTGAGCGACCGGATCATGCGCCGACCCGTCTCGCCCTCCCGGGGAAAGTAGCCGGGCGCGAGCGGGGCGACGAACGTGTGCGCCGTGTCGGTGATGCCGCGGCGCGCCATGGCCGCCTGCCACCGGGGGTCCGCCTTGACGATCTCGGCGGCGCGGCCGTACTCCTCCAGCAGGTACGGGGGCTGGCCGTACGGGTGCTCCCCCGTCGGCAGGTCCCGCCACGAGGTGACCGCGCCGCCGGTGACGGACACCTCGGCCTCGCCGACCCGGCCGGTGGCGGTGTCCAGGAGGGTGACCAGCACGCTGCGGTCGAAGTCGTCCGCGCCGGGGGTATGGCTCAGGACGGCCCGCTTGTCCGGTTCGACCGGCAGCACGCGCGGAAACCGGGTCGCCGGGCCGACCTTGCCGTGGCGGACGAGGATCTCCCGGGCCGCGGAGATCTCCTCGGCCGTCAGCATGTCGAGCGGGTGCGTCACACCGAACGACGACGGCCGGGTGCCGCGCGGGGTGGTGTCCGTCGTCAACGATCCTCCTCCGTACAGGGGTGCCAGCGGTCGCGGGTCGTGGATCAACGTAGCCGTCCGCGCGGGGGCGCCCCGGCCCACCCGCCCGATCGGTCGCGGGTCGTCAAACGGTCTGCGCGCTCGGACAAGCGGCGCTGACGAACGTCTCGGAAATGTGGTAGAGACAACACCACGGATCGTATATGATCACCGGCACCCGCCACCCGTCGGGGGAAGGACGAGCGATGTCCGTTTCCGCCAGCGCGAGCCACGCGACCGCCACGCCGAACGCGCCACTCGCTCTCGACGCCTGGAGATCCGCGGTCGCGCACGCCGTCGTACCGCTCAGGATCGACGAGCTCGGCGGCGTCGCCTTCCACGGCCACATCGCCCAGACCGTGGTCGACAACGTCTCCCTGTTCGGGATCGCGGCGACGCCGCACGTCGTGCGGCGGACCCCGGAGCTCATCTCGGACGGCGGCGACCGGTTCTACAAGCTGAGCCTGCAGCTGGCCGGCCCCGCGGTGCTGGAGCAGGACGGCCGCTCCGTGGGACTGGGCCCCGGCGACCTGGCCATCTATGACACGCATCGGCCGTACACGCTGACCTTCCCCGAGCGGAGCCGGGCCATGGTCATCATGTTCCCGCACGAGCTCGTGGACCTGCCGCGCGACGAGGTCGCCCGGGTGACCGCCACGCGGTTCCCCGGGGAGGACGGCCTGGGCCGGGTGATCAACCCGTTCTTCGTCGAGCTCGGCAGGAACATGGACCAGCTGGCCGACAGCCACGCGTCACGACTGGTCCATTCGGCTCTGGACCTGCTCGTCACCATGCTGTCGCAGGAACTGCACCGCCGCCAGGGGCCGGCGACGCACCCGGCCCGGAGTCTGGCGCGGGAGGTGCGCGAGTACATCCTCCGGCACCTCGGCGAGCACGACCTCACGCCGTCCTCCATCGCGCGGGCCCACTACATCTCGACCCGGCACCTCCACACGATCTTCTCGTCGGAGGGGCAGACGGTCTCGATGTGGATCCGCTCCCGGCGCCTCGAGCACATCCGCCGCGACCTCGCCGACCCCCTGTTCGCCGACCGCCCCGTCTCATGGGTGGCGGGCCGCTGGGGCCTCCACGACGCCGCGCATTTCAGCCGGCTGTTCAAGGCCGAGTTCGGCGAGTCCCCCACCGCCTACCGGCAGCGACTGGTCGGCGCCCCCGTCCGCCAGGCCGTCTGAGCCCCTCGGCAGGCGCCCAGGCCGTCGGCCGCGCGCAACGGGTGTCCCCTCGGCCGACCGCGCCGGACGCCCCGTGCGGAGTGCCCGCCCAGGGTCGGGAGAGCGGGGAGCGGGCACGGATCCGGGCGCTTCACCCCGGTCCCCGCATCCCTACGGAACGAAAAGAGGCCGCCCCGCCTCACCGGCGCAAGCGACCTCTGAAGAAAACGGTGTGCACAACGGCCCACCCGGTGGAGCTATGGGGATTCGAACCCCAGACCTCCTCCATGCCATGGAGGCGCGCTACCAACTGCGCCATAGCCCCTGGTCGTCGCCCCTGCGTGCCGGTGTCCGGCCTCGCCGCGGCGACACCTCGACTCTACCGGATCCGCAGGGGTGCTCGCGCCGTTCCCCAGGTGTTCACCCCGGTGGCGGCCCACCACCCCGCACCGGCCATCCCGCCCGGTCACGGGTCGGGACCCAATAGGCTTGCAGGGTGCCCGATTCAAAGCTCGAAATCCAGATGCTCCACGATCGCCTGCTCGTGCGGCTGCTCCCGGAGAAGGGGGAGCGCCGCAGCACCGGCGGGCTGGTCATCCCGGACACCGTGAAGATGGCGACCCGCCTCGTATGGGGCGAGGTCTGCGGCGCGGGCACCAGCGCCCGACACGTCAAGACCGGTGACCGGGTCCTGTTCAACCCCGAGGACCAGTTGGAGGTCGAACTCCAGGCCGAGCGCTACCTGGTCCTGAGGGAACGCGACATCCACGCCGTAGCCAACGAGTCCCCACAGCAGGGAACCGGCCTGTACCTGTGACCGCCTGGCGGGGTCGGACACACGGACGGCCCTGACGGCGGGTCAGAAGTCGAAGCCGTATTTCTCCCACGGGTCAGGGCGGTCCGACCGATCCGAGTCCCCGTCGTCGTCGATCCCCCACGGGTCGCGCCTGTGGGGGCGTCGGTCCTTCCTGGCCTTCCCTGACCACGGCCGCCTGAACGGGAGCGTCGGCCTGGCGAGGAGCACCATCGTCCCAAGCGACACCGCCCCCATCACCGACGGTGTCCACAGGTCCGTCGCACCCGCGGCCGGTTCGAGCCGCAGGCGCCCCGTGGGGTCGTACGCCATGACATGGGATTCCCCCTCCGAATAGCGGAGCGCGGGCTCGCCGCCCTCTCCGCCGAACGCTCCGACACGGCGCACGGAGACCTGCTCGCCCGCGCAATCCCATTCCACCTCGTGGACGAACCGCTTCCGCCGCTCGCTGAAGGGGTCCTGCCGCACGACCCGCGTCTCGGCCGCGACCACCGTGCACCTGACCTCCTCGGTCAAGGAGTCGTAGGCCAGGACCCGGGCCGCCAGGACCACCGCCCAGAGCAGCACGAGCCCCGCGGCCGCACCCACGAGCGACCCGGCGCACCCGGCACTCGCGCAGCGGCCCCAGGCCAGGGAGCAGCCGAACCCGACGAGCCACACCACGCAGAGCAGGAGGAAGCCGAGCCACTGCGGCAGGGCGAAATAGTGCACGAGCGCGAGGAAGAACGTCAGGCCCGCCACCGTGGCGAAGACCACGGTGACGATCAGCGGTGTCCGGTCCCTCGACTCTTCGTCGCCGTAGGGGTCGCGGTTTTGGGCGGTCGGCATGCCCTCAGGCCTTGTCCGTCCGGGTCCAGGCGGGGCGTCGCGGGTAGCGGCCGAGGTACATCACCACACCGAGGGATATCGCTCCCGCGCTGCCGGGGATCCACAGCTCCATAACCTTCCGCGCCCGTTCAAGCGGCAGGCGCCCCTCGGGGTCGTAGGCCATGTCCTGGGTCTCACCTTCCTCGACGGATGGGGTCCCGGCCTTCTTCACCGTGACCCGTTCACCGGCGCACTCCCATTCGACCTCATGGGCGGGGCGCCCTCCGCCGCCTCTGCGGTTGTAGCGGAAGACCATCTCGTCCCATGTGCTCGTCGCCGCCACCGTGCAGCGGACCTCATCGGCCCAGACGTGGTACACGGCCGCTCTGGCGAGGAACAGCGCCGACCCGGCAAGCACCAGCACGGCGGCGAAGCCCACGGCCAATCCCCTGAACCGCACCGATGCCGCGTACGCCCAGATCCCGGCACAACAGGCAGCAGCGGGCCATGCCAGGCAGAGGAGGATGAACCCGGCCGTGTACGGCAGCACGGCGTAATGCAGGACCCCCGCGAGGAACATCAGGCCGACCATGGCCCACAGCAGCCGGGTCGCAGTCGGCAGGGAGATCTCCTCCGACGCCGGCTGATCTTTCGGCTCCCGCTCCCAGTAGTTCGTCACGGAAGCTGGGACGAGGCCCGTGATGAAAGCGGTTCCCCGCCCGGTGGCCGGGACCGGACGGAACCGTGGGAGGCGGAGGCGAAGCGCGGGAACGACGAACGGCCCGGTGCGGATCGCATCCGCACCGGGCCGTTCGCTTCTGTGGAGCTATGGGGATTCGAACCCCAGACCTCCTCCATGCCATGGAGGCGCGCTACCAACTGCGCCATAGCCCCTCGGGTCCGGCGGGGGCGGGGGAACCGCCCTGCCGACACCCTGAACGATAGCGGAATCCGCCCGATTAGTCGAAACGGATTCCGAACGCTCCCCCTGGACCTGCGGGGACGCGCTCACCGGTCGTCGCCGAGGATCCTCTCCTCCGGGAGGCTGGAGGCGTTGTGCTCCAGCAGGCGCCACCCGCCCACGCGCAGCGGCCCCAGCACCGACCATGAGCAGTTGCCCAGCGGCCCCAGCGCCTGGCGGATCTCCACGGGCAGCCCGAGCATCCGGTTGATGCCCGCGCGCAGCGCCGCCCCGTGGCCCACGGCCACCAGCAGCCCGCCCTCGGGCACCCGCTCCAGCCCGCGTTCGACCGCCTCGGCGACGCGCTCGCCCACCTCCTCGATGGGCTCACCGCCGGGGATCTCCATCCGGGCGTTCTCCTCCGGCCACCGCTCGCGGATCTCCGCGGTGGTCAGCCCCTCCCAGGGCCCGCCGAAGCGCTCCCGCAGCCCCTTGTCGGTGTGCACGGCCAGCCCCGTGGCCTCCGACAGGTACCCGGCCGTGTCCGCCGCGCGGCGCAGGTCCGAGGCGATGACGGCGTCCGGCCGCAGCGCGGCCAGCAGGCGCGCCGCGCGCTGGGCCTGCTCGCGCCCGACGTCGTCGAGCGGGATGTCGGACTGCCCCTGGAAGCGCTTGTCCGCGTTCCACTGGGTCTGGCCGTGGCGCCAGCAGAGGACACGACGGGATTCGGCCATCGACTCAACTCCTGTGCGGTCGGTGCAGGTCGGTGCTGATCGGCGGCGGACCGGCCCCCAGGGGCCGCCCCACGGACCGCTCAGGCGCCGTCCTGGGTGCGCTCGCGGCCCCGCGCGCTCTCCGGCAGGGTGATCGCGGGGCAATCCTTCCACAGCCGCTCCAGGCCGTAGGTGCCGCGCTCCTCCTCGTGCTGGACGTGCACGACGATTTCGACGTAGTCCAGCAGCACCCAGCGCCCGTCGCGCTCGCCCTCACGGCGGACCGGTTTGGCGCCGGCCTCGCGCAGGCGCTCCTCCACCTCGTCGACGATGGAGCGCACCTGCCGGTCGTTGGGGGCGGAGCACAGCAGGAAGGCGTCGGTGATGACGAGCTGGTCGCTCACGTCGAAGGCGACGACCTCCTGGGCGAGTTTGTCCGAAGCCGCCTCGGCGGCGATGTTCACGAGCTCGACGGCCCTGTCCGTAGCGGTCACGATGAAGTAGCTGCCTCCCCTGGGGTCCGCCCCGCCGACGGGTCGTCGAGGTAGAGCCCGGTCTTGTTGATGTAGCGGACGATCCCGTCGGGGACGAGGTACCAGATCGGCTCGCCCTTGCCCACGCGCTCCCGGCACTCGGTGGAGGAGATCGCCAGCGCCGGGATCTCCACCAGGCTGACCTTGCCGTCGGGCAGCCCGGTGTCGGTCAGCCGGTGCCCGGGCCGGTTACAGCCCACGAAATGCGCGAGTTCGAAGAGTTCGTCCACGTTCTGCCAGCTCAGGATAGCGCCAAGGGCGTCGGCGCCGGTGATGAAGAACAGCTTGACGTCCGGACCGTAGTCGGAGCGGAGCTGGCGCAGCGTGTCGATGGTGTAGGTGGGGCCCTCGCGGTCGACCTCGATCCGGCTCACCTTGAACTGCGGGTTCTCCGCGGTGGCGATGACCGTCATCAGGTAGCGGTCCTCGGCCGGGGCCACCTTGTCCAGGTCCTTCTGGTAGGGCCGCCCCGCCGGGACGAACAGCACCTCGTCCAGGTGGAACAGGTGGGCGACCTCGCTGGCGGCGACGAGGTGCCCGTGGTGGATCGGGTCGAAGGTGCCGCCCATGACCCCCACGCGTCGTGGACGGCCCGGACCCCGGCCGGCGCCCGCGCCCATCGCTCCGTTCGCCACCTCATCGCTCCCTTTACACCGGTTTTTCCAGCCGCCGCCGAGACTAACCGAAGGCGTCCACCGCGCCGTCCCCGCACCCGCGCCGGGCGCGTCCCCGGGCACCGGCCCACGGCGCGCCCGCGGACGGGTCCCGGCCCCCGCGCCGCCCCCTCGGCGGGCCGGGACCCGGCCGCACGCACGGCCTTCCGGGCGGCGCCGGATTCGCGTCATATCTCGTTGCCGGAAATCGTGGCGTCGGCCGGGGAGGCGCGCATAGCATGCCGACATGGCCACCAACACACCAGACCGCGCCCGCGTCCGACTCGACGACATCTCCTCCCGCGCCTACGAGCACCCGGCCGACCGCGGCGCACTGGTCGCCCTGCGGTCGCTCCGTGGCTTCGACGAGGTCTTCCGCAAGCTCTCAGGGCTGTTCAACGAGCGCGCGCTGCGCCTGATGTTCCTCTCCGGCGCCGTGCGGGTCGGGGAACGCCAGTTCCCCGAGGTGCACGACTACGTGCGCGACGCCGCCTACGTGCTCGACCTCAAGGAGGTGCCCGAGCTCTACATCAAGATGGACCCCAAGCCCAACGCCATGGCGATCGGCAGCCAGAAACCGTTCATCGTCATGACCAGCGGGCTGTTCGACCTCCTCGACGCCGAGGAGCAGCGCTTCGTGGTGGGCCACGAGGTCGGGCACATCCTGTCCGGCCACGCCGTCTACCGCACCATGCTCCTGGCCCTGATCAACCTGGCCGCGCGCGTGGCCTGGATCCCGCTGGGCTACATCGGCCTGCGCGCCATCGTCGCCGCCCTGGAGGAGTGGTACCGCAAGTCCGAGCTGTCCTGCGACCGCGCGGGCCTGCTGGCCGCCCAGGACCCGGACGCCGCCAAGCGCGCGCTGATGAAGATGGCCGGCGGCTCGCGCCTGGCCGAGATGAACACCGACGCCTTCCTGGAGCAGGCCAAGGAGTACGACGAGGGGGGCGACGCGCGCGACAGCCTCCTGAAGGTGATGAGCCTGATCGGCACCACCCACCCCTTCGCCGTGGTGCGCACCGCCGAGCTGCACCGCTGGATCGAGGACGGCTCGTACCGCACCATCCTCGCCGGGGACTACCCGCGCCGCTCCGGCGACAAGGACGCTTCGGTCAGCGAGGAGGCGCGCAACGCCGCCAACTCCTACAAGCAGTCCTGGGAGCGCTCCTCGGACCCACTGGTGGGCATGGTGCGCGACGTCGCCGGGACCGCGGCCAACGCGAGCGGCAAGATCTTCGACACGGTCGCCGAGCGCTGGAAGAGCGCCGGGAGCCGGGGCGACTCCGACAGCCGGCAGAACTGACGGGCCGCGCCCCCGCCGTCGGTGCGGCGGACGGCAGGGGGCGCGGGCCCGTTGGGCCCCCCGGGCCGCGTCCGGCCGCGCCTTCAGTCCTTGCGCGCCACTCCCCCGGTCATGAAGCGCGCCGCGATGGAGGTGCTGTCCGGGACGATGCCGTCCGGCCGCCACAGCGGCAGCGGGACCATCCCGGGGGCCAGCAGCTCCATCCCGTCGAAGTAGGCCATCAGCTCCTCGACGGTGCGCACCCGGCCGGTGCCGAGCTGGCTCAGCAGGACCCGCTCCAGCTCCACGCTCTCGGGTGCGTCGCCCAGGCGGGTGAAGTTGGTGATGAAGAAGTAGGACCCGGAGACGACCGTGTCCCGGAACGCGGCGACGATGCCGTTGGGGTCCTCCTCGTCGAGGAGGTGGTGCAGGATGCCGCACAGCATCACGCACACCGGCCGGTCGAAGTCGATGAGCTCGCGCACCTCGGGGTGGTCGATCACGGAGCGCGGGTCGCGGATGTCGCCGGTCACGACGTGGGTGTAGGCGTTCTCCGCCAGGATGGCGTGGCCGTGCGCGGACACCAGCGGGTCGATGTCGACGTAGACCACGCGCGCCGCGGGGTTCGCCTGCTGGGCCACCTCGTGGGTGTTGCGCGCGGTGGGCAGCCCCGACCCCAGGTCGAGGAACTGGTCGATGCCCTGGTCGGCGGCGACGTGGCGGACCACCCGGTGCAGGATCTCCCGGTTGTGCCGGGCGATCTCCTTGAGCTCGGGCATGACCTCCAGGCTCGCTTGGGCCACCTGCCGGTCGATGGCGTAGTTGTCCTTGCCGTCGAGCATGACGTCGTAGACGCGGGCGGCCGTGGGCACCCCGCTGTCGAACGTCGATCCGGACGGCGGGTGCTGATCGGTGGTCATTGGGGGGCTCCCGGAAACGCGAAAACTCCTACTGTTCCGGCATCGTAGTGCCTCACGGGGCCCGTGTGAGCGCCGTTCGGACCCGGGCGGCCCGCCTCGCCGGTCGGCTCCCCGTGACCGGTCCACCGCATAGAGCGCTCACCTGCGAACCCGCACGTGCGGGGCGCCGGACCGGCCGCCGGAACGGACATCCGCGCCGCTTCGAGCGCGGCCGGGGGCGCCCGGGGCCGGACGGGCGCGGCCGAGGGCGGTCACGGGCGACCAAGGCGGTCGGGGCAACCACGGCCGCGGGGCCCACCGCGCTCTCGGCGCGGTGGGCCCCGCGGATCTTCCGGGCCGTGGGGCAGCCCCCTCCCGGTATCAGCGCACCTGGCCGTCACCGGTGACGATGTACTTGGTGGAGGTCATCTCCCGCAGCCCCATCGGGCCGCGGGCGTGCAGCTTCTGGGTGGAGATGCCGATCTCCGCACCGAAGCCGAACTCCCCGCCGTCGGTGAACCGCGTCGAGGCGTTCACCATGACCGCCGCCGAGTCGACCCGCGAGGTGAAGCGGCGCGCCGCCGCCTGCGAGTCGGTGACGATGGCCTCGGTGTGCCCCGTCGAGTAGGCGCGGATGTGCGCCATCGCCTCGTCCAGGGTCTCGACCACCTTCACGGCCAGGTCCATCGACAGGTACTCGGTGCTCCAGTCCTCCTCGGTGGCGGCCACGGCGCGGTCGTCCAGGGCGCGCACCCGGTCGTCGCCGTGCACGGTGACGCCCAGGTCGCCGATCTCCCGCAGGAACCGCGGCAGGAAGCGGTCGGCGATCCGCTCGTGCACCAGCAGCGTCTCGGCCGCGTTGCACACCGACACCCGCTGCGCCTTGGCGTTGACCGCGATGGCCACCGCCTTGTCCAGGTCGGCGTGCTCGTCGATGTAGACGTGGCAGTTCCCGGCGCCGGTCTCGATGACGGGCACCGTGGAGTCGCGCACCACGGCCTGGATGAGGTTGGCCCCGCCGCGCGGGATGAGCACGTCGACCAGCCCCCGGGCGCTCATGAGCGCCTGCGCCGAGTCGCGCCCCGAACCGGGCACCAGTTGCACCGCGTCGGCGGGGACGCCGGTCTTCTCCAGGGCCCCCCGGATCACCTCCACGATGCGGGTGTTGGAGGAGTAGGCCGAGGAGGAGCCCCGCAGGAGGGCGGCGTTGCCGCTCTTGAGGCACAGCGCCGCCGCGTCGGCGGTGACGTTGGGGCGGCCCTCGTAGATGATGCCGACGACGCCCAGGGGCACCCGGACCTGGCGCAGCTCCAGGCCGTTGGGGAGGGTGGAGCCGAAGACGACCTCCCCGACGGGGTCGGGAAGCTCGGCGACGGCCCGGACCGCGTCGGCGACGCCGGAGACGCGCTCCTCCGTGAGGGCGAGGCGGTCCAGGTAGGCCTCGGTCTCCCCGGCGGCGCGCGCCCGGTCGAGGTCCTCGGCGTTGGCGGCGACGATGGAGGCGGCCTCGGCGACCAGCGCGTCCGCGACCGCGGCGAGGGCCTCGTCCTTGTCCGCCCGGCTCATCGGTGCGAGGTCGGCCGCGGCGTCCTTGGCCCTGCGGGCGGCGTCGTGCACCTCGCGCTCGGTGTTGCTCATCAGGGGTTCCATTCGCTCGGGAATGTCGTGGTCGTGGATCGGGTGTCGGGCCTGCGCCCAGCTTATTCCGGCCGCCCCCGCCGGGGTGGGGCGAGCGCCGACCGGGTGGGGCCGGTGGCCGGAACCGCGGATCGCGCGGTCCCGGCCAGCCGTGGCCCGGTACTTCTCGTGGCGGTCAGGGGTTCTCGTGGTCGGTCGGGAGGTTCTCCGTCCGACGAGCCCTGAGCGGCCGCTCCGGCCCTCTTCAGTTGTTGATCTCGGGAGAAACGACGCTACAAGCGCGGTTTTAGCGTCGTTTCTCCCGAGATCATCGGGGATCCGCGGCGGAGGGGGGCGCACCGACGGGGCGCCTGTCGGCGGACGGCTGAAGGTCGTAGGCGGACGGTGACCACGGCCGCTGAAAGTTCCACCTCTCCGGCGGACACCATCGAGCAACGGAGGCCACGGCTCGCTGATCGGACTCGCGAGGGTGCCATCGGCTGCGGGGCCGCCCGAATAAGCACCCCGCCCGGTCGGGCCCGCCGTCGGGTCCGCGACGGCTCGGCCGGTGCGGTCGGGGGCCGACCGAACGCCTGGCGGGGTCACCGCCCGCGTCCGAGCACCGTTCGGGGCACCGTTCGGGGACCGGCTACGCCGGGGAGCCGCCCGCCGGGGCCGTCGCCTTCGGGGACGGGCCGTCCGGTGCCCCCGGCGCGCCCGACGCCTTCGGAACGTCCGGGGCGTCCGGGGCGTCCGGGGCGCCGCTGCGTCCGGTCTTCGGCGTGCGCGTCCCGCCGACCGACCGGGCGCGGTCGAGCAGCACCATGTCGTCGCGGTGCACGATCTCCCGCTCGTACTCGGGGCCCATCTCGCGGGCCAGCCACCGGGTGGAGCGCCCCATCAGCATCGGGATCTCCGCGGCGTCGTAGTTCACCAGCCCGCGGGCCACCGGCCGCCCGTCCTCGTCGCACAGGTCGACCGGGTCGCCGGCGCTGAAGTCGCCCTCGACCTTCACCACACCGGCGGGCAGCAGTGAGGCGTGCTCGGCCGCCACCGCCCGCACCGCCCCGGGGTCCAGGACCACGGTCCCGCGGCCCGCCGTCGCGTGCGCGAGCCAGAGCTGCCGGGCCGTCGGCCGCCGCTTGGACGACGCGGTGAACAGGGTGCCCACCGACGCGCCCGCCAGCGCCTCCCCCGCGTTCGCCGCCGAGGTGAGCACCGTGGGGACACCCGCCTCGGTGGCGATCCGCGCCGACTCCAGCTTGGTCACCATCCCGCCGGTGCCGACCCCGCGCCCGCCGGTGCCGCCGACGTCCACCCCGTCCAGGTCGCCCGCGCCGGTCACCCGCGGGATGCGGCGGGTCCCCGGCTTTGCGGGGTTCCCGTCGTAGAGCGCGTCCACGTCGGAGAGCAGCAGCAGCGCCTCGGCCCGCAGCAGGTGCGCGACCAGGGCGGCCAGGCGGTCGTTGTCGCCGAACCGGATCTCGTGCGTGGCGACGGTGTCGTTCTCGTTGACGATGGGCACGCCGCCCATGTCGAGCAGCCGCCGCAAGGTGCGCTGGGCGTTGCGGTACTGCACCCGCCGCATCAGGTCCTCCACGGTGAGGAGCACTTGCGCGGCGGTCAGCCCGTGGCGCGCGAACGCGCCCGTGTAGTGGGCCACCAGCAGCCCTTGGCCGACGCTGGCCGCGGCCTGCTGGGTGGCCAGGTCGCGGGGGCGGGCGGCCAGCCCGAGCGGCCCCATGCCCGCGGCGACCGCCCCGGAGGAGACGAGCACCAGCTCGGTCCCGGCGGCGCGGCGGCGCGCCAGCACGTCGGTGAGTTCGGCGATGCGGTCGGTGTCGATGTGCCCGTCGGGGGTGGTCAGCGACGAGGAGCCGACCTTGACCACCACGCGCCGCGCCGCGCGCAACTCCCCCCGGGCGCCTCCCGCGGCCCCGCCCCCGGCGGTCCCGGAGGCGCTGTCCTTACCCTGCCCTGCTGTGCCTTCCTGGTGCACGGCGGACGACTTCCCATCTGTGTCGATCGTCGAAGCGGCCGGGCGCCTGCCACCCCGCCCGCGCGGCGTCAGCCCAGCCGGGAGTCGCTGCCGCGCGGGCCGATCGGGGCCTGGTCGGTGTCGACGCCCGGTGCCCAGTCGAAGACCACGGAGTCCTCCTCGGTGCCGATGTAGACCTCGGCCCCGGCGGCGGCGCCCGCCTTGGCGAGGGCGTCCTCGATGCCGAGCCGGTCGAGGCGCTCGCCGAGGTAGCCGACGGCCTCCTCGTTGGAGAAGTCGGTCTGGCGGACCCAGCGCTCGGGCTTGGTGCCGCGGATCCGGAAGGTGTTGTCGCCCAGGGGCACGACCTCGAACGAGGCCCCGCCGATCTCGCGGGGGCGCAGGACCACCCGGGTGGGCTCGGGCTCGGGCCGGGCGGCGCGGGCACGGGCGACCTCGCCGCCCATGGCGAAGGCCAGCTCGCGCAGGCCCTCACGGCTGGCGGCGGAGACCTCCAGCACCTTCAGGCCGCGCTCCTCCAGCATGGGGCGCACGATCTCGGCCAGCTCGCGGGCGTCGGGCACGTCGATCTTGTTCAGGACGACCAGGCGGGGCCGGTCGGACAGGTCGACCTCCATCAGCTCGCCGTATGCGGCCAGCTCGGCCTCCAGGGCGTCGAGGTCGCGGACCGGGTCGCGGTCGGGGTCGTAGGTGGCGGTCATGCAGTCCAGGACGTGCACGAGGGTGGAGCACCGCTCGATGTGCCGCAGGAAGTTCATGCCCAGGCCGCGCCCCTGGCTGGCCTCGGGGATGAGGCCGGGCACGTCGGCGACGACGTACTGCACCTCACCCGAGTCGACGACGCCGAGGTTGGGGATCAGCGTGGTGAACGGGTAGTCGGCGATCTTGGGCTTTGCCGCCGACAGGGCCGCGATGAGGGAGGACTTCCCGGCGCTGGGGAAGCCGACCAGGCCGACGTCGGCGATGGTCTTGATCTCCAGGCGGACGTCGGCGGAGAGGCCCTCCTCGCCCTTGAGGGCGAAGCCGGGGGCCTTGCGCTTGGGCGAGGCCAGGGCGGCGTTGCCCAGGCCGCCCGCGCCGCCGTCGGCGAGCACGAGCCGGGTCCCGGCGCCGACGAGGTCGGCGATCACCTCGCCGTCCTCACCGGTGACGACGGTGCCGTCGGGGACGGGGAGCACGAGGGCGTCGCCGTTGGCGCCGTTGCGGTTGCCGCCCTTGCCGGGGGTGCCGTTCCCGGCCCGGCGGTGGGGGCGGCGCTGGTATTCGAGGAGGGTGGAGATCTGCGGGTCGACCTCTAGGACGATGTCGCCGCCGCGCCCGCCGTTGCCGCCGTCGGGGCCGCCGAGGGGCTTGAACTTCTCCCGGTGGATGGAGGCACAGCCGTGCCCGCCGTCACCGGCCTTGACGTGCAAGGCCGCTTCGTCGACGAAATCGGGCATGTGCCTGGTTCTCCCCGTGTCGCGCCTGCGCGCTTTCCGGCGCGCGGATTCTGCCGTGTGAAAACCCTCGACCCGCCGGTCCGGTCCGGGCGGGGAGGAAAGATCCACCAGTCAACACTCTAGACGGTCGGACCAAACGACGGCGAAGGCATATGCGGGAGGGAGACCGATCACACCGTGGGGGCACGGGGGGACGGCACGCGGCACCCGCCGGACGGGCCCGGCGCATCCCCGCATGTGCGGGGAGCACTACCGGCTTCCCACGGGGCTGCGCGAGGCTCTGGGTCCATCCCCGCGCATGCGGGGCGCACATCGCGAACGACGTGATCGGCTGGGCCTACTGGGGTCCATCCCCGCGCGTGCGGGGAGCACGAGGGGATCAGCATTCGCGCGATCGCGGCGCGGGGTCCATCCCCGCGCGTGCGGGGAACCACGTCGACACCCTGGTGCTGTCCAAGCACGTGGACGGTCCATCCCCGCGCGTGCGGGGCGCACCGCCGCGAGGCGGCGTGGGAGGACGGCCAGGAGGGTCCATCCCCGCGCGTGCGGGGCGCACTCGTGCTCCTTTTGGCCGATCATGCTCACCCTGGGTCCATCCCCGCGCGTGCGGGGCGCACGTGGTGAAAATGGGCCCGGAGCTGGCCCTGGAGGGTCCATCCCCGCGCGTGCGGGGCGCACACGCCCTGGCCGGGGTGTGTTCGTCGCGGAGCGGGTCCATCCCCGCGCGTGCGGAGAGCACGATGTGGTGCTGCGGGCGCTGCCCGCCAAGGAGGGTCCATCCCCGCGCGTGCGGAGAGCACTCTCGTTGACCTGGGGCGTTCCCTCGCGACGCTGCCCTCTCATGCCACTTCGCACGTCCCCATCATCCACGAAAGGCGGGCCGGAAGGGTTCCCCCTCCCGACCCGCCTCTACGCGGAATGCTCCGTCTCGCGGCGCGCCTGATTACTCGGCGCCGGCCGGGACGATGTTGACGGCCTTGCGGCCGCGCCGGTTGCCGAACTCGACCTTGCCCTCGACCAGCGCGAACAGGGTGTCGTCGCCACCGCGGCCGACGTTGTCGCCGGGGTGGAACTTCGTCCCGCGCTGACGGATCAGGATCTCGCCGGCCTTGACGGACTGGCCGCCGAAGCGCTTGACACCGAGCCGCTTAGCGTTGGAGTCGCGCCCGTTACGGCTGGACGATGCGCCCTTCTTGTGTGCCATCGGGGAGCCCTCCTCTACTTGGCGATGCCGGTGACGCGGACCCGGGTGTACTTCTGGCGGTGACCCAGGCGCTTCTTGTAACCGGTCTTGTTCTTGTATTTGATCATGTTGATCTTCGGGCCCTTGGCCTCGCCGAGGACCTCGGCGGTGACCTTGTAGCCGCTCAGCTCGCTGGAGTCGCTGACGACCTTGCCGTCGTCGACGATCAGCAGCGGCTCCCAGGACACCGTCGAACCGGCCTCCTCGGAGACCCTGTCGATGTTCAAGACGTCATCGACAGACACCTTCTCCTGTCGGCCGCCCGCTCGCACGATCGCGTACACCGGGGAACTCTCTTCCTGCTCGTGGACAATCCCCGCCGAGGCGGGGAGTGAAATGCGCTGCTGTTGACCGCAGCCCCATACCCACCGGGCTCCCGCTAGGGGGCGTGGGAATCGAAGTCGGGTCTCGGGCGCGCGAACGATAGGGGCGCGCCGACGCACCGACCTTTAGGTTACCACCGCCCGGTCAGGACCCGGCACGCCCGGGTCGGGGCCGGACCGCAGCGCACCGCGGTCCGGCCCGTGCCCGTCAGGCCTCGACGACCGCCGACTCCGAGGGGGTGCCGCCGGTCTTGGTGCGCCGGGTGCGGCGGCGGCGCGGGCGCTCGGCCCCGCCGTCGGCCTCCCCGGCGTCGGCGGAGTCCGCAGGGGCCGCGGCGCCGTCGGACGCGGCCGCCTCCTGCTCCGCCGCCGCGGCGCCCGAGGGCTCCGCGGAAGCCTGCTGGGCCGCGTCCGCAGCCGGAGCGGCGGTCTCGTCGGCGGGCTCGGCCGCCTCCTCCGCCGCCTTCTTGCTCCGGCGCGTGGACGTGGTCTTCTTCGCCCCGGCCTCGGCGGTGCTCTTCGCGGCCGCCTTGGTGCCGGTCTTGGAGGCGCTCTTGGTGGTCTTCGCCTTGGACGCCGTGGTCTTGGCGGTGGACCGCGTGGAGGCGCGCTTGGCCTTCTTGGGCGCCTCCTGCTCCTCCTCCGCCGTCCCGCCCTCGGCGGTGTCCTGGGCGGCCTCGGCGGGCGCCTCGGACACCGGCTCGGCCGGCGCCTCCGCGGCCCCGGCGGCCGACTCGGCTGCCGCCGCGTCCGCCGCGGGCTCCTCGGGCGCGGCGGCCTGCTTGGCGGACCTGCGCCTCGACGACCGCTTCTTGGGCGCCTCCTTGGCCTCGGGCTCCGGCGCCGCGTCCTTCTCCGACGCCTTCTCAGGCGCCTTGTCGGCGCCCTTCGCCGCGGGCTTGTCCTCCTTGACGGCGGCCTGCTCGGACGCCTGCCCGTCGGACCGGTCGGCCTTCTCCGCCTTCTCGTCAGCCGCGTCGGCACCCTTGTCGGACGCCTTCTCGGCGCCCTTCTCCGAGCCGTTCTTGCCCTTCTTCTTCCGGCCGCCCCCGGAGCCGCCGCCCTTGCCCTCGACGGGCTCGCTGGACAGCACCAGGCCCCGCCCGTTGCAGTGCTCGCAGGAGTGCGAGAACGCCTCCAGCAGCCCCTGCCCGACCCGCTTGCGGGTCATCTGGACCAGGCCCAGCGAGGTGACCTCGGCCACCTGGTGCTTGGTGCGGTCCCGGGACAGGCACTCCAGCAGCCGCCGCAGCACCAGGTCGCGGTTGCTCTCCAGCACCATGTCGATGAAGTCGATCACGATGATGCCGCCGATGTCGCGCAGCCGGAGCTGGCGCACGATCTCCTCGGCCGCCTCGAGGTTGTTCTTGGTGACCGTCTCCTCCAGGTTGCCGCCCTGGCCGGTGAACTTGCCGGTGTTCACGTCGACGACGGTCATCGCCTCGGTGCGGTCGACGATCAGCGAGCCGCCGCTGGGCAGCCACACCTTGCGCTCCAGCGCCTTGGTGATCTGCTCATCGATCCGGTAGGCCTCGAAGACGTCCCGCTCGCCGTCCCAGCGGGTGAGCCGCTCGGACAGGTGCGGGGCCACGTAGTCCACGTACTCGCGGACCGTGTCCCAGGCCTCGCCGCCGGAGACGACCAGGCTGGAGAAGTCCTCGTTGAAGACGTCCCGGACCACCTTGACCGTGAGGTCCGGCTCGCTGTTGAGCAGCGAGGGCGCCGAGGCCGACTTCGACTTGCGCTTGATCGACTCCCACTGGGAGGCCAGGCGGGAGATGTCCCGCTCCAGCTCCTCCTCGCTGGCGCCCTCGGCGGCGGTGCGCACGATCACGCCGGCGTTGGAGGGCATCACCTTCTTGAGGATCTGCTTGAGCCGCGCCCGCTCCTTGTCGGGGAGCTTGCGGCTGATGCCGGTCATGTTGCCGTCGGGCACGTACACCAGGTAGCGGCCGGGCAGGCTGATCTGGCTGGTGAGCCGGGCGCCCTTGTGCCCCAGCGGGTCCTTGGTGACCTGCACCAGCACCGACTGGCCGGACTTGAGCACCGACTCGATCCGCTTGGGCTGGCCCTCCATGCCGGAGGCGTCCCAGTTGACCTCGCCCGCGTACAGCACCGCGTTGCGGCCCTTGCCGATGTCGACGAAGGCGGCCTCCATCGACGGCAGCACGTTCTGCACCCGGCCCAGGTAGACGTTGCCGACGTAGGAGCGGTGGGTGGCGCGGTCCACGTAGTGCTCGACGAGGACGTCGTCCTCGAGCACCGCGATCTGGGTGCGGTCCTCGATGCGGCGGACGACCAGGTCGCGCTTGACCGACTCGCGGCGGGCCAGGAACTCCGACTCGGTGACGATCGGGGCGCGGCGGCGGCCCTGCTCGCGGCCCTCGCGGCGGCGCTGCTTCTTGGCCTCCAGGCGGGTGGAGCCGCGGACCGCCTGGACCTCGTTCTCGGCGGTGGCGGCCGCGCGCGGCTCGCGCACCTTCACCACGGTGTTGGGCGGGTCGTCCTTGGGCGCCGGCTCCTCGCCGCCGCCGCTGTCCCCGGCACCCCGGCGGCGCCGACGGCGACGGCGGCGGCTGCCCGCCCCGCCCTCGTCGGACTCGGCCTGCCGGGCGGCCTTGCCGCCGTCGGCGGCCTCGGCCTCGGCTGCGGGTTCCTCGCCCTCGCCGACCTCGTCGTCGCCCGCCTCGTCGCCCGAGCGGGACCGGCCTCGCCCGCGTCCGCCCCGGCGGCGGCGACGGCGGGTGGGGCGCTCCTCGGAGCCCTCCGCCGACGCGTCGGCGTCCTCGGTGTCGGCCTCGGCCTCGTCGGTCTCCTCAGCGGTCTCGTCCGCGTCGTCCTCGGTGTCGGCCTCGGCCTCGGCGGGCGCGTGCGTGCCGTTCGACGCCGCGGCGGGGGCGCCCGCGGGCGGGGCCACCGGCGGCTGGAACAGCACCATGGGCGACTGGAACGGCGAGGCGGCCGTCGCCTCCGCGGCCCCGGCGGCGGGGTCGTCGGCGGCGGGGGCCTCGGGCTCCGGCTCGGGCGCCGCCTTCTTTCGCGCCGTGGTCCTCTTGGCGGGCGCCTTCTTCGCGCCCGCCTTCGGCTCTTCGGCCTGCGCGGCGGACTCCGCCTCGCCAGAGGCGCCGGCGTCGGCGCTCTCGGCCTTGGCGGCGCGGCGCGCCCGCGTGCGGGTGCGCGGCTTCTCCGCCGGCTTCTCGGCCGGTTCCTCGGGCGCGGCAGCGGCGGCGCCCTGCTCGTCCTCCTGCCCTTCCTCCTCGGCCCCGTCGGCGTCCTCCACGGCCTCGGCCGCGGTGACGGTGCGCCGGGCGGGGACGGCGGGGGCGGGCGGCTCCTCGGGCGTGATCACCCGGCGCGCCGTGCCCGCGGCCTTGGGGGCGGAGACGACCACCTGGTGGGCGTCGTCGTCCACCTGCCCGGCCGGCCGCGTGAGCGGCGCGGCGGGGGCGGCCTGCGGGGCGTCCGGCTCCGGTGGCGGGCCGGCGGCCCGCACCCCCCGGCGCCCGGCGGGCGCGCTCACCGTGACCTCGCCGTCGTTCCCTGCTGTTTCAGTTGTTCCCGCGGTGCCTTCGGCACCGCCGTTGGGCTCGTTCTCGAGCATCCGGGCGGTCTCCCGTCAGAGCTCTCGGGCGCGGCTCCGGCTCGGTGCCCGGCCGCGGCGCGCGAGAGCTGTCGTCGCTGTGTCGGCGCCCGGCGGCCTCCCGCCGCCGGGGCAAAGTCGTCATGTCGGGCCCGCGATCCCCGACGGGGGCGGCGCCTGCCGCTCCCCCTCCGCGGGTCCGGGGGTCGCGCCCCGTCGATCCGTCGCGAACGGGTCGGCGATCCCTCCGGTCCCCTCGTCCAGCGGCCCCTGCGCCAGCCGGGTCATCATCGGCGATGACGGCGGCGCCAGGCCGGCCGCGTGACGCAGGCCGGTCACCACGTCGTCCGGTCGAACGGCAGGTGCGGTGTGCCGGACGACCATCCGAAGTATGGCATATGTCGCGTTGTGTTCCCTTGCGGCACGCGCGTCCGACTCCAGTCGGACGACGGCCGCGCGGACGTCGAAGCGGCGGCGGCCCTTCTTGGTGAGCCGCTCGACCTCGACGCTGTCGGCCGCCATGAAGGCGGCCACCGCACTCTCGGCGTCGTCGGGGGCGACGCCGGGCAGCTCCACCCGCCACTGCGAGGCCTGCAACCGGTCGGCCAGGCCTCCCGGTTCCGCCGGGACGGCCTCCACGACGTCCAACCCGTCGGGCAGGGCGGCGTCGAGGCCGGCGCGCACCCGCGCCGGCGGTACGGACTCGGCGAGCACCATCTCGAAGTACTCCGCCTCACTGGCCACCCCGGTGGGGGCGGCCCCGGTGTAGGAGAGCTTCGGGTGCGGTGTGAACCCCGCCGAGTAGGCGACGGGAACGCCCGCCTTGCGGATCGCCCTCTCCAGAGCGCGCGCGATGTCGCGATGGCTGGCGAAACGCATTCGGCCGCGCTTGGCGTAGCGCACGCGCAGCCTCGGTGCGGGTCGGTCGTCGGCGGGCGAAGCGGTGCCCTCAGGTGCGGGGGGCAGCGGAACTCCTTTCCTCGTCGACCCCCCTGGCGGGGTGCCGATACCAACACGACACACCCACCTGGGGAATTCACGTCCCATTCAGCCTACGGCCCGCGGGGGGCGGAGCGCGCCACCGCCCCGGGGGCGAGCGCCCATCACCCGACCGAACGGGGCCTGCCGGCCCCCGACGGCGCGCTCAGGGCACACCCGTGCTGTTCCCAGGGCGACACCGGTTGAAAAGCGGACACGCCACCCGCCCGGGCGCGCGGGTCCGGTCCCCCGGCCGCCCCGCTACCCGGAGAACGCCACGGTGACCTGCGAAAATCCCCGGCGCCAAAGATTCTTGGAGATTTTTCGGCGAACGTGCAAACCTTCGGGGCCCACCGTCCGTCTTACTGCACGTATGGCCCGGTGCGAGCGGGGCACCGGGCCATACACTCTCGCCTTCCGCGTCTCAGACCACGCTCAGCGGCAGCAGCTTCGAGCGGTCCGCGGGGGACACGCCGATCTGGATCTCGGTGCCCATGCTGGGGCACACCCCGCAGTCGTAGCAGGGGTTCCAGCGGCAGTCGTCGACCTCCACCGACTCCTCGCCGTGCTGGGCGTCCTCCCAGTCCTGCCACAGCCACGACCGGTCGAGCCCGGCGTCCAGGTGGTCCCAGGGCAGCACCTCGTCCTCGGCGCGCTCGCGCACGGTGAACCAGTCCGCGTCGACCGGCTGCCCGGCCAGGGCCTCCTCGGCGCAGCGCATCCACCGCTCGTAGGAGAAGCGCTCGCTCCACCCGTCGAACCGGCCGCCGTCGCGCCACACCCGCTCGATGACCGCGCCCACCCGGCGGTCGCCGCGGGAGAGCAGGCCCTCGATGATCGACGGGCTGCCCTCGTGGTAGCGCAGGCCCACCGACTTGCCGTAGCGCTTGTCGGCGCGCAGCGCGTCGCGGAGCTTGCGCAGCCGGGCGTCCACGGTCTCGGCCGGGGTCTGGCCCGCCCACTGGAACGGGGTCTGCGGCTTGGGGACGAACCCGCCGATGGACACGGTGCACCGGATGTCCTTGCGGCCGGTGACCTCCCGGCCCGTCCGGATCACCTCCGTGGCCAGGTCGGCGATGGCCAGGACGTCCTCGTCCTCCTCGGTGGGCAGCCCGCACATGAAGTACAGCTTGACCTGGCGCCACCCGGCCTCGTAGGCGGCGGTGACGGTGCGGATGAGGTCCTGCTCGGTGACCATCTTGTTGATCACCCGGCGCATCCGCTCGCTGCCGCCCTCGGGGGCGAACGTCAGGCCCGAGCGGCGGCCGTTGCGGGTCAGCTCGTTGGCCAGGTCGATGTTGAAGGCGTCCACCCGGGTGGAGGGCAGCGAGAGGCCGGTGTTGGTGCCCTCGTAGGCGTCGGCCAGGCCCTTGGCGATGCCGCCGATCTCGGTGTGGTCGGCGCTGGACAGCGAGAGCAGCCCCACCTCCTGGAAGCCGGTGTTGCGCACCCCCTCGTCGACCATGGACTGCACGGTCTCCTTGCTGCGCTCGCGCACCGGGCGGGTGATCATCCCCGCCTGGCAGAACCGGCAGCCGCGGGTGCAGCCGCGGAAGATCTCCACGCTGTACCGTTCGTGCACCGACTCGGCCACCGGCACGATCGGCGCCTTGGGGTAGGGCCAGGAGTCCAGGTCCATCACGGTGTGCTTCTGCACCTGCCAGGGCACCCCGGGCCGGTTGGGCCGGTAGCCGCCGATGCGCCCGTCGGGCAGGTAGTCCACGTCGTAGAAGCGCGGCACGTACACCCCGCCCCCGGCCGCGAGCCGCTCCAGCAGCCCGTCGCGGCCGCCCGGGCGGCCCTCGCGCTTCCACTCCCGCACGACCTCGGTGATGGCCAGGGCGACCTCCTCGCCGTCGCCGAGGACGGCGGCGTCCAGGAAGTCGGCCACGGGCTCGGGGTTGAACGCGGCGTGCCCGCCGCCCAGCACCACCGGGTGGTCGTCGGTGCGGTCGGCCGCATGCAGCGGCAGGCCCGCCAGGTCCAGGGCGGTGAGCAGGTTGGTGTAGCCCATCTCGCTGGCGAAGCTGACCCCCAGCACGTCGAAGCCGCCCACCGGGCGGTGCGCGTCGACGGTGAACTGCGGGATGCCGTGCTCGCGCATGAGCGCCTCGAGGTCGGGCCAGACCGCGTAGGTGCGCTCGGCGAGCACGCCCTCGCGCTCGTTGAGGACCTCATAGAGGATCTGCACGCCCTGGTTGGGCACGCCCACCTCGTAGGCGTCCGGGTACATCAGGGCCCAGCGGACCTCGGCGCCCTCCCAGTCCTTGGCGACGGAGTTGAGTTCGCCGCCGACGTACTGGATGGGCTTCTGCACACGCGGCAGGAGCGCCTCCAGCTGCGGAAGGACGCTCTCACCGGCATTGAAGGACATGGGACTGTCGCCTCCGGGTCGGGTTCTGCGGCACGTGCCCTACCAGGGTATGCCGGATCACTCGAAGCCCCGGTCGCGCGCGTGCACCCCGAGGACCAGGCCGACCGCGCACATGTTGGCGATGGTGGCGCTGCCGCCGTAGGAGACGAACGGCAGCGGGATGCCGGTGATGGGGGTGACGCCGATGGTCATGCCGATGTTGATGAACGCCTGGAAGGCGAACCAGGCGGCCACGCCCACGCACACCAGCCGGGCGTAGGGCTGCTCGCACCCGGCGGCGATGCGCAGGATCCGCAGCAGCACCAGCGCCATCAGCCCGATGACGGCGATGCCGCCGACGAAGCCCAGCTCCTCCCCGGCGACGGTGAAGATGAAGTCGGTGTGCTGCTCGGGGACGAACCGCCCGGCGGTCTGCTCCCCCCGGAACAGGCCGGTGCCGCTGATGCCGCCCGAACCGACGGCGATCATCGCCTGGTTGGCGTTGTAGCCGGTGCCGCGCGCGTCGATGGAGGGGTCCAGGAAGCTGGTGAAGCGCGCCAGCTGGTAGGCCTTGAGCAGGCCGAACCACCACACCGCGACGACCGCCGCCACCCCGCAGGCCAGCAGCCCGGCGATCCACCGCAGCGGCGCCCCGGACAGGGTGAGCATGGCCAGGTAGGTGACGCCCACCACCATGCCGGTCCCCAGGTCGGGCTGGAGCATGACCAGGCCCAGCGGGACCGCCAGCGCCCCGAGGCTGAACAGCACGTCCCGGCTGGTGGGTGCGGTCTCGCCGTCGCGGGGCTCGCCCAGCAGCATGGCGGCCATCAGCACCAGGCCCACCTTGGCGAACTCGGAGGGCTGGAGCTGGACCGGGCCGAGCGCGACCCACGACCGGGAGCCGTTGACCACCTCGCCCAGCGGCGTGAGCACCAGCGCCAGCAGCACCGCGGAGGCGATGAACACGATCGGGGCGTAGGCGCGGGGCTTGCGGTAGTCGACGAAGGCGACGGCCGCCCCGGCCGCCAGCGCGATGCCCACGTGCGCCAGGTGCCGCTCGACGTAGACCAGCGGGCTCTCCGGGTGCCCGGGCTCATAGGTGGCGGCCGCCAGCAGCAGCGTGCCGATCGCGGTCAGCGCCAGGACGCCGCCGATGAGGGCCCGGTCGAGGCGGCGCGGGCGGTTGCCCGCCACGGTGCGGAACGCCCGCGAGGCGGTGCCGCGGCGCAGGGGCTCGGGTGCGGAGCGCACGGTGGACACGGTGCTCACTCCCCCGCCGCCAGGCCGATGGTGCCGTCGCTGCGCACCTCGGGCAGCTCCTCCGTGGGCTCGCCGCCGGTCAGGTCCGGCTCCCCGCCCTTGACGCTCTTGTCCGAGCCGCCCTCGCCCTTCTCCCCGCCCTCGCGGGTGAAGCCGTAGATGCCCTCGTAGATCTCCCGGACGATGGGCGCGGCGGTCTCACCACCGGTGCCACCCTTGGGGACGACCACCACCACGGCCAGCCGCGGGTCGTCGGCCGGGGCGTAGGAGGCGAACCAGGCGGTGGAGTCGCTGTTGAGCGCCGACCCCGAACCGGTCTTCCCGGCGATGGACACCTCGTCCTGCGGGAACCCGCCGAAGGCGCCGCGCGCGGTGCCCTCCTTGGGCACCTGGGTGACGGCCTTCTGGATGTAGGTCAGGACCTGAGGGGGCACGTCCAGCTCCCCGGCCTTCTCCGGCTCGATCCGCTTCACGGTCCCGCCGTCGGCGGAGACCAGCGCCTTGCCCACGCGCGGCTCCCACAGGGTGCCGCCGTTGGCGACGGCCGCGTAGGCGCGCACCAGCTGCAGCGGCGTCACCAGGACGTCGCCCTGCCCGATGGAGAAGTTGACCGCGTCGCCGGCGCGCCACCGGTAGCCGTCGGTGCAGTTCTCCTTGGCGACCCTCTTCAGATACGCGGCCCGCCCCGGGTCCTCCTCGGCGACGCCGGGGTAGCCCTCCTTGCCGCGCTTGCAGCTCTCGTCCTTGGTGGCCTCCCACAGCTCCCGCTTCCACTCGCGGGTGGGGATGCGCCCGGCGGCCTCGTGCGGCAGGTCGACGCCGGTGGCCTGGCCGAACCCGAAGTCCTCGGCGGTGCGGGCGAACACGTCGTCGGGCTTCTTCTTGCGCTCGTCCTGGCGCCACTCGTCGTAGGCCATCTGGTAGAAGACGGTGTTGCAGGAGACCACGATGGCGCGGTGCAGGCTGAGCGCGCCGTGCGCCGAGCCCTCGTAGTTCTCGAAGGAGCGGTTGCCCACCGAGATGGACGAGGGGCAGGAGTAGGTGCCGCGCAGCGGCTGGCCGCCCTTCACGCCCGCCGCCAGCGAGGACACCTTGAAGGTGGAGGCGGGCGGGTACTGCCCCTGCATCACCCGGGAGGTCAGCGGCGACCCGGCCTTCTCGCTGAGCAGCTCCTCGAACGTCTTCTGGTCGATGCCGCCCTGCCAGACCGAAGGGTCGTAGGAGGGCAGGCTCGCCGAGGCCACGATGCCGCCGGTGCGCACGTCCATCACCACGCCCGCGGCGGTGGAGGCCGGGTGGCCGGCCCCGCGCGCCCGGTCGATGCCGCGCCGCAGGGCGTCCTCCACGGTCTTCTGCACCCGCTGGTCGATGGTGGAGACCAGGTGCATGCCCGGCTCGGGGGCCTGCTCGCCGACGACCCCGGTCACCTCGCCGCGGTTGTTGACGGCCAGGGTGCGCACCCCGGCGGTGCCGCGCAGCTCGGCGTCGTAGGTGGCCTCCAGGCCGTCCCGGCCCACCTGGTCCACGCCGCTGTACTGTTTGCGCAGCTCCTCGCGGGCCTCCAGCTCCTCCTGGGTGACCGGCTGGAGGTAGCCCAGCGCCTGGGAGGCCAGCTCTCCGTTGGGGTAGTCGCGCACCGCCAGGTGCTGGGCGGAGACGGCCGGGAAGTCCTCGCTGCGCTCCATGATCTGCAGCGCCGCCCGGGGGTCCACGTCGTCGGCCAGGGTGACCGGCTGGTACGGCGATCCGGGCCAGCAGGGGCGGCTCACCTCCGGGCCGCACAGCCGGGTGCGCTTCTTGATCGTGTCGGCGGGCTCGCCCACCACCTCGGCCACCCGCTCCAGGACCTCGGCCCCCTGGTCGGGCAGCGCCTGCAGGGCGTGCCAGTCGGCCGAGACCACCAGGGCGGTGCGGTTGCGCACCAGCGGCCGCCCCGCCTGGTCCAGGATCAGGCCACGGGTGGCGGGCACCACCAGTTCCTCGGTGTGGGTGGCCTCGGCCAGCCGCGCGAAGTGCTCGCCCATGGGCACCTGCAGGTACCACAGGCGCACGCCCAGCGCCGCGAACAGCGCCAGGACCAGCACCTGGGCGAGCACCAGCCCGCGCCTGCCGGGCGCCGTCCGGGGGGTGGGCCCCTCCTTGGCCGGTGCGCCGCCGGTGCGCCGCCGGGGCCGCCCCGGCCGCCGCCTCCTCATCCACGCCATCCGCGCGTCCCTCCCCCGCTGAACGCGGGCAGGTCGGGGTAGCCGCCCTCGGCGTAGGCGTCCGGGGCGACCGCCCGCATGATCCGCCCCACCGGGGCCAGTACCAGGGGGCTGACGAGCATCGTCTCCGCCGCCGACAGCGGCACCGCGAGGGCCGCGGCCGCCAGGCCCACCCGCGGGTCGCCCAGGCCCGCGCCCAGGAGGGCGAACCCGGCGGCGGTGCCGAGGGCGGCCGCCGCGGCGGTCCCGTAGGTCCGGGCGCGGCCCCGGCCCTCCACCCGCCCGTAGCGCGCGACCAGGTAGCCCGCCAGGCAGTAGAGCAGCGCGTACCGCCCGGCCTCGTGGTCGGCGGGCGGCAGCAGGTCCACGGCGAGCCCGGCGCAGAACCCGGTGACGGCCGCCCCGGCGGGGCCGCTGCGCAGCGCGGTGGCGGCCACGGCCAGGACGACCAGGTCGGGGCCCACATCCCAGGGCAGCGGAAGCCGGTTGACCAGCGCGGCCTGGACCAGCACCGCCGCGGCCACCAGCAGCGCGGTCACCGCCCCCTTCATCGGTCCCCCTCCTGCCGGTCGGCGCGCCCGGGCGGCCGCGCGGCGTCGCCGTCCGGCTTCTCGGGCAGGACCGAGTCGCGCGGGTCCTCCTCCGGTGCGCCGACGACCACCCCCACCACGTCGAGGGAGCCCAGGTCGGCCGCGGGCCGGATCTCGGCGGTGCGGGTGAGCGCCCCGGGCGTCTCGCGCACCCGGGTCACGGTGCCCAGCGGCACGCCGGGCACGAACGGGGCGTCGTTGTGCGAGCCCATGGTCACCACCCGGTCGCCCTCCTCCAGCGGGGCGTCGGCCTGCATCAGCTCCAGGACGGCGGGGGCGCGGCCGTCCAGGGCGCGGGAGCGGCCGTGCACCGCGCCGATGTCGCGCGTGCCCTCCATGCGCGCCCCCACCGAGGAGGCGCCGTCGGTGAACAGCAGGACGGTGGCGGTGGAGCGGGAGGCCCGGATGACGCGGCCGACCAGGCCGGAGCCGTCGACCACGGTCATGTCGCGGGCGATGCCGTCGCGGGTGCCGGCGTCCAGGGTGACGGTCTCGGCGTAGCCGCCCGAGCCCATCCGGGTCACCGCCTGCGCGGGCACGATCTCGTAGCCGCCCAGGCCGGACAGGTGCAGCAGGTCGTCGAGGCGCTCGGAGCGGACGCCGTCCTGCTCGGCGGCGGCCAGCTCGGCGCTGAGGCGGCGGTTGCGCTCCTCCAGCTCCTCGATGCGCGCACGGGCGCCGGGCGCGGCGGCGAGCGTGCGGTAGCCGTCGGCGACCGGCCGGGCGGCGGTGGTGACCGCCCCGGCGACCGGGCCGAAGGCCGCCCCGGCCGCGGCGCGGGCGGTGGAGGTGACCGGGTCGGTGCCCGGGCGGCCGTCCAGCACCATCAGCGCGATGGCGGCCGCCACCAGCAGGACCAGGACCAGGCGCGGGCGTGGGCCGTCGCGCCGCATGTCAGCGCCGCCGTTCGGGGACGAGGACCTGGTTCAGGCGCTCGTAGTTCTCCACGCACGTCCCCGAGCCGATGGCGACCGAGTCGAGCGCGTTCTCGGCCAGGTGGATGGGCATGCCGGTCTCGTGGCGCAGCCGGTCGTCCAGGCCGCGCAGCAGGGCGCCGCCGCCGGTGACGGCGATGCCGCGGTCCATGATGTCGCCGGACAGCTCCGGCGGGCACTTGTCCAGGGTGGTGCGCACCGCGTCGATGATGGCGGTGACCGGCTCCTCGATGGCCTGGCGGACGTCGGCGGCGGAGAGCACCACCGTCTTGGGCAGGCCGCTGACCAGGTCGCGCCCGCGCACCTCGGCGTGCAGCTCCTCGGCGCCGGTCGGGTAGGCCGAGCCGATGGCGAACTTGAGCTCCTCGGCGGTGCGCTCCCCGATCATCAGGGAGAACTCCTTCTTGACGTAGGTCATCACCGCCTGGTCCAGCTCGTCGCCGCCGACGCGGATGGACTGGGAGGTGACGATGCCGCCCATGGAGATGACGGCGACCTCGGTGGTGCCGCCGCCGATGTCGACGACCATGTTGCCGGTGGGCTCGTGCACCGGGAGCCCGGCGCCGATCGCGGCGGCCATGGGCTCTTCGACGATGTGCACCCGGCGGGCGCCGGCCTGGTAGCCGGCCTCCTTGACGGCGCGGTGCTCCACCGAGGTGATGCCGCTGGGGACGGCGACGACCACGCGCGGCTTGGCGAAGTGGCGGCGGCGGTGGATCTTCTGGATGAAGTAGCGCAGCATGCGCTCGGTGATCTCGAAGTCGGCGATGACGCCGTCCTTGAGGGGGCGGACCGCGGTGATGTCGGACGGGGTGCGACCGATCATCTGCTTCGCTTCGACGCCCACCGCGACGATCTTGCCCGTCGAGGTGTTGAGGGCCACGACGGAGGGCTCGTTCAGCACGATGCCCCGGCCGCGCACGTAGACCAGCGTGTTGGCGGTACCGAGATCGACCGCCATGTCGCGGCCGAGAAAGGCGAGATTAGTGGTCATGAATCGTCCTCAGCGGCACCGAATCGGCGCGTCGCGCACGGGGCGGGCAATAGGGTCTCGTTCCAGCACGGATGTGGATCCAGCACCCGTATCGTAACGCTGGGGAGTTGCTCCGTTACGCAAACACACCGAATCGTTGCACCGCTGAGGACGCGGGCGGACGAAGACGTCGGCCGGGGCGGCCGACGGCGACCGGTCCGGCGGTCAGGCCTGCAGTTCGGGGAAGAAGAGCTTGATCTCCCGCTCGGCCGAGTAGGTCGAGTCCGAGCCGTGCACGATGTTGGCCTGGACCTCCAGGGCGAAGTCGCCGCGGATGGTGCCGGGCGCGGCGGAGACCGGGTCGGTGGCCCCGGCCAGGGCGCGGAAGGCCTCGACGGCGCGCTCCCCCTCGACGACCATGGCCACCAGCGGGCCGCCGGTGATGAACTCGACGAGCGAGGGGAAGAACGGGCGCTCGGCGTGCTCCTCGTAGTGCGTCTTGGCGGTCTCCTCGTCGAGCGTGCGCAGGTCCATGGCGACGATGCGCAGGCCGCGGCGCTCGATGCGGGAGACGACCTCGCCGATGATGCTCCGCCGGACGCCGTCGGGCTTGATCAGGACAAGAGTGCGCTCCACGTGGTTCTCCTCAGGGATCTCGGGTAGGCACGGGGCGGCCGACGGTTTCGGTCGGCACCCGCGATGGGCGGTCGGCCCGCGCGAGGGGTGCGCCGTCGGCCCCGGTGAGCGCAACTTTACCCGCGCGGCGGCGGTCCCGAGGCCGGTTCGGGGCAGCCCCTAATCCCCGTGGGACGGGCGCCGGTCACCCCGTGAACCGGCTCTGGGAGCCCTCGATGTGGGCGAGGTTGGCGCGGGTCCAGTCGCAGAACAGGTCGACGGCCTCGCGCAGGTCGCGGCCGGGCCCGGTGAGGGCGTAGTCGACGCGGGGCGGGACGGTGGGGTGGACGGTCCGCTCGGCGAGGCCGTTGCGCTCCAGCATGCGCAGGTTCTGGGTGAGCATCTTGTGGCTGATGCCCTCGACCTCGGCGCGCAGCTCGGTGAAGCGCAGGGTGCGCTCCCCCAGGGCCTCGATGATCAGCAGCGCCCACTTGTTGGCGACGTCGGAGAAGATCTCCCGCGCCAGGGAGTCCGCCCGGCGCAGGTCCGCGTCCGCTTCGCCCTTCATGTCCGTTCCGCCCCTGCCCTGCTCGGTCACCGCCGGGTTCCCCCGTTACGGAGAAGTGCGTTCTTCCGCGTCGGCGCTCACTCTCCTACGGTTCCCGGGTAACCGCAAGAGAGCGTGGGCCGACGGGCGCCGCGCACGAGGGAAGGAGCGGCATGGCCGTCACGCTGATGCACCCCGAGGGACTGCCCGAGATCGGCCTGTACGGGCAGGTGTCGGTCGCGACCGGGGCGAAGCTGGTGTCCGTGGCCGGGCAGGTGTCCTGGGACGCCGAGCAGAACACGGTCGGCGCGGGGGACCTCGCCGCGCAGATCGAGCAGTGCTACCGGAACGTCGCCACCGGTTTGGAGGCGGCGGGGGCGACCTTCGACGACGTGGCGCGGCTGACCGTGTACGTCGTGGACTGGACGCCGGACAAGATGCCCGTGTTCCTGGAGGGCATGGAACGGGTGGCGAAGGCGCTGGGCAAGGCGCCGACGCCCCCGATCGCGGTGATCGGCGTCGCCGCGCTGGACATCCCCGACCACCTGGTGGAGATCGAGGCCACGGCGCTCGTCGACTGAGGCGGTTCCACGGGCGGCCGACCGGAGACGGCGTCCTCCGGGGCTCGGAAGGGGGGGGGCCACAGGGCGGGCACCGGTCGGCCGCTCAGTCGGAATCCGTGTTCGGGACGAGGCAGGCGATGTCGCCGGTGGAGAGGTCGAAGGAGGGCGATTCACGGGTCCAGGCGGGCACGTCATCGCAGACATGGCGCATGACCCCGGGCTCCAAGCCGGACTCGCTGCTTTCAAGAATGGTGGGGCCGTCCAAGGAGAAGGCGTCTCCGTCGGCGGACACCGGGCGCACCTCCGCGACGGTGTACGCGGCCGCGGCGGAGAAACAGGGGATCTCCACCGGCTCATCGTCGCCGATGTAGGTGATGCAGTCGCCCGCCACGATCTCCGCGGTGCCGCCGTTGGCCCACTGGCTCGCCCATACGGCGAACTCGGTGTGGTTGAGATACAGGAGCGCCACGCCGACAGCGGCGATTCCGGCCGCCGCCCAGCCGAGGACAGCCGTCTCGTCTTGGGAGGACGACGACGTTCCGCTCGTAGAGGTGCCGGCGCCCGTCGCACCATCGCCGGTCGCCGTATCCGGCGTACCCGCCGTACGGGGTGACCGAGGGGATGCGGCCCATCGCCTCAGCGGTGCGTGCTCCTGCGGCTTAGGGGGGAACACGAAGCTTCCGCGCGACCTACCGCCCTTGGCGGATGCCACGCCGTTCCGGATAGATCCGGCATAGGACACTTGGCCGGGCCCGACCTCGAACGTGACCTTGCCGCCGTGTTTCAACGTGATCAGCCCAGCGTGGACGGCGGCAAGGCCCACCGATGAGTCGTCACTGTAGACGGAGGTGCCCCAGACTCTCCCGTCCTCAACGCTTCCACCGGGTGGGAACACGACCGTGAACCGCTCATGATTGCGGCCTCGGAAGTTGACCGCCGTGAAGGTCCAGTTCACGTTCGTCTTTCCGACAGCCTTCGGGGCCGAATGCCTCCGTCTTGTCAGAGGCTCGGAGGACTGCGGTTTCCGGGGCTCGACCCGCGCTTCGGTCTTGGGGTCCCCCGCCCGCCTCGCCGCCTCCTTCGCTCTCTCGGGCCCGGTTGACGCGGCCTTTGCCTCCTCGGGGCCGACGAGGGTCAGGACCCTGGTCTTCTCCCGGGTGATGACCTCCGTGACCGCGTCGGGCACCCAGTGCGCGCCGGGCGGTGCCTCCTCCGCCTGTGGTGCGAGGTCGTCCAGCACATCGTCCGTGGAGGGTCTTCGCCCCGGCTCTTTTTCGAGGCAGGACTTCACCAGCTTGGCCAGGCGCCGCGAGATCCCGGACAGGTCGGGCGCCTCGTGGACGATCCTGTAGGTCACCGCGTGCGGCACGCCCGAGCCGAACGGGCCGTCGCCCGAGGCGGCGAAGGCCAGTACGCACCCGAGGGAGAACACGTCACTGGGCGGTCCGATCTCCTCTCCGCGCGCCTGCTCGGGGGACATGAACGCCGGGGTGCCCAGCAAGGTCCTGCTCTGGGTGAAGCTGGTCGTGTCCATGGCGCGCGCGATCCCGAAGTCGATCACCCGGGGCCCGTCCTCGGCCAGGATGACGTTGCCGGGTTTGAGGTCCCGGTGCACCAGGCCCTCGGCGTGCACGGCGGCCAGCCCTTCCGCCAGGCCCGCCCCCAGGTCGGCGACCGACCGCGGCGGCAGCGGTCCGTGCTCGTCGACGGCCCACTGGAGGGACGGGCCCGCGATGTAGGCCGTGGCGAGCCACGGCCGGGCACCGTCGGTGTCGGCGTCGACGACCTGCGCGGTGATGTGCCCGCCGACGCGGCGTGCGGCGTCCACCTCCAGGGCGAACCGGCGCCGGAAGCCCGCGTCCCCGGCCAACTCCTCGCGCACGAGCTTGACGGCGACGGGGCGGCCGCCTTTGGAGCGGCCCAGGAACACCTGCCCCATGCCTCCTGCGCCCAGACGCGCCCTGAGCTGGTACGGGCCCATTGTGCGCGGGTCATCACTACGCAGGGGAGCGAGCACGGGAACTCCTGGGGAAGGGGCCCAGCTGGGCCCGGATTCCTGAATGATGCCAGGCCCTCCCGATCGGCGAACAGACCTGCATCCCCTGCCGCACAGGGGTTCCGGCACGGGACAGCGCCCGGCCCCCTCCCCGCCCCCGCGGTCAAACGGCGGCGAGGGCGCGCTCGATGTCGGCCCACAGGTCGTCGGGGTCCTCGATGCCCACCGCGATCCGCACCGTCCCCTCGGTGATGCTGGCGGCCTCCAGCTCGGCGGCGGTGAGGCGGTGGTGGGAGGTGGAGGCGGGCGCCATCGCCAGCGTCTTCACGTCGCCCAGGGACGGGGCCAGGCTCGCCACCTGCAGCGCCTCGGTGAAGGCGGCGCCCGCCGCCCGGCCGCCGCGCAGGTCGAAGGAGAGCACGCCGCCGCCCGAGGCGAGCAGCCGGGAGGCCCGGTCGCGGTCCGGGTGGTCGGGCAGGTCGGGATGGGCGACCGAGCGCACGGCCGGGTGGTCGGCCAGGCGGCGGGCGATCGCGGCCGCGTTGGCGCTGTGCCGGGGGACGCGCAGCGCCAGCGTCCGCAGGCCGCGCAGGGTGAGCCAGGCGTTGAACGGCGAGGCGCAGGCGCCCAGCTCGACGCCGTGCTCCCACACCCGCCGGTGCAGGCCGCGGTCGGCGAAGACGGCGGCGCCGCCGATCGCGTCCCCGTGTCCGCCGAGGTACTTGCTGGTGGAGTGGAGGGCGATGTCGGCGCCGTGGTCGAGGGGGCGGAACAGCAGCGGTGTGGCGAAGGTGTTGTCGACGGCCGTGGGGACCCCGGCCTCGCGGGCGACGGCGGCCAGCGCGGGCACGTCGCTCACGCGGGTGGTGGGGTTGGCGATGGTCTCCAGGTAGAGCAGCCGGGTGTTCGGGCGCAACAGGGCCCACACCTCTTCGGGGTCGTCGCCGGAGACCCGGTCGACCTGCACGCCCCACCGCTTCTCCAGGTCGGTGAAGAGCGCATGGGTGCCGCCGTAGAGCGCGCGCTGGGTGATGACGTGGTCGCCACTGCCCACGAGGGCGGTGATCACGGCGTTGATGGCGCCCATGCCGGAGGCGTAGGCGGTGGCGGCGGCGCCGCGTTCGAGGTCGGCGAGGGCGTGTTCCAGGGAGCGGACGGTGGGGTTGGAGTAGCGGCCGTACAGGGGCGCGGCGTCGGGGCCGTTGAAGGCCCCGGCCAGCGCCTCGGCCGTCGCGAAGGCGAACTGGTGGTCGAGGTGGAGCGGGGCGCCCAGCGGGGTGCTGCCCTCGGGCTCGGACACCGGGGGGTGCACGCTGCGGGTCGCGTCGTCGAGTTCGGTGCGTTCCATGCCTCCATGCCACCGGGGATTGGTCCGCTGGTACAGGGCCAATCAAGGCAGAATGGTCCGCATGGGAACGGACAAGGTGGACACGCGGACCCTGGCGTCGCTGCTGGGGCGCTGGTCGGCGGGGCGGGGGCCGCTGTACCTGCTGCTGGCCGGGCGGCTGCGGCGGCTGATCGAGGAGGGGACGCTGCGCGCCGGGGCGGTCCTGCCGCCCGACCGGGTACTGGCCTCGGCGCTGGCGGTGGGGCGCACCACGGTGGTCGCGGCCTACGAGGAGCTGCGCGGCGAGGGGCGGATCGAGCGGCGCCAGGGCAGCGGCACCCGGGTGGCCGAGGCGGTGCCGCTGCCCCCGGCGGCGGAGGAAGGGCCGGTCAACCCGATGTTCCTGCAGCTGATCGAGCCGCAGGACGGGACGGTGGTGCTGAGCTGCGCCGCCCCGGAGGAGCCGCCTCCGGAGGTCGTCCGCGCCTACGGCGGGCTGTCCCTGCCCTCCGCGGTCGACCTGGGCTACCACCCGGCGGGGCTGGCGCGGCTCCGGGAGGCGGTGGCCGCCAAGTACACGGCGCAGGGGGTGCCGACCGCGCCGGGGCAGGTGCTCGTCACCACCGGGGCGCAGCAGGCGCTGTCGCTGCTGGTGGAACACCTGGTGGCGCCGGGTGACGGGGTGCTGGCGGAGGCGCCGACGTACGCGGGGGCGCTGGACGTGCTGCGGGCGTCGGGGGCCGCGCTGATGCCGGTGGCCACCGGCCCGGACGGGCTGGACGTGGCGCGGGCGGTGCGGCTGATGGCCGAGCGCCGCCCGGTGCTGGCCTACACGGTGCCCAACCACCACAACCCGACCGGGTCGGTGCTGCCGCCGCTGGCGGCGCGGCGGCTGGTGCGGGCGGCGGCGCAGCACGGGGTGGTGCTGGTGGACGACGCGGTCGCCGCCGACCTGTCGCTGGACGGTTCACCGGCCCCGCCGCCGCTGGCCGCCTACGGGGAGGCGGTCACGGTGGGGTCGCTCAGCAAGGTGGCCTGGGGAGGGCTGCGCGTCGGGTGGCTGCGCGCCCGCGAGGAGCTGGTGGCGCGGCTGGTGCGGCTGAAGTCGATGCGGGACCTGGGCGGGGAGGTGGGTTCCCAGCTCGTCGCGGCGGAGCTGCTGGAGGACTACGAGCAGGTGCGCGGGCGCCGCGTCCGGGAGCTGCGGGAGGGGCACGACCTGCTGCGGGCGGAGCTGGAGCGGCTGCTGCCGGAGTGGGAGTGCCCGCCGGTGGCGGGGGGCCAGACGGTGTGGGTGCGCCTGCCGCGCGGGGACGCGGCGTCGTTCGCGCAGGTGGCGATCAGGCACGGGGTGGCGGTGCTGCCGGGCCCGGCCATCGACGCGACGGGAGGGAGCCGCGACCGGCTGCGGCTGCCGTTCTCCCCCGACCCGGACCGCCTGGCGGAGGGCGTGCGGAGGCTGGCCGAGGCGTGGAACGCCTACACGGCGCCGAAGGGGACCCCGAGGTCGGTGTCCCTGGGTGCGGTCGTGGTGTGAGGGGTGGAGATGGAGAACGAGCGCGAATCGTCGGCGGAGTACAGGAGGGCGAGAGAGGCCATCGACACCCTTGACGGGGTGGAGATGGACTTCGAGGGCTCGTCCGCGTCCTTCGGCTATGGAGGTGGCCGCGACCTGTCCCGGCTCGTCGACGAGGCCCGGGAATGACGAAGGCGGGGAAAATTCCTCCCCGCCACTCTCAACGTATAGCGCACCGGGGGACTTGCGGCAAGACCCCAGTCATGGCGCAGAATCATCGGCCGTGGCCGGGGTCGGCGGAACGGAATCCGATCCCGACGGTGACGAACGACGAGGGGCGGGGCCGGTGACGGATTCAGACGTGATCATCGTGGGGGCGGGCCCGACCGGCTTGATGCTGGCGTGCGAGCTGCGCCTGGCGGGGGTGCGCCCACTGGTCCTGGAGCGGCGGGCGCGGCGCCCGGAGGCCGCCAAGGCGAGCGGGCTCGGCGGCCGGATCCTCGACCTGCTGCACCACCGGGGGCTGTTCGCCCGGTTCTCGGCGGCGTGCGGGGACGCCCACCCGGCGCCGCGCTTCCCCTTCGGCGGGGTCCACGTGGACCTGACCGGGCTGGAGGACTCCCCGATGCGGGCGATGGCGCTCCCGCAGCCGCACCTGGAGGAGCTGCTGGAGGAGCACGCCACCGGGCTGGGTGGGCAGGTGCGCCGGGGGCACGAGGTGCTCGGCCTGGAGCAGGACGCGGACGGCGTGGCCGTCCGCGTCCGCGGCCCCGGGGGCGCGTATCGGGCGACCGCCCGCTACCTGGTGGGGTGCGACGGGCCGCGCAGCAGGGTCCGGGAGTCGGCGGGGATCGGGTTCCCGGGGACCACGTACCCGGAGGTGAACCGGCTGGCGCAGGTCGGGGTGCCCGAGTCGGTGACGGTGCGGGACGACGGAGGCGTCGACGTGCCCGGGCACGGCAGGGTCGAAGGCGGGTTCACCCGCACAGAAGGCGGCGTATTCGCCCTCGCGGCCTCCCCGGACGGGATGTCGGTCTTCACGACCGAGTTCGAGCGGTTCGACGGGGACGACGAGGCGCCGATGACCGCGGAGGAGTTCCGGACGAGCGTCGAGAAGGTGCTCGGAGTCGACCTGCCGATGGGCGAGGCGCGGCGGCTGTCGCGGTTCACCTTCCAGGCGCGGCAGGCCGAGAGCTACCGGGATGGGCGGATCCTGCTGGCCGGGGACGCGGCGCACCTGTTCCCGGCGACGGGGATCGCGCTGAACGCCGGGATGCTGGACGCGGTGAACCTGGGGTGGAAGCTGGCCGCGGCCGTCCAGGGGTGGGCTCCGGAGGGGCTTCTGGACACCTACGGAGGGGAGCGCCGCGCGGCCGCCGAGCGGACCTTGCTGCACACGCGGGCCCAGGTGGCGCTCCGGCGAGGGCTCGACCCGGCGGCGGACGCGTTGCGGGAGCTGTTCCAGGAGCTGGTGGCCGATGAGCCGGCGAAGCGCCGGATGGCGGGCCTGCTGGCGGGGGCCGATGTCCGCCATCCGGAACCGGCACCGGGAGCCCACCCGCTGACCGGGACGTTCGTGGAGGACCTGGCCGTGGACACGGAGGTGGGGACGACTGACGTCGCCGAACTCATGCGGGAGGGGCGGCCACTGTTGCTGGTCCTGTCCGACCGCCCGGAACTGCGCGAGGCCGCCGAGGGGTGGAAGGACCGCGTGGAGGTGTGCGGGGGAACGACGGACGACCGTCCCGCCGACGCGCTCTTGATCCGCCCGGACTGCCACATCGCCTGGGCGGCGGGGGTCGATGAGCCCGCAGAGACCTCGGTGCCCGGACTGCGCAGGTCACTGGAGGAATGGTTCGGGCCCGCACCGGAGGCGGCGGCCCCGGCTGGCGCGAGGAGCGTCACGCAGGCCTGACGGAGACGGTCACCGAGGGACGGGCCGGGACGACCAGCGTCGCGGGGTCCTGGCCCGTCCGTGTCCCGACAGCACCCACGGGGGTCCGAGCTGGGGAATTAGAGCTCTGTCGAAGTTCTTTGCGCGGCGGATCGGCGTACTGCGAGCATGCCGTCCCGTGAGGAGCCGAATCGGTGCTCGTCGGCCGGTTCGCCTCACGTTCCGGCACGTGTGCCGACGTTCGCGACCGCCCTCCGTCCGGGCGTCGCAACGTTCGCCCCTCGCTCCTGGGCCGAGGTACACGGCCTCCCCCCCCGCTGGTCCTCATTCAACGAAGGACGCCATGAAATCCTCGCTCACCCCCCGCCTCGCACCCCTCGGCAAGCGCGCCGCCGTCGTCGGCGCCTTCGCCATGGCGCTCTCCGGGATCTCCGCGGCCCTCCCCGCGGACACCGGGGAGTCCGCTCCGGCCTTCAGCGTGGCGTCGGCCAGCGCCGACTACATCCGCACGGTGGAGACCGCCAGGACCCGCTACCGGGACATCCCTTACGGCCGTGGCAACGTGGTCGGGCCGACCCTGTTCGCGGGCGACAAGATCACCATCGACTGCAAGCTGACGAACAGCCACGGCAACACGTGGGTGAAGACCCCGTACTCGGCCCTGCACGGTGGCTACTACTACCTGTACGGCGGCCACCTCATCACCACCGCGGGCATCGAGACCTGCTGACGACCGAGGCGCCGATGCGACAGGGGCGCCCAGGACACGGCTGACCGCTCACCTCTTCCCCTCAGGCGGTCAGCCCGGAGAGGGAGGGCGGTGTCGGCGCGATAGGCGCCGACACCGCCCCCTCGGGAGCCGGGGCCAGGGACCGGTCTCCGCGCGTGCGGGGAACAGACGTCCAAGGTCCCGGAAAGGCTGCGCATGCAGGGTCCATCCCCGCACGTGCGGGGAACAGCCTCGCTGACCTGGGGCGATTCACCGAACAACCTCTTGTTTTGAACAACGTCCCCTCCCCAGAAGCGCCCATCGTAGAACGCACACTCCTGCTCGGGCTGTACGGTGGGTCGACTTCGACCCCGGAGGGCGAGGAGGCGCACGTGGGATATCCACGGCCACAGGGGCAGCCGGCCTGGGCGCTGTCGCCGACGAACGGCCCGCCCGACCAGGAGGCGGGCGCCCCGACACCCAATCCGGTTCTCATCGCGCGCATCCTGTTGTGGGGCCAAGGAGCGGTCAGTGCCGTCGCGGTTCTTCTGGGCCTGGCGGGGCTGGCCCTAGTGCTCATCTTCTACATGGACTCCCCTCTCGGAGGGAGCGCGCCACCGGCGGACTTCTACGATGCCCTCGCCGCTATCGGGGTCGCGATCCTGATCCTCGTGGTGGGCATCGCCGCCTTGGCGATCGGGACGGTCGCCTTCGGCGTCATGGTGCCGTCCCTCATCCTCGCCGCCCGCTTCGGTCGTCGCACCAACGGAGTGCGGGTCGGCACACTCGTTCTCGAAGGGATCGTGTGCGGACTCTCCCTCTTCGCTTCGGTGTCGGCGGCCATCGACCGCGCAATCGTCCCCGCCGTGGCCCCCCTGCCCCTGGCCGCCCTCAGCGGTGCGGTGTTCGGCCTGCTCCTCACCCCCCAGGCCAGGGACCACTTCCGTCGTTAGACCCAGATCATCCCGGCCGACCCGCGGGGGTCTTCGGGCGGCGGGTCTTCAGGCCGCCCACCAGGCACATCACGCAGGACACCGCGAGTACGGCGGCCGCGACGACCAGCACCGGTGGCACGGACACCTCGGGGGCGGCACCGTGATCGGCGCCGCCCCCGAGACCGCATCTCCATCGGGTCACTCGGCGGGGCTCAGCTCGCCTCTGCGGCCCCTGCCGCTCCGGTGGTCCCGTCGGCCCGCGCGGCCGCGGCCTGGGCGTCGACCTCGGCCTTCATGGCGTCGGTCTTGCGGCCCAGCATCACCCCGGCCACCCACAGGCCCGCGAAGATGATGCCCAGCACCCACAGCCCCGGCACCAGGAACCCGCTCGCCAGCAGGGTCGCCTGCAGGACCCACCCCGCCCAGTGCGCCCATGCGTGCTTGCGCTGCAGCGCCGCCAGCACCAGCGCCGCCAGGGCCTGGCCGCCCCACACGGCACCGGCGACCGCCGGGGAGAATCCGCTGAGCTGGATCGCGACCGGAACGGCCAGCCCGATCACGATCACCTCGAAGGCGAGCACCACCGCGCAGATGGTCCGCATCAGTCCCCCTTCAGCAGGTGGCCGGCGTCGCCCGCCGTCACCACCGAACCGGTGATCAGCACACCCGTCCCGGAGAACTCGCCGGTGTCCTCGGCCAGGGCCACCGCCTGGTCGATCGCGTCGTCCAGACGCGGCGCCACGTGCACCCGCTCGCTGCCGAAGATCCCCTCGGCGATGTCGCCCAGGTCCTCGGCGGTCAGCGAGCGCGGCGAGGAGTTGCGGGTCACCACGACCTCGGTGAGCAGCGGCTCCAGGGGTTCGAGGATGCCCTCGACGTCCTTGTCCTCCATCACCGCCAGCACGCCGACCAGGCGGGTGAAGTCGAACGACTCCTCCACGGCGGCGACCGTCGCCGCGATCCCGGCCGGGTTGTGCGCGGCGTCGACGATGACGGTGGGCCCACGCCGCACGACCTCCATGCGCCCCGGGGACTCCACTCCCCCGAGCGCCTGCCCGATCAGTTCGGGGTCCAGCTCGTCGTCGCCCTCGGCCGGGGCGGCGAAGGCCTCCACGGCGGCGATGGCGACGGCGGCGTTGCTGGCCTGGTGCTCGCCGTACAGCGGGAGGAAGACGTTCTCGTAGCCGCCGCGCAGGCCCTTGACGGTGACCAACTGCCCGCCCATGGCCACCTCGCGGTGGGTGACGCCGAACTCCAGGCCCTCCCGGGCCACGGTGGCGCCCACCTCGGCCGCGCGGCGCATGAGCACCTCGGCGGCGGGGAGCTGCTGCTGGGCGAGGACGGCGATCGCGCCCGGCTTGATGATGCCCGACTTCTCCTCGGCGATGCCCTCAACGGTGTCGGGGAGGAAGTCGGTGTGGTCGATGCCGATCGGGGTGACGACGGCGACGTCGCCGTCGGCGACGTTGGTCGCGTCCCAAGTGCCGCCGAGGCCGACCTCGACCACGGCGACGTCCACCGGGGCGTCGGCGAAGACGGCGAAGGCCATCACGGTGATGACCTCGAAGAAGGAGAGCGGGACGTCGGAGCGCTCGTCGATCATGCGGATGTAGGGGATGACGTCCTCGTAGGCGGCGATGAACGCCTCCTCGGAGACGGACTCCCCGTCCAGCACGATCCGCTCGCGGGCGGTGCGCAGGTGCGGGCTGGTGTAGCGGCCCACGCGCAGGTGGCGCTCGCGCAGGAGCGCGTCGATCATCCGGGCCGTGGACGTCTTGCCGTTGGTCCCGGTCAGGTGGATGACCCGGTAGCTGCGCTGCGGGTCGCCGATGAGGTCGAGGACCTCCCGCACGCGCTCGGTGGTGGGGTCGATGTCGGTCTCGACGCGCCTGCCCATGATCTCGGCGATGATCGCGGTGTAGCGCTCGTGGACGCTCTGCTTGCTGCTGCTCATGGCGCGGTGACTCGGGTCGGGATGCTCACAGGCCCAGCGTAGAAGACGGCGGGCCGTGGCCCGATTCACCCCGCGGGTGTCCGACGGCGGGTCCGTAGGACCGGTCGGGCGTCCGCGGCTCCCCAGGGGAATCGGGCCACGGCGGTCATGCTGCGGTCATTCCGTGGTGGTCGACCGCGTCAGCGGTGCGGGTGCAGACCGATGCTCCAGTCGATGGCCTCCTGGTCGCGGAGCCGCCGGGCGAACTCGTCGATGTCGCGGGCGGCGACGCGGCCGGTGGCGCCGACCGCGCGGGCGTGCTCCGGGAGTTCGGTGCGGCGCTCGGCGATGTAGAGGTCGGGGTGGAGGTGGTCGTCCCCCGCCCACCGGATGTTCCAGGTCTCCCGCAGGTCGCACGCGAGGAGGAGAAAGAGGTTGTAGGCGTCGGGCGGGTGGATAGGGTGACTCATTAGGTCCTCACCTGACATTCCAGGTCGTGGGCTCAGGCCCCGGTCCGGCGCACCACCGCCGACCGGGGCCGCTTGAGTATTGATCCTGCTTGACACCCCCTCTCTTCCGCCAGCCAGTCAACTGAACTGGGAATTCTTATTCATTCCGGTTGACGCTGGTTCAGTGGTAGCTCAATCTGGTTGACATGACCGACAGGAGTCGTCCCCAGTGGGTGAAGATCGGGCGTGAGCTGCGCCGCTTACGGCTCCAAGCTGGGATGACGCAAACACAGCTCGGCAAGCGGGTCATGATGTCCTACGGAACGATCAGCGGCCTCGAACGCGGCGTGCGAGGCACCAAACCGGAGCATCTCGCCCAGCTAGACCAAGCACTCTCAACAGACGGCACTCTCACTCGGATGTGGGAGGGTCTGAACACATACAGCGGACTCCCAGAGTGGTTCCAGGGAGTGGCTGTACTCGAACAAGAGGCGACGGAGATCCGCGAATACTCTCCCCTCCTGATTCCAGGTCTATTGCAGACGGAGGAGTACGCACGCGCAATCATTCAGATTGGGCAGCCCTCGAATACATACGAAGAGATCGACGAGCAGGTACAGGCTCGCCTGGAACGACAGAAGGTCCATTCGGCATCCCGGCCCCCGCTCATGACCGCAGTACTGGATGAGGCTGTGCTGCGTCGTCCGATCGGCGGTCGTGAGATCATGTCCAGACAGCTTGAACACCTACTGGAGATGGTCGCGACCTCGCATGTCACCGTCCAGGTCGTCCCCCTCGACTGCAGTCATCACCCTGGGCTCGACGGAACGTTCAGCCTCTTCACCACTCCCGAAAGAGGCCGAGTCGCCTACACGGAGACCAGGATCGCAGGCACACTCGTCGAAGCGGCACAAGACGTCAGCGACTACACACGAGTGTTTGAGGAGCTGAGGGGCGCAGCGTTCCCTGTGACGACTTCATGCTCGCTCATCTCCACCGCATTGGGAGAACTTCGGTGACTCACATGTACTGGCGTAAGTCCAGCTACAGCAACACTACGGGTGGCAACTGCGTCGAGGTTGCAGGCCCCTGGCACAAATCCAGATACAGCAACCAGACCGGCGGCAACTGCGTCGAGGTCGCCGCGACCTCCGCCCACGGCATCGCCGTCCGTGACACGCAGAACCGCGGGCTCGGGCACCTCTCGTTCCCGGCCTCTGAGTGGGCCTCCTTCATCAGGGACGTTCGTCGGCGGGACCTGTAGAGACCCCCTACTCCCCCACCGACACGGACGGGCCGCCGCCCCAGCGGGGCGGCGGCCCTACGCGTCACTCAGTCGCCTGAAGGCTCCTGCCCTCAGTACTGCGGCTGGTTCTGCGGGTTGAACTCGTCGAACTCGACGTCCTCGGCCTTCTCCAGGCGCTTGTCGTCGACCTTGAGCACGTCGAAGCCCCGGGAGATGTCCGAAGAGTAGATGTAGCCGTTGTAGTAGTACGTCGACCAGGTGTTCGTGTTCACCTCGACGTCCTCGTCCACCCGGTCATCGGCGTCGAAGTAGCCGATCTCCTCGGGCTTCTTGAGGTTGTTGAAGTCGATGATGGACACGCCGCCCTGGTACCAGGACTGCACGAAGTAGTTCTTGCCCTTCACCGGGATCAGCGAGCCGTTGTGCGCCACGCAGTTCTGCTCGCCGCCCTGGTGCCGGTCGATCTTGTAGTAGCTGCGGAACTTCAGGTCGGCACGGGCCGGCTTGTCCCCCTTGCCCTCCTTGACGTTCAGCTTGAAGATCGCGTCCGCGCCGCGCTCCGGCCCGACCTCGGGGGTGCAGGTGGGAGCGCCGCCACCGCCCAGCTCGTCGGTGAAGATGACGCCGTCGCCCTTGTTCGTGAACGTCGCCGAGTGCCAGAACGCGAAGTTCTCATCGCGCACGGTCTCGATGACCTCGGGCTGCAGCGGGTCGCTGATGTCGAAGATCACGCCGTCGCCCATGCAGGCCCCGGCCGCGATGTCCTTCTCCGCCCACACGGTGATGTCGTGGCAGCCCTGGGTCGGCAGCAGCAGGTTGTCCTGGTCGTGGTTGCCGCCGTCGGGGAAGACGACGGGCTCGCTGGCCAGGTTGGCGTCCTCCGGCGCGTCCTTGGGCACCTCGATGACCGAGATCTGGTCGTGCGGCGGCTGGCAGTTCGGATACCGCTCCGACGGCGAGTAGGACGACACGTAGATGTAGTCCGTCTCCTCGCCCTGCACCAGCGAGTTGGTGTGCGACCCGCACGCCGTCGGCACCGCCGCCACGTACTGCGGGTTCTCCTTGTCGGAGATGTCGAAGACCCGCATCCCCTCGAAGGCGTCGGCGTCGGCCGGGCTGCTCTCGGCGGCCCCGCAGTCCGCGCTCTCGCGCGGGTAGTCCACCGAGTAGTAGAGCAGGTCCCCGCTGACCGACACGTCGCCCTGCCCGCCCGGGCAGAGCACCGTGCTGACGACCTCGGGCTCCTCCGGCTCCGAGATGTCGTAGATGACGAAGCCGTTGTAGTTGCCCCCGATGGCGTAGTCGCCGGTGAAGGCCAGGTCCGAGTTGGTGCTCTCCAGACCCTCGGGCTTGGGCAGGTGGGCCACGTGCTCGATGTTGTCACTGGTGACCGAGTCGGCCGGCGGGGTGTCCGCCGCGGCCGGAGGCGCCACGACCAGGCTCAGCGCCAGGCCCGCCGCGCCCGCGACGGCGGCGCCGAGGCGCCCGAGCCGTCTGCGCTTGGGGGATAGCGACATGCAGAACTCCTCGTTCCGTGGGAGGGGCGGGGCCGGCCGGGCGTATGCGGGCCCAGATCGCGGCCCCGTCGGTACGCCGCCCGCCCCGGGTCACGGGGCGGGCGGACAGCGGGGGTGGGGAAGGGTGGGGCGGGCGGGACCGGGGTCAGTAGCGCGGCTGGTTCTGCGGGTTCAGCTCGTCGAACCGCACCTTCTCGGCGCGCTTGAGCCGCTTGTCGGTCACCTTCAGGACGTCGAAGCCCTGCTGGATCTCCGAGGAGTAGATGTGGCCGTTGTAGTAGTACGCCGACCACGACCCGCTGATGCCCTCGGTGAAGGGGCCCCGGTCGAAGTAGGCGATCTCCTTCGGGTTCTCCAGGTCGTTGAAGTCGATGACCGACACCCCGCCCTGGTACCAGGCCTGGACGAAGTAGTTCTTGCCCTTCACCGGGATCAGTGAGCCGTTGTGCGCCACACAGTTCTCGGTGTCCTCCTGGAAGCGGTCGATCTTGAAGTAGTTCTTGAAGGTCAGCTCTGCCTCGGCCGGGCGGTTCTTGTTGCCCTTCTTGCTCTTCAGCCCGAAGATGGCGTCCGCGCCGCGCTCCGGCCCGATCTCGGCGTTGCAGGTGGCCGCACCGCCGCCGCCCAGCTCGTCGGTGAAGATGACACCGTCGCCCTTGTTCGTGAACGTCGCCGAGTGCCAGAACGCGAAGTTGTCGTCCCGCACGGTCTCGATGACCTCGGGGTTCACCGGGTCGCTGATGTCCATGACCACGCCGTCGCCCATGCAGGCGCCCGCCGCGATGTCCTTCTCCGCGTAGACGGTGATGTCGTGGCAGCCGCTGGTCTCCCGGCTCGGGGTGCCGGGCGGGTTGCCGCCGTCGGGGAACAGCACCGGCTCGGAGGCGACCGCCGCGTCCTCAGGGGAGTCCTTCGGGACCTCGATCACCGAGATCAGGTCGTGCGGCGGCTGGCAGTTCGGGTACCGCTCCGACGGGGCGTACGACGACACGTAGATGTAGTCCGTCTCCTCGCCCTGCACCAGCGAGTTGGTGTGCGACCCGCAGGTGGTCGGCACCGCCGCAACGTACTCCGGGCTCTCGATGTCGGAGATGTCGAAGACCCGCATCCCCTCGAAGGCGTCCGCATCGGCCGGGGTGCTCGCGGCGGCCCCGCAGTCGGCGTTCTCCCGCGGGTAGTCGACGGAGAAGTACAGCAGGTCCCCGCTGACCGACACGTCGCCCTGCCCGCCCGGGCACAGGACGGTGGTGACGAGTTCGGGCTCCTCGGGCTCGGAGATGTCGTAGACGGCAAAGCCGTTGTAGTTGCCGTCGATGGCGTAGTCGCCGGTGAAGGCCAGGTCCGAGTTATAGGCCGAGGTGCTGTCGAACCCCTCGGGCTTGGGGAGGTTGGCGAGATGCTCGATGTTGTCGCTCTTGTCGGTGCCGCTCCCGCCGGTATCGGCCGCACCGGCGGCGGGGGCGAGGCCGATGGCCAGGGCGGCCGCGCCCGTCAGAGCGATGCCGAGGCGCGCGGCGCGCGCGAGCGGGGACCGCCGGAGCGGCCGGGGGGATGTCGGCATCCGGACTCCTTCGTCGATGAGAGCCGAAAACACGGGCAAACTACATAGACCGGTCCCCTCCTGTACAGAGGGGTAATCCGGACCGCTTCCGATTCGACACACTGCGCGGTTCATCCGTCGCCGGTGCCCATCGTGGCAATCCAGGCACGGACCGGGAATTCGTGCACGCCGGAACGGGTGCGCGTGGGCCCGCGGGTGGGCCCAGGGCACGGCGCCCGCCCCTCCCCTGCCGCCCGGCTTTCGGACCGGAATGAACCGACGTTAGGACGTCCGTAAACCGGCTACCGCGTCCGCAACCGGGACAGGGCGGGGCGGGCGGCCGGGGCCCAGAGCCGCCGGAGCGGCCCGGCCCCCGGCCGGAGGTCCTCAGTAGCGGACCTGGTTCTGCGGGTTCAGCTCGTCGAACCGCACCTTCTCGGCACGGTCGAGCCGCTCGTCGTCCAGGCGGAGGACGTCGAACCCGCGGGTGCGCTCGGCCGAGTAGACGTACCCGTTGTAGTAGTACGCCGACCAGCTGCCGCCCCGCACCAGCTCGGTGTCGGACACCGGGCCGCGGTCGAAGTAGGCGATCTCCTTCGGGTTCTCCAGGTCGTTGAAGTCGATCACCGACACCCCGCCCTGGTACCAGGCCTGGACGAAGTAGTTCTCGCCCTTCACCGGGATCAGCGAGCCGTTGTGCGCCACGCAGTTCTCGGTGTCGCCCTGGTGGCGCGGGATCTTGTAGTAGCTCTTGAAGGTCAGCTCCGCCTTCGCGGGCCGCTCCCCCTTGGCGGGCTTGGCCTTCAGGCCGTAGATGGCGTCCGCTCCGCGCTCCGGCCCGACCTCGGCATTGCAGGTGGCCGCACCGCCGCCGCCCAGCTCGTCGGTGAAGATGACGCCGTCGGCCTTGTTGGTGAACGTCGCCGAGTGCCAGAACGCGAAGTTCTCATCGCGCACGGTCTCGATGACCTCGGGCTGCAGCGGGTCGCTGATGTCCATGATGATGCCGTCGCCCATGCACGCCCCGGCGGCCAGGCCCTTCTCGGCGTAGACGGTGATGTCGTGGCAGCCCTGGGTCGGCCGCAGCAGGCCGTCCTGGTCCTCATTGCCGCCGTCGGGGAACAGCACCGGCTGGGCGACGACCGCCGCGTCCTGCGGGTCGTCCTTGGGGACCTCGACGACGGAGATCTTGTCATGCGGCGGCTGGCAGTTCGGGTACTTCTCCGAGGGCGCGTACGACGACACGTAGATGTAGTCGCTCTCCTCGCCCTGGATCAGCGAGTTGGTGTGCGACCCGCAGTCCGTGCGCACCGACGCGATGTACTCGGGGTTCGCCTTGTCGGAGATGTCGAACACCCGGATGCCCTCGAACGCCTCCGGGTCCTCGGGGGTGCTCTCCGGGGCGCCGCACTCGTCGTTCGCCCGCGGGTACTCCACGGAGAAGTAGAGCAGGTCCCCGCTGACCGACACGTCGGCCTGGCCGCCCGGGCACAGCACCGCGGCGGTGATCTCCGGCTCGGACGGCTCGGAGACGTCGTGGATGACGAAGCCGTTGTAGTTGCCGACGATGACGTGGTCACCGGTGAAGGCCAGGTCGGAGTTGGTGGGCTCGAACCCCTCGGGCTTGGGCAGGTTGGCCGTCAGCTCGACGTTGTCGCTCTTGTCGATCTCGTCGACGGGGGTGCCCGCCTGGGCCGGCAGCGCGGAGGCGGTCAGTCCCGCGGCGGCCAGGAGGGTCACGGCCGTGCTCAGCACGCGCCGACGCAGCGGACGCCGACGCAGCGGGCGTCTCGTGGACACCCGGGGGGATCTCGGCATGGGGGCTCCTCATCGTCGCCGATACCGAAGGTGAACACGAAGAAGATACATATCCACACGAACCGCGACCATGAGTAAAATCGATATAAATCACTACACACGGCGATCAGCGCAGTTCAGTGCGTGCGCACACCGCGCGTCACGATGTGGCGACGGATCGGATACTGGACAAACCCGCCCTGATGACAGTAGACATCCCGAAGCGGCCGACCGCCGCGCTTCCCCCGCCGAGAGGAGCCCCCCGTGCCGCGTCCCACCCTGGCGCTCGGAGCCGCCCTCCTCCTCGCCGCGGCCACCGCCTGCTCGGGCGAGGGCTCCGGCGACGAGCCCGACGTGCTGATGCCCGGCGGCCCCGGCGAGTCCGCCTCGCCCGCCTCCCAGGAGCAGATCGACGCCGCCAACCAGGAGATCACCCACAACGAGGCCGACGTGGTCTACGTGCTCAAGATGATCGAGCACCACAAGCAGGCCCTCGACATGACGGCGATGGTCCCCGACCGGGTCGACGACGGCGACGTGGAGAAGATCGCCGACCGCATCGAGGACGCCCAGGGGCCCGAGGTCGAGGCCATGGAGGCCTGGCTGGAGACCAACGTCTACGGGCCCGCCGAGGGCAACCCCAACTACGCCGACTCCTGCGGCCTCACCCAGTGGCGCGACGGCGAGGCCGGGGTCGAGGACGGCGGCGGCCACCACGGCGGCGGCGCCCTGGCCGCCTGCCCCATCGAGGTGGACCACACCGACATGCCGGGCATGCTCGTCCAGGACCAGCTGGACGAGCTGGAGGCCGCCGAGGGCGAGGAGTTCGACGCGCTGTTCGTCGAGCTGATGACCGAGCACCACCTGGGCGCCATCGAGATGGCCGAGGACGTCACCATCGACGGCAAGGACACCGACGTGCTGCGGATGGCCAACGACGTCATCGCCGAGCAGCAGGCCGACATCAACCGCATGGACGAGGCACTGAACTCCTAGCGATGATCTCGACGAAGGTGCTGTCACTCCGGCGGTTTCGACAGCACTTTTGTCGAGATCATCGAGGGCCCCGCGGACGACGACGGAGCGGCCGCCCTCCGCTGAGGGGCGGCCGCTCCGTCGCTGCTCTAGGGGCGCCTCAGGCGCTCTTCTCCTCGGGCTCGTCACCCGGCTCCACACGCGGGACGATCGTGGGGTTCACGTGCTCCAGGACCGCCTCGCGGGTGATGATCACCTGGCCGACGTCCTCGCGGCTGGGGACCTCGTACATCACCGAGAGCAGGACCTCCTCGATGATGGCCCGCAGCCCGCGCGCGCCGGTGCCGCGGATGATGGCCTGCTCGGCGATGGCCTCCAGGGCGTCCTCGCTGAACTCCAGCTCCACGTTGTCCAGCTCGAACAGCCGCTGGTACTGCTTGACCAGGGCGTTGCGCGGCTCGGTGAGGATGCGCACCAGCGCCTCGCGGTCGAGGTTGTGCACATTGGTGATGACCGGCAGCCGCCCGACGAACTCCGGGATCATCCCGAACTTCAGCAGGTCCTCGGGCATGGCGTCGGTGAACAGGTCCTCGGCCTTGTGCTCGGAGGAGGAGCGCAGCACCGCGTTGAAGCCCATCCCCTGCTTGCCGACCCGCTGGTCGATCACGCGGTCCAGCCCGGCGAAGGCCCCGCCGCAGATGAACAGCACGTTGGTGGTGTCGATCTGGATGAACTCCTGGTGCGGGTGCTTGCGCCCGCCCTGCGGCGGCACGCTGGCGGTGGTGCCCTCCAGGATCTTCAGCAGCGCCTGCTGCACGCCCTCCCCGGACACGTCCCGGGTGATCGAGGGGTTCTCGCTCTTGCGCGCGACCTTGTCGACCTCGTCGATGTAGATGATCCCGGTCTCGGCCTTCTTGACGTCGTAGTCGGCCGCCTGGATCAGCTTGAGGAGGATGTTCTCCACGTCCTCGCCGACGTACCCGGCCTCGGTGAGCGCGGTGGCGTCGGCGATGGCGAAGGGGACGTTGAGGATCTTGGCCAGGGTCTGGGCGAGCAGCGTCTTGCCCGAACCGGTGGGGCCCAGCAGCAGGATGTTGGACTTGGCGATCTCCACGTCCTCGTCGCGGGGGCGGTCGCCCTCGGACTGGACCCGCTTGTAGTGGTTGTAGACCGCGACCGACAGCGCCTTCTTCGCCTGGTCCTGGCCGATCACGTAGGAGTCGAGGAACTCGTAGATCTCGCGCGGCTTGGGGAGGCTGTCCCACTTGAGCTCGGTGGAGTCGGCGAGCTCCTCCTCGATGATCTCATTGCACAGGTCGATGCACTCGTCACAGATGTACACACCCGGGCCGGCAATGAGCTTCTTCACCTGCTTCTGGCTCTTGCCGCAGAACGAGCACTTCAGCAGGTCTCCACCGTCGCCGATGCGTGCCACCCAGCCACTCCTTAAAACGTAGGCCGCCCCGTCAACGGCGCCCGTGCGCCCGCTGCGCGGTCCGCGGTACGAGGCGTCCCCAGCGGGCCTATCCGCTCTTGCAGGATATGCCCTTTGGCGCCGACTCCGTGCGGGGTGATCTGTGCGTCGCTCTTTACGAGCGTAAGCGAAGAGGGAGACCGGCTTCACCACCCGATCGCCCGCGGCGTGTGGGGCCGGGCCCCGAGGACGGGCCCGCGGGCCCGTCCGGGCCCGCGGACACCGCCTACTTCAGGGAGGTCTTGCGGTACGGCAGGACGAAGTCGACGATGCCGTAGTCCTTGGCTTCCTCCGCGGTGAGGATCTTGTCCCGCTCGATGTCCTGCGAGATCTCCTCCTCCGTCTTGTCCGTGTGCTTGGCCAGCGTGGACTCCAGCTGCTTACGGATCCGCATGATCTCGTTCGCCTGGATCTCGATGTCGCTGGCCTGGCCGCGGGTGACGTCGGTGGCGGGCTGGTGGATCAGGATCCGCGCGTTGGGCAGGCAGCCGCGCTTGCCCTTCGTCCCCCCGGCCAGCAGCACCGCGGCGGCGGAGGCCGCCTGGCCGATGCACACCGTCTGCACGTCGGGGCGGACGAACTGCATCGTGTCGTAGATCGCCATCAGCGACGTGAACGACCCGCCCGGCGAGTTGATGTACATCTGGATGTCGCGGTCGGCGTCGATCTGCTCCAGCGTGAGCAGCTGCGCCATGATGTCGTTGGCCGACGTGTCGTCGATCTGCACGCCGACGAAGATGATCCGCTCCTCGAAGAGCTTGTTGTACGGATTCATCTCCTTGACGCCGTACGAGGTGCGCTCGACGAACGACGGAAGGATGTAGCGGTTCTGCGGGCTCGGCGGAGCCATGCCGCCGGCGCCGAACGCCTTGTACGCGTACTCGTTCATGTTCTGGCCCTCCACATGCACCGTACTTCGGGGGTAACCGGTCCCGGACTCCTCAGGCGTGACTCGGCCCCTCAGGACTGGCCGGAGACGTCGAGGGTGCCCTCCAGCACCTCGTCGATGAACCCGTAGTCCTTGGCCTCCTGGGCGGTGAACCAGCGGTCCCGGTCGGAGTCCTTCTCGATCTGCTCCACCGTCTGGCCGGTGTGGAAGGCGATGCGCTCCTGGAACATCTTCTTCACGTACAGCAGGTCGTCGGCGAGGATCCGGATGTCGGAGGCGGTGCCCCCGATCCCGCCGATCGGCTGGTGCATCATCACGCGGGCGTGGGGCAGGGCGAAGCGCTTGCCCGTGGCGCCGGCGCACAGCAGGAACTGGCCCATGGACGCGGCCATGCCCATGCTGACGGTGCGCACGTCGTTGGGGATGTACTGCATGACGTCATAGATCGCCATACCGGCGGTGACCGAACCGCCCGGCGAGTTGATGTACAGCGTGATGTCCCGCTGGCGGTCCTCGGCGGACAGCAGCAGCAGTTCACCCACGATGCGGTTGGCGATCTCGTCGTCGACCTGCTGGCCGAGGAAGATGATGCGCTGGCGCAGCAGACGCTGCGACGTCTGCTCGAACACCGGGGGAATAGGCGACTCGGCCGTACGGGCTTCGACTCGCGTGGACTCGTTCTGGGTCGGCGGCACTCTCGTCACCTGCTCCGAAATCGAAACGGTTGCGACGCTTGCGACACTAACGCTCTTCACGGTCCCGCTCGCACGCTTCGCGGGCCTGTTCGCTTTGAGCGCATGGGGGCGGCCCGGAAGGCCGCGCATTCCGCAGAAAGCGAACGGGCCCCCGGCCCACGCGCGCGGCGCGGCCGGGGGCCCAGAGCGTCAGAGCGAAAGCCTTACTCGGACTTCTCGTCCTCGGCCTCGGCCTCGGACTCCTCGGCGGCCGACGTGTCGGCGGGGGCCTCGGCCTCGTCGTCGCCGCCCTGGGCGGTCTCGACGGGGTTGCCGGACTCGTCGGACACCTTGGCCTTCTCCAGGACCAGGTCCATGGCCTTGGAGCGGACGACCTCGGTGTAGGCGATCTGCAGCTGGTTGGACTGGACCAGGTGCTGGGCGAGCTGGTCGGGGGAGACGCCCATGCGCTGCGCCTGCTCGACGACGTAGGCGGTCAGGTCCTCCTGGCCGGCGGACAGCTCCTCTTGGACGGCGAGCTGGTCGAGGACGAAGCCGGCCTTGACGGCCGAACGGGCGCTGGTCTTCAGCTCCTCGTCGAACTCCTCCTCGCTCTGGCCCTGGGACTCCAGGTAGAACTCCTTGGTCAGCCCGCCCTGCTGGAGCTGGTTCTCCAGGCTCTGGCGGCGGCGGTCGACCTCCTCGTCGACGACCGAGTCCGGCAGCGGGATGTCGACCGAGTCGACCAGCTTCTCCATGGCGCGGTCGCGGGCCTGGGAGAGCTGCTGGACGCGGCGCATCTCGCCGAGGCGGTTGCGCACGTCGGCGCGCAGCTCCTCGATGGTGTCGAACTCGCTGGCCAGCTGGGCGAACTCGTCGTCCAGCTCCGGCAGCTCCTTGACCTTGACGCTGTGCACCGTGACGGTGACGTCGGCGTCCTGTCCCTCGTGCTCGCCGCCGACCAGCTTCGTGGTGAAGGTGGCCTCGTCGCCCTCGGACATGCCCGTCAGGGTGTCGTCCAGGCCCTCGAGCATGGTGTTGGTGCCGACCTCGTAGGAGACGCCGCTGGCCTGGACGTCCTCCAGCTTCTCGCCGTCGATCGCGGCGGACAGGTCGATGGACACGTGGTCGCCCTCCGCGGCCGGGCGGTCCGCGCCGGCCAGGGTGGAGAAGCGCTCGCGCAGGTTGCCCAGCTGCTCGGTGACCTGCTCGTCGGAGGCCTCGGCGTCGTCGACCGTGACCTCGATGCCCTCCCAGTCGGACACCTCGAACTTGGGGCGGACGTCGACCTCGGCGGTGAAGGCCAGCTCGTCGTTGTCCTCGAGCTTGGTGATCTCCACGTCGGGCTGGCCGAGCGCGAAGACCTCCTCCTTCTGGATGGCCTCGTTGTAGAGCTCCGGAACGGCGTGGTTCACCGCCTCGCTGATCACCGCACCGCGGCCGACGTAGCGGTCGATCAGCCGGGCCGGCGCCTTACCCGGGCGGAAGCCCTTGATCCGGACCTGCTTGGCCAGCGACTTGTAGGTCTCGTCGAAGGCGTGGTCCAGCTCCTTGAACGGAACCTCGATGGTCAGCTTGACCCGGGTCGGGCTGAGCTCCTCGACATCGGTCTTCACGGGGCGGTACTCCTAGATTTCCGGCTGTTTTCCGGGACGACCCGGCACGCAGGGCACGACGCAAGGCCGCGGTGTCCGGGACGGCACCGGCCGAGCAGTCAGTGATCCGAGCCGCGGGGCCTTGAGCGGGGACCTGACCCGGTCCCGCACTCGTCCCCCTGCTGATCACACCAAGTCTAGGGCAGAACGGCGGGGGCTCACGGCCCTCGGGAGCCGCACCGCCCCCGGACCTGGAGCCATAGACGTCTCGTCGGGGAGGCGGGATTCGAACCCGCGGCCTCATGCTCCCAAAGCATGCGCGCTAACCAAGCTGCGCTACTCCCCGTACTGCTCGCGCCGGCCGCGCCGTCCGGGTGTACGACCAACGCTGCGGAGACTGTAGTCTTGTCCCCGTCGGCTCAACGAGTCTAGAGGAAACTCAGAGGGACCGGAGCCATGCGGGCGTAGTTCAATGGTAGAACTCCAGCCTTCCAAGCTGGCCATGCGGGTTCGATTCCCGTCGCCCGCTCCGCACACGGCCGGGGGCCGGGTCCGAACGGACCCGGCCTTCGTCGTTCCCGGGGTCCGCCGGGCCGCCGGTCGGCCGGTGTGGGCACCGCCTCACGGGCGGCGCGCGCCGACGGGCGCCCCGTGCGTGGGGAACGGCCTCTGCCGGGGATATGTTGGGGCGGGCGGACAAGCCCCGCCCGCGGCCGCTCCGCGTCCGGTCGATCGTGTGAAGGTGTGCACATGCCCATGGAGGTTCCCGCGCTGACGGCCCGTTGGATCGCCGGGCCGCCGGGGGGCGCGTCCCCCGCCGTGGTGACCGGGGTCTTCGACGTGCTCCACGTGGGCCACCTGCGCTTCCTGTCCGCCATCCGCGACCGCGGCCTGCCGCTCGTCGTGGGCGTCGAGGACGACCGGCGGGTCAGCGCCTGGAAGGGCCCCGACCGCCCCGTCAACCCCGACGAGGAGCGCGCCGAGCTGCTGGCCGCCCTGCGCTGTGTCGACGGCGTGTTCATCGTCTCCGGGCCTCCCGAGGTCAACGGCTGGGACGCCTACGCCGACCTGCTGCGCCCGATGGACCCCGCCGCGCTCGCCATCACCTCCGGCGACCCGCACACCGACGCCAAACGGCGCGGCGCCGAGGCCCTCGGGGCCGACTTCTGGGAGCTCCCGCTCACCCGGGGGCGCTCCACCAGCGCGACGCTGAACCGCCTGTCGCCCAGTCTCTGAGCGGGCTCGGCACGCCGCCTCCGGGCGCGGGCTCTGAGGACGGGCTTCTGGGCGCGGATTCCGGGCGCGGCCGCCGTGCCGGGGCCGGACGCGGCGGCGGTGCGGAGGCGGACCGCGCCGTACCACGAAGGCCGGTTCCGGCCCCGTTTCCCGCGTATTCCCGCGCGTGCGACCTCTTCGGCGCCTGCTCGGCCCCGGGAACAGGGCGCCCGCGAGGGCTGTTGACGACGCTGCAGGGCTGCGCCGGGTTCGCCGCGCCTCCCCTGCGTTCCGCGCGTTGTCCCGAAGGCGAATGAGGTCGAAATGGCGATGATGGGCGGGGGCGGTCCCCCGATATACCGTTCCCTGGTCAACGACGGCAGCGCGAAGCAGAGCGCGCTGCCCAAGGGCCTCGCCCGGCGCATCGTGGGCTACGCCCGCCCGCACTGGCGCTCCATCGTGCTGTTCGTGGTCGGCACCTCGCTGGCGTCGGCGATCGTGGTCGCCAACCCGCTGCTGCTCAAGCAGATCATCGACCAGGGCGTGGCGAACCGGGACACCGGCCTGGTGGCGTCGCTCGCCCTGGCCGTGGCCGGGCTGGCGGTCCTGGAGGCCGTGCTCAACCTGACCAACCGGTGGATGTCCTCCCGCATCGGCGAGGGCGTCATCTACCTGCTGCGCACCCAGGTCTTCACGCACGTGCAGCGGATGCCGCTGGCGTTCTTCACCCGCACCCAGACCGGGTCGCTCATCAGCCGCCTCAACACCGACGTGGTGGGCGCCCAGCGCGCCATCACCTCGGTGCTGCAGTCGATCGTGTCCAACCTGATCAGCACGGTGGCGGTGCTGGCCACCATGTTCGTGCTGTCCTGGCAGATCACCCTGGCCGCGCTGGTGCTGGTGCCGCTGTTCCTCATCCCCGCCAAGCTGATCGGCCGCCGCCTGGCCGGGATCTCCCGCGACGGGATGAACCTCAACGCCGAGATGAGCTCGCTGATGACCGAGCGGTTCAACGTCGGCGGGGCGATGCTGGTCAAGCTGTACGGCCGCCCGGAGGAGGAGGCCGCGGCCTTCTCCGACCGGGCCGGGCGGGTGCGCGACATCGGCGTCACCCAGGCCGTCGTCGGCGGCCTGCTGTTCACCATGATCGGGCTGATCACCGCCGTGGCCACCGCCGTGGTCTACGGGGTGGGCGGCGCCCTCGTCGTCGGCGGCGCCTTCGAGCTGGGAACCCTGGTGGCGCTGGCCACCCTGCTCACCCGGCTGTACGCGCCGATCACCGCGCTGTCCAACGTGCACGTGGAGGTGATGACGGCGCTGGTCAGCTTCGACCGGGTCTTCGAGGTGCTGGACCTGGAGCCGATGATCGACGAGGCGCCCGGCGCCCGCCCCCTGCCGGAGGGGCCGCTGGACGTGGCGTTCGACGGGGTCTCCTTCCGCTACCCCACCGCCGCCGAATCCTCGCTGTCCTCCCTGGAGCTGACGCCGCAGGCGGCCTCCGGCGACGACACCCAGGTGCTCAGCGGGGTGTCCTTCACCGCGCCGGCCGGGTCGCTGGTGGCGCTGGTCGGCCCGTCGGGGGCGGGGAAGACGACGCTGACCCACCTGGTCTCGCGGCTGTACGACCCGACCGAGGGCGCGGTGCGCCTGGGCGGCACCGACCTGCGCGGGGCGACCTTCGGCTCGGTGCGCGACGCGGTCGGCGTGGTCACCCAGGACGCCCAGCTCTTCCACGACACCGTCGGCGCCAACCTGCGCTACGCCCGGCCGGAGGCCTCCGACGAGGAGCTGGTGGAGGCGATGCGGGCGGCGCAGCTCGGCCACCTGCTCGACACGCTGCCGGACGGCCTGGACACCATGGTCGGCGACCGCGGGTACCGGCTCTCCGGCGGCGAGAAGCAGCGGCTGGCCATCGCGCGGCTGCTGCTCAAGCGGCCCTCGGTGGTGGTGTTGGACGAGGCGACGGCGCACCTGGACTCCGAGTCCGAGGCGGCGGTGCAGGAGGCGCTGGCCACCGCGCTGGAAGGCCGCACCTCGCTGGTGATCGCCCACCGGCTGGCGACGGTGCGCGAGGCCGATCTGATCCTGGTCATGGAGGACGGGCGGATCCTGGAGCGCGGCACCCACGACGAGCTGCTGGCGGGCGGCGGGCTGTACACGGCGCTGTACCGGACCCAGTTCGCCTCCCAGGAGAAGTCCCGGGCCTGACTCCGGGCCCGACCCGCGGGGGGACCGACGCCGGAGGGGGCCGCCGACCACGGCGGCCCCCTCCGGCGTTCCCGTTATTCCCCCGTCCGCCTGGGATTCAGATCACGCAGAAATTCAGTTGCCGCATTTTTGCAGAGGCTGCAAGATGGAGGGTGTCAGAGGACGGCCCGGCTCCGACGGGGGGACCACCATGGGACTGCGCGAGCGCAAGAAGCGCGAGACCCGTCGCAACCTGCACCGCGAAGCGGTCCGGCTGGTCCTGGAGCACGGGCTGGACGCGGTCACCGTCGACGACATCGCCGCCGCCGCGGACGTGTCCTCCCGGACCTTCTTCAACTACTACGCCTCCAAGGACGACGCCCTGGTGGGCGACGGCCCGCTGGGCCCGTCCGAGGAGGGCCGGGCCGTCTTCGTCGCGGGCGGCCCGACGGGGGACCCCGTCGACGACCTGAAGGCCTACCTGATGACCTTCGTCGGCGACGACCCGGAGGAGCACCGCACGGCCATGCGGGACCTGTACCAGCGCAAGCGGCTGGTACAGCAGGAGCCCGCGCTGATGCCGCGCGTCATGGCCCGCTTCGCCGAGACCGAGCAGCGGGTCGCCGCCGACATCGCGGAACGGCTCGGCGACGGCGACGCCGAGGGCACGCGCGCCCAGCTCGGCGCGCTCATGGCCACCACGCTGATGCGGTTCACCATGCACCGGCTCAAGGAGTCCGGGCACGGCCCCTGCGACCCGGCGCCCGGACCCGAGGATTTCCGGGAGGACCTGGAGCGCGTCATGGACGAGACGTTCCAGGCCTTTCGGGAGTTCTTCGTGCTCCCCGCCGAGCGGGCCTGACCCGGCGCCCCTCCCCCGCCCCGGGCCCACCCGCCCACCGAACCGACACGGCGCCCGCCGGAGCGGCGCCCGAACCATCCCACGGGGAAGCGAGATCCATCCATGACCACCACCGGCACCGAGGACCCCTCGGCACCGCCGAGCCGGAAGAGCGGAAAGAAACCGCACGTCGGCTGGGTGTTCTTCAGCGTCATGCTGACGATGCTGCTCGGCGCGCTCGACCAGACCATCGTGTCCACCGCCCTGCCCACGATCGTGGGCGAGCTCAACGGGTTGGAGCACCTGTCCTGGGTGGTCACCGCCTACATGCTCGCCGCGACGGTGGGCATGCCGATCTACGGCAAGGCCGGTGACCTGTTCGGCCGCAAGAACGTCTTCATCTTCGCCATCGGCATGTTCCTCATCGGGTCCGTGCTGTGCGGCATCGCCCAGAACATGCCGCAGCTGATCGCGTTCCGCGCGCTGCAGGGCATCGGCGGCGGCGGCCTGATGATCACCGCGCAGGCGATCATCGCCGACGTGGTGCCCGCCCGCGAGCGCGGCCGCTACATGGGCCTGATGGGCGGCGTGTTCGGACTGGCCTCGGTGGCCGGCCCGCTGCTCGGCGGCTTCTTCACCGACCACCTGGACTGGCGGTGGATCTTCTACATCAACCTGCCGCTGGGCGCCCTGGCCCTGGCCGTCGCGGCCGCCGTGCTGCACCTGCCCAAGCCGGACGGCCCCCGGCCGCGCCTGGACTACCTGGGGACGGTGCTGCTCGCCGCGGCCAGCGTGTGCATCGTGCTGTTCACCAGTTGGGGCGGGAGCGAGTACGACTGGAACAGCCCGGTCATCATCGGCCTGGGCGCCGGAGCGGTCGTCGGCGCCGTGCTGTTCGTGCTGGCCGAGCGCCGGGCGAGCGAGCCCATCATCCCGCTGTCGCTGTTCCGCAACCGCGACTTCGTGCTCACCGCGCTGATCGGGATCACCGTGGGCATCGCGATGTTCTCCACCGTGTCCTACCTGCCGACCTTCCTGCAGATGGTCAACGGTGCCACGGCCACCGAGTCCGGGCTGATGATGCTGCCGATGGTGGCGGGCATGCTGGCGGCCACCATCACCACCGGGCGGCTCATCTCCTCCACCGGCCGCTACAAGGCCTTCCCGATCGCCGGCACGCTGGTGATCATGGCCGGCCTGGTGCTGCTGTCCCGGATGGACGCCGACACCGGCTACCTGTACAACGCGTCCGGGATGCTCGTCCTGGGCCTGGGCGTGGGCATGGTGATGCAGAACCTGGTGCTCATCGTGCAGAACGCGGCCCCGGCGCGGTACCTGGGCACGGCGACCTCGGCCAACAACTACTTCCGGCAGATCGGGGCGTCGTTCGGCATCGCGGTCTTCGGGTCGGTCTTCGTCGGGCGGCTCAACGAGCGGGTGGCCGACCTGCCCGGCGGCGGGCTGCAGATGCAGGGCGGCGAGGCCGGGCTCAGCTCGCTGACCCCGGACATGCTGCAGGCCCTCCCGCCCCAGGTGCACGACTTCGTGGTGCAGGCCTTCGCGGGTGCGCTTCCGCCGGTGTTCCTCTACGGGGTGCCGATCGTGGCGGTCGGGTTCGTCCTGTCACTGTTCATCAAGGAGAAGCCGCTGGCGACCACCCTGGAGGCGGACGAGGGGCCCGGCTCCGGCTCCGGGGGCGACGGTCCGGGCGGGGGCGAGCCGGAGAAGGTGGCGGCGCCCGCGTAGCGGCGGTCTGGGCCCCGGCGCCGGGCGGCGCCCGGGGCGCGGAGCGGTGAGAGGGAGTGGGGTGGCCCGGGGGCCCACCTCACTTCTTCTTTTTCTTCTTCTTGCCCTTGGACTTCTTCGCGTCCTTGCCGCCGCCCTCGTCCGCGGAGCGCCCGCCCTTCGCGCCCTTCTTCCCCTTCCCGCCCTCCGCGGGCGCGGCCGTGCGCTCCCCGCGCGCCTTCTCGGCCTGCTTGCGCTTCTTCTTGAGCTGCTTCTTCAGCTTCTTCTTCTTGGGCTTCTTCGCGTCCTTGGAGGTGAGGTGGGGCTCCAGCGGCTCAGGCACCGGCACCACCCCCGGGCCGCCCTGGAAGAGCCAGTCGTCGAGCTCGTCCACCAGCCGGTCCTCGGTGAAGTCGCCCAGCCACACCGGCCGCCCGCCGCCGGCCCGCCCCTTCGACGAGGGCTGCACGACCACCACGTTGGCCTTGAAGCAGATCCCCAGGCACTTGCTGACCCGCACGGGGACCGGCCGCCCCTCGTGGTCCTCGATCCCGCTGAGCCGCTTGAGCTGCGCCTTGTGGTCCACCCCGGGGACCTTCTTCTTGGTCCCGCAGCAGCAGCCCCGGCACACGACGAGCTTGCACGGCCGGTCCGACGGATCCCCTACCACCTTCTCGCGCCCCTTCCGCGCCGATCGCGGCGCGATGTGCCCACTGTCGCCTCCCACGGTAAACGCGCAGGTCGACCGCGCGACCACCGGCCCGGTCCGCGCCTACCCCCCGGTGCAGGGGCCGGTGCCGGGCGGCGCCGCGCGCCCGGGGTCCCCGGCGGTAGGGTGATCCGGCGTCCGACAGGGCCCACGAACCAGGGAGGACGGTGACCCGTGGCCGCCGACGAGCGCGACCGGAACGTCATCGACGCCGACGGGGTGGACCTGGTCCGCACCGGAAAGCTCCTGCTCGACCAGGTGACCCTCGCGGTGCGCCCGGGCGAGCACTGGGCGCTGCTCGGCCCCAACGGCGCCGGGAAGACCACCCTGCTCGCACTCCTCGGGGCGCGCGCCCACCCCACCCGGGGCACCGTGCGCGTGCTCGGGCACCGGCTCGGCCGGGTGGACGTGCGCGAGCTGCGGGCGCGCATCGGCCACGTCGACCCCCGCCACGACCTGCGGTCGGCGCTGCCCGCGCGCGAGGTGGTGCTGACCGGCGCCACCGGCAGCATCGAGATCCCGCCGCGCTGGGAGCCGACGCCCGGGCAGGACGCGCGCGCCGGGGAGCTGCTGGCCCTGCTCGGTGCGGCCGACCGGGCCCAGGACCCGTGGACCACGCTCTCCCAGGGCGAGAGGGGCCGGGTGCTCATCGCACGGGCCCTGATGGCCGACCCCGACCTGCTGCTCCTGGACGAGCCCGCCACCGGCCTGGACGTGGCCGCGCGCGAAGGCCTGCTGGCGGCGGTGGACCGGCTGCGCGCCGCGCGCCCGCACATGGCCACCGTGATGGTCACCCACCACCTGGAGGAGCTGCCCGCCACCACCACGCACGCGCTGCTGCTGCGGGCCGGGCGCACGGTGGCGTGCGGCCCGGCCGACGAGGTGCTGACCTCCAAGTTCGTCTCGGAGTGCTTCGACCACCCGATCGAGATCGAGCGGCGGGCGGGCCGCTGGAGCGCCCGCGCCGCGGCCGCCGGCGGACAGGGCGCCTGAACGCACCGCGGCGGCGCGGGGCCCCCCCCCCCGCGCGCCGCCCCCACC
>NZ_JAQFWP010000016.1 GCF_027706745.1 Nocardiopsis suaedae | reverse complement strand
CTGCGCTTCGCCGCCCCCGAGGCCACCGACGGGCAGCTGTGGGACGCCCTGCGCCAGCGGCAGCTCGCCGCCGTAGTTGACCGTGTTCGTGGCCCTGCGCATGTACGCCTTCCACGAGTCCGAACCCGACTCCCGGCCGCCGCCGGTCTCCTTCTCGCCGCCGAACGCGCCGCCGATCTCGGCGCCCGAGGTGCCGATGTTGACGTTGATGATGCCGCAGTCGGACCCGGCCGCCGACACGAACCGCTCCGCCTCGGCCTGGTCCCGGGTGAACAGCGCCGACGACAGGCCCTGCGGCACCCCGTTGTGCAGGCCGACCGCCTCCTCGAAGGTGCGGTAGGTCATCACGTACAGGATCGGGGCGAAGGTCTCCTCCTCCACCACCGGCGTCTGCGCGGGCATGCGCACCAGCGCCGGCTCGACGTAGTAGGCCCCGGGCGCGGCGTCCTCGCCGACCCGGCCGCCCCCGGTGACCACGGCACCGCCCTCGGCCTGGGCGCGGACCAGCGCGTCCTGCATGGCGGCGTGCCCGCGCTCGGAGATCAGCGGCCCGACCAGGGTGCCGTCGTCGAAGGGGTCGCCGATGCGCTCGCGCAGCTGCCGGTAGGCCCCGGCGAGGCGCTCGGTGACCTCCTCGGCCACGTCCTCGTGCACGATCAGGCGGCGCAGCGAGGTGCAGCGCTGCCCGGCGGTGCCCGCGGCGGCGAACACGCTGCCGCGCACCACCAGGTCCAGATCGGCCGAGGGGGCGACCACCGCGGCGTTGTTGCCGCCCAGCTCCAGCAGGCAGCGGCCCAGGCGGGCGGAGACCCGTGGGCCCACCGCACGGCCCATGGCCACCGACCCGGTGGCCGAGACCAGCGCCACCCGCGGGTCGTCCACCAGGTGCTCGCCGACCTCGCGGCCGCCCAGCACCACCCGGTGCAGCCCCTCGGGGGCGCCGGTGTCGGCGGCGGCCCGACGCAGCAGCGCGTCGCAGGCCAGCGCGGTCAGGGGGGTGGTGTCGGAGGGCTTCCACACCACGGTGTTCCCGCACACCAGCGCGATCGCGGTGTTCCAGGACCACACCGCCACCGGGAAGTTGAACGCGGTGATCACCCCGACCACGCCCAGCGGGTGCCAGGTCTCCATCAGCCGGTGGCCGGGCCGCTCCGAGGGCATGGTGCGGCCGTAGAGCTGCCGGGACAGGCCCACCGCGAAGTCGCAGACGTCGATCATCTCCTGCACCTCCCCCGCGGCCTCCGAGCGGATCTTGCCCGCCTCGATCGAGACGAGGTCGGCCAGGTCCTGCTTGTGCTCGCGCAGCAGCTCGCCCAGGCGGCGCACGAGCTGCCCGCGCGCGGGGGCGGGGGTGTCCCGCCACACCCGGCGGAAGGCCTCGTCCGCGGCGGTGACGGCCTGCTCGGTGGTCTTGGCGGTGCCGAAGTCCAGCCGGAACAGCTCCTCGCCGGTGATGGGGGTGCGGGCCCGGCCGGGGGCGCCCCCGTCCTCGGGGAGGTGCACGACCCCGCACGCCTCCAGGGCGGCGGTGGCGCGCTCGGCGAGGTCGGCGGTGTCGGGGAGGGTGGTGGTGAACGGCATGCGTGATCTCTCTCCATCGAGAGCGTGGGGTCCGGTCGTCGGCGGCGTGTGAACGCCGCCACAGGCCGGGTCTACCCCGGATCGCGCCGGGCCTCACCCGTCCGCCGCGAGCACCGCCGCATCGGGTCCGGTGTCGCTGCGGGCATGTAGACTCACGCCCCGTTCCGACCGACGACCCGCGAACATGGAGCCATGGACGCCACCCCCACCACCGCCGAGGAGGACCGCGCCCGACGGGAGGCGCCGCGGCTGCTGCTGCGCCGCTCCGGGTTCGCCGCGGCGGCTCCGCTGTTCACCGCCGACCTGGAGGGGGCCGCCGGGGCCGATGAGGCCGCGCGGATCGTCACCTCGCATGGGCACCGGCTCTGGTCGGAGGCGGTCCGCAGCGGGCAGGCCGGGGACGACCGGCCCCTGTACTGGGCGCGGCTCGCCCTCGCCGCGATCCTGCGCTCCTGGGAGCCCCCGTTCGGGCTGGCCGCCGAGGAGCGCGCCGCGCTGCTGCGCCGCCTGGAGTACGCCTCCCGCGGCCACGACGACCTGGTGTTCGCCCCCGACGACCGGCAGCTCAGGGTGATCGTCACCGGGTTCGACCCGTTCGGGCTCGACGAGGACGTGCGCCGGTCCAACCCGTCGGGCGCGGCGGCGCTGGCCCTGCACGGCACCTCGTTCGAGGCCGGGGGGCACACGGCGGTCGTGCGCGCGGCGGTGTTCCCGGTGCGCTGGCGCGACTTCACCGAGGGCATGGCCGAGAAGACCCTGATGCCGCACTACGGGGCCACGGCGGCCCCGGCCGACGCGGTGATCACCGTCAGCCGGGGGCAGGAGGGCCGGTTCGACCTGGAGGCCTACAACGGCGCCTGGCGCAGCGGCCGGGCGGACAACGAGGACCGCGGAGAGCCGGGGCCGATCCCGCTGCCGGGCGACACGGGGGCGCCGGACCCGCCGCCGCAGTGGTGCCGGTCCACGCTCCCCCGCCGCGCGATCGTTGAAGGCGCCGCGGGGCGCTTCCCGATCGTGGACAACACCGAGGTGACCGAGATCCCCGCCGGGGGGACCGAGCCGGTGGTGCGCCCGGACGGCCCGACCGAGGGCTCCCAGGCGCGCGCGGGCGGCGGCGGGGCGTACCTGTCCAATGAGATCGCCTACCGCAACACCCTGCTGCGCGATACCGCGGGCCGGGACATCCCGGCCGGGCACGTCCATACGCCGAGGCTGGAACTGGCGACCGAGGACCCGTCCGCGGTGACCGACGCCGACTTCGAGCGCGACCGGGCCGACATCACCGAGCAGCTGAAGGCCATCGTGATGGCCGCGGTCAGGGCCCGTACCGAAGGCGCGGAGTAGGGGCGGTGCCAGGGGCGGGCCGGGCCCCGCCCGAACGCGCCCCTATCCGGACGCGGAGCCCTCGGTGTCCATCAGGCCGGAACGGTAGGCCCACGCCGCGATCTCGACCCTGTTGCGGGCGTGCAGCTTCGCCTGGACGCTCGCCAGGTGGGTCTTGACCGTGCTCAGCGACACGAAGAGCCGCTCGGCGGCCTCGGTGTTGGTCAACCCCTCGGCCACCGCCCGCACGGTGTCCAGCTCGCGCTCGGTCAGCCCCTGGCGGCGCGCCTCCTCCTCGGGGCGGCGGGGTGTGCGGGCGGGCCGGGCGAAGTGCTTGAGCAGCCGCACCGTGATGTTCGGCGCCACCAGCGCGTCGCCGCGGGCGGCCGCGCGCACCGCCTCGATCAGCAGCGCCGGGCCGGCGTCCTTGAGCAGGAACCCCACCGCGCCGCCCTCCAGCGCCGCGTGCACGTACTCGTCCAGGTCGAAGGTGGTCACCACGACCACCTTGAGGGGGTCGGCCACCCCCGGCCCGGCGAGCCTGCGGGTCGCCTCCAGGCCGTCGACGCCGGGCATGCGGATGTCCATCAGCACCACGTCCGGCCGGAGCTCCCCGGCCAGGCGCAGGGCCTCCAGGCCGTCCCCCGCCTCCCCGGCCACCTCGATGCCCTCCTCGGCCTCCAGCATGTACCGGAAGCCGGTCCGCACCATCGCCTGGTCATCGGCGAGCAGTACCCGGATCGTCACCGCGCCCCTCCGTCCCCGGCCGTCCCGGCGGGCAGCTCGGCCACGACCCTCCACCCCGGCGCGTCGTCCGCGGGGCCCGCGGTGAACGACCCGCCCAGCAGCTTGGCCCGCTCGGCCATGCCGATCAGACCGTATCCCCCGCCGGCACCGTGCGCCGAACCGCCGCCCCGGCCGTCGTCGGCGACGCGCAGCCGCGCCCCGGACGCGTCGGCCGCCAGCTCGACCCGCACCAGGGAGGCGTCGCGGGCGTGGCGGCGCGCGTTGGTCACCGCCTCCTGGGACATGCGCAGCACCGCCGAGGCGGTCTCCTCGGGAAGCGCGCCGGGGTCGCCCTCGACGGCGACCTCCACCCGCGGGCGGCCGATGTCGCCGGGCTCCTCCAGGGCGCGCAGGGCCACCGCCAGGTCGTGGGGCTCCAGCGGGGCGGCGTCGCCGTCCTCGCGCAGGGCACCGACCATGCGGCGCATCGCCGCCAGGGCGGCGGCCCCGGCGTCCTCGATCTGCGGCAGGGCGGCGGCGACCACGGCGGGGTCGCGGTCGGCGATGTGGCGCAGCGCCTGCACCTGCACGACGATGCCGCTGACCTGGTGGGCGACGACGTCGTGCAGGTCGCGGGCGAGGGAGAGGCGCTCGTCGCGCCGGGCCTCCTCGACCCGCCAGGCGCGCTCGCGTTCGCGCCAGCGCAACACCAGGCCGGGCAGGAACGTCAGGGTGGCCAGCAGGAGCATCCAGCCGACCGCGCCGAGGCCCCACCCCTCGCTGCGCAGCCCCTGGGAGAGGATGGCCAGGGTGGTGGCGGCCGCCATCACCGCCACGGCCCGACGCGAGGCGTGCCAGGTGACCAGGTTGGCCGCGAGGAACATCGCGAAGACCTCGAGGATGCTCATCGTGTAGCCGAACATCCCGGGATCGGCGGGCGACAGCGCCAGGGACACCGCCAGGACGGCGACGGGGGCGGCCGGCCCGACCAGGGCCAGGCGGCGCGGGGGTGTTCCGGGCCAGGCGGCCGCCATGGCGGCCGCGCCGCCGATCAGGCCGGAGCACAGGGGCAACCAGTCGCGGTAGGACGGCGGCGGCCCCGGCCAGTCGGGGCCGGGGTCACGGCTCAGCAGCTCCTGCAGTGTGGCGGACAGGCCGAGCAGCAGGACCACGGCCACCACGACGGCCAGCAGGTAGCCGTTGCGGGCGAGGCTCTCCATGGCCGCCTCGGCGCGGCCCCGGGACTTCCACGATGGCATGGCGCCAGGTTAGAGGGGCGGACGGAAAGACCGCCTCGGCCGAACGGCCGAGGCGGTCACGTGGTCTGTGGCGACGGAGGCGACTAGTAGGTCGTCGTCGTCCCGGCTCCGCTGGCCGCGACCAAGAAGAAGTAGAGGATGCTGGAGACGATGCCGATCGCGACGAAGATCCAGCCGATGATCTGGCAGATCTTCGAGGCCTTCGGGTTGCTCTCGGCCGTCACGATCGCCACGATGCCGAGGACGCCGGACAGCAGGTTGCAGCAGAGGAACCCGATGACCGTCAGCGCGATCGCCGCACCCTTGTTGGCCGGCGGCTCCGACGGGCCCATGTTCGGCGGGGGCGGCGGGGCGCCGTAGCCGCCTCCCGGGGGCGGAGGCGGAGGCGGCCCGTAGCCCCCGGGGCCCTGCGGTGGCGGTGGACCGTAACTCATACTCGGTTTCTCCTGGGTTCGGGGATTACTGCACCGGCCTGCGCCGACTCGCGCGGCGGCTCGCCGATGATCTCACTTCGGACGTGACCCGGCCGCATGAGGTTCCCGATGGGACCACTTCGTTATCAGGACGTATCCGAAATCGCCGGTGCTGCGGTGTGCGCACGGGCATGACCATTCGGATGGTACGACGCGGCAGGGACCGCGACGCGCCGCGGCCGCCCGATTGCACGCCCGCCCCGCTGCCCGTATGTTCGCGATGCGGTCCGCCGCGGGAGGACGGGGCGCACCCCACCGCTCCCGCCCTGTGCGCCGCCGACCGGCCCCCGAGCCCAGGTGGGAACCCGTGCCCGAGTCCGCCATCACCCGTTTCCGCACCCGGCTGCGCCCGAGCCACCTCCTCGCGGCCGCCGCCGCCCTGTGCCTGCTCGCGGTGCCGGGCGCGGCCGCCGTCGTCGGCGGGGAGCCCGAGGCCCCGCCCCTGGCGCTGGCCGACCCGGAGAGCGTTCCCGGGCTGGACCTGGTCGGGCACACGGCGGGGGACGGCGAGGTGAGCACCGCGTGGACGTACCCCGTGGTGCCCGGGGCCCCGGGGTTCGGCCGGGAGGTGCGCACCACCATGGCCGAGGCGCACACCGCCTTCATGGAGGAGCACGGAGGGGAGGGCCCCGCCGCGCTGGAGCAGCGGCTGGACCTGCTGGCCGCCTCGGGGGACGTGCTCGGGGCGCGGATCGCGCGCGAGGCGGCGACGGGCGACGGCGAACCGCGGGTGGACGGCGAGTCGCTGTGGTTCGACGGCGCCTCCGGCGCGGTGCTGCCGTGGACGGGGCTGCTGCACGGCGAGGACGCGCTGGCGGCGCTCGACGCCGAGGTGGCACGGGTACTGCGGGAGCGCGACGGGGTCGAGCCCGGAGAGCTGCCCGAAGGGTTGGAGTCGGACGGGTCGGCCGAGCCCTTGAGCGGCGGCGCCGACGCCTCCGGGGAGGGCGACGGGGCCGCGGAGGACGGAGGCGCGGGCCAGGCGCCCGAGGTCCGTCCGGGGGACGCCTGGGAGCTGAGCACCGAGCTCGGCGAATCCCCCCTGCGGGACCTGGCCTTCGACACCGAGGGCGGCTTGGTGGTGACGCTGCCCGGCCCTCCCGGGGAGGACGGCGGCGGGTCAGAGGCCGCCGAGGGCCGCCGGGTTGCGGTCTCCGCGGAGGCCGCGACCGGGCTGCTGTCGGCGTTCGGCGAACGGGCGCGCGCGGCGGCCCTGGCCGACACCCCGCTGGAGCTGAAGGACGCCGAGGGTCCGGGCCGCGCCGACCTGGACTGCGACCGCGTCCCGTGCGTGGCGCTGACCTTCGACGACGGTCCGGGCGAGCACACCGAGCGCCTGCTGGACGCGATGGACGACTACGACGCGAAGGGCACGTTCTACCTGCTGGGCATGCTGGCCGCGGAGTTCCCGGACATCGCGGCCCGCATCACCGAAGAGGGGCACGAGGCGGGCGCCCACTCCTGGAAGCACGACGACCTGGCGGGCAAGTCGGCGTCCGGGGTCTCCGACGACTCCGTGCGCACGTCGGAGGCGATCGAGAAGGCGACCGGCCAGTGGCCGCAGACGATGCGCCCGCCCTACGGGTCGTTCAACGCCACGACGAAGCGGAGCGTGGGGGCGCCGCTCGTGCTGTGGGACGTGGACACCATGGACTGGAAGGTGCGCGACGCGGCCGAGGTGGCCGACACCGCGGTCGAGCAGACCCGCCCGGGGAGCATCGTGCTGATGCACGACATCCACCCCACCACGGTGGACGCGGTCCCGGAGATCCTCGAGCGCCTCCACGCGAAGGGGTACCACTTCGTGACGGTGTCCCAGCTCTTCTCCGACCTGGAGATGGACGACGGAACGGTCTACCGGCGCCGGGAGTGAGCGCTTCAAAGGTCCTGCTCTTCGCCGGAACCAGGTCCCGTGGAGCCGATGCCGCGGTCCCTACCGCGCACCGGGGAACCGCCCTTTCCTGGAAGCGCACGGATGGTTCCGGAAAGGACGCCGACCATGGAAGCGCAGAACCTGCACGCCCGCCCCTCCGACACCCACACCCGCCGCACCCCCGGCGCCGCCCCGGCCGCGGGGCGGTGGGTCCTGGCCGTCCTGCGGCTGTCCATCGGCTGGATCTTCCTCTGGGCCTTCCTGGACAAGCTGTTCGGCCTGGGGTTCGCCACGCCCGCCGACGGGGCGTGGACCGCGGGCGGCAGCCCGACGTACGGCTTCATGGCCGAGGCCGCCTCCGGCCCCTTCGCCGGCCTCTACGGCTCCTTCGCCGGGGCCGTCTGGGCGGACTGGCTGTTCATGGCCGGGCTCCTCGGGATCGGGCTGGCGTTCCTGCTCGGCATCGGGATGCGCATCGCGGCGGCCGCCGGTGCCCTGATGCTGGTCCTGATGTGGACCGCGGTCCTGCCGCCGCCCAACAACCCCTTCATGGACGACCACCTCGTCATGGCTCTGGCGATGGTGGCGCTGTCCCTGCTGAACGCGGGCGACACCGCGGGCTTGGGCGGGTGGTGGTCCCGGCTCTCCCTCGTCCGGCGGGTCCCCGCTCTGAGGTGACCTCGCGGTGGCGGCACGCCGTCCCGCACTCCGCCGCTCCCCGCCCCGGCGCTCCTGGGGCGGGGAGCGGCTCCGCCGCCGGTCCGCCGGTGTGGATCCGAAGGGTCAGACCGTCTCTGGAGTGTCGCCGCCCTCGCCCAGTTCGCGGTAGGCCGTGCGGGTGCGCTCGGTGTGGTCGGCCATCAGGGCCGCGGCCTCGTCGGGGCGGCCCGCCTCGACCGCGTCGATGATGCGGGCGTGCTCGTCCCACGAGGCCTGGCCGCGCGACCGGGCGATCGGGGCGTAGAACCAGCGCACCCGGCGGTCCACCTGGGCCGCGAGTTCGGCCAGCACCGTGTTCCCCGAGGAGACGATCAGGGCGCGGTGGAAGTCGGCATTGGCGGTGACCGCGGCCTCGACCGGCCCCTCCTCCGCGGCGCGGGTGCCGCGGAGCCACAGCGCGCGCAGGCGCTCGATGTCGTCGGCGTCCGCGTTGCCCGCGGCCAGGCGGGCCGCCTCGGTCTCCAGGAGGGCGCGCACGGCGAGGAGCTGTTCGGCCTCCCCCTCGTCCGGGGTGTGCACGAACGCACCGTAGCCGGGGCGGAGGTCGACCCAGCCTTCGTTGCTCAGGCGCTGCAGCGCCTCGCGCACGGGCTGGCGGGACACCCCCAGCCGGGCCGCCAGCTCCGTCTCGACCAGGTGCCGCCCCGGCGGCAGGGCGCGGGTGGTGATCAGGTCCAGGAGAGCCTCATAGACCGCTTCGCGAAGCGGGGCCGGGCGTCGCACGGGGTCGGCCGCGCCGCCGGCGGTGGTCGTCGGAGAGGGCATGGACGGTCCTCCGGCTCCTCGGCGGTGATTGTCGACAGTGTACGAAACCCGCGGGGAGGCGCGGGGGCGATCGCGCCGACCGACCGCCGCGGCGGTGGAAAAGTGCGGAAAGAAGGCGAGAACTTCCCGGTCCGGGACCATCCCCGCCTCCTTCTCCCCCTCCGTGGAGGGACACCCTTTCCGCACACGGCTACTGTATACAGTATTCCTTTCCCCGAGAGAAGGGACCCCCCATGCGCATCGCCGTCCTGGGAGCGGGCGCCATCGGCGCCTACGCCGGCGCCGCCCTGCACCGCGCGGGCGCCGACGTCCACCTCATCGCACGCGGCCCCCACCTGGAGGCCATGCGGGAACACGGTGTGCAGGTGCTCAGCGAGCGCGGCGACTTCACCGCCCGCCCCAACGTCACCGGCGACCCGGCCGAGGTCGGCCCGGTCGACTACGTCCTGCTCGGCCTCAAGGCCCAGCACTACGCCTCCTGCGGCCCGATGCTCGACCCCCTGCTGGGTCCCGACACCGCCGTCGTCACCGCGCAGAACGGCATCCCGTTCTGGTACTTCCACGGCTCCGGCTGCCGCTGGGAGGGCCACCGCGTGGAGGCCGCCGACCCCGGCGGCGCGGTCAGCGCCACCATCGCGCCCGAGCGCGCGATCGGCTGCGTCGTCTACGCCGCGACGGCCATCGAGCGGCCCGGGGTCATCCGCCACATGGAGGGCACCCGCTTCTCCATCGGCGAGCCCGACCGCTCCCTGTCCCCCCGGTGCCAGGCGTTCTCCGAGGCGATGACCGCCGGCGGCCTCAAGTGCCCGGTGGAGCACGACCTCAGAGAGGACGTGTGGGTGAAGCTGATGGGCAACGTCACCTTCAACCCCCTCAGCGCGCTGACCCGCTCGACCATGGCGCAAATCTGCGCGTACCCCGACACCCGCACCACCGCCGAGCTGATGATGCGCGAGACCCTCGACGTCGCCGACCGCCTCGGCGTGCGCACGTCCATCTCGATCGAGCGGCGCATGGCGGGCGCGGAGCGCGCCGGAGACCACCGCACCTCGACCCTGCACGACGTGGAGCGCGGGCGCCCGATGGAGCTCGACGTCATCCTCGGCGCGGTCGTCGAGCTGGCCGACCTCACCGGGACGGCGGCCCCGACGCTGCGCACGGTCAACGCCCTGGCCTCCCTGCTCAACGAACGGCTGGACGAGGGGGCGGTGCGGCCCCCGGCCCCGCAGGGCGCGGCGGCGGGCTGACCGGCGCCGCGGGGCGGAGGAAGGGCGGACCGCCGCCACCCGCCCTCCCTCCCCCCTTGCCGCCGCCCCCGAACAGTTGAATACTGTAGACAGTCACCATCGATCCCCGCCGCACGCCAGGACGACCCCTCCCACCCCTGCGAGGCAACGATGCGATCGGACCGGCGGAGTCCCGCCTACCAACGACTCACCCAACCGCTCGTCCGCGAGGGCGGCGAACTGCGCCCCGCCACGTGGGACGAGGCCCTGGGCCGCGCGGCCGAGGGCTTCCGGGACGCCGTGCAGCGGCACGGCCCCGACTCCTTCGCCATGCTCTCCTGCGCCCGCTCCACCAACGAGATGAACTTCATGGCGCAGAAGTTCACCCGCGCGGTGATCGGCACCAACAACGTCGACTCCTGCAACCGCACCTGCCACGCCCCGAGCGTCGCCGGCCTGGCGGCCGCGTTCGGCTCCGGGGGCGGCACCTCCTCCTACCGCGAGGTGGAGGAGACCGACCTCATCGTCATCTGGGGCGGCAACCCCCGCAACGCCCACCCGATCTTCTTCCAGCACGTTCTGAAAGGCGTGCACAACGGCGCGCGCCTGTTCGTCGTCGACCCCCGCCGCACGCCCACCGCCGAGTGGGCCGACCGGTGGCTCGGCCTCAACGTCGGGACCGACATCCCCCTGGCGCACGCCGTGGGCCGGGAGATCATCCGTTCGGGGCTGGTCAACGAGACCTTCGTCAAGCGCGCGACGAGCGGCTTCGAGGAGTACCGGGAACTCGTCGAGCCGTGGACCCCGGCGGCCGCCGAGGCCGAGACGGGCGTCCCCGCCGAAACGATCCGCGAGCTCGCCCACGCCTTCGCCCTGGCCGAGCGCGCACAGCTGTGCTGGACCCTCGGCATCACCGAGCACCACAACGCCACCGACAACGTGCGCGCGCTGATCAACCTCTCCCTGCTGACCGGGCACGTCGGCCGCCCCGGATCGGGCTTGCAGCCGCTCCGGGGACAGAACAACGTGCAGGGCGGCGGCGACATGGGCGCCATCCCCGACCGCCTGACGGGATTCCAGGACATCCTCGACGCGGAGTCGCGTGCGCCGTTCGAGCGCGCGTGGGACACCGCCATCCAGCCGCACAAGGGCAAGAACCTCACCCAGATGTTCGAGGGCATGGACGAGGGCGAGGTCAAGGCGCTCTACGTCATCGGGGAGAACCCCGTCCAGTCCGAGCCCGAGACCGAGACGACGCTGCGCCGCCTGGGGCGCCTGGACCACATGGTCGTGCAGGACATCTTCCTGACGCGGACCGCCGAGCAGGCCGACGTCGTTCTCCCGGCGAGCGCGGCCTGGTGCGAGTCGGACGGGACCTTCACCAACAGCGAGCGGCGCGTGCAGCTCGTGCGCAAGGCCGTCGACCCGCCGGACGGGGCGCGCGACGACATCGAGATCCTGTGCGACCTGGCCGACCGGCTCGGGCACGCGTGGAAGCGGCCCACCGCGGAGGAGGTGTGGAACGAGGTCCGGTCGCTGTCGCCGATCCACCGCGGGATGACCTACACGCGTCTGGAGCAGGAGCAGGGGCTCCAGTGGCCCTGCTTCTCCGAGGACCGGACCGAGCCGTCCTACCTGCACGGGCGGCTGTGGTCGCAGACCCCGGAGGAGCGCGGGGAGCCCGCGCCGTTCGGCCTGGTGGGCCACTCCCCGCCGGTGGACCTGCTGGACGAGGAGTACCCGTTGAGGCTGACGACGGGGCGCCGTTTGGACGACTACAACACGGGCGTCCAGACGAGCGGTTTCTCGTCCCCGCTGCGGCGCGGTGAGCTGTTGGAGATGTCGCCTGAGGACGCCTCCGCCCTGGGCCTGGAGGACGGCGAGGAGGTCCGTGTGTCGTCCCGGCGCGGGTCGGTGGTGGCGCCGCTGGAGGTGTCGACGGGACTGCGGCCGGGGCTGGTGTTCATGACGTTCCACTTCCCGGACCAGGTGGACACTCAGCTCCTCACGATCGACGCGACGGACCCCATCGCGGGGACCGCCGAGTACAAGGCGGCGGCGGTGCGCGTGGAGCGCGCCGAAAGCGGCGATCGGGCGTCGGTCGCGTGACCGTCCCGCCGCACAGGCGCCGGTTCCGGGAAGGCCGCCCTGGGGTCCCCCGGAACCGGCGCCGAAGCGGGCGGGGCGCGCGCCCGGCCGCCGGAGCACCGGCCTTCTCCGCGGCCGTGACCGCCACCGCCCCTGCTCAGGGGTGGTCCGGCGGCCCGGTCGGAAAGGCCGCGCGGCGACGGGCATCGGGGGGTTGTCCCCGCCCGACCGAAGGCATACTGTAGCCCGTATACAAAATCCTGTGACATAGACCACGCACGGCCGCGCGAACAGCCACCGCGCCACCGCCCGCCCGGTACGGGCGCCGACACACTGAAAGGTGAGCGGGGAACGTGGACCTTCAGCACCTGGACACGCCTCCGAGCGACGCCGAGCGCGCCGCCGTGGACGCCCTCCTCGGCCCGCCCGGGTCGGCCTGGGAAGGCGGCGAGCGCACCGGCGCCGACCTGCGCCGGGCCGACGGCGGACAGGCCGCGCGCGGACGGCGCGACCTCCTGCTTCCCGCCCTCCACGCCGTCAACGACCGCATCGGCTGGATCAGCGAGGGCGCGCTCGGCTACATCTGCCGGCGCCTGACCGTCCCCCCGGCCGACGCCTACGGCGTCGCCTCCTTCTACTCCATGTTCGCGCTGCACGAGCGGCCCAAGCGCGTCCTGCACGTGTGCACCGACATCGCCTGCGCCGCCAAAGGCTCGGGCCCGATCTGCCGGACCCTCGAGGAGCGCCTCGGCGCCCCCGGGCACGGGGCGGACCCCTCGCCCAACGGTTCGCCCGACAACGGCCCCCGGCCCGACGGGCACAGCGGCTCCGAGGTCGCATGGGTGGAGAGCCCCTGCCTCGGGATGTGCGAACGCGCCCCGGCGGCGCTGGCGATCGAGGCCGGAGACCCGCCCGGGTACGCGGTCTCCGCCCCCGCCGACCCGGACGTGCTGTGCGCACCCCCGAAGGCCCGGCCCGCCGGGGCGGATGCGGCGCCCGCCCCCTCCTCCAACGGGCACCGCCCGGAGGCGCATCCGACGACCTTCTCCCCCGAGGCGCTCGCCCCGATGCCCGCCGAGCCCTCCGCCGAGGCCGCCGTCCCCCAGGCCGGCGACCCCGGCCTCCTGCTCCTCGGGCGCATCGGCGCCGTCGACCCCACCGACCTGGACTCCTACCGCGCCGCGGGCGGCTACACGGCCCTGCGCCGGGCGATCGCCCTGGGCCCCTCCGGCGTCATCCGCGAGGTCACCGACTCCGGCCTCGTCGGACGCGGCGGGGCGGCCTTCCCGACCGGGCGCAAGTGGGCCGGGACGGCCCAGCGCCCCGAGGCGCCCCGCTACCTCGTCTGCAACGCCGACGAGAGCGAGCCGGGCACCTTCAAGGACCGCGTGCTCATGGAGGGCGACCCGTTCTCGGTCATCGAGGCCATGACCGTCGCGGGGTTCGCGATCGGGGCGGCCCGCGGCTACCTCTACATCCGCGGCGAGTACCCGCTCGCGCTCTCCCGGCTGGAGAACGCCATCACCCGCGCCCGCGCGCGCGGGCTGCTCGGGGAGGACATCCTCGGGTCCGGCTTCTCCTTCGACATCGAGATCCGCCGCGGGGCCGGGGCCTACATCTGCGGCGAGGAGACCGCGATCTTCAACTCGATCGAGGGCCTGCGCGGAGAGCCGCGCAGCAAGCCCCCGTTCCCCGTCGAGCGCGGGCTGTTCGACCGCCCGACCGCCGCCAACAACGTCGAGACGCTCGTGAACGTCCTGCCGATCGTGCAGATGGGCGGGCCCGCCTATGCGCGCATCGGAACCGGGTCCTCCACCGGGCCCAAGCTCTTCTGCGTGTCGGGGACCGTGGCGCGCCCCGGCGTCTACGAGGTGCCGTTCGGCGCCACACTGCGCGACCTGCTCGGCCTCGCCAACGCCGGAGCCGAATCACCCCCTGAGCCGCGAGCCGTCCTCCTCGGAGGGGCGGCCGGAGGGTTCCTGCGCGGTGACGAGCTCGACGTGCCCCTCACCTTCGAGGGGGCGCGGGAGGCGGGGACCACCCTCGGGTCGGGGGTCGTCCTCGTCCTCGACGACACCGTGGACCTGCCCGCGGTCCTCGTCCGCATCGCCGCCTTCTTCCGCGACGAGTCGTGCGGGCAGTGCGTGCCCTGCCGGGTCGGCACCGTCCGCCAGGAGGAGGCGCTGGCGCGGCTGTCCGGAGGCACCGGCGACGGGGCCGACATCGCCCTCCTGCGCGACGTGGGCGCCGCCATGCGCGACGCGTCCATCTGCGGCCTCGGGCAGACGGCCTGGAACGCGGTCGAGTCGGCGATCGACCGGCTCGGGGTGTTCGCGGACGTGCCGCAGAGAAGGACCCTCCCCCTGACCACCGCCGCGCCGTCGACCACGAAGGAGGCGCCGTGACCGCCGCACCTGAGACCCCCGCCCCCTCCCCCGCCGGACCGGTCCCCCTGGCGGCGCCGCGCCGCCTGGTCGGCGTCACCGTGGACGGCGAGGAGATCCGCGTCCCTGAGGGCTCGACGCTCCTCGACGCCTGTGAGACCAAGGGGATCGACGTTCCGACCCTCTGCTACGGCGACACCCTCACGCCGCGCAACGCCTGCCGGGTGTGCGTGGTCGAGGTCGAGGGGGCGCGCACGCTCGCCCCGGCGTGCTCGCGCAAGGCCGAGGAGGGGATGAGCGTCCTGACCGACTCCGAGCGCGTGCGGCACAGCCGCAAGCTCGTCCTGGAGCTGCTCGGTTCGTCGGTCGACCTGTCCACCACGCCGGGTGTCCCGGAATGGAACGAACGCTACGATGCCGCGCCGGACCGGTTCGGGCCGCGCGCCGAACCCGCCCCGCTGGGCGAGCGCGACGCGCGCCACGCCGGGGAGCACGCCCCGGTGGACGGGGCGGCCGCCGCGACCGTCGAGCAGCCAGCCAAGGACGACAACGACCTCTACGTGCGCGACTACGGCAAGTGCATCATGTGCTACAAGTGCGTGGACGCGTGCGGGGAGCAGTGGCAGAACACCTTCGCCATCGGCATCGCGGGGCGCGGGTTCGACGCGCGGGTGTCCACCGAGTTCGACGTCGGGCTGCCGGACTCGGCGTGCGTGTACTGCGGGAACTGCATCGAGGTGTGCCCCACGGGGGCGCTGTCGTTCACCACCGAGTTCGACATGCGCCAGGAGGGCACCTGGGACGAGGAGCGGCAGACCCAGACGACGACCGTGTGCACCTACTGCGGGGTGGGCTGCAACGTCACGCTGCACGTCCAGGACGGCCAGATCGTCAAGACCAGTTCGCCGCACGACAACCCCGTGACGCACGGCAACCTCTGCATCAAGGGGCGGTTCGGGTACCAGCACGTGCAGAACGCGCCCGGAAAGGATCGGGTGCGCGGCGGCGGGGAGACAATGGAGTGAGCCGGTCCCCGGCATGAACGCCGGGACGGGCGCGACGCCAGAAAGGCAGGGGGCTCATGGGACGCGTGACCACCCGCGAGAAGGTGCTGCGGATCCGCGGCGCGGCCTCCGACGACCGCGCCGACACCCTCGTCGTCGAGGAGCCGCTGGAGATCCGGTTCGGCGGGGCGCCGCTCACGGTCACGATGCGCACGCCCGGCGACGACTTCGACCTCGCGGCAGGGTTCCTGGCGGGCGAAGGGGTGCTGGCCGGCGCCGAGGACCTGGCGTCGATCCGGTACTGCGCCGGGGCGACGGAGGACGGGTCCAACACCTACAACGTCCTGGACGTGGCGGCGGCGCCGCACGTGCCGCCGCCGGACACCTCCCTGGAGCGCAACTTCTATACGTCGTCCTCGTGCGGGCTGTGCGGCAAGGCGTCGATCGACGCGGTGCGCATGGCGGTGCGGTGGGACGTCTCCGGGGACACCCTGGAGATGACGCCCGAGCTGCTGGCGGGCCTGCCGGACCGGCTGCGCGAAGCCCAGCGGGTGTTCGACCGCACGGGAGGACTGCACGCGGCGGGGCTGTTCGACGCCGAGGGGCGGCTGCTGTGCCTCAGGGAGGACGTGGGGCGGCACAACGCGGTCGACAAGCTCGTGGGCTGGGCGCTGCGCGAGGGGATGCTCCCGCTGCGCAATACCGTCCTGATGGTGTCGGGACGGGCGTCGTTCGAGCTGGTGCAGAAGGCCCTGATGGCGGGCATCCCCGCGTTGGCCGCCGTCTCGGCGCCGTCGTCCCTGGCGGTCGAACTGGCCCGGGAGCACGGTCTGACCCTGGTCGGCTTCTTGAGGGGGGATTCCATGAACGTCTACGCCGGCCGGAACCGGATCACCCTGGAGACGGCGTCCCAGACGCCTATGGCGGCCCCGAGGTGATCCCCCGGCCGGGCCGGTAGACGCGGAACCGGCCGGCGCTTACACAGCCCCCTGCGCCGGCCGGTTCCGACAACCGCTCCGCTCCCCTAGCGGGCGAGAAGGGCCCGGACGAGGCGACCGAAGACCAGGCGGCCGCCCCACGCCGCGGGCCTGTCGAGGACACGGGGAAGCCCGGCCACGCGCACCTCCTCGCGCCAGAGCACCCGGGAGCGGCCACCGTCCCCGCCCACGATGATCTCCGCCCAGCCGGTGACCAGGGATCCGCGCTTCTCCAGGCGGCACAGACCCGGCCTGCCCTCCGACGGAGGAGTCCACCGCACGACCTCCATCAGGTCGTCGAACCCGACCGGCCCGATCCCCGTGCGCGCCGAGAGGCGCGTCCCGACCCCGGTAGGACCGGGCGGCTCGACGGTGACGCGCGTCAGGGGGATGTGCTCCCCGTGACGGGTCCAGTCCGTCAGCCGGAGCCACACCTCCTCAGGCCCGAGCGCGACCCACCGCATGATCCGAAAGAACGCCACAGCCCGATCCTAGGCGGGAGGAGGGCAGGCGGGGCAGGTCCCCGGCCGTTCCCCTCCTCCGGGGCGTCCCAGCACGCCTCGGCCTCGGACCGGTAGGAAGCGAGTGCTGCGTCGCGAACACGGTCGCCCGACGCCTGCGGCTTCAGGCTCCAGCCTCCGTTCCGGCTGTCGTGACCCACTGGCGTCGGAGGCGCTCCGCCAAATCTGCGCGTTCGAATCCTTCCAGGATGCTCGCGAGACGATCGACCATGGCGGGGCGCTCCCACTCCTCGAGTCCGGCCAGGAACGCGTCCATGGTCGATTCCCGGCCTCCGTCACCGTCACCGTTCACGATCCCGCCCACCTGCTCGGGAGGGGTGAGCATCTCATCGAGCATCTCTCCCATCTCGGAGATCTGACCCAACCGATCGGGGTGCTGCTCGAACCACCAGACACGTGCGAGGACGGAGTCGACCAAGACGTCGCGCTGCAGTTCGCGGACGCGCTCCATGCGCCCTCGGTGCACGGCGGCTTGGATCTCCTTCCTCGGCCCCAGAAGCTCCAGCTCCTTGGCCAGGCTCATGTCCCCCTCGTCTACGGTGAGGGACACGAGCACCTTGTGGTCGCGTACCTCGGCCCGGTCGAAGACCTCCTCGTCGAAGAGGGCGCACCCCAGTTCCGCTTCCGCAGCCCCCTTGTCACCGAGAGAGAAGCCGACCGAACTCTCCGATGCCGCCCCGATGATCCGCCGCTGGAATTCGGCCAGCATGCGGGCACGAGCCGACGCTCCCGCGCCGTTCCATGCGACCTCCAGCGAGAATCGGGCCTCGAACCACAGCCCTTCGTTCTTGCTCGGCAGCCGGGCTTCGAATTCGATCTGTGTATCGGGGGCACGGAACGCGATGCTCCAGGAGGGAACGGAGGGACGGTCCCCTCTGGCCCCGAATCCGAACAACGCCATTGCTCTGCTCCTTTGCTCGGCAGGCCTCCACCAGCCTGTAAGGAATGACAGGATCAGGATTCACGGCCGCTGATGTCCTCATAGAGCCTGTCGACCTCGGCGGCCCTGCGTCCGTGCGCCAACCGCCAGCGCCTGATCACCCGCAGGACCGCTGCCGCGTTGTCGGGGGCACCGTGAACCGCCGACCGCAGCGACTCCTTGACCGGCTCCGGCACACCTGGCCAGGCGGAGAACGCGTTCAGCCACGTCCACAGCGTCCTCGACACCCGGGCGTTGTCCGCCATGAGGGCGTCCCAGCACTTCGCCGCGGTGTCCGCCGAAACGCGGGACTCCGCGAGTTCGGTGAAGATCACCGGTTCCCGCTCCTCCTGTCCCTGCGCGGGGCGCGTGAGGAGGTGCCCGAGCCCTTGAACGGCGAAGTACCCGCGGTGTCCATGCCCCGACGGGTCGGCCACCCACGTCGTCAGTTCATCGAGCACCGATTCCAGATTGCCGGGCTCATCGGCGATGTTCTCGAAGATCCCCACGAGCGATCCGGCCCACTGGTGCGGGACCTTCGCCGCGATGAGCCGCAGCCGCACCATCGCGGAGCGCGGGAGGACCCGGCCGTAGACACCGCACACTTCGGCGACCATCCGGTCGAGCTGCCGTGTCCTGGTACTGACGGCCACCCGGTACAGCTCCGCCCTGACCACCCCGCCGATCTCGGCGGTGACCGCGGCTTCGGCGACGGCGGGGACCGCCGCCCATGTGAGCTCGGCCGTCCGGCCCCAGGACTTCATGAGCTCGGTGACGGGGAACGCGTCCGCATGGCGGAGTCCGAGCCTGAGCCACCGGTCGGCGAGGTGGCCCCTCTCCGCCCAGGGGAGTTCCGCGGCCGCCGACTCCGACCACGAGAGCAGGTCGGCCCTCGCGTGCGGGTGCTCGCGCCAGAGGTGGTCCAGGGCGCCGTCCCTGATCTCCTGGCGGGTGAACCGGATCCTGTCGTCCACGACGGTCGCGGGGAAGTCATGGAGGAGCTCCGACAGGCCGCTCCCGGAGATGGGCGTGCGCCAGGCGGAGGGCACCTTCCAGCGCTGGGCGAGTTCGTGGGCCTGCTTGAGGACGACGGGGCAGCGGGCGCCTTCCAGCAACGCGACGGCTTCCAGGAGGACCCGTTGGAACTCCTTCTCATGGTCGTGCTCGGCGAACCATCTTCGGAGGTCCTTCGCCGGGTCGGAGAAGGAGCCGATGACGGAGTCGATCCATGTGCGGTAGACGTCCTCTCCGCCGTCCCCCGCCTCCGGCCGTCCTCGGGCGGCCTTCCCCGCCAACTGGGTGGCACGCCCGGGCTCCGCCCCTCTCAACGCGGCGCGGACCCCTTCGTCCTCGCACCACCACCGTGCATCCTCCTCGCACGTCCGATGCCGCATCGACCTGAAGAAGACCTCCAGCGGCGGGGGAGGCTCCTCGATCTCCAGCCAGGCGTACGCCTCTCCGAACTCCTCGGTCCACTGCTTGGGGGTGGCGATGATGACGAGGAGCGTCCCCGCCTCACGCACCGTCCCCGCGAACGACCGCAGGGCGGTCCTCTGAGCAGGGTCGATGTCCGGTGCGTGCGTCAGGTCGATCAGGTAGGTGCGCCCCTTTTCGGCCTCGAGGCCGGAGAGGCCCGCGTCCCGTTCGTCCAGGTCCGGCATCTCCTCTTGGATCGGGCACCCGGGCCGCAGGACCGCGAGCGCGTTGATACCCGCCGTCCCCCTGCCGCTGCCCGGTTCACCGACGATGATCCCGATGCTGGACCGGCCGAGTTCCTTTTCGAAGCGCTTGTAGTCCCGGCATTCGACGAAGGTGTCGACGATCGTCTCGACCTTCTGCTCGTCCATCCGCAGTGCGTTGCGGACCCGTTCGGCGGTCTCCTCCGAGCGGACGTAGGTGTGGAAGGCGACGCCGCCTTGGATCATGCCCGCCTGTACCGCCTGGCCCCGATTGGAGCCCACGCTCGACCGCGCATTCGTCCGTCGGCCGGACCGCCCTCCGGCGTCGCCGCCTCCGTCCTCGGCCCCCGCTTCCCCCGCTTCGGGCTTCTTCGCCTGCGCGGATGCCGACGACTCGTCCTGGACATCCGAGGCGTCGGGGGGAGCACCGTCGGCCTTGTCCGCAGGCGCTTCCCTACGCGGGCGCTCCTCCCCCTGCTGATCGGGGTTTCGCCCCTCGGCCACGGCTATGCCCCCTTCTGGTCCCCGAAGTTCAGGCCGCCGGAGATGCTGTCCGCCTGAACGGCCACGCCGCTATTGCTTCCGATGCCCTTCCCGTCCGCCTTCCCGACTCCGCCGTCTCCACCTACCGACCTGGTGGCCGTCCCGCCTCCGACTTCTTCCGCCTTCGCCGGGCCGTCCCCGTCCGAGTTCCTCGGTCCGTCGGACGAAGGCCTCGGTGCGTAGATGTACACCTCGGCCTGGAAGTCCTTGTCCGGGATGCTCGCGTCGGCCGGGCGGAACTCGGCCGGTTTGAGGCCGACGTAGCCGCCCTGGACGGCGTCGTCGAACACGCGGCCGGACAGGCCCGCGACCAGGTAGGTCACGTCCGGGTCGCTCTCCTTGAGCGCCCTTCTCAGTGGCGCGGAGTCCAGGATCCGGTGGGTCTCCGTCATGGCGGACCCGACGCCGTCGCCGTGCTCCTCTCCCCCGCTGTCGGGGAGCGGCCCCACGCCGATGGCGGCGCGCAGCCGCAGACTCAGCGTGCGGTCCTCGTAGGCGAGGACCGGCTGCATGTCGGCGAGCACCTCCTGGAGCTCGCCCAGGAGCGGGTTGACCAGTAGGGCGAGGTGCTCCGGGTCCACACCGACCACGTACCCGTCCCCCGTGTGCTGGGGGAAGGAGGCGTTCTCCCAGAGGCCCGCAAGGCCGCTGTCGCGGAACGCGATCTCGAGCGCGTCGCGGATGGAGTTGTTGAGCAGCTGCTGGTGCCGGGACGAGGTGCGCGAGAACTTCTCCGCGTCGACCGCCAGGACGGCCCGGTAGGGCGGCATGGGCGTGCCGCTCCGGCGCGCACGGCGGGGGACATTCACCATTGCGATCGCTCCTCAGGGGGTCGGGATGCGCGGCCTTCCGGTCGCGCACCCCGACCATCCCCCGGGGCCCGGCAGCGGTCTGTCCAGAATCCGACACACTGCGGCCGCCGCCCCTCGGACCGCCTGTGATCCCGGTCTCCCGCCCGTCTCCCCGTCAGCCGTCCCCCTGGGCGACCTCTCTCAGCCGGTCCAGGTCGCGGATCGACACGTACTGGCGGCCGGTGCGGATGATGCCCATGGACCGGAGCCGTCCGAACTCCGCGGCCACCGAGGCGCGGGACATGCCGATCCAGTCGCCCAGCTCCTTCTGGGACAGCCCCACCCGCAACACGGCGCCGTGGCGGGCAGCCCCGTCTCCTCCGCCCTTCGCACCGTCCGCGCCGGGGACGTGCATCCCCAGCACGCCGGTGAGCCTGAGCAGCGTCGCCGCCAAGCGCCGCCCCGAGGGAAGGGCCACGATCTCCGCGCGCTGGCTCTCCCCTTCGCTCTGCCGCTTGACGACGTGCTCCCACAGCGCCCGGTGCAAGTCCATACGCCCGACGAGCAGCCGGAAGTGGGCACTGGTGAGGGCGCGAGTCAGGCAGTCGCCCCCCGTCGGCGTCACCGTCGCGGTCCTCGGCAGCCCCGACAGAGCGGAGAACTCGCCCAGCGCTTCCCCTGACCCCCTGAGCGCGAGCAGGGACTCGGTGCCGTCCGGTCTGACGACCGACACCTTGACCGTCCCCTCAGCGAGCATGTAGACGACGCCTTCCCGGTCGCCCTGGCGCACGATCGGTTCACCGTCCCGGAAGACCCTCGTGGCGCCCGCCTTGAGGAAGACCGCCCACTGCTCGTCCGTCAGCAACGCGCCGAAGCCTTGTCTGTGCACCTGTGCCCTTTCGGTCCTTGCGAAACGTCCGTCGCCCGGAGTCCTTCCTCGGGCTCCGGAACGTCAGCCGTTGAAGGCCGAGAGTGACCGCATGCGGTCGCAGTGCCGGGACGTGCGGGCGGGCGCCGCCACACCGCCACGCCCACGCCGTCAGGCCCCGTACGCCTCCGTGAGGGCCTCCAGGACCTCCGTGCAGCCGGTGTCCAGCTTCAGCGCCGCCAGGTCGTCCGCGCGGGTGGGGCCGCGGTTCACGATGGCCACCGGCTTGTCCTGCTTGGCCGCGTGCTTGACGAACCTCCGCCCCGACAGCACCGTCAGCGACGAACCGGCGACCAGGACCGACTCCGCCCCGTCCACCAGGGCGTAGGCGTCGAGCACGCGCTCCTTCGGCACGTTCTCTCCGAAGTAGACGATGTCCGGCTTGAGCATGCCCCCGCAGAACTCGCAGTCCGCGACGCGGAACCCTTCCGTGGAGGCCAGCACCGCGTCGGCGTCCGGGGCGACCTCCACGTCGGCCACGCTCTCCGCGAAGCGCGGGTTCAGGGCGGCCAAGCGCTCGGCCAGGCGGGCCCGGCTGATCGTCCGCCCGCACGACAGGCACACCACGCGGTCGAACCGCCCGTGCAGGTCGATCACCCGGTGGCTGCCCGCCGCCTCGTGCAGGGTGTCGACGTTCTGCGTCACGACCCCCGACACCAGCCCCGCCGCCTCCAAGCGCGCGAGAGCGCGGTGCCCGCCGTTCGGGTGGGTCTCCCGCATGTAGTGCCACCCCACGTGGTTGCGGGCCCAGTAGTGCCTGCGGAACGCCGGATCCCCGACGAACTGCTGGTAAGTCATCGGCGTCCGGGGCGGCGAGTCGGGCCCGCGGTAGTCCGGGATTCCGGAGTCGGTGGAGATTCCCGCCCCGGTGACCACGGCCACCGGCCCGTCTCCGAGGGTCTCGCGCAAACGCTCCGCCGCCGCGATCGGGCTCTGGGCCTCCGTCGTCTGAACCACGCAGTCGAGCCTATGCGCCCGGGGCAATCCGCCGACCGGCCCGCCCCGGGCGCCCGGCCCCTCAGCCTGCGAGTCCCTGCCGCCCGTCGCCGTCGGGGAGGTCGATCCCCCGCACGGCGCCAGGGGCGAGAGAGCCGTCCTGCATCCGCAGTCCCCTGTAGACGCGGACCGGCCCCGCAGGGGCGTCGACCGTCCCCTTGACCGACGACGGCCGCCCGGCGACCACGTCGTCCGTGCCGTCGCCGTCGGTGTCCACCAAGCGCAGCAGCGTACGCGGAAACTCCTCATAGGGGTCCCAGGACTCGTCCTCGGGAGGCGGGGACGCCTGCGGGTACTGGTCGGCCTCCTCCGGACGCAGCAGGCACGCCCCCTCACCGGTCAGCCCGTCGGGACCTCCCGGCAGGACGACGACGTCCCCCTCGTCCACGGGCGGCCTCTCCCCGCCCGCCGGGCGGTTCACGGCCGCGGCGACGTCGGCGTACCCGTCGCCGTTGACGTCCCCGGCCTCCAGCACGGTGCCGAGCTCGTCGCCGTCCACCCCCTTCTGGGACAGGCCGGCTTGGTCCATGCCCACCCGGGCGGCCGGTTCCTCGGCCGGACCGTCCGGTCCGCCGGGGTAGACGGTCACCTCCCCCGGGCCCGACGCCCCGTCCTCCACCGTCGTGCCGACCTCGCGGACGATGAGGTCGCCGAAGCCGTCCCCGTCCACATCGGCCACAACGCCCTCGTCCGCGTTGGCACGGGTCCCGGCCGGCTCGAACCCGTCCTCGCTCCCGGTCCACAGGGCGGTCTCATAGGCCATCTCCTCGAAGGCCCGGAAGGCGACGAGGTCGTCGCATCCGTCGCCGTCCATGTCCCCGGCGACGAACGAGTTCTCCAACCCCTCCAGGTCGACCCCGGAGGAGGCCGTCCGGGCGGGTGCGCCGTCGCGGTCGAACGGGCCGTACAGGACCTCGCTCTCGTCACCGAACCACTCGACGCCCACGAACATGTCGGAAGCACCGTCGCCGTCGAAGTCCCCGACCGCGGTCAACCACGGCTGCACTTCACCGCCCTTCTGGACCACCGCTCCTCCGTCGACGCCGCCTTCCCCGCCCCAGACCAGGGCGATGGCCCCCTGGTCCTCGTCCTTTTCGGTCTGTGGGCCCGCGGACACGGCGACGTCGGTCACGCCGTCCGCGTCGAAGTCGCCGGTCAGGGCGGTCTCACCGAATCGCACGTCGTCCTGCAGCGACGCAGGGACGCCGTCCTCCCCGGGCACGACGCTCTGAGCGGCCCCGCCGTCCGGGCCGTCCTCGCTCCCGGGGACGACCAGGAGGCTCCCGTCATGCGCCACGGGGTTCTCCGGGTCCCCCTCCCCGTCGTAGTGCCCGGGGCGGGTCACCACGAGGTCGTCGAACCCGTCCCCGTCGACGCTCCCGCCTCCGCCTCCAGCGCGCGGGGTGTGAGCACCGTCGGCGGCGGGGGTCGGGGTGGGGGCCGCGACTCCGCAGACGTCCTGAGGACGCTCCGGCGCGGCCGTTCCGCACCCTGCGGCAAGGAGGGCGAGGACGGTGAGGGGGATCGCCGCCGCTCGAACGTGGGTGAAGGCCATGTATCTCTCTGCTTTCCGCTGTTGTACCCGGGGCGCCGTTCTAATCGCCGAGGCCCCTGTACACCCGGACCGGACTCGCCGGGAGGTCGTCGGTGTCCTCCACCCGCGGCGCCCCCACGACCACGTCGTCGGCGCCGTCCCCGTCGGTGTCGAGCAGGCGCAGCAGGGCGCGCGGCGTGTCGGCGTACTCGTCCCAGTACTCGTCCTCAGGAGGCGGCGACGCGGTGGGGTACTGGTCGGCGTCCTCGGGGCGCAGCAAGCACGCTCCCTCACCGCTCAGCCCGTCGGGGCCTCCCGGCAGGAGGACGACGTCCCCCTTGTCGACGGGGGTTCCGGCCGTGACGGAGCGGTACACACCGGCGGCCACGTCGGCGTACCCGTCGCCGTTGACGTCCCCGGCGGCCAGGACGCGGCCGAAGTAGTCACCGTCTTCGGCCTCGCGGGGCAGGCCCGCCGAGTCCAGGGTGAATCCGGCCGCTTCCGCTCCCAAGGAGTCGGGGCCGCCGGGGAACACGCTGATCCTGCCCGGTGTCCAGGGCCCCTCCTCGGCCGTGCCCCCGGTCTCGTGGACCACCAGGTCGCCGTAGCCGTCGCCGTCCACGTCGGCCACGACCCCCGCGTCGGCCGCGGCCGCGTTGCCGGCGCTCTCGAAGCCGTCCCCGGTCGATGCCCGTACGACGGTCGCGTAGGTCATCTCCTCGAAGGCGCCCATGGCGAACACGTCGTCACGGCCGTCCCCGTTCACATCGCCGGTGAAGAACTCGTTCTCCCTGGCGCCGAGGCCGATCCCGTCTTCCCCCTCCCCCGCGTCGGCGGAGCGGTCGTAGGAACCGTCCCGCTCGAACGGCCCGTAGAGGACGTGCGGGGCGCCGCCTTCCCCGCCGACGAGCAGGTCGGAGGTACCGTCGCCGTCGAAGTCCCCGACCGCCTCCAGGGACGGCCGGCCGTCGCGCGGCCAATCGGCGACCGTGCCGCCGTCCGTCCCGCCCCAGAGGATCAGGATCGTCTTGGGGGTCCGATCCGCGTCCTCGTTCTCGGGCCCGGCGTTGAGGACGACGTCGGTGCGGCCGTCGCCATCGAAGTCGCCCAGACGGAGGCCGTCCCCGAACCCGGCTCCGGCCACCGGGGAGCCGGGCACCCCGCCCTCCCCCGGGACGACGGCCTGTGCGCGCGTGCCGTCGGGACCGTCCGCACCGCCGGGGACGACGAGGAGGCTCCCCTCACGCTCTGCTTCCTCTCCCGACTCGTAGGGGCCGAGGTGCGGGAGCACCAGGTCCTCGAAAGCGTCCCCGTCGACGTTCTGGACGGTCCGGACCGGGGCCCCCTCCCCCGCGGGCCCACCCGACGCGGACACGGATCCGCCGCACAGCTCCCCGGGATCGTCCGGCCGGTCGATGCCACAGCCGGTGGCCAGGAGGACGAGCGGGAGGACCATAAGGGAGCGGGCCGTCATCGTGAGGGGACGGTGGGGCAGGGCGATCATGCTGGGGAAGACGTCATGACCGGCGGCCCAGTTGTCCGGTGCCCCGAGGAGTCGTCAATCCGTGACATCTCCGTCGACGTAGGTCCACTGCCCCTCATGGCGGGTGAAACGGCTGTTCTCGTGCAGGGCGCCGGTCGAGCCGCCGTGCCGATAGGAGGCCCTGAACTCGACCGTGCCGTCGGTGTGGAATGCCGTTCCACCGGTGGCCGACAGGATCTCCAGCCCCTCCCACTCCATGGCGGGATCGAGGTCGAGCCTGCGGGGACGGGTCGTCGGGTGCCAGCTCTTCTTCAGGTAGGCGGAGTCCCCCAGGACGAACGCGGTGTACCGGGACCGCATCAGCTGCTCGGCGGTGGAGGCCGAGCGCCGTCCCTGGTGCAGCGGGGCGCAGCAGTCGGCATAGGGCGCCCCCTTTCCGCACGGGCAGGGCGTTTCAGGGTCGGCGGAGCCACCGTGGCGCAGTTCAGGCATGCCCCCATTGTTCCGCGCGCCGTGAGGGAGCGCGCCGCACCGCTCGAGCCCGGCCCCGAACGCCTCCCGCCCCGCGCGGGCGCGGGGTCAGTGGTCGTCGCCCTCCACGTACACCTCGGCGGTGCCCGGCCCGTGGTCGGGCAGGGCCGACCCGGCGGCGGCCTCGCGGTGCAGGCGGAGGAACTCCAGGTGGCGCTCGTACTCGTCGAGGATGTTGCCGATGAGCTGCTGCTTGCTGTAGCCCATCACGTCGTATCCCTGGCTGCCCTCGGTGAGGCGCACCTCGAACCGCACGTAGGTGTCCTGGTTGGTCAGCGAGCGCATGGCGAAGGCCGGGGTGGGCATCTCGATCGGCCACACCTGGTAGCCGAACTCCTCCTCGGCGCCCATCGGCGCGCGCAGCTCCAGGTGCGGGATGCCGGTCGCCTCGTCCACCCCTTCGGTGATCGAGGCCTCCGCCCCCTGCTCGCGCAGCTCCTCGGCGACGTCCTGGAAGGCCGGGCGGCACACCTCCTCGACGAAGCGGGCCGCCGCCCGCCTGCCGGGGAAGCTCGTCACCCGGGCCAGGCGCTGGCGCCAGTTGCGGTCGGCGCCCCGGCGGTCGATCTCGGTGCGGGTGGACAGCGAGGAGGTCAGCGTGGTGCGGAAGGCCTCCACCCGGAACTGCTCGACCCGCAGCGCCCGGTAGAGCCCCCATATGACCAGCAGCATCACGAACGAGAACGGCAGGCCCATGATGATGGTCGCGCTGGTCAGCGCGTCCACGCCGCCGACGATCAGCATGGCCAGGGTGAGCAGGCCCGTCACCGCGGCCCAGAAGATGCGCAGCCACGCCGGGGCGTCGGTGACCGGCGTGGGCAGGTGGGAGCTGAGGTTGCCGGTGACCAGCGCGCCGGAGTCGGCGGAGGTCACGTACAGCAGCAGCCCGACGACGGTGGCCAGCCCGGCGCTGAAGGTGAACCCCGGGTACTGCTCCAGCAGGGTGTAGAAGCCCTTCTCGGGGGTGTTCATGGCGACCTCGCCGAACCCGGTGTCGCCGCCCATGACGATGCTCAGGGCGCTGTTGCCGAAGATCGACAGGAAGGTCAGCGTGTACAGCAGCGGGATCACCAGCGTGGCGGCGACGAACTGCCGGATGGTGCGCCCGCGCGAGATGCGGGCCAGGAACATGCCCACGAACGGCGCCCAGGCGATCCACCAGGCCCAGAAGAACAGGGTCCAGGCATTGAGCCAGTCGACCGGCGGGTCGTAGGCGAAGGTGTTGAGCGTGATCCCGGGCAGTCGGCTGACGTAGTCGCCGATGTTCAGGATCAGGGTGTTGAGCAGCCAGACCGGCCTGCCGGCGAACATCACGTACAGCATCAGCACGATGGCGAGCAGGACGTTGAGCTCGGACAGGCGCCGGATGCCCTTGTCCACGCCGGCCACGGCCGAGACGGTGGCCACGAGCACCGCCACGACGATCAGCGCGGTCTGGGCCGCCACGCCCTCGGGCACCCCGAACAGGGCGCTGAGGCCGTAGTTGAGCTGCACCACGCCGATCCCCAGCGACACCGAGATGCCGAAGACCGTGCCGATGATCGCGGCCAGGTCCACGGCGTCGCCCACGCGGCCGTGGATGCGCTTGCCGATCAGGGGGTACAGGGCCGAGCGGATGGCCAGCGGGAGGCGGTAGCGGAAGGCGAAGTAGCCCAGCGCCATGCCCATGAGCGCGTACATCGCCCAGCCGGTCACCCCGTAGTGGAACAGCGACCACACCAGGGCCTGCCGGGCGGCCTCGACCGTCTCGGGGTCGCCCTCGGGCGGCGCGAGGTAGTGGGTGACCGGTCCGGAGACCGAGAAGAAGAGCAGGTCGATGCCGATCCCGGCGGCGAACAGCATGGCGGCCCAGGCGAACACCCCGTAGTCGGGCGTGGAGTGCTGCGGGCCGAGCTTGATCCCGCCGTACCGGGACACCGCCACGAACACCACGAACAGCAGGTAGACGGTGGCGACGAGGAAGTAGTACCAGCCGAATCCCGCGGAGATCCAGCCGACGGCCGCGCCGATGACGGCCTCGGCGTTCTTCGGCGCGATGATCGCCCACACCGAGATCGCCAGGATCAGCACCGACGCCCCGACGAACACCGTCTTCTTCAGGCGGGGCGGACCGTGCCCGTCCTCATCCTCATCCGCCGGGGACGGTGCCCCCGGTCGCGCCTCTCCTCCGATGGATGACAGCGCTCTCACCTCTCCTGCCCACGGTGCCGACACCGGACGACTGCGGAGGACCCCGCAAGGAGGGCCCCGCACCCGCGCCCTCCCCGGTTCCGGAGGACACCCGCACAGAGCCGATCCGGGCACCATCCTTCCCCGATCCGCCCCCGCCTCCCCGGCAACCCCCCCACCTCGGCGCGCCGCAGGCCCAGGGGTGACCGGCGGACCGGCGGCTCCGCTCAGGCGGTTCCCGAGAGGAGTTCCGCCGCGGCGGTGTCCGGCTCGGCCCAGCACCTCCACGCGGGGATCCGCACCGTGCGGATCCCCGACACCTCTTCGAAGAGCGCCGCCCGACCGAGGATGCGTTCCAGCGCCCTCTCCGAACCGGGCTGTGCCGGGGCACCGATCCCTGAACCGTCCACGATCACGGCGACCCCACTCTGGGAACCCGAGACGAGGAGGTCGCACGCGTACCCGTTGACGACGGGCCCCGCCTCCGGAGCGGCCCCCCGGGCCGTCAGCGCCCCGAAGAGCCGGTTGCGCGCCTCGTCGGGGGCCTCCTCCTCCGCAGACGACAGCGCGTGGGCCGCCAGGTCGGCGAGCAGGCCGCCCTGCTCGGACCAGTACCCCCGGCCCCCGACCACGTAGAGGCGCGAGCGCGCTCGGGTGACCGCCACATTCCACAGGTTCTGCTGCCTGGAGGCCCACTGGCCCGCCCCGCGCTCGACCCCGGCCGCGGCCGTCGGGGACACCACCATGACGTCCCGTTCTCCGCCCTGGAAGGTGTGCACGGTACCGACCCGGATGCGCTCCCCCGCCCTTTCGCCGAGGTACCGGGAGAGGTCCCTCTTCTGCGCCGCGAAGGAGGTCCTCGATCTCCTCTTCTTGGACCGGACGGGTCACCGCCCTCCTGAAATCGACACGAATGACCACTCCCGGCCAGGCCCGGCATCCAGCAGGCGGAGCCGGTGCGGGATACCAGGACGGCGGCCACCACGAAGCCGTGCCGTGGCGGTGGTGGACACTGTGCCTCTCTCCTCGGGGACGGGCCCCACGCCCGCCGATCGCGCCGTCTCACCCGGGCCGCCGACTGCTCGCTCCCCTTGCGGCATGGCTCATGGGAGACGGGGCGTGCTCACTAGCATGGCGGGATGAAGCGCAGAAGTGTCGCCCTCTTCGGGGTCGTCGGTGTCGGCGTGCTCGCGGCGGGCGCGGCGGCCGTCGTCGTCGCCGTCCACCGGGCGGAGGCACCCGATACGACCACGAGCGTGACCAACCCCCGGCCCCCTGGAGAGGTCTCCGAGCACTGGACCGACGAGCGGATGGAACAGGCCGAACCGAGATGAGCCTCACCGTGCCTTCCCCGTCCCGGCGGTCGCCGGAACGGGGAAGGCGGTCGGCCGGGCGCGCGGCCTGCGCGGTCCGGCCCTCAGGGGTCAGGAGATGTCGTTGTAGACGTTGATCGCCGCGTCGCCGTGGTTGGGCGAGTAGACGTCCAGGTCGACAGGGTCACCGTCGGCGTCCTTCTCGGAGTTGCTGTTGAGGCCCACGATGTAGCCCCACCCGCGTCCGGTCTGCAGGTCGTCCAGCCACGGGCCGCCGCTGGCCCCCTGGGCCATGTCGCACTGGTGCACCAGTTCCTCAGTGAACCAGCCGGCGTCCTCGGTCGGCCCGGTGCAGTACCACAGGTCCTCGCCGGTGAAGTCGTCGCGCTCGTACCCGTTGGCCGGGAAGCCGAAGTGGTGCACGTTGTCGAACTCCTGGCCGTAGTTGAACCGGTAGCCCTGCGCACCCGTCACGTCCTGCATGTCCCCGCGCTGCGGCTGGGGGTTGAAGCGCACGGCTCCCAGGTCGTACTCATGGTCGCGGTCCTCGGTCCAGCCCTTGACCGTGACGGCGCGCCGCCACTCCCAGCGCCCGTGCGGCTCCCGGCCGTTGTCGGCGTCGGGCACGAACATGAAGGCGCTGTGCCAGCCGTCGCCGCCGGTCCCGCCCGCGTGCAGGCAGTGGCCGGCGGTCCAGACCGTGTTGCGGTTGTCGGTATTGATCACCGACCCGGAGCAGCGCGCCGGGTCGCCGTTCTCGTCGTCGAAGTAGAGCTGGCCCATGGTCAGGGCGGGCATGCTGCCCTGGTTGCCCCACCGCTGGGCGGTGGAGCCCTGCAGGGGGGCGATCCCGTCCGGGGCCGGCCGGGCGCCGTCGGCGGGCGGGGCGCCCTCACCGGTCAGCGCCGGCAGGACGTCCTCAGGCGGAGGGGTCGGCCGCTTCTGGGCAGAGGACCGCTCGGGAGGCGCCATCGGCTCGGCGGCGCGCATCCGCTCCTCGGTCCAGTGAGCACTGATGTCGCCCTGAACGGCGACGTTCTCGGAGGCCACCGCTGCGGCCTCAGGGGCCGCCTCCTGCGCGGCGGCCGTCGGGGCCGCGGAGGCCACAAGCGCGGCCGCCACGGCGACCAGGAACATGCTCCGCAATGGCGCACCCATGGGGATTCCTTCCACCGGCGATCAGCCGGGTTCTGGGGGATGGTCCAGACGCGGAGCCCGACGGGCGGGGGCGTGCACGAGGAATGCCGCCCGCCCCGGAGGGCTCCGCGTCGACTGCAGACTGTCACCGTGACGGTGAGTGATCAATATGGCGCGGACGGTAGAGAAACCTTATGTCGCACGCCCCGATCCGGTGGCCTGGGCGCCCGGCGCGCCCCGACGGCCGCATGCGGACACCAGGGGCCGCTCTCATGTCCGAGGCGTGTTTACAGGCCCACTCGGAGCGCGCATGCTGGGGCGGTCAGGGCATTGCGGGCAGCCGGAGGAGGAACACCGGGGGGAGGAAGGCGGGGCCGAGTATGGCCGCGATCCGTGTCGCCTGGTGGAACGTCGAGAACCTGCTCGATGTCGAAGGCTCTCCGCGGCGGACCGAGAAGTTGGAGCGGGTCCTCGGGGCGTCGCTGGAGGGGTGGACCGCCGCGCTGCTCGACCGCAAGGTCGACCGCCTGGCGTCGGTCGTCGCGGGGATGCACGGGGGCCGCGGCCCCGACCTGCTCGGGGTGTGCGAAGTGGAGAACGAGCACGTGCTGCGCCTGCTCGCCGAGGCCGTTCGCTCCCGTTCCGGCCGCCCCTACCGGGTGGTGCACGCCGACACCTCCGACCGGCGGGGGATCGACGTCGCCTTCCTCTACGACCCGGACCTGCTGGCGGTGCCTCCCGACGCGGTCTTCCAGCACGTCGTGATGCGCCGCACCGGCACCCGGGAGATCCTCCAGGTCAACTTCCGCACCCGCGCGGGGACGACCTGGGCCGTCTTCGGCAACCACTGGCCGTCCCGGAGCGGCGGGCGGTGGGAGTCGGCCGCGTACCGCGCCGTCGCCGGGGAGACGCTGGCCTACTTCCATCAGCGCGCGCTGGAGGTGCACGGCCCGCGCACCCCGGTCCTGGCCATGGGGGACTTCAACGACGAGCCCTTCGACGCGTCCCTGGTCCAGCACGCCCTCAGCACCCGCCAGCGCGCGAAGGTGCTCAACGCGTCGTCGACGCCGCGCCTGTGGAACCTGATGTGGCCGCCGTTGGGCAGTGGTGAGGCACCCGGCGGCTCCTCCTCAGAGCCGACGGGGACGTTCTACTTCGACAACTTCGCCAACATGCTCGACCAGTTCCTGGTGAACCGGAACATGGTCACGCGCGGCTCGGTGCTGCGGGCGGTACCCGAGTCGGTCCGGATCGTCCACGAGCCCGAGGACATGGTGTCGACGGGCGTCTACCCCTCCCCCGTCCGCTTCGGCGGAGCGGGCAAACCCGTGAACCCGGACGGCTACGCGGACCACTTCCCCATCACCATGGAGGTCTCGGTGGGCGAGTGAGGGCCGCCGGCCCGCCCGTCCGGGCCCGCGAGCGCCCGTGATGGAGTACCGTCCCACTGTCCGCTCCAGCCCCTCCCGAACGAGGGTCGATGCTCAAGGCGGTGGCGATGCACATCGGCGAACTCGCGAGCCACATCGGTGTCAGCACCCGTTCCCTGCGCTATTACGAGCAGCAGGGCCTGTTGGCCCCGGCGCGTAACGGCAGTGGGTACCGGGTCTACGACCGGCTCGCGGTCGCCAGGGCCGGGAACATCAAGAGCCTCCTCGAAGTGGGGCTCACCACCGAGGACATCCTCCACTACGCCGCGAACGGCTGTTCGGACCGCCCGTTGAGCGAGACCCCGCGCTGCCCGGCCGAGCTGGACACGGTGCAGGACCGTCTCAAGAGCCTGGACGACCGGATCACACGGTTGCAGCGGCTCCGGAACCGGCTGGCGTCCCATGAGTCGGCGCTCGTCGAGGAGATTGGGGCAGAGACGACCCGCGTGTGAGGCTCCGGGGCCCGCGAGCGCCCGTCGCGGTCCTTGACCTTGACACCCGTGTCAACGCCCTACCGTCCCGGCCATGTCCACTTCACACGGCGGGCCCCCGGGGTCCGGGTGGCTGGCTTGCCTGATGCTGACCACCTTCGTCATCGGCACCGACGACTTCGTCACCGCCGGGGTGCTCCCGGCGATCGCCCGAGAACAAGAGGTCAGCGAGGCCGCGGCCGGGCAATTGGTCACCGTCTTCTCGATCACCTACGCGGTGGCCGCCCCGCCCATCGCGGTGGCCACCGCGCGCTGGCCGCGCAAAGCCCTCATCGTCGGCGGCCTGACGGTGTTCGCCCTGATCAACGTCGTGACCGCGCTGGCGCCCTCCTACGCGGGGCTCATGGCGCTGCGCGTGCTCGCGGCTCTGGTCGCCGCCTCGATCACCCCAGCGGTCTTCGCGACGGCCGGGCGTTTGGCCGCACCCGAGCGGGCGGGCCGGGCCATGGGCGCGGTCGCCGCGGGGCTGACGGTCTCCCTGTTCGTCGGTGTGCCTCTCGGCTCGCTGCTCGGAACCTGGTTCGGGTGGCGGTCGACGTTCGTCGCTGTGGCCGCGCTTGCCCTACTCGTGGCGGCCGCGAGTTCAGCCTTTCTTCCGCGCCTCTCCGGCGCCCCCGAGATCGGGGTGCGCGAGCGGCTGCGGATCCTCACCCGCCCCGCGGTACTGACCTGTGTGCTCGCCACGGTGATGGGGGCCGGTGGCGGCATGCTCACCTACACCTACATCGGCCCGATCACCCGGGACCTGAGCGGCCAGGGCGGGTGGCTCCTCGCCGTCTTCATCGGTGTGGTCGGCGCCGCGGGTGCCGTAGGAACTTTCACAGGCGGGCGCATGACCGACCACTGGGGCGCCGACCGGGCGCTGGTGGGGACCTTCGCCCTGCTCGTGGCCGCCACCGTCGGCCTGGCGGTGATCGGCCTGGCGGGCGGGGGCGGGGCGCCCGTGTGGCTCGTGGCCGCCGCCCTGGCCGTGTACGGGTTCGCCGGTTGGGGGTTCAACCCCCCGATGAACACGCGCGCGCTCCGTTTGGCGGGCGACGCGGGCACTGAGGCGGTGGCGCTGAACACGAGCGGCCTGTACGTGGGGATCGCGGCGGCGGGTGCGCTCGGCGGCGGCGCGGTCGCCCTCTACGGCGGAACCGGGGCGGCGATGGCCGCGTCCCTGGTCGGCCTGGTGACACTGGTGTTCATGGCGGTGTCCGTGCGGCTCTTCCCCTCCGCTCCCGCTCCCCGCGTCACCCCGGCCCGAGGGCGCGTGGGGCCCCGTCCCGGTGATCCGTGCCCGCCCCCCGATCTTCGCCCTCCCGACTAGTCGGTCTATATTGCGCATATGGTGCGCATCACACGACCCGTCCGGAGATGGGTCCTCATCCCCCTGTCCGTGGTCCTCGCGCTCGTACTCGTGGCGGGCGGAGTCGGGTTCTGGAGCGTCCAGCGCGCCTTCCCGCAGGTGGACGGGGAGGTCGCGGTTCCGGGGCTGGAGAACGAAGCCACCGTGTACCGGGACGCCCACGGCATCCCCCAGATCTACGCGGACTCGGCCGAGGACCTGTTCAAGGCGCAGGGCTACGTACACGCCCAGGACCGGTTCTGGCAGATGCACTTCAACCGGATGACGACCGCGGGGCGCCTGGCCGAGATGTTCGGTGAGGAGCAGGTGGAGACCGACGTCTACCTGCGCACCATGGGGTGGCGCCGCGTCGCCGAGCAGGAGTACGGGCTGCTCGAGCCCGATACGCGGGCCTACCTGGACGCCTACGCCGACGGTGTCAACGCTTACCTGGCCGAGCGCGACGGCGGTGAGCTGGGGCTGGAGTTCTCCGTGCTCGCCGCCCTCGCCCCGGACCACGAGGTCGAGGAGTGGACGCCGACCGACAGCCTCGCCTGGCTCAAGGCCATGGCCTGGGACCTGCGCGGGAACATGGAGGACGAGATCGAGCGCGCCTCCCTGCTGGCGTCCGGGCTCGACCGGGAACGGGTCGAGGAGCTGTACCCGGACTATCCCGAGGACGACCACGCGCCGATCGTGGACGGGGACGCGGGCACCGGCGGGACGGATGACGGCGGGACAGGCGGCGAGGGGGAGGACCGCGGCGACGGGGAGGAGACGTCCGGGGCCGACGAGTCCCTCGCCCCCGCCGCTCCCCTGCTCCAGGACGTCGGCGCGGGCCTGGGCTCGGTGCCGTCCCTGCTCGGCCCCTCCGGCCCCGACCTGGGCTCCAACTCCTGGGTGGTCTCCGGCGACCACACCGCCTCGGGCCTGCCCGTGCTGGCCAACGACCCGCACCTGGGCCCGCAGATGCCCTCGGTCTGGTACCAGACCGGGCTGCACTGCACCGACCCCGGCGAGGCGTGCCCCTTCGACGCCACCGGCTTCTCCTTCGCCGGGCTGCCCGGAATCGTCATCGGCCACAACGCCGACATCGCCTGGGGCTTCACCAACCTCGGCCCCGACGTCGCCGACCTGTACCTGGAGCGGATCGAGGACGGGGCCGCCATCGTCGACGGCGAGCCCGAGCCGCTGGAGACCCGCGAGGAGACCGTGCGGGTGGCCGGCGGCGAGCCGGTCGAGTTCACCGTCCGCTCCACCCGCCACGGCCCCGTGCTCTCCGACGCCGGGGCCGCCCTCGACCTGCGCGGCTTCGGCGAGGCCCCGCCGGTCGGCGCCGACGGGGAGCCGGTCGAGCAGGCGGACGGGGAGCCCGAGGGCGGCGGCTACGCGGTCTCGCTGTCCTGGACCGCCCTGACCCCCGGGACGACGGCCGACGCCATCTTCTCCATGTCCTCGGCGTCGGACTTCGAGGAGTTCCGCGACGCCGCGCGCTCCTTCGAGGTCCCGGCGCAGAACCTCATCTACGCCGACACCTCCGGCACCATCGGCTACCAGGCCCCCGGGACCATCCCGGTGCGCGGCGAGGGCGACGGGCGCTGGCCCGCGCCCGGCTGGGACTCCTCCTATGACTGGGAGGGCTTCATCGACTTCGACGACCTGCCCTCGGTGCGCGACCCCGAGTCGGGCGTCATCGTCACCGCGAACCAGGCCGCCACCGGCTCGGACTACCCGCACTTCCTCACCGAGGACTGGGACTACGGCTACAGGGCGGCCCGCATCCACGAGCTCCTCCAGGAGGAGATCGACGCCGGGACGGAGCTGACGCCCGAGGACATGGTGCGCATCCAGATGGACACCGCCAACCTCGGTGCGCGGGCCGTCGTCCCGCACCTGCTGGAGGCCGACGTCGACGGCGCGGCCGCCCAAGGGCAGGCGCTGCTGGCCGACTGGGACATGGACCAGGACGCCGACTCGGCCGGTGCCGCGTTCTACAACTCCGTGTGGAACCATCTGCTCGACCTGGCCTTCGACGAGCTCCCGGAAGAGCACCCGATGGACGGCTCCTCACGCGGTTGGCTGGTGGTGTCCCGGCTCCTCGAGGACCCGGACTCCCCCTGGTGGGAAGGCGAGGAGGTCAGCGGCCGCGACGCCGTGCTCGCCGCCGCCATGGAGCGGGCCGCCGATGAGCTCACCGGGCGGTTCGGCGACGACCCCTCGGAGTGGCGCTGGGGCGCGATGCACACCCTCACCCCCACCCACCCGTCGCTGGGGACGTCGGGCATCGGCCCGATCGAGTGGGCCTTCAACGGCTCGCCCGTCGAAACGTCGGGCGGCTCCAGCACGGTGAATGCCACGGGTTGGGACCGGACGGAGGGCTATGCGGTGACGTGGGTGCCGTCCATGCGCATGGCCGTGGACATGGCCGACCTCGACGCCGCGCGCTGGATCGACCTGACCGGCCCCTCCGGCCATGCCTTCCACCCGGACCGCGGCTCCCAGACCGAGTCCTGGGCCACGGGTGAGACCGTCCCGATGCATTTCACTGAAGAGGCCGTCGAAGGGGCCGCCGAGAACACGCTCGTGCTCACCCCATGACCCCCGGCCCGCTGTTCCTGTCCGTTTTCCTAATCCGACTCCCGTTCCCGGTTGAGGAGTGGGCGTTCGCACCGTTCGCCGAATGTCGGGGGCGGGCGCTAGCGTGTGAGCGCCCGCCCCCGGTCCGCGGGCATAGGGAATAGAGGAAAGGGAAACCCGTTGGCGCCTGCGTATGAGGAATACCCCCAGTTCCGAGCCGTGATCGGAGCCGCTCACACCCTCCTCCACCAGGGCGTGCGCAGCGAGCGTTCGACATTCGACCCGGACCTGCGCATCTGGGTCCCCTCCGTGGTAGCCGAGTTGGACGAAGCCTTCATCGGCAACCTCGACGAAGGACGGGGGTCCTTCGTCGAGAAACTGCAGCGCCAGCTCAAGGGCCTGTCCGACGAGGCGGTCGTACTCGCGGGCGAGCTGCTCTACCTGAACATGCTCCCGCTGTCCTCGTCCCAGCTCAGCCCCGATAGGAAACGGGAGATCATCGACGAGGCCCTCGCCTTGTCGTCCCGGCCGGTGCAGATCCCCGCAGAACTGGACGAGGCCCTTGAGGGCTTCCTGCTCGGCGGTCAGGCCTTCCTCAACTACCGCTGGGCGCAGTTCGCCTTTCTCATCCGTATGGCGAGCCGCCTGACCGGTGACCGGGACGCCGCGGACGCCGGCGCCGAGCTGCTGTCCGCCCCCTGGCAATTCCGCGAGGCCGCACTGGAGACCATGACCGAACTCGACCTGGGAAACCGCGCGCGGGCCCAGTACAACGTGCTGCTCTGGCTCGCTTTTCCCGAGACCTTCGAGGTCATGGCGAGCGCCGACCACAAGAAGCGGATCCGTGACGCCTTCGTCGGCCGGATCGACGCGCCGACGGGCGATGTCGACCGCGACCTCGCCGCCATCCGCGCCGTGCTCGAAGCCGGGCACGACGGCCCCGTCGACTTCTATGCCGAGCCCTTCCGGTCCCGTTGGCAGGGCGGGGAGGCCGCCCAGCGCGGCTGGCTGGTTCGCGGGGCCAATGTCGGCGGCGAGAACCATGTGTTCCTGAACCAGGTCCCCCAATGGCTGCGGGAGGGCTTCGTCTCCACGTCCTTCATGGAGGTGCCCAGGATCATGCCCGGCACCCCGCGCGAGGAGATCCAATCGGTCGTCGCCGAGGCCTACCCCGAGTCATCGCCGCGGAGCACAGGCCAGGCGACCTCGCAACTCCACACGTTCCTCACCCGGATCCGGCCGGGCGACCTCGTGGCGACCGTCGACGGCGACGACGTCCACGTCGGCAGGACCGTAGGCGAGGCCTACTACGACCCGTCGGACGGCCTCCAGGCCGCCCGCCGCCGGAAGGTCGAGTGGAGCCGGAACACCCTCAGCCGCGCCGACCTCCCGCAGACGGTCCGCAGCTCCCTCAACCGGCGCACCACGGTCAGCGACATCACCGACGCCATCGCCTGGCTGGCCGAACAGGCGGGGCTGGGCGAGGACGTCGGCGACGAGGCCCAGGCCATCGACGGGACGGTCGACATCGACTGGCCCGCGGAGAGCGCTCCCCTGGCCGACCGCCTCCTCTTCCCCCGCGGTTGGGTCGCCGAGACGCTCGAACTGCTGAGGGACAAGCGCCAGCTCCTGCTGTACGGCCCGCCCGGGACCGGGAAGACGTATCTCGCCCTCGCGCTCGCCGAGTTCGTCGCCGGAGAGGACCGCACGGAGCTCGTCCAATTCCATCCCTCATTCGCCTATGAGGATTTCGTCGAGGGCCTGCGGCCGCAGGTGCGAGAAGACGGAAGCCTCACCTACGCCCCGGAGGACGGCCCTTTCAAGCGCATCGCCGAGGCGGCGCGCAACGACCCCGCCCACCCGTATTTCCTGGTCATCGACGAGTTCAACCGCGCGAACACGGCCAAGGTGTTCGGGGAACTGTACTTCCTGCTCGAATACCGCGACAGGCGGATCACCCTCCAGTACGCGCGGGAAAGCGCGTCGTTCTCCCTGCCGGAGAACCTGTTCGTGGTCGGCACCATGAACACGGCGGACCGGTCGATCGCCCTGGTGGATTCGGCACTCCGCCGCCGGTTCGCCTTCAGGGCGCTCTCACCCGACAAGGCCCCGCTCGACGGACTGCTGGCGCGCTGGCTCGGCGAGAAGGAAAGGGATTCGACACCGGCGCGGCTTCTGGAGGAACTCAACAGGCGCATCGGCGACTCTGCCCGGCTCATCGGCCCGTCCTTCCTCATGACGACGCGGACCGGCTCCCGTGAAGGGCTGCGCCTGGTGTGGGAGTCCGAGATCATCCCCCTTCTGGAGGAGGGCCGGTACGGATCGGGGATCGAGGCGGAGTTCGGACTGGACGTCCTGCTCCATGCGATCGGGGCCGGGTCGTTCGGCGCGGACTGCGCCGGGTCCGAGGCGGCCGGAGGGGCGGACGGCCGTGAGTGAGGATCCACTCGTCATCTCGCTCAAGGAGAGGGAGAAGCCAAGGCCGGTACACCTCACTCCCGGTGAGGCGTCGGCGTTGGAGGAGTTCTCTGACAGGTTCTTGAGCGGGAACGCCAAGGTCGTGAAGATGAAAAGGTCGTCGCCCACGGAGTGGGAGGTGGAGGCCGCGACGTGCATCGGCGCGGTGCGCATCCCCGTCCCGGGTGGCCGCCCCATCCACCTGCACATCCACCCCAAGCTCTCGATCCACCGGATCCTGATGCTGCTCGGCCACGACTCCGAGGCTTGGGATGTCCATACGATCCCGCTCCCCGAAACGCAGCCCCTCCTGCCCGCAATGGCCGAAGCGTTCGCACGCTCGTACAAGCGCGCGAACGGGGGAGCGCCTCTGCGGGACTACCGGACGACAAAGGAGGAGGCGACGGTACTCAGAGGCCGCATCCTCCCTGAGGAGCAGACGAGGCGGAGGGGGTCGCTCGCCACTCCGATCATCGGCGAACACGACGATTTCACCGTCGTGCTGCCGGAGAACCGCGTGCTGCTGACCGCGGCGCGGCGGCTCGCCTCACTGCCCGGCGTGAGTCGGTCGACGTCGTCCTTCCTGCGCGGCATCGAAGAGGACCTCTCCGAACTCGTCCCCCTGGCACCCGACGAACCGTTCCCCCAGTGGAAGCCTTCGTCCCGCAACCGCGGTTTCGAACCGGTCCTGCACCTGGCCGAAACGATCCTCCGAGGGGACTCGGCGAACCACGAAGGCCGTGGACAGGTACCGGTCGACGGTTTCCTCTTCAACCCGGAGACCTTCTTCGAGAAATTCATCGACGCCCGCATCGATGAGCGCCTTGGGCCGGGAAGGAAGACGAAGGCGCAGGACCGCTCCCACCGCCTCGACCACCTCGGGAGAGTGACCCTGCGCCCGGACACCGTCGTCTACGAGTCCGGCCGTCCCGTCGCCGTCGTCGATGCCAAGTACAAGGATCTCGATTCGAAGGGCAATCCGGCCAAGAACGACCTGTACCAGATGGTCGCCTACTGCGCCGCCCTCGGAGTGACGAGCGGGCACCTGGTCTACGCCTTCGGCGATGTCGCCAAAGGCCACGAGGAGTACTTCGTCGAAGCCTCAGGCATCACCGTGCACATTCACTCGGTCGAGCTTTCCGGGACTCGTGAAGAGATCGCGTCCCGGTTCACGAGCCTCCTCCATGCCCTGCCCGCCACGGCGTCGTGAGCACAGCGGAACGAACGGCGCCGCCCCTCCGGTACCTCACGCCTCCGCATCCGCCGCGCGCCGCAGGAGGGCTCCCCCCACCTGGGGCAGCACCAGCACGCTCAGCATCGCCGCTCCCACCAGGGACGCGGCCAGGGCCCCGTCCAGGGCGCCCGTCTCCTGGCCGATGGCCGTCAGCACCACCACGAGCGGCAGCGCGGTCGCCGACATCAGGGCCAGCGGGGCGCGTTGCCGCTGCGGGACGTCGCCCTTCGACAGCAGGTAGTCGGGGCCGCCCCGGACGGCCAGGAAGGCGGCCAGGAAGACCGGGACCAGCAGCAGCGACACCGGGTCGGCGAGCAGCGCGCGCAGGTCGAACCGCACCCCGGTCATGACGAAGAACAGGGGGATCAGGAACCCGAAGCCGACCGCGTCCATCTTCGACTCGACCTCCTCGGCCTCCTCCGGGTGGTTGGTCGCCAGCATCAGCCGGACGATCACCCCGGCGGCGAACGCCCCCAGCAGCGCGTCCAGCCGCATCGTTGCGGCCACCCACACCAGCAGGACCGTCAGCAGCATGCACAGCCGCACCGCGAGCTGCGCGCTGGAGCCCAGCGTCGCCCGGATGAGCCTGCCCAGGCGCTCCGACGGCGGCCGGGTGGCGCGCCACGCCGCCACCCCCGCCAGCAGGAAGAACCCGGCCAGCAGCAGGGTTCCCTCCAGCGGGCGGTAGCCGCTGAGCAGCAGGGCGATGAGCACGATGGGGCCGAACTCGCCCACCGTCCCCGAGGCCAGGAACCGCGTCCCGAACGCCCCCTGGAGCGCGCCCGCATCGCGCAGGATCGGCAGCACGGTCCCCAGCGCCGTCGTGGTCAGCGCCAGGCCGACGATCAGGGCGGTCTGGGACGCGCCGAACGCGGCGGCGGCCAGCGCCAGCCCCGCGCCGACCGATACGGCCCAGGCCACCAGCGCGCGCCGCAGCGGGCGGCCCGCGATCCGGGCGAAGTCGATCTCGTACCCCGCCATGAACATCAGCAGCGCCAGGCCGAGGTCGGCGAGCATCGCGATCGCTGCGTCCTCGTGGACGACCCCCAACCCGGCCGGCCCGAGAATGATGCCGAAGACGATCTCCAGGACGGTCGCCGGGATCAGCACCCAGCGCGCGAGATGGTCGCTCACCATGGGCGCCAGGAAGGCCGCCGCCAGGATCACGAGCAGCATGCCCAGCGCTTCCGCGCCCGCCTCTTCCACGTGTCCCCCCTCAGCCGAACGCAGGGGAACCCTATGCGTGCAGGTCAGGCGGCCCGGGGCGACACGCCCAAGGCCGGGGGCGCCGCCTCGGGCGCCGTCATGTGGGGCTCGGTCACGCCGGGTCGGGGTAGGCGTCGGCGAGCGGGGTGTCCCAGTCCAGCGCGCGCGACAGCGCCTCCTCATCCTTGCGGGCCGTTTCCGCGTCGACGGGGGCGACCGGCCGCTCACGGCTCATCGCGTGGCTGCGCCGCACGTTCTCCTCGGCGCGGTGCCTGCGGGCCCGCTCATAGGCGGCGAGCGCCGCGTCCACCCCGTTGCCGTCGCGCAGTGCCTTGGCCAGCACCACGGCGTCCTCGGCCGCCATCGACGCGCCCTGCCCCGTGGCCGGGGAAGCGGCGTGCGCGGCGTCGCCGACGAGGAGCGCGTTTCCCCTGCGCCACGGGAGGCCGGGTGGGATGTCGTGGGCGTTGGTCGCCATGACGCGGCTCCCCGTCGCCTCCACGATGCGCGCGGGCACGGGGGCGTCCCCGAGGGCGGGGAGGAGCCGCCGCGCCAATGCACCGGGGCTCGGCGCCGACAGTTCGCCGCTGGCCAGCTCCCGTGCGCTCAGCCGGGCGAACCAGTACACCTCCCCTTCGGGAGAGACGGTGTACCCGAAGAACCAGCCCTTGCCGCGGATCATGTCGATCCGCCCGCGCGCGTGCGGGGGCTCGTGGTCGCGTGTATAGCCGTAGTAGATGTTCTGCCCCGCGTAACGGCAGCCCGCCGCGCCTCCGTGTCCCGGGGCGACGTGGCCCCGCACCGAGGAGCCGAGGCCGTCGGCGCCGATGAGCACGTCGCCGGTCGCCTCGCCGCCGCCGGAGAACACGGCGGCCACGCCCCCGCTCCCGTCGTTCCGCGCGGAGGTGAACCGCTCCCTCTGGCGCACGCGCACCCCGCGGTGCAGCGCCTCGTCGTGCAGGGCCCGCCGCAGGTCGGCCCGGCGCAGGCAGCGGAACCGGCTGAGCGGGTCGCCGGGGGTGTCCAGCCGCCGATCGGCGAGCACCTCCCCTTCCGGCCCCGACAGCCGCAGGTCGGTGAGTTCGAACCCGGCCTTGGCGACGCGTTCGGCCGCGCCCAGCCGGTCGAGGGCGCGCATGCCGTTGCCCGCGATGGTGAGGAACGCGCCGATGTCCTCGCCGCTGCGCGGGTGCGCCTCGTGGACGGAGCCGTGGACGCCGACCCGGTCCAGCGCCAGCGCCGCCGCGAGCCCGGCTATGCCTCCTCCGACGATGACCGCGCGCACCGCCGCACCACCTTCCCGAACGTGCTCCGGATCCCGAGGACCACTGTCCCCGCCCCCGCTTCCTTCCCCGTGTCCGGACGGCATCCCCCGCGGGCGCGGGGTTCCGGAAGGGACCCACCCGCCGGACCCGCCGGACCTGCTCCGCCGTAGACTGCCGCGGGTCAAAGGCGCCGGGCAACCGGCGCGAACGCCTCGTTTCGGGGAAGGATGTGGATCGGCCATGGCGCTCCTGGAACGCGTCGCCTCGTTCGTGGGCCGCTGGTTCGCCCTGCTGGTGCTGGCCGGAGCTGTGGCCGGGATGCTCCTTCCGGAGGAGTCCGCCGCCCTCGCCCCGCACATCGCGCTGCTGCTGGGCATCATCATGTTCGGGATGGGCCTGACCATGCAGCCCGTCGACTTCGCCATCGTGGCCAAGCACCCCAAGGCGGTGCTGCTGGGGGTGGCCGCCCAGTACGCGGTGATGCCGCTGCTGGGCTACGGGATCGCGGTGCTGTTCGGCTTCGAGCCCCTGCTGGTGGTGGGGATGGTACTGGTCGGCGCCTCGCCCGGGGGCACCGCGTCGAACGTCATCGTCTACCTCGCCCGCGGCGACGTGGCCCTCTCGGTGGCCATGACCTCGCTGTCCACCCTCCTGGCCCCCCTCCTCACGCCCCTGCTGGCGCTGGGGCTGGCCGGGTCGACGCTGCCGGTGTCGGCGGGCGACCTGTTCGTCTCGATCCTGGAGGTCGTGCTCGTCCCGGTGCTGCTGGGCCTGGCGGTCCGGGCCCTGGCGCGGCGCCTGGTGCTCAAGGTGCTCCCGCTGCTGCCGCTGGTGTCGGTGGGCGGCATCGTCGTGGTGGTCGCCGCGGTGGTGGGCGCCAACGCCGACGCCGTCGCCTCCACGGGCGTGCTGCTGGGCGCCGCCGTGGTGCTGCACAACATGTGCGGCCTGGCGCTGGGCTACGGGGTCGGGCGCGTGACCGGGCTCCCCGAGTCCGCGCGCCGGGCGGTGGCCATCGAGGTCGGCATGCAGAACTCGGGGCTGGCCTCGGCGCTGGCGACCGCGCACTTCGCCCCGCTGGCCGCGCTTCCGGGCGCCCTGTTCTCGGTGTGGCACAACATGTCGGGCGCCCTGGTGGCCACCCTGTGGGCGCGCCGCCCCACCGGGGAGGGCGCCGCCGAGGGGGCGGGGGCCGCTCCGCCCGCGCAATAGGCGCATCGGCAGGGGAGATCAGGGCCCACCGAGGGTACGAAGACGGTTACCGAGGAACGCGGGGCACACCCTAGGGCAGGTTCCGCACCTCGGAGCACTACGAGCCGTATCCGATCGTGAGACTTGCGTAGCTCCTCCCCCAGCGGTCCCTCCCACCCCCCAGGAGACGCCATGCACCTGGATTCCTGCCGAGAGCTCAAGCACGACCTGCGCGGCCGGATCATCACCCCCGCCGACGCCGCCTCCCCCTTCCTGGCCCTGGGGATCGAGGCCACCTCCCAGGACCAGTTCAGGCTGGCGGTACGGGTGCGTGAGGCCGCGCCCCTGGGCGACCTGCTCGCACGGATCTCCGGCGAGGCCCGCGGCGAGGTCGACGTCGTGGAGGTCGGGGAGATCCGGGCCCTGTCCCCGTTCACTCCGGAGGAGATGCAGAAGCCGCACCGGCCGCTGGTCCCGGGCTGCTCGGTGGGGCACCCGGACGTCACCGCGGGCACGCTCGGCGCCTTCGTCGAGGTCGACGGTGTCGTGCACGCGCTGTCCAACAACCATGTCCTGGGCAACACCGGCGAGGCGCGCGTCGGCGACAGGGCGCTGCAGCCGGGCGCCGCCGACCGCGGCCGCGACCCCGACGACCGCTTCGGCGAGCTCGTCGCGATGAGCGACCTGAAGCGGGACCGGCCGAACCGGGTGGACGCGGCGATCGCGCGGATCGACGACGGGGTGGAGCACGACCCGGCGCGCTATCCGGGCGGCCCGGTCACCGGGGCCGCCGCCGAGCCCGGCGGCGCGACCGCGGTGGAGAAGTGCGGGCGCACGACCGGCCACACCCGCGGCCGGATCACCGCTTTCGAGGTGGACGGGCTGAGGATCTCCTTCCCCGGTGGGGAGCTGGTCTTCGACGACCAGCTGGAGGTCTCCGGCGACGCCGGCCGGTTCAGCGCCGGTGGCGACTCCGGGTCGCTGATCTGGGCCCGCGAGGGGCGCGAGGCCGTCGGCCTGCTGTTCGCCGGGAGCAGCTTCGGCGGCCCCGACGGCACCGGGCTGACCTACGCCAACCCGATCGGCCTGGTGCTGGAGGCGTTCGGCGCCCGGCTGGTGGCGCCGTGACGACCCTGCGCCAGGCGCGGCTGGCCAAGGACCTGGTCCGCCGGTGGCTGGGCGGCGACCCGCGGGTGCGGGGCGTGGGGATCAGCGTGGACGCGGGGGGCGGCTTCGCGGTGGAGGTCCTGCTGGAGCGGCCGCTCGACGAGGCGCCGCCGGAGCGCCAGCCGGTCGAGGAGCCCGAGGACGGCCCGGACGAGGTCCGGCTGCGCTGGCGCGTGGTCGGGCCGATCGAGCCCCGGGCGCAGGACCCGGGCCAGGGCTGAGCCCTCTCCCCCGGCCCGGTTCCGTGCCACGGCGCCGGGCCGGGCGGCGGTGCTCACGGCGGCGGTGTGCCCGGAGGCGGTCAGGACAGCGCGCTCATCACGTGCTTGACGCGGGTGTAGTCCTCCAGGCTGTAGGCCGACAGGTCCTTGCCGTACCCCGAGCCCTTGAAGCCGCCGTGCGGCATCTCCGAGGTGAGGCCGCCGTGGGTGTTCACCCACACCGCGCCGAAGTCCAGTTCGGCGCCCATGCGCAGCGCGCGGCCGTGGTCGCGGGTCCACACCGACGACGCGAGGCCCTGCTCGACCCCGTTGGCCAGCTCGACGGCCTCGTCCTCGGTGGAGAAGGCCTGGACCGTGAGGACCGGCCCGAACACCTCTTCGCGCACGATCTCGTCGTCCTGGCGGAGCCCGGAGACGACGGTGGGCGCGATGAAGTAGCCGCGCTCGCCCGCGCGCTCCCCGCCGGTCTCCACCTTGGCGTGCGCGGGAAGGCTCTTCAAGAGCCCGAGCACCCGGCCGAACTGGTCGGCGTTGTTCAGCGGGCCGAAGTCGGAGTCCTCGTCCACGGGGCGCCCGGTTCTCTGCTCTGCAGCGCGTGCGGCGAGTTCGGCGGTGAACGCCTCACGGATCGACTCGTGCACGATGACCCGGCTGGCGGCAGTGCAGTCCTGCCCGGCGTTGAGGAACCCGCCCGCGATGATGCCTTCGACGGTGGCCGGGATGTCGGCGTCCTCGAACACGACGGCGGGCGCGTTGCCGCCGAGCTCCAGGTGCGGGCGCTTCAGGTCTTCAGAGGCGGACTTGGCGACCTGCACGCCCGCGCGCGTGGAGCCGGTGAGGGACACGAGCCGCGGGACGGGGTGCTCGACCACCAGCCGCCCGGTGTCGCGGTCGCCCGGCAGGACGTTCAATGCCCCCTCGGGCAGGTGCGGCGCGGCGATCTCGGCGAGCATCACCGTGGTGGTGGGAGTGCTCTCGGCCGGCTTGAGGACGGCGGTGTTGCCCGCCGCGAGGGCCGGGGCGATCTTCCACACCGCCATCATCAGCGGGTAGTTCCACGGCGTGATCTGCGCGCACACGCCGACGGGCTCGCGCCGGATCCAGGAGGTGCAGCCCTCCATGTACTCGGCGGCCGAGCGCCCCTCCAGGTGCCGGGCCGCCCCCGCGAAGAAGCGCAGGTTGTCCACGCACATCGGGATCTCCTCCTCCAGCATGGAGGAGCGCGGCTTGCCGGTCTCGCGGCATTCGGCGTCGGCGAACTCCTCAGCGCGCTCGCGCAGCGCGTCGGCGATGGCCAGCAGGGCGTCCTGGCGCCGGGTGGGCGTGGCCTTGCGCCAGACGCGGAACGCGCTCTGCGCGGCCGACATGGCGGCCTCCACCTCGGTGGAGCCGCACACGGCCGCGGCTCCCGCGCGCGCTTCGGTCACCGGGTCGGTCAGGTCCATGGTGCGGTCGCCCGCGGGCGGGACGAAGCCGCCCGCGATGAAGGCCGGCAGGGTGTCGAACTCGCGGGTGCGCATCGGGTCACTCGCCTCTCGTCTCGGTTCCTCGTCGGACAGGTGCGCCCGCAGGCGCGGTGGGTAGCGGTGGGTATTCGGCGGCCGGTCCGCCCCTTCAGCGGACCGCGGGCTCCGGCGCCGACCGCTCCTCCCGGGCCTCGGGGGCGCACGGCACCCACCGCGGCCCCTGCGGGCCGAAGACCTCGCGCGGTTCGGGGGCGACGACCATCGCCACCGGGTAGGCCACGGCCGCGGTCAGCAGGGCGACGGGGAGGCTGAGGTCGAGGCCCCCGGCCAGCGTGCCGAGCGGCCCGACCAGCAGCGGGGTGTTGGCGAAGAGCAGGCCCGCGGCGGCGGCCAGGCCCCAGGCGGCGCCCGCGCGCCAGTTGGTCCCGCGGGTGAACCAGTAGGCGCCGCCCCGGCGCCCCTCGTTGAACACCTGCAGGTCCTCGACCAGGTAGTGGCCCCTGCGGAACAGGTAGCCGAGCATGAGGACCACCATCCACGGCGAGGTCAGCAGCACGATGAGGATCGCCAGCGCGTTGATGGTGTCGACCGCCTCGAACACGAACGCCCCGGTGAACACCAGCAGCAGCGCGAGCGCCCCCACCACGACCGTGCCCTGCACCCGGTTCAGGCGCGGCACCAGCGAGGAGAAGTCCAGGCCGGTGCCGTAGAGCGCGGTGGTGCCGGTGGACAGCCCGCCGATGAGGGCCACCAGCAGCAGCGGCACCGCGTACCACCCCGGCGAGGCGGCCACCAGGCCCACGACGTAGTCGCCCGGGTCGGCCACCAGGGTGGCGGTGGCCACGCCGAACCCGAACGGAAGCAGCGTGGCCAGCTGCGCCAGGAAGGGGGCGGCCAGCAGCCGCGGGACGGGGGTGGAGGCGGGGATGTAGCGCGCCCAGTCGCCGAGGAAGCCGCCGAAGGAGACGGGGTTGGCCATGATCGTCAGCACCGCCAGCCCCCACGTCGGCCAGAAGCCGCCGAGCAGGTACTGGCCCGTCCCGGAGTAGGAGGGGTCGAACGTGCCGCCGTAGGCCACCGCGCCGAGCACCATCAGGGCGCTCCCGGCGACCACCGCCACCTTGTTGACCAGCAGCATGAACTGGTAGCCGTACACGCACACCGCGAACACCGCCAGCGCGATGGCGCCGTAGGCGGCCGCGCGCACCCCGTCGCCGCCGCCCAGGCCCAGCCGGGCGGCGGCCCCGGCGATCGCGTCGCCGCTCACCCACACCGAGATGGAGAAGAAGGCGACGGCGGTCAGCAGCGACAGCAGCGAGCCCAGGCCGCGCCCCACCACGCCGAAGTGCGCCCCGGAGGAGACGGCGTTGTTGGTGCGCGTGCGCGGGGCGAACAGCGCCATGGGCGCCAGGATGAGCGCGCCCAGCACCACCCCGGCCGCCGTGGCCGCGGCGGCCGCCCAGAAGCCCAGGCCGTAGGCGATGGGCAGGGTGCCCAGGATGATGGTGGCGAAGGTGTTGGCGCCGCCGAAGGCGAGGCGGAACAGGTCGAGCGGGCCGGAGGTCTGCGCTTCGGGCGGCAGCGGCGCCACGCCGTAGGCCTCCACCTCGGTGACACGCTGGCGCCGCCGGGGCGCCTCGGTTCGCTGCTCGGTCATGGGTCGTCTCCTGGAGGTGGAGGGAACGGGGGATGCCACCGGGGGCCGGGGCCGGTCAGTCCAGGTGGGTGGGGGCGAACATGCGCAGTACGGCGGGCAGCACCACGACGCTGGGGCCGGGCGCGGCCAAGGCGGCGGCCAGGTCGCCGCGGAGCCGGTCGATGTCGGTCAGCACCGCGGACACCCCGAAGGACCCGGCGAGCGCGGTGAAGTCGGGGCGCGCCAGCTCGGTGTGCGAGGCACGGCCGAAGGCGCCGTTCATGTACTCGCGCAGGATGCCGTAGCCGCCGTCGTCGACGATCAGCCACGTGACGTCGAGGTCGTGCTGGCGCGCGGTGGCCAGCTCGGCGATGCCGTACATGGCGCCGCCGTCGCCGGAGACCGCGAGCACCGGCCCGTCGTGGGCGGCGGCCGCGCCGAGCGCGGCGGGCAGGCCGTAGCCGAGGCCGCCGGTCCCCTGCGCGCTGTGCATGGCGCCGCCGCGCGGGTCCCAGGCCGACCAGGCCCAGTACCCGAGGATCGTCATGTCCCAGTAGCTCGGGGCTCCGTCGGGCAAAGCCTCGCGCACCGCTTCGAGGACACGGGCCTCGGTCTCCAGGCCCTGCCCCGCGAGGCGGTCGGCGACCTTGCGCTTGACGTCCGCGGTTTCGTGTTCGGCCCGTTCGGAGCGCGCGCGGGGCGTGACGCGTGCCGCCAGGGCGTCAAGGGCGGGGGCGGCGTCGGCGTGAATGCCGAGGGCGGGGCCGTTGGCCTCCAGCTTTCCCATGTCGGCCTCGATCTGGACGACCCGGCCCTTGGGGCGCATCGTGTGGTAGTTGCTGGACAGCTCGCCCAGGCCGGAGCCGACGACGAGCAGCACGTCGGCCTGTTCCAGGTATTCGGTGGTGTGCCGGTCCTCCAGCCAGGACTGTAGGGAGAGGGGGTGTTCCCAGGGGAAGGCGTCCTTGCCGCCGAAGGTGCAGGCGACCGGCGCCTGCAGGTGTTCGGCCAGGCGCAGCAGCGCGCCCTGGGCCCGGGCGCGGGAGACGCCGCCCCCTGCGAGGACGACGGGCCGCTCCGCGCCGTCGAGCAGGCGTGCGGCCTCGTCGACGAGCTCAGCGCGCGGGCGCAACGGCTCCGGGGAGCCGTCGACGTCGGACACGGGCGGCAGCTCCACCGGGGCGAGCAGTACGTCCTGCGGGATCTCCACCCACACCGGCCCTGCGGGCGCGGCGGCGGCGCTCCGCCAGGCTTCGGCGATCGCCGAGGGGATCTGCGAGGCGTGGCGCACCGTGTGCACGGACTTGACGACGCCACGGGCCGATGCCGACTGGTCGGCAAGCTCGTGCAGGAAGCCGCGCCGCGCGCCGCCCAGTCCCTCAGAGGGGATCTGGCTGCTGATGCACAGCACCGGGGCGGAGGCGGCCGCCGACTCCTGGAGGGAGGCCAGGGTCAGCAGGGCGCCGGGGCCGGTCGACACCAGCAGCGGGGTCACGTCACCGGTCAAGCGCGCGTGGCCGTCGGCGGCGAACGCGGCGTTGTTCTCCACTCGGCTGGAGACGAACCGCACCTCGGGCCGGGACTGCAGGGCGTCGAACAGCCCCAGCGCGTGTTGCCCGGGGATGCCGAAGGCGGTGCGCGCCCCCAGGGCGGTCAGCGTCTCGGCGGCGACGTCGCCGCCGTTGCGGGGTCGTGTCACGGAAGACGGCCTTTCGGTGCGGTACGGCGCTGTTCGGATCGGCGCGGCGCCCCCCCCGGGGGCGGGCCGCCGTCGTCGACGATCAGCCTCGTGACGTCGAGGGGCGGCGCCGCGCGCTGGGGTGTCGGGTCCCGTTCAGGGCTCAGTGCTTGTTCAGGGCGAGGACGCTGACGAGGTCGTAGGCGACGTGGCAGGCTGCGGTGGCGGTGATCTGGGCGTGGTCGTAGGCCGGGGCGACCTCGACCACGTCGGCGCCGACCAGGTTGCACGAGCCCAGGCCGCGCAGGATCTCCAGCAGTTCGCGGCTGGTGATGCCGCCCGCCTCGGGCGTGCCGGTGCCGGGGGCGTGCGCCGGGTCGAGCACGTCGATGTCGACCGACACGTACAGCGGCCGGTCCCCCACCCGCTGGCGCAGCGCGTCGGCGATCTCGTCGACGCCCTTGCGCATCACGTCGGCCGCGGTGACGATGCCGAACCCGAAGCGGCGGTCGTCCTCCAGGTCCTTCTTGCCGTAGAGGGGGCCGCGGGTGCCGACGTGGCAGATGGCCTCGGTGTCGAGGATGCCCTCCTCCACGGCGCGGCGGAACGGGGTGCCGTGGGTGTAGGGCTCGCCGAAGTAGGTGTCCCAGGTGTCCAGGTGGGCGTCGAAGTGGACCATGGCGATCGGGCCGTGCTGGGCGTGCAGGGCGCGCAGCAGCGGCAGCGCGATGGTGTGGTCGCCGCCCAGGGTGACCATGCGGGTCCCGTCCTGGATGAACCCGGTGGCGGCCTCCTGGAGGGTCTCCACGGCGTCGCCGATGGAGTAGGGGTTGACGGCGATGTCGCCGCCGTCGGCCACCTGGACCTCGGCGAAGGGAGACACGTCCAGGCCGGGGTTGTAGGGCCGCAGCAGCCGGCTCGCCTCGCGGATGGAGGCGGGGCCGAAGCGCGCGCCGGGGCGGTAGGACACGCCCGTGTCGAAGGGGACCCCCACCACCGCGATTCCGGCGTGGTCGACCTGGTCCAGCCGCGGCAGGCGGGCGAAGGTCGCCGGCCCGGCGAACCGGGGGACGCGGCTGGAGTCGGTGGGGCCGATCGGTGCGGACATCGTCGCAGGCCTCTCTCGTCTGTCGTTCGCTTCCGCTGCGGTCGGCAGCGCTGGTGTCGGGCGGGCGGGCTCGGTCAGCCCGCGCCCTCGTCGGAGGCCACCGGGGTCGTCCGGTCGGCGCTCGGGGATTCGGGTCCGGCCCCGGGCCGGGGGCCGTCGGCGCCCGCGTCGGCCTCGCCCCGCACGCGGCGCTGCCAGGCGTCGAGGACGGCGGGCTCGGTCGGCCGGGTGGCGAGGCTGACCGCGATGTAGGCGGCCAGCGAGGCGCCGAGGCCGTAGTAGATGGCCTCGTTGGCGAGCATCCCCTTGGCGGCCATGGTGGCGATGACGGTCGCGGCGCCCACGAGCATGGAGGCCAGCGCCCCCGGGCGGGTGCCGCGGCGCCACACCAGTCCGCCGAGGATGGCCACGAGCAGGCCGCCCACGAGGATGTTGTAGGCGACGGTCAGCCCGGCGACCACGTCGTCCACCAGCAGGGACACGGCGATGGTCCCGGCGCCCAGCACGAGGGTGGTGATGCGGTTGGAGGCGACCTCGTCGCGCTCCCCCTCGGCCGCGCCGCCGGAGGGGGCGCCGCGCCGCCACAGCCGCCGGGCCTCCGGCAGCAGGTCGGTGGAGGTCACCGCCGAGCAGGCGATCAGGGCGCCGCTGGCCGTCGACATGACCGCGGACAGGGCGGCGGCCAGCACCAGTCCGGCCAGCCCGGTCGGCAGGGTGTCGGCGACGATGAGGGAGAAGGCGTCGTCGGGGTTGTCCAGCCCGGGGAAGAGCACGGCGGCGGAGGTGCCGATGAGCGCCCCGGCCACGGCGTAGACCAGGCAGTAGACCCCGGCGCCCAGGCCGCCGCCGGTGACGGTCGCGTCGTTGCGGCCGGTGAAGACGCGCTGCCAGATGTCCTGGCCGATGAGGATCCCCAGCGCGTAGATGAGGAAGTAGGTGGCGATCGTGCCGCCGCCGATGCTGAACGGGGCGAAGTGGTCGGGGCCCAGGGCCTCGCGCATCCCCGAGAACCCTCCGGCGTGCCAGACCGCCACCGGGGTGAGGATGAGCAGCAGGCCGAAGGTCTTGATGAGGAACTGGGCCATGTCGGTCAGCGTCACCGACCACATGCCGCCCAGGGTGGAGTAGGTGACCACGATCGCGCCGCCGAGGATGATGGCGACGGCGCGGGGCATGTCGAAAAGCCCGCTGAAGACGGTGGAGAAGGCCAGCGTGGAGGGCACCGTCAGCATGAAGGTGTAGCCCCACATGACCAGGCCGGACACGGCGCGGGAGTTGCCGCCGTAGCGCAGGTCGAGCATCTGGGCCACGGTGTAGACGCGCAGGCGGGAGATGCGGCGCGCGAAGAAGGCGTGCAGCAGGATGATGCCGGCGCCGATCGCGCCGACCATCCAGGCGCCGGACAGGCCGTAGGTGTAGCCGAGCCCGACGCCTCCGATGGTGGAGGCGCCGCCGAGGACGACGGCGGCCATGGTGCCCGAGTACATGAACGGGCCGAGTCGGCGGCCTGCGACCAGGTAGTCGCTCCGGTCGCGGGTGCGGCGCATGCCCCACCAACCGAGGGCGACCATGCCCGACAGGTAGAGCGCGATCACCGCGAGGTCGATCGTCATGCGTGCTCCTTGAACGGGGGAGTGTCCTGGCCTACGGGGGTCCGAGACCCGGATCACCGGATTCCTGCACGTTAAAGGCGCATAAGCTGGCCTGTAACTGGATGTTCTGCACAGCTCGGCCCCGCTGCCTGGCCGTTCCGTCCCGCCCACCCCTCCGCGCAGACCCCCGGGCGCCGGGGCGGGGACGCGCGGGTCCGGCGGGTGCGGGCGGGCGGGAAGGGGGCCCATGCACGGCGACGGGAGCGTCCCGCTCAAGCGTCTGCTGGACCGGCGCGACCTGGGTCTGCGCGCGGTCGTGCTGCCCGGGGATGAGCCGCCGTCGGTGCGCTGGGCGGCGGTGAGCGAGCTGCGCGACCCGGCCCCCTACCTGATCGGCGGGGAGCTGGTGCTCACCGCCGGGGTGAACATGTCCACCGCCCCGGACGACCTTGAGGCCTATGTGTCGGGGCTGGTGCGGGCCGGGGCAGGGGCCCTGGGGTTCGGGGTGACGCCGGTCTTCGACGAGGTCCCGGCAGAGCTGGTGGAGCGGTGCGCCGCGCACGGGCTGGCGCTGGTGGAGGTCGCCCGGTCGACGCCGTTCGTGGCGGTGGGGCGCGCGGTGGGCGCCTTGGTGGAGGAGGGACGCGTCGAGGAGGTGCGGCGGGTCAGCGAGGCCCACCGCGCGCTGGTGCGGTCGGTGACGGCGGCCGCCCCGGACGAGCGGGTGCTGGCCACTCTGGCCGGGGCGCTGGGCTGCTGGGCCGTGCTTCTGGACGGGCAGGACGTGGGCCCACGCCTCACCGCCGCGTCGCCGCCGCGCGACCTGGGGGCGGAGGTGGCCGAGCTGGCCGAGCGGCTGCGCCGCCCGCGGGGGCCGCGCAGCGCCAAGGCGGCGCTCGGCGGGGACCAGGTCTTCCTGCACGCGGTGGGCGAGCCGCCGCGCGAGCAGGGGGTGGTGGTGCTGGGGCGGCCTACACGGCTGGACATGGCCGAGCGGGCGGTGCTGGGCACGGCGGTGGCGCTGCTCGGCCTGCTCTCACGCGGGGCGTCCGCGGCGGTGCCGGGGCCGCTGCTGTGCCGCCTGCTGCTCGACGGGCAGGGCGCGCCGGACCTGGCGCCCTTGGTGGCTCCGCTGGCCGGCCGGGGCCTCTCTCCCGAATCCGGATCGGCCGACACGGCACCGGACACCTTCCGCGTCCTCCACGCGGTGCGGGCGGGCCGGGGCCCCGCCCCCGCGGCGGCCGACGCGGCGGCCGCACTCGGTACGGAACTGGCGGACCCGGGCACCCCCGGCGGGGATGTTCCGCTGCGCGCCGTCGTGGCCGACCGGGCGGACGGTGCCTCGTCGGACGGTTCGGCCGGTTCGGACGGCGAGGGGCCCACCGAAGCACTGGACGCCCTCTACCGCCGGGGCTGGCTCGGGGCGATGAGCAGAGCGGTCACGGTGGCGGAGCTGCCCCGGGCCGACGGGGAGGCCGCCGCCCTGCTGATCCGAGCGCGCGCGGCCGCCCGTCCCTTGGTGGCACGGGAAAGGGAGGACCCGCTCGAAGCGGCGATCGACCCCGCGGCGGCGGGAAAGGCGGCCAGGGCGCTGCTGGGGCCGTTGGCCGAAGAGGGCGAGTCGTCGGCGATGCTGCGGGAGACCCTGCGCGCGTGGTTGGCGAGGAACGGCAACTGGGACCGGACCGCCGCCGACCTGGGAGCGCACAGGAACAGCGTGCGGTACCGGATCGGGAGGATAGAGAGGGATCTGGGCATCGACCTGTCCGACCCGGAACAGAGGATGCGGATGTGGTTCGCGGTGACACGCATACCGGACACCGGTCGGGGATAACGCCGCCGCCCGGCCGTTCCGTCCGGAGCGGGGTGGTTCCCTTGGCCTGCTCGCGGAGTGCCGGGCCCCTCGCGGTGCGGGAGGGTGGCGGCTCGGCCACCCCCACCCCCGCCCGTCCGGCGGGTCAGTGGGCAGGGCCGATCGGGGCACCGGCCGGATTCGCCCCTGCGGGCGGTTCCTCCGGCGGGGCCGGGGAAGCGGCGGACTCGCCCGAGGCCGCGTAGCGTTCGGCTCCGGCCAAGGCCAGGGTCACGATGCGCCTGGTCAGGGTCTCCGGGGTCTCCTCGGGGTGTTGCAGGAGCCAGTCGGTCAAGGCGTCCGCCGCGCCCGCCGCCACGTGGGCCAGGACCTCGGCGTCCTTCTCCGAGACCAGGCGGCCGCCGCCCTCGGTCGCCGTGCCCGTCACCACCAGGGAGGTGATCTCCTCCATCACCCTGCAGCGCGCCTGGAAGACCTCCCGGGAGAACGGCTCGCCCTGGGTCCTGGCCTGCTGGTAAAGGACGATCCAGCTCTCCCTGTTGTCGGCGACGAACTCGAAGAACGCCCGCAGGCCGGCCCACAGCCCTTCTCCCGGCGTCGCGCACCCGGACACGCCCGCGCGGACCGCCTCGACCAGGCGGTCGGCCTCGCGCCGGATGCACGCGGTGAACACGCCCTCCTTGGAGCCGAGGTAGATGTAGACCATCGGCTTGGAGATGCCCGCCTCGTCGGCGATCTCCTCCACCCCGGCGCTGTGGTAGCCCCGGCGCGAGAAGACGCGGATGGCGGCGTCGATCATCTGCTGCTCGCGGACCTCCCGCGGAAGCCGCCTGTGCTTGGTTCCCACGGCGCACGACCCTATCGAGGCGCGCGGCGGCCCTCCCCTGCCGGTCGGCCCGGACGGCGGGGCGGGAACGGACCGGAGGGAGGGGCGGAGGTCCCGTGCGCCGGGCGCCCCGGAAAGGTCCTACCGTCACACCTGGAGCCCCAGGTGATTGCACTCCGTATACACCACCTGGCCTCATCCGGCCGCCGAGCCCCTCTAGCCCTCGCCCGGCCTCCCTCTTATGGGGCCCAGCATGATCGCTCTGACCACCGGAGATAAGGCCCAGCTAAAAGCCGTTCCGGAGGTTGGACCCACAGGCGCGCCCCGCCGCCTCCCCCTACCGCCGTGTATCGCCCCACCCGCCCTCCGCTAGGCACGGTGTGCAACAGCCGTGTTGCTCAACGGGTCGATTCGCTTATAGTCGCGAACTGTTTACCGATCGTCCGGTGGACACTCCGCCCGGCCCACAAGGCCGGGTGCCCCAAGACGTCCCGTCGGCCCGGCTCCGGCCGCAGGCACGGCGGGCGTCCGACCGCTCGACGAGTTCGCTGACTCCCCACCGCAAGGAGTAAGGAACGTGCGGAAATCCCCCTTCATTCGCCTCCTCGGCGGATCGACGCTGGCCGTGGGCCTGATCGCCGCCGCCCCCACCGGCGCCCAGGCCGACGCCTTCCCCGAGGGCACCGAGCCGCTGGCCCAGGCCCTGGAGCGCGACCTGGGCGTGGCCTCCGGCCAGGCCGATGACCTGCTCACCGCCGAAGCCGACGCCCGCTCCGTCCAGGAGGCCGCCCAGGAGGCCGCGGGCGCGGCGTTCGCGGGCGCGGTCTTCGACACCGATACCCGCGAGCTGACCGTCTCGGTCGCCGACGCCTCCGCCGTGGAGGCCGTCGAGGCGGCCGGCGCCGAGGCCCGCGTGGTCGAGGCCAGCCAGGACGACCTGGAGGCCGTCATGGCCGACCTGGACGCCGAGGCCGAGGACGGCGTCTCCGACAAGGTGACCGGCTGGTACGTCGACGTGGAGTCCAACTCCGTGGTCGTCGAGGCCGTGGACGGCGCCGAGGGCCTGGCCGAGGACCTCGTCGCCGACGCCGGCGTCGACGCGGCCGACGTCACCGTCGAGGAGGGCGCCGCCAAGCCGGAGCCCTTCGCCGCGATCGTGGGCGGCGACGCCTACTACCCCGGCAACAGCCGCTGCTCGATCGGCTTCTCGGTCTCCGGCGGGTTCGTGACCGCCGGGCACTGCGGCAGCACCGGCACCTCCGTGCGCGGCTCGGCCGGCGAGTCGGGCCGCGTGGCCGGCTCCATCTTCCCCGGCCGTGACATGGGCTGGGTGCGGGCGAGCTCCGGCTGGACCCCCTCCCCCTACGTGAACAACTACTCCGGCGGCCGCGTGACCGTCCGGGGCAGCCAGGAGGCGTCCGTGGGCGCCTCGGTCTGCCGCTCCGGCTCGACCACCGGCTGGCACTGCGGCACCATCCAGGCCAAGAACCAGACCGTCAACTACTCGCAGGGCGCCGTCCACGGCCTGACCCGCACCACCGCGTGCGCCGAGCCGGGCGACTCCGGCGGCTCCTGGATGAGCGGCAACCAGGCCCAGGGCGTCACCTCCGGCGGCTCGGGCAACTGCTCCTGGGGCGGGACCACCTTCTTCCAGCCGGTGAACCCGATCCTCAGCCAGTGGGGCCTGTCCCTGACCACCGGCTGACCCCCTGTCCTCCATTCCCCTGCCTCACGGCGGCGGCGTCCCCTCGGGGGCGCCGCCGTCCGGCGTTCCCAGGGCTCCGGCCGACCCGCCCCTAGATTACCGACCGGTTGGTATTGTAAGCTCGCGCACACCCCCGGGGCGCGGCCCCCCTCGTCGCGCCCCCTGCCACGCACGCGCGGGAGACGCCACATGAGCACCACCGTCCGGGCCGCCCTCTTCACCTCCGTCGGGGAACCCCCCGCCATCGGCGAGGTGGTCCTCCCCGAACCGGGCCCCGGGCAGGTGCGGGTCCGGCTGGCGGCCGCGGGCGTGTGCCACTCCGACCTCTCGCTGTCCAACGGCACGCTCCCCCAGACGATGCCCGCCGTCCTCGGGCACGAGGGCGCGGGCACGGTCGAGGCCGTGGGCGAGGGCGTCGCCTCCGCCTCCCCGGGCGACCGCGTCGTGCTGAACTGGGCCCCCGCCTGCCGCGCCTGCTGGTTCTGCGCCAACGGCGAGCCGTACCTGTGCGAGCGCTCCGGCGAGGCCGCGCGCACGCCCTACGCCGCCCTCCCCGACGGCACGCCCGTGCACGCCGGCCTGGGCACCGCCGCCTTCGCCGAGGCGACCAACGTCCCCGAGAACGCCCTGGTGCCCCTGCCCGGCGACGTCGACCCGGGCGCCGCCGCACTGCTGGGGTGCGCCGTCCTGACCGGCTGGGGCGCGGTCGCCAACTCCGCCGGAGTGCGCGCGGGACAGTCGGCCGCGGTCATCGGCCTGGGCGGGGTGGGGCTGGCGGCCCTGCAGGCCGCCCGCATCGCCGGGGCCGACCCGGTCATCGCCGTCGACGTCTCCCCCTCCAAGGAGGAGCTCGCCCGCGCGCTGGGCGCCACCCACTTCGTCACGGCGGGCGACGCCGCCGCCAAGGAGGTCCGCGCCCTGACCGAGGGCCGCGGCGTCGACCACGCCTTCGAGGTGGTCGGCTCCTCGGCCGCGATCCGCAGCGCCTGGAGCATGACCCGGCGCGGCGGCACGGCCACCGTCGTGGGCGTGGGCGCCAAGGACGACCGGCTCTCCTTCAGCGCGCTGGAGCTGTTCCACTTCGCCCGCACCCTGCGCGGCTGCGTCTACGGCTCCTCCGACCCCGCACGCGACGTGCCCGCCCTGGCCGGGCTCGTCCGCGACGGCTCGCTCGACCTGGCCTCCATGGTCACCGACGAGATCGGCCTGGACGGCCTGCCCGACGCCTTCCTCCGGATGCGGGAGGGGCGCGGCGGCAGGTCGCTCGTCCGCTTCGGCCCCTGAGCCGGGCGCCCCCGGACGGGGCCGATCGCTGTTCCCTCCCCGCCCTGCCCCGGGCGGGGTCCGACCCTAGGGAGTGTGCGCATGACCGAACCCCCCGTCCAGCGACCGGTGCGCGCGATCGGCGCCGTGACCGCCCGCCTCCTCCATTCGGGAAGCCCCTACGAGATCGAGATCGCCGACGTCGGCGGGGTGCCCACGCGGGTCTGGAAGCACGCGGCGCCCACCCTCCGGGCGGCCCTGGAGGCGAGCCGGGACTTCGGCGACGCGCCCGCCCTGGTGTACGGGGACGAACGCCTCGGCCACGCCGACTTCTACCGGCACGCCGCCACCATGGCGCGGCGCATGGCCGAGGACTACGGGGTCGCCAAGGGCGACCGGGTGGCGCTGGCGCTGCGCAACTACCCCGAATGGGTGATCGCCTACTACGCGGCCGCCTCCATCGGCGCGGTCCTCGTCCCGCTCAACGCGTGGTGGAAGGGTGAGGAGCTGGAGTTCGGCCTCACCGACAGCGGGGCGAAGCTGCTCGTGGCCGACGGTGAGCGGATCGCCGCGCTGGGCGCGGCCCTGCCGCGCCTGGGCCTGCCGGTGATCGCGGTGCGCACCGACGGCCCCCTGCCGGAGACGGCGCGCCCGTGGCCGGAGGTGCTGGGCGAGGTGGCACCGGACGCCGAGCCCCCGGCGGCCGACCTCCACCCCGACGACCCGGCCAACATCTTCTACACCTCCGGCACGACCGGCCGCCCCAAGGGGGCGGTGGGCTCGCACCGGAACATGATCTCCAACCAGATCTCCGCCGACTACGCGCGCATCCGCTCACTCATGCGGCTCGGCCTGGACATGCCCGACGCCCAGGCGTTCCTGGACGCGGTCGGCGCGGCGACGGTGCTGTGCACGGTGCCGCTGTTCCACACCACCGGCGCCCAGTCGGTGATGTACCCGGCGCTGGCCAAGGGCGGGGCGCTGGTGCTGATGTACCGGTGGGACGCCGAGGAGGCGCTGCGCCTGATCGAGCGCGAGCGGGTCACCGCCATCACCGCGGTCCCGGCGATGATCTCGCAGATGCTCGCCTCGCCCCGGCTCGGCGAGTACGACCTGTCGAGCCTGCTGGTGCTGTCCAGCGGGGGCGCGCCCGCGGCCCCGGCGCTGGTCTCGCGCGCCCGCTCGGGGCTGCACGAGCTGATGCTGGGCCAGGGGTACGGGCTGACCGAGTCGTCGGCGATCGCCACGGTCAACGGCGGCAGCGACTACCTGCTGCGGCCCGACAGCGCCGGGCTGCCGGTGGCGGTGGTCGACGTCAAGGTCGCCGGGCCGGACGGCGCCGAGCTGCCGCCGGGCGAGGTCGGGGAGGTCCTGCTGAACGGGCCGGGGATCGTGCACGGGTACTGGAACCGCCCGGAGGCGACCGCCGAGACGTTCAAGGACGGCTGGCTGCACACCGGCGACCTGGGGCGCCTGGACGAGGACGGGTTCCTCTACATCGTCGACCGCGCCAAGGACATGATCATCCGCGGCGGCGAGAACGTGTACTGCGCCGAGGTGGAGGCGGCCATCCACGACCACCCCGCCGTGGGCGAGGTGGCGGTGGTGGGCGTGCCGCACGAGGTGTTCGGCGAGGAGGTGGCCGCGGTGGTCGGCCTGCTGCCGGGCGCCGAGCTCACCGTCGAGGGGCTGCGTGCTTACCTGGAGCCGAAGCTGGCGGCGTTCAAGATCCCCGAGCACATCCGGATCGTGTCCGAGGAGCTTCCGCGGAACGCGGCGGGCAAGCTGCTGAAGAAGCGCGTGAAGGCGGAGTTCAAGCTGGGGCGGGAGGAGGAGGCCTGAGGCGCCGGGGGCCGCCGGGAGGACCGCGGTGCTCCAGGGGACGTGCGGTGCTCTCCCTCACGCGCGCCGGTCGCGGGGAAGGCCCAGGACGCGCTCGGCGATGATGTCGCGCTGCACCTCGTCGGTGCCCGCGTAGATGGTGTCGGCCCGCGAGAACAGGAACAGCCGCTGCCAGCGGTCCAGGTCGTAAGGGGGCCCGGAGGCGAGTGCGCCTTCGGGCCCCACGACGTCCATGGCCAGCTCGCCCAGGCGCCGGTGCCAGCGCGCCCAGTGGATCTTGGAGATCGACGCCTCCGGGCCCGGTGCGCCCTCGGACAGGCCCGCCATGGTGCGCAGGGCGGTGGCGCGCATGGCCCGCACGTCGATCCACGCGCGCGTGAGCCGGTCGCGGAGGAGGGGGTCGCGGGCGGTGCCGTTGGCGCGGGCCACGTCGATCAGCGCGCGCAGTTCGCGCTCATAGCCGACCTGCCGCCCGAGCGTGGAGACGCCGCGCTCGAACCCCAGGGTGGCCATGGCGACGCGCCATCCCTCCCCCGGCGCGCCGACGATGTGGTCGGCCTCGGCGCGCGCGCCGTCGAAGAACACCTCGTTGAACTCCGAGGTTCCGGTGAGCTGCGTGATAGGGCGGACCTCCACCCCCTCCTGGCGCAGCGGGACGAGGAGGTAGCCGAGGCCGTGCCTACGGGTGGAGGCGGGGTCGGTACGCGCGAGCACGAAGCACCAGTCGGCCTCACGGGCGTGGGAGGTCCACACCTTCTGCCCGTGGATGCGCCAGTGCGCCCCGCCGGGTCCATCGCGCCATTCGGCGCGGGTGGAGACGGCTGCCAGGTCGGATCCGGCTCCGGGCTCCGAGTATCCCTGGCACCACAGTTCCTCTCCCCGCCTGATGGGCGGGAGGAATCGGCGCTGTTGGTCGGGCGTGCCCAGCGCGATGAGCGTGGGTCCGAGGAGCTCCTCGCCGATGTGGTTGACGCGCGCTGGGGCGTCGGCGAGGGCGTATTCCTCGTGGAAGGCGACCTGGCGTTCGATGTCGGCGCCGCGACCGCCGTGCCCGGTCGGCCAGCCGATGCAGGTCCAGCCTGCGGCGGCCATGTGCCGCTCCCATGAGCGGCGCAGGGCGAAGGCCTCATGGTCGCGGCCGGGACCGCCCATGCCGCGCGCGTCGGCGAACGCGCCGGTGAGGTTCTCCTCCAGCCAGGACCGGAACGCACGGCGGAAGCCGTCCACGGACGCGTCCGGCCCGTCCGGCGGCCCTTTCGGCGCGTCGGGGCCAGTGTCGGCGGCCCGGGCGGGGTCGGTGGTGGACATGCACGGCCCCCTCTGGTCCACGGCGGCGCACGCGGTTAACCTATCAAACGATTGTTAGGTGAATCAGGGCCCACCGCCCCCGGGAGGCCGACATGCGATTCCGCCCCGAGCACGCGGACCTGCGCGCCGGAGTCCGGCGCCTGCTGGCCCACCACGGAGGCGGCGCGGCCTGGCGGCTCCTGGCCGAACAGGTCGGGGCGCCGGGACTCGCCGTCCCCGAGCGCCTGGGCGGCGCCGGGTACGGCCCCCTGGAAGTACACGCGGTCATGGAGGAACTCGGGCACGCGCTCGCGGAGGTGCCGTTCCTGTCCTCGTCGGTGCTGGCCACGCAGGCGCTCCTGGGCTGTGAGGCCTCCCCCGCTCGGGACGCCTGGCTCGGGCGCCTGGCCGAGGGGACCGCCACGGCGACCCTGGCGTGGGAAGAGGACGACGAGGGGGACGCGCGGAACGGCGACGCACCTCGCTGTTCCGCCACGGACACCTCCGGGCGCTGGAGTCTCAGCGGCCGCAAGCCGCGCGTGCTGGACGCGGCCACGGCCGACCTGCTCGTCGTGGCGGCGGCGACAGGCGACGGTCCGGCCCTCTTCGCGGTAGCGCCCGACGCCGAAGGCGTCGAGCTCGCCGAACGCGTCCCGCTGGACCTTACTCGGCCCCGGGCCGACGTCGCGTTCGACTGCGCGGAGGCGCTGCCGCTCACCTTCCAGGGCAGTCGGGTACTGGCCGACGCCCTGACGGCCGCGAACGCCGCACTCACGGCCGAACAGGTCGGGGGCGCCGCGCGCTGCGTGGAGATGACGGTCGGGTACGCGGGGACGCGCGAACAGTTCGGCCGCCCCATCGGGTCCTTCCAGGCGGTCAAACACCGCCTCGCCGACATGTACGTGGATCTGGAGAGCGCACGCTCGCTCTCCTATGCGGCGGCGTTCTCTCTGGAGTCGGGGAACGCCGACGCGTGGGCCGACGTGTCGGCGGCCAAGTCCGCCTGCTCCGAGGCCTATCGGGAGATCGCCGGGGAGGCGATCCAGCTGCACGGGGGCATCGGGGTGACCTGGGAGCACGAGGCCCAGCGGCACTTCAAGCGCGCGCACGGCTCGGCGTCGCTGTTCGGCGCACCCGAATGGCACCGTCGGCGGCTGGCATCCGTCATAGGCCTGGAGGACGGCGCCGTGGACCAGCACCCCGGCGGCGCCCTCTCTCCGTGAGCGCCCGGTCGCGGGGACGCAGCGGCACGACCGCCCCGAACCATGGAAGACGCATGCACCAGCCGACGCACCACCACCCGTACGGCCATGACCCGTTGAAAGAGGGGATCCGAGTCGACGGCGTCCGGGCCAGCCCGGGCGGACGGCGGACCCTGCGGTTCGGGACGGCCGGTTACACGACCGATCCGCGCCCGGTCGTGAAAGTGCTCGACCGCGTCTTCTCCGCCTGGCCCATGTTCACCGCCTTCGCGGTCATGGTCCTGTCGGCGATCGGGTGGGCGGTCGGTGACCCGGGGACGGCGCTCCACGCGTTCGTCCCGGTGTTCCAGGGCGGCGTGGTCGGCGGCCTGGCCTACCTGCTGGCCGGTCTCTTCTACCACCAGGGAGGGGAGATCCTCGGCGAGATCGCGGCATACGCCCTGATGGGGATGCTGCTGTGGTTGCTCGTGGCGGGGCTGGTGTTCTGGCTGCTCCTGCTGCCGTTCCCGTCGGCACGACGGGCCCTGAAGGCATGGTGGAAGAAGCGCTGGCCGGACAAGGAGGACGGGAGCCGCCGCAAGTGGCGCAAGCGGGCCGCGGTCGAGCTGGTGCCCTACTCCAAGGTGGCGTCGGGCAGCCTGACCTACGACCGGCGGGGAGGCACGATGGTCACCTTGTGGTTCAAGGACGGCAGCCACATCGTGTACGCGGCCTGGGGCGAGTCCGGTCAGCACTTGGCCCGCGCCTTCCACCGGGCGCTGGGCGTCCGTTTGCGGACCGCCCTGTAGGCATATGGGCCCCGCAGCGGATCAGCTGCCGACCACGCGCTGCACGGCGCCGAGGATGTCGGCGGTCTCCTCCGGGCGGCTGACGTGGGGGCAGTGACCGGCGGCCACCTCTACGGGGCGGACGCCGAGCCGCTCCACGGCGGCGCGGCGCATCCAGTCGGGGCGCAGTGTGCGGTCCGCGGTCGGCAGGATGTAGGTGGACGGGACGTCCGCCCGGCCGTCGGCCGGGCGGTGCCGGTAGACCTCGGGCGGGGCGAACATGCGCAGGGTGCTGAGCGCCCACTCCTGCACGTCCTTGGCACAGTCGTGGAAGAGGAACCGGCGGGCGGCGTCGTGGTCGGAGGAGGGGTCGACGCCGATCCAGTCCTCGGCGAACATCGCGGCGGGGTCGTCCTGGGCCTCTTCCAGGAGGCTGCGCCCGCCGACGGTGTCGGGCACGTAGGCGGCGAGCCAGACCAGGGCCCCGGCGCCGACGGCGTCGGCCACGGCCGGGAGCAGGGCGCCCGAGCCGGAGTGCGCCACCACGACGGGGGTGCGCACCCGGTCGGCCGTCTGCTCGGCCGCGATCCGCGCGTGGTCCTCCACACCGAGGGCGGGGTCGCCCGGCAGGTCGACGGGGATGCCGGTATGGCCGCGCTGCGCGAGCGCCTCGCGCAGGAGGTCCCACCCGGCCGGCGATTGGGTCGTTCCATGGATGAGGACGAAGTCGGTCATGGCGCTCCCCTTCCCGTTCGAAGCCCCGACAACGCACGGAATGGACGCCCGCACGCGGGCCCGTGGCCGGAGGGAGGACTCTCCCCGGCCACGGGCACCCTTCATCCCTTCATCCCTTCTGGGCGGCCGCAGCCTTCCTCTCCGGGGAGCGCCCGACAAGGGCCACGCCGAGGGCCCCCAGGGCGAGGACTCCGCCGAGGACCATGGTCGATGTTCCACCGAAACCGTCGACCGCCCATCCCCCGGCGAGGGCGCCCAGGGCGATGCTCGCGTTGAACACGCCGACGAACAGCGCGGTGACGGTCTCGGTGTCCTTGGGGGCGGCCTTCATCATCCACGTCTGGGACGCCACCGAGACGCCCCCATAGGCCAATCCCCACAGGATCATCAGCGCACCCGCGCCGAGGACGGTGACCCCGGCCCAGGGGACCAGGAGCACGGCGGCGGCGAGTCCCAGGGCGAGCACCGCGAGCACGGCCCGGACCGACCGGGCCGCTCCCAGGCCCGCCAGGAAGTTGCCGACCACCCCGGCGATGCCGTAGACGAGCAGCAGCGTGCCGATCATCGCGGCGCCGATCCCGGCGGAGCCCTCCAAGACCGGTCGGACGTAGGTGTATGCGGCGAAGTGCCCGCTCACCAGGAGCACGGCGGCGGCCAGGCCGGTGGCCACACGCGGGTCGGCGGCAAGGCGCAGGGCGCCCCGCGCGCGCACGGGGGCGTCGGCCGGAAGCGGCGGGAGGAGCAGGGCCAGCGCTACGGCCACGAGGAGGGCGAGCAGCCCGAGGACGGCGAAGGCCTCGCGCCAGCCCGCAAGCGCCCCGGTATAGGTGCCGAGCGGGACGCCCAGGACCGAGGCGACCGCGATCCCACTGAAGATGAGCGAGGTCGCCGCGCCGACCGACCGGGCGGGGACCAGGCGCGGCGCCAGCCCGGCGGCGAGGGCCCACACGCCGCCCATGCCGATGCCGACGAGGACCCTGGCCGCGACCAGCACGGCGAACGTCGGCGCCCAGGCCGAGAGGAGGTTGGCCCCGGCCAGGAGCGCGGTGAGCAGGACGAGGGCGGTCCGGCGGTCGGTGCGCCCGATCAGCGCGGGGGCCAAGGGGGCGGTGGCGGCGGCCACCAGGCCGGTGACGGTGAGCGTGAGCCCGGCCGTGCCCTCGCTGACGGCGAGGGAGCCGCCGATCGGGGTGAGCAGGCCGACCGGGAGCATCTCGGAGGTGACGACGGTGAAGGTCCCCGTGGCGACGGCGGCCACGGCGGGCCACCCGCCCCGGCGCCGCGCGGCCACGGCGGCGGCGCCGGTGGTGTCGGAGGCGGGTGGAGGGGTCTGGGGTGTGGAGGTGGACATGGGGAGATCCAAGCCGGGGACGACTCGGACGAACAAGCACGAATCACTCATGCTTCAATGAGCCCGGCTCATCGATGCAGATGCGTCGGCGGGCGCAGGCGGGACGTCGACGGGGAGGCGCACGTGGCCGGAGTGGAGATCCGGGAGCTGGAGTGCTTCCTCGTCCTCGCCGAGGAGCTGCACTTCGGGAGGGCCGGGGAGCGCCTCTTCGTCTCGCAGAGCAGGGTGAGCCAGTTGTTGCGCGCCCTGGAGCGGCGGGTCGGCGCCCGGCTGGTGGACCGGACGAGCCGGAGGGTGGGGCTGACACCGTTCGGCGAGGAGTTCGCGGCGTCGCTGCGTCCGGCGTACGAGGCGCTGGCGGCGACGGTCGACCGAGCGCGCGCGGCGGCACGGGAGGAGGCCGTGCGGATGCGGGTGGGGTTCCAGGGGTTGATCTACGCCGGGGTGGCGGAGGCCGTGGTGGAGTTCCATGGGCGCTTCCCGGGGCACAGGGTGGACCTGACGGAGATCCCGCTGTCCGACCCGTTCGGGGCGCTGCGCGCGGGCGAGCTGGAGGCGGCCGTCGTTCTGCTGCCGGTGGAAGAGCCGGACCTGAGAGTGCTGGCGCGCCTACCGGACCAGCGGCAAATGGTCGCCGTGCAGGCAGGGCACGCGTTGGCGGGGAGAGAGGCCGTGGCGGCCGAGGAGCTGGCGGGCCTATCGCTCGTTCCGCTATCGGGCGATGCCCCGGAGTACTGGAAACGCGCGCAGAGCCCGGTCGCGACGCCGAAGGGAAGGCCGATCCCGCAGATGCCCGGCGTGAGCACTTTGCAGGAGGGGTTGACGAGGGTGGCTTCGGGGCTCGGGGCGATGATGCTGTGCGAGGCGACGGCAGAGCACAACCGTAGGGACGACGTGGCGTATGTGCCGGTGGACGGCACGCCCCCGTCGCGCCTGGCACTGGTCGGCCGGACGGACGGAGGCACCCCGGAGTTGAAGGCGTTGGCCGAGGCCGTGGAGGGCGGCTACTGGGGGTGAGCCGTCACGTGTCCGAGGAAGGCCCGCCACTCGTCACCCGGGAAGGACAGGTGGCCGTGGCCGGGATTCTGACTGTCGCGGACCTGCACGACGTGGGCCTGGGAGCGGCACTCGACGCAGTCGTTGGTTCCACCGCTGTAGCTGGACTTATGCCAGCTCTCGCCTAGGCGACACTCGACACAGTCGTTGCTCCCGCCGTTATAGCTGGACTTGCGCCAAGACGGTTCGCTGATCACTCGATCTCTCCTTGCACCTGCCCACTAAGGGCCAGTGGCGGGTCGGGAGGAAGCGCCACTCCTCTCAGGTCTGCCATCAACGCCACATGGTCGTCGACGGATTCCTGCTCCACGACCACACCGCCGCCTGACGCGTCTCCTGGTAGACGACCATGTCGCTGTCTGGGACACGGACGAGCTTGAACCCCCCCTCCAAACCTGGATGGTTCGTGGTAGCCGCAGGTATCACCAGCACCTCCGCCCGAGGCCAGGAGGCCACCTCCCGAAGCCGATCAAACTGGTCCTTCATGACGGCAGTGCTCCCCAGCCGCCTATGCACCATCGGTATCGACGCCTGAAGCCGGGCTGCTGCGCGGTAGGCGAGGGGGCCGCGCAGCAGCCCATTCCCCTTGACAACACGTTGTCAATTCGACAGTCTGTTGTCATGACGAACGGAACAGTCCACCTCGCCGTCTACGACACCCTCGCCGACTGGGAGACCGGGTATCTCACCCCGCACCTGCGCAACGGGCTCGCGCACAAGCGGCCCGGCGGATCTCGTGTGACCACCGTCGGCCTCACCACCGACCCCGTCACCACGATGGGCGGCGTGCGCATCCTGCCCGACACCGCCCTCGCCGACCTCGACCCGGCCGACAGCGCGCTGCTCGTCCTCCCGGGCGCCTCGGCCTGGGACACCGACGCCGACCGGCTCGCGCCCTTCACCCGGACCGCACGCGCCTTCCTCGACGCCGGAGTCCCCGTGGCCGCGATCTGCGGGGCCACCGCCGGGCTCGCCCGCGAAGGGCTGCTCGACGAGCGGCCCCACACCTCGAACGCACCCGATTACCTGGCGGCGACCGGATATGCCGGGGCCGCGCACTACCGCGACGAGCCCGCCGTCACCGGCGGGGACGTGGTCACTGCCGGGGCCACCGCGCCGATCGCGTTCGCGCGGGAGGTCTTCGCCCGGCTCGACGTCTTCGAGCCCGACGTGCTCGACGCCTGGTACCGCCTTTTCGCCCACGAGGACACCAGCGCCTTCGAGGTGCTCCAGCGCGCCGCCGGCGCGACCGAGGGGGTCTGAGTGGCGGAGCCCCGCACCACACCGGACGTGCAGGAGCTGCTCTCAGGGGCCGCCCTCACCTCGTTCCGGCTCAACGGCCGGTTCCTCGCGGTGGCCGAGGCCATGGCGCGGCCCGCCGGGCTCACCGCCGCGCGCTGGCAGGTGCTCGGCGCGGTCCTCCACGAGCCGCTGACGGTGTCGGGCATCGCCCGCGCCATGGGCATGACGCGCCAGGCGGTACAGCGCACGGCCGATCTCCTCGTCGGGCAGGGCCTCGCCGAGTACCGGCCCAATCCCGCGCACAGCAGGGCCAAGCTGTTCGCCCCGACCGAGGAAGGGCTGGCCGCCGTGCGCAGGATCGGCCCCGCCCACGGTGAATTCGCCGCGCACCTCGCCGACGCCGTGGGCCCGGAGGAGCTGGCCCGCACCGTGGACGCGATGCGCAGGCTGGCCGACGCCGTCGAGTCCCTGGAGGAGCCGGACGACGGACAGTGACACCGCCCCAAATCCCGTTGATCTCGGGAAAATGGACGCTAAAACCGCGCCTGTAGCGTCGCTTTTCCCGAGATCAACAACAGACGGGACCTGGCTCAGTCGCCGCCGTTGGCCTCTTCGTAGGCGTCGACGACCTCGGCCGCCGTGCCGTCCATGATCAGCTCTCCGCGCTCCATCCACAGCGCGCGGTCGCACGTGTCGCGGATCGTCTTATTGCTGTGGCTGACCAGGAACACCGTCCCGGCCTTCTCCCGCAGCTCCTTGATGCGCTTCTCCGACCGCTTGCGGAAGGCGCGGTCCCCCGTCGCCAGCGCCTCGTCGATCAGCAGCACGTCGTGGTCGCGCGCCGCCGCGATGGCGAAGCGCAGCCGGGCCGCCATGCCCGAGGAATAGGTGCGCATGGGCAGCGAGATGAAGTCGCCCTTGTCGTTGATCCCCGAGAAATCGACGATGTCGTCGTAGCGCTCCCGCACCTCGGCGGGGGTCATGCCCATCGCCAGGCAGCCCAGCACCACGTTCCGCTCGCCCGGGAGCTCGTTCATCAGTGCGGCGTTCACGCCCAGCAGCGACGGCTGGCCGTTGGTGTACACCTTGCCGCGCTCCGGCGGGATCAGCCCGGCGACCGCCCGCAACAGGGTGGACTTGCCCGATCCGTTGGAGCCGATGACGCCGATCGCCTCACCCCTGCGGGCCACGAAGCTCACGCCCTTGACCGCGTGCACCTCGCGCGCACCGCCGCCGCCCTTGCGGCGGGCCAGCGCGCGCAGCAGCGCGGCGGGACCCCCGCCGCCGGAGCGCCCGGCGGCGCCCCGCACCCGGTAGACCACGTGCAGCCCGTCGGCGATGACCGTCGGCTCTCCGAAGTCCGACGGGGCGTCGGGCGCGGGGGCGCCCGACGCTTCGACCGCCTCCGCGGTCGCCGTGGCCCCCTCAGTCGCGGCCATAGCTCTCCTCCGCCTTCCAGAAGTAGACGAACCCGCCGATGAGCACCGCGACGGCCCACACCGCGGCCGTCCACCACGCGTTGGGCGGCATGTCCGAGGCGGTGAAGCTCTCGATCAGCGCGAAGCGCATCAGGTCGATGTAGATGGCCGCCGGGTTCACGTCGAGGATGAACCGCACCGCCGCCGGGGCGCCGGCCGCCATGACCGAGATCGAGTACATGACGCCCGAGGCGTACATCCACGTCCGCAGCACGAACGGCATGAGCTGCGCCAGGTCGCTCACCTTGGCGCCGGCGCGGGCGAAGACGAGCGACAGGCCGATGTTGAACAGCGACTGCAGCACCAGGGCGGGCACCGCCAGCAGCCAGTTCCACTGCGGCACCTGCCCCGTGGCCACCACGATGACGAGCAGCACGCCCATCGTGACGAGCATCTGCCGCATCTGCACCAGGGCCAGCGAGACCGGGAGCGCGGCGCGCGGGAAGTGCAGCGCCCTGATCAGGCCGAGGTTCCCGGAGATCGCGCGCACCCCGGCCAGCACGGTCTGCTGGGTGAAGGTGAACACGAAGACGCCGGTGACCAGGAAGGGGATGAAGTCCTCGACGCCGCGGTCGGTCTGCAGCAGCAGGCCGAAGATCAGGTAGTACACGGCCGCGTTGAGCAGCGGCGTGCCGACCTCCCACAGCCGTCCGAGATTGGCCTTGCTGTACTTGGCGCTGGCCCGCGCGCGGGCGAAGGCGTCGACGAAGTGGCGGTGCCGCCACAGCGCCTTCAGGTACCGGCCCAGGGGCGGCCGCTTGCCGCTGGGGGCCAGCCCGTGCCGCGCGGCGAGTTCCGCGAGGCCTGCGGCGGCCGGAGCGCGGGGGGTGTCCGGGGCCGGGTCCGCGTCCGCCGGGGCCGCCGCCCGCGCGGAGGACGGGGAACTGCTCACGCTCGGCTCGCTTTCGATTCGGGACCGCGGTGGGTAGAGTCGGCGGCCGCTCCGCCGTGACGCGACCGTTTCGCCGCTGGAGAGCGTAGGCGACGCCACGACAGAACGCAACCGTTTCGTCGCGGCCCTGCGTTAGGCTTCGTCACATGGCCGAACCCGAAACGCCCGCCCCCAGACGCGCACCGGCCGGCGCCGCGGTCCTGCAGGAGGACGTCACGCGCGCCATCCGTGCCGCCGTGTTCACCGAGCTGGCCACGGTGGGCTACGGTCGGCTGTCCATCGAGGCCGTGGCCAAGCGCGCGGGGGTCGGTAAGACCGCCGTCTACCGCCGCTGGAAGTCCAAGCTGGAGATGGTCCTGGACGTGGTGTCCGAGGTCGCCGCGCAGGTGACCCCCGTGCCCGACACCGGCTCGCTCCGCGGCGACGTGCACGAGCTCGTCACCACGGCCGCCCAGGCGCTGCGCCACCCGCTCGCCCGGCAGATCGTGCCCGACCTGCTGGCCGAGGCCGCGCGCAGCCCCGAGATCGCCGCCACCCTGGAGGAGGCGCTGCAGCGCACGCAGCGCGGCATCGCCGGGGTCGTCATCCGCAACGCCGTCGAGCGCGGGGAGCTTCCCGAGGGCACCGACCCCGAGCTCGCGCTCGACGTCATCCTCGGTCCCGTGTACTGGCGGCTGGCGGTCATCCGCGAGGAGCTCAGCCCGGCCCAGACCCGGCGCCTGGTACGCGCCGCGATGGCGGCGCTGGCCGATGCCGGATCCGAATAGCGGCCGAAAGCCCCTTTCGCGTTGCGCAATCCCCCTCTCAAAAGGGGAACGGCGTTCTAGGGTGGATTCGACGCCGGATCAAGAGAGGATGCCACGCATGCTCCACCGTGAGCGCGGCCGGGCCCGCCGCGCGATCACCGAGGCTGCGAACGAGTACCGACGCTCTCTCAAGTCGTTCGACGTCGGGACCCCGCCCCCCGCCACCTGGCGCCAGCACGCCTTCGACACCGACCCCGGCCGCCGCTCGCACGTCAGCGCCGCCCGCGTCCAGGAGGCCCTGGCCGATGTCGACACCGCGCTGCGCCGCATGCCGGAGATCCTGGAGGCCATCGACACGGTCGAGGTGGACGACCTGATGGCGCAGGAGCTGATCAAGCTCAGCGGCGGCGACCCCGACTCCTTCTCGGACGAACTGGACAACGCCGTCTGCGAGGAGCGGCTGCACCGCTCCGAGGAGCTCGGCTACACCGACGAGGTGGCCGCGTTCCTGCGGTTCGGCAACCTGGTCGTCCAGTCGCGCGCGAGCGACCGCTACCGCTGCCTCGTCCTCGACCTCGGAGCGTTCCGCCCCGAGCCCGTCCTGGCCTACAACATCTACGACGCCCTGCGGATGTACAACAAGCTGAGCAGTTCGCGGTTCCACGACACCGTGAAGGTCTTCCGGGACATGGGACGGATCGACTAGCGCGTTCCGGGGCGGGCGCCCCGGGGAGGATCCTCCCCGGAACGCGTGACCGGCGGGGCGCTCGGCGCCCCGCCGGTCGTGTGCGCGCTCTTCAGCGCCGGTCGCTACGGGTCGTCGGTCATGACAGGACGGTCAGGGGAACGTCGACCGGGCGGTAATCCGAACGGGGAGGACTCCGCCGGCGATGCGCCGACCGGGGAATGCGCCCTTGTGGCCGGTGCGGCCCAGCCCTTCGGCCGGGGCGTTTCATCCCGCAGAGGCGGCGGGGTCCCGTGGGCCCAGGGCGGGCCCGTGCTGGAAGCGCCCCTCCGGCTCGGACACCGGGACGTCCGGGAAGGGCGGCATCTCGCCCGCGGCGAGCCCCGCCCCGGCCAGCCGCCCGAGCCCCATCGCGCTCAGCCGCGCGCCCACATCGCCGCGCAGCTGCGGCAGCAGCGCATAGAGGCGGTCGCCCGGGCAGGCGGTGGCGTTCAGGTCGCGGTGCCCGATGATGGCCGACGTCGGCCGCCCGTAGGCCGAGCACAGCCAGGCGCAGGTCGCCACCAGCGCGTCGTACAGCGCCGTCGTGGGCGCGACCGAGGTGTAGATGCCCTGGTTCTCGATGCCCACGGCCCGGGTGTTGTAGTTCGCCACGTGCGCGCCGACCACGTGGCGGCCGTTGGTGATGGCCGGAAGCGAGGAGTTGCGGCCCTCCATGATGTGGCCGCCGCGGGAGATGGTGAGCTGCTGGCCGGTGTCCGCCCAGCCGTTGGAGTCCATGTGGTGGTTCTGGATCGACCTGGACAGGGCGTATGCGGCCGCCAGCGAGTAGTCGGTGCTGTTGGGCGTCGCGGTGTGGTGCACCACGATGTAGGTGGGGGCCTGGTTCAGCACCTGGGCCGGGTTCGTCGGCGGCCGGGCGTTCCAGGCGGCCCGGGTGCGCACGGTGGGCGCGGCCGAAGGGCTCGGCGCCGCGGCGGCCTGCGCCGCTCCGCCGAACAGCACTCCCCCTGCGGCCGCCGTCCCCGCGAGCAGGGCCGAGCGCCTGCTCACCGCCGCGGGGGGTGGATACTGTCTACGTTCGGGCATCGTTCCATCCTCGGAATCGTCGGGTACCGGGGCGTACGCGAACGATCGAAACACGCTGCGTGGCGGCGCGAATAGGGATGCGGACGGGACTCCCCGACCGAATGCGGCCTCCGAAAGGCCCTTGACCGGCCGACTCCGGCCCGCGGGCGCCACGGGGCTCCCGGCGCCGGTACGCTGCCGCGCGAAGGGAGGCCCCATGCCCGCCGCCCCTGCGCGCCCCCTGGTGGCCGCACTCGCCGCGGCCGCCGCGCTGACCGCCGCCGTCGCGGCGGCGGTGCTGCTGTCCGGCCCGCCCTCCCCGGCCCCGGCGTCGGCGCCCGAGGAGGCCTTCAGCGCCGCTCGGGCCGCCGCCCACCTGGAGGCCGTCGCCGCCGCGCCCCGGCCGCCCGGCTCCGACCACCATGCGGCGGCGCGGGACCTGATCGCCGGAGAGCTGGAGCAGACCGGGCTGGAGACCGAGGTGCAGTCCTCCGTCGGCACGACCTCCTCGCCGGGCGCCGTCAACGCCGCCGCGACCGAAAACGTGGTCGGTGTGCTCCCCGGGACGGACCCCACCGGCCGAGTGGTGGTCGCCGCGCACTACGACACCGTTCCCGGGAGTCCCGGCGCCGGCGACGACGGTGCCGCCGTGGCGGCCATGCTGGAATCCGCGCGCGCGATGGCCGCCGGGGCCGCACCCCGCAACGACATCGTCTTCCTGTTCACCGACGCCGAGGAGGCGGGGCTTCTCGGCGCGGAGGCGTTCACCTCCCAGCACCCCCTGGGACAGGACGGCGGCGCGGTGTTGAACTGGGAGGGCCGCGGCTCCTCAGGCCCCTCGTCCGTCTTCCGCTCGGCGCCGCTGAACGATTCGGGCGTCATCGGTGTCCTGGCCCAGGGGGCTCCCCACCCGCGCGGCGACTCCGCGTCGGCCGCGAGTTTCGCCGACCAGCCCTACGACACCGACATGACGGTGTTCACGGACGCCGGATTCGCCGGGCTGGACTCGGCCTTCGGCGGGGACGCGGCCCACTACCACAGCGCACAGGACACGGTGGAGAACCTGTCCCGTGCGACGCTCCAGCACCACGGCGACAACATGCTCGGCATGGCCCGCGCGCTGGGCGACCGCGACCTGGGCACCCTTGAGAGCGGGGACCCGGCCACCTACTTCACCGCGGCCGGGCGGATGGTGGTCTACCCCTCCTCCCTGGACCTGCCCATCGGCGCGGCGGCCCTGGCGCTGTCGCTGGCCGCCGCCGTCGCGGCACGCATGCGCCGCGCCGCGACCGTGCCGCGGATGCTGGGCGGGATCGTCGCGGCGGCGGCCGCCGCCGCTCTGGCCTACGGCGCCGCACTCGCCCTTTGGCAGGGCGTCCTCCTGCTCCGGCCCGATCTCACGGCCTTGGCGCTGGTCGGCGACCTGTACCGGCCCGTGTGGCTGCGCGCCGCGTCGATCGCCGTCACCGTCGGGGTGCTGGCGGGCTGGTACCTGGCCGCACGGCGGCTGCTGGGGCCGACCGCGGCGGCGGTCGGCGGCACGGTCGCGGTCGCGCTGCTGGGGGCACTGAGCGCCTTCGAGCCCGGGGTCTCCCACTCGTACACGCTTCCCGCGCTCTTCGCGGGCGCAGGGCTCACGGCCGCTCTCGCCCTCCCCGAACGGATGCGGATCGTACGGACCACCGCCGTGGCCCTGGGGTCGCTGGGCGCCGTCCTGCTGCTGGTCGCCCCCGCGGTCTCCGCGCTCACCGAGAGCGGGATCGCGGGCGCTCCGGTGCTGGCGCTGCTGTGGGCGCCCGGGGCCGTACTGCTCGCCCCGGTCCTGGAGACCATCCTGCCGCCTCCTGGGCGGAACCGCGTCGCCGCGCCCGCGGCGGCAGAGGACGGCCCCGGCGACGACGGTGCCCGAGAGGGGCCGTCGGCGCCCGGCCTGCTGCGCCGACCGGTCTGGGCTGCGGTCGCCCTGGTCTCCGCGGGCGCGGTGGTGGCGGCCGGGACGGTGCTGCGCCCCGGGTACATCGACGCCGAGCACCCGCTGCCGGTGGACCTGGCCTACGTCCTCGACGCGGACACCGGGGAGGCCGTGTGGGCCACGCGCGGCGCCGGCGGCCACCCGTGGGCGGCGCCCTACGTCGACGGCGGTGTGCCGTTCGACGCCTCGGCCCTCCTGGCGGCGGTACCGCCGCGGTTCCCCATCGCCCAGGGGCCCGCCACGGCCGCCGACCTGGCCGCCCCCACGGCCGATCTCCGCCCCGCCCCGCCCGACGAGGTGGCGGGCCGGGAAGCGGTGCTGCGGGTCGGCTCCGCCCGTGGCGCCACCGACCTGCGCGTGGACCTGGGACGCGTCCCCGAGGAGCTGGAGATCGCCTATCCGGGTGCGGGCGAACGGAACCCGGGTCCTCAGGAGCGGAACGCCGAGATCCAGCGCAGCGATGATGAGGAGGCGGCCTTCAGGATCGGCCTTTCCGCCGTTCCCGAGGGCGGGGTGGAACTGCGGATGCGGTTCGACTCCGCCGAGGAGGTGGAGGTCAGGGTCACCGACCGCACGCGCGGGCTCGAAGGGCTCCCCGGTTACACCGCCCCGCCCGAGGGGGTCGGGCCGTGGGTGGTGCCGGATTCGCATTCGACACTGGTGACGCGGACACTCCAGGTCTGACGGCCCGGCCCCGATGAGGCCCGTGCCCGGGGCACGGCACGGCGGAAGGGGCCGCGGGGTCTAGGGCGTGTTTCTCGGAGGCTTTTCGATCAGCGAGCGGCCGTCCCGGGCGGCGCTCGCAAGACGGGGCGCGAAGTTCATCCTGGTTGGCTGCTCGAGCGTCCCGGCGCAGCGAGCGTCGTCCTGGTGGTCGCGAGCCGAAAATGATCCGAGAAACACGCCCTAGTCGCGTCCGGGGCCGGGGACCCGGCCACGGTGCCCGGGGACGTGCGCGAGCGCCATCTCGACGATGGGGTACACGTCCAGGAGCTCGTCGATCCTGAGGGCGTCGAGGGTGCGCTGCACCTGAGGCGTCGGCTCGGCCAACACCATGTGGCGCCCCTGCGCCGTCAGGACCTTGTAGGCGGCGAGGACCGCCCGGACCGCGCTGGCGTCGAAGAACGTCACCCGGGAGAGGTCGACCACCACGCATCTGCGCTCGCCGACCGCGGCCGCGTCGATCACGTCATCGCGCATCCGGTCCGCGGTGGCGATGTCGATTTCGCCCCGGACCGGCACCACTGTGGCACTCCCGCATGGGAAGCGCTCCATAGGTCCTCCATGCACGCCGCGCCGCCTCTCAGTCGCGCCCCCGCGTAACTTCACGATCACCCCCGTGTGCAAGATCGTATCGCCCCATTGGCGCCTTGAGGGGGTTTTCACGGAAATCCACGGCGCGCCTCGTGATCAAGGGACCTACGGCCCCCGGGCCGCCCGCAGGCCAGGGTTCTCGGCGGCATTCCCCGACATCAACCGTGCACCGGAGCGGCCTCCAACAAGCGCATCTCCAATGGCATCTCCGTTTCCCCTACGGGACGCAGCCCCGCCTGTTTCAGGATGGACTGATATTCGGATCCGGTGCGTTCGCCACCGCCCGTCATCACCATCATGTGCACGTCGAAGGCGAGCGACAGCCACGGGTGCCCGTGGTCGGGCAGGACGCGTTCGGCGATGAGCACCCGGCCGCCCCCGGCGGGCATGGCGGCGCGGCAATTGGAGAGGATCCGCTGGGCGGAGGCGTCGTCCCAGTTGTGCAGGACACGGCTGAGGATGTGGGCATCGGCTCCGGGGACCCCCTGGAGGAAGTCGCCCTCGACGACCGTGCAGCGGCCTTCGGCGATGTAGGGCAGCAGGCGCTCGCGCGCGGGCTCCATCGCGGCGGGCAGGTCCATGAGCACGCCGATGACGTGCTCGTGGCGGCTCAGGACGGCTTCGAGGACGGCGCCGTCGCCGCCGCCGACGTCGACGACCTTCGACACCCCTGAGAAGTCGAAGGAGGACGCGAGCGCGTCGGCGTAACCGACCCCCGCGGCCATCCCGGAGGAGAACCGTCGGGCCTCCTCCGGACGGGACGCGATGAAGGAGAAGACGTCCTCGCCGAATGCGGCCTCGAAGGGGCGGACTCCGGTCCGCACCCCTTCGGCGAGCCGGTCCCAGGCCTCGCGGAAGTAGGGCGAGTCGTAGAGGAGGGCCTGCTCGCGCATGGAGGCGGGGTGGGCGGATCCGAGCAGCTCGCCGGTTGAGGTGAGCGCGTACCGCCCGGCGTCGTCGTGCACCAGGTCGACGGAGGCCAGCAGCCGCAGCAGCCGTTCGAGGGGCTCCTGCCGCACGCGCAGTTCGTCGGCGAGCTCGGCGCCGGTGCGTGGGCCGTCGGCGAGCCCGTCGGCCACGCCGAGCTCGGCGGCGACGGCGACGGCCTTGCCGACCCACGGCCCCACGAGCAGCCTGAGCAGTTCCCTGCGGTCTGCGTCTCCCCCGGTCACAGCACTCTCCCCTGGTCGATGCGCAACTCACCGTATCCTGCCGAACGCGTACCGTCTCGACACCCCTCCCGGAACCCGGAGCCGGGAGAGGACACCGAGTGCGTGCCCGGGCGGCGGTCACACCCCATGCCCCGAAACCCTAGACGCTCAAGGGCACCGGAGCCCCGGTATCCGGCCCGCCGCCCCCCGCCTGCGCTCACGCCGCCTGACGGGACCGCCGGAGGGAGGTCCGCCCTTCGCACCCGCCGTGCGACCCGAAAATGTCGTACCCGCCCCGTAGTTTCAGGGATGTGAGCACACACTGGAGCGCCGACGACGTCTGGGGGCTCGTCCCCGACGGCTCCTCCCGGTCGGACGTCCTCACGGCGGCCGACGAGGGCTCCTGGCCCGTCCTGGGCGCGGCTCGGGAGGTGTGGGGTCCCGGGGCCGGGCAGGACGGGTCCGGCCCCGGGACCACCGTCTGGGGTGAACACGCCCGGGGCGCCTCCGCCCCGCTCCGCGTCGCCGTGCGCCTGCCGGACTCGGGGGGCGGCCCCCTCCACCGGTGCGGGTGCCCGGTACGGCGCAGGATGTGCCCCCACGCGCTGGCCCTGCTCCTGCTGTGGAGCCGGGGCGGGGCGGGCCACGCCCCTCCCCCCGAGTGGGTGGTGCGCTGGCCGGACCGCCGGGCCGCCGCCCTGCGGGCCGTCGAGCAGCGGGCCCGCCGTCGCGCCGACCGGGTCGCCGCGGGCCTGGCCGACCTCGAACTATGGCTGCGCGACCAGGTCGACACCGGCCTGGCCGACGCGCGGACGGCCGGATACGCGCACTGGGACGGCATGGCGGCCCGGCTGGTGGACGCCCAGGCGGGGCGGGTGGCGCGGCGCGTGCGCGCGCTGGCGGGGGCGGTCGGGTCCGCGGGGGCGCCGACCTCCCCCGACTGGCCGTCGCGGCTGCTGGCCGAGGCGGCGCTGCTGCGCCTGCTCGCCGCCGGCTACCGGCGCCGCGACCGGCTGCCCGACAGACTGCGCGCGACCGTGCTCTCCCGGGTCGGGCTGGGCCCCGGGCCGGAGTCGGCACCGGTGCGGGACTCCTGGCAGGTCCTCGGGCGCCACGACTTCTCCGGCGAGCGGCTGGCGGGGTGCCGGACCTGGCTGCGGGGGGCGTCGAGCGGGCGGATCGCCCTGGTGCTGGCCTTCGCGCAGGAGGGGGGCGAGCCCGAAGCGCCGCTGCGCCCGGGGACGGTGGCCGACGCGGACGTGGTCTTCCGCGCCGCCGAGCACCGGGCGTCGGTGTCCGGGGTGCGCGGCGAGCGTCCGCTCGCGGCGCCGCCCGGCGGGGGCGCGGAGGACGCGCTGCGCTCCTGGGCCGAAGCACTGGCCGCGGACCCGTGGCTGGAGGCCTGGCCAGTGGTGCTGAAGGGGGTGCGGCCCGCGCGGGACGCATCCGGGTGGTGGTGCCTGGTCGGTGCGGACGGGGCGGCGCTTCCGGTGTGCCCGCAGGCCGCTCCCCCGTGGCGGCTGCTCGCGGTGAGCGGCGGCGCGCCGGTGACCGTGGCCGCCGAGTGGACGCCGGAGGGGGTGCGCCCGCTGACGGTATGGCCGCCGGGCGGCCGCGCACCGGAGGCCGGTTCCGGCGGGCCGGTCCCTCCGGCATCCCGGGCGGTCCCGTGCCCCGGAACCGTTCGCCACATTCAGGAGGAGCCGCATTGAGCGCGACAGAGCCTTCTGCGAAGCGGGTCGCCTCCGCGGCGGCTGAGCCGCGGCCACAGGCCTCCCTGACCCGCGCCCGCACCTCCGCCGCGACCCGGCGGACGGCCCCCGGCGGCCGCGGCGATCAGCCCGTCCCCCTCAAGGGGACTGGGCCCCTCCGCACCCGTTCCGGGTGTCCGGCGGACCCCAAGGGCGCGGGCCATCCCGCCACGCTCTGGGCGACCGCACCGACACCGCCCTCCACAGGGGCCGTTGGCCACGCGCGCCCCGTGCACCCGGCGTTCCCGCAGCCGTGGACGCCAGGGCGGGCCCACGACTGCGCTCCCCTCCCAGGACAAGCCGGGTCGCGGGGTCATCGGGCCCGTCACTCCGGACGAGCAGCAGGAGCCGATCCGGCCACGCGGACGGCGGCCCTCCGGCGAGAGGCCTTCCGGCCCCGCCCTGCGCGCCTCGTGAGTGCGGAGCCGCCGTCGCTCTTCTGAACGCTCCCCGGGCCGATCGTCCGGCTCGGGGAGTCCGCCCCGCTCGCGGGCGGCGTGGTCTTCCCTCGCGCCGCCCGCGACCGGTGCCCCCTCGTGCGGACCGGCCGCACCGCCCTGCCCGCATGCGCCTGACGCGATCCGGGCGGCCTGGAACCACGGCCGCCCGTTCGGACTCCAATAGTGCACCCCACCCGGAAAGGCCACCGTTGGACGCGTTCCCCCCTTCCCCGTCGGTCCCGTGGGACGAGCTGGTCGCCGCGGCGCTCGTGGGGACGGCGCGGGCCGGGGTCCCCGGCGGTGAAGGCGAGGGGCACGGCCGGGGCGCGGACCGTGCGGAGCCGAGCGCGGCAGAGCCGGGCCCAGACGACGGCACGGACGACGGCACGGAGGACGGCCCCGGGCACCCCGCGCTCATCCTCCTCGACCGTGCGGCGCTCGCGGTCGTCCGGGACCGCGCCGGTGCGCGGCCCACCACCGCCGCCCCCGTACCCACCGCACCGGCCGAGACCTCCCCCTGGGCCAGCCCGGCCGCCGGAGCGGCGCTCGACGCCCTCCTCGAACGGGACGACCCCGAGCTGATCACCGAATGGCTGGAGCTCGCCCGCGCGCGCGGCCTGCTCGCCCCGCCGCCCACCCTGCCCGGCCTCCTGGACGCCGGGAACCGCCACCGCGCGCTGCGCACCGCCATCGTGCCCGTCACCGGTGAGCGCGGGCGATGGCTGGCCTCCCTCTCCCCCGCGTGGTCCTTCCTCCCCGATTCCTGGCCGCCGGAGGAGCGCGTCCCCTCCGCCGACCACTGGGCGGCCCAGGACTCCGCGGGCAAGCGCCGCATCCTCGCCGCCCTGGAGGAGCGCCTGTCCCCCGGCGACGAGGACTTCCTCACCACGGCGCTGCGCGACCCGGCACCCGGTGTGCGCGCGCTGGCCTCCGCCCTCCTGGCGCGGCTCCCCTGCTCCAAGCGCGGTGACGCGCTCGCCCGCCGGGTCCGCGCCCACGTCCGCCTCGGTACCGGCGGCCGCCCCACCGCGCGCCTGCCCGACCCCTCCGACCGCGCGCTGGGCGCCGCCCTCGGGCTGCGCACCCTCTCGGCGGCAGGACCCGCCGCCTCACCGGAGATCCGCCGCGAATGGCTCTGGACCCTGGTCGCCCACGCCCCGCTCCGCACGTGGATCGGCCACCTGGCCGACGACCGGGCGGGCGTGGTCCGCGCGGCCTCCTCCGCCCGGGACTGGGACCTGCTCGACGCCCTGGCCAACGCCGCCGTGGTGCAGCGCGACCGGGAGTGGGCGGCCGCCCTGCTCGGCCCGGTCATGGACCGCCTCCTGCAGGGCCACTCGGTCTACGGCAGCCGCGGCCCCGCCCTGCTCGCGCTGCTGCCGCCCGAGCAGCGGTGCGCCTGGGCCGCCGACGCCGTCGGCGACACCGGCGCGCCCGGCACACAGTTCCCGCTGCGCGTCCTCGAACACGTTCCGGGCCCATGGACCGACGAGCTCGCCGACTCCGCCGCGCGCGCCGTCGACGCCGCCCCCACCGGTCCGGACGAGTCCTACCTGCCCGAACTGTGCCGGGTCGCGGCCCGCCGCCTTCCCCCGGCCTTCGGCGCCCGCGTGCGCCGCCCCCGCCCCGGCGACCGCCCCCGCGCCGCCGCGGCCCTGTCCGACCTGCAGGACGTCCTGCGCCTCCGCCGCCGGATCCACGAGGAGCTCCAGTGACCCCCAGCGACACCGGTCCGACCCGCACGGGCCCACCCGCCGACGTGCTCCGGCCGCACGCCGAGCAGCGCCACGCCGACGAGCTCGCCGCGCTGGCGCGGGCCGACGACCGCGTCCGGCCGCCCGGCTGGCGGCTGTCCCCCTGGGCGGTGGTGACCTACGTGCTCGGCGGCGAGCTCGGCGACGGCACCCTCGTCTCCCCCAAGTACGTGGGTGATCGCCGCATCGTGGAGGTGGCCGTGGCCACGCTGGCCACGGACCGCGCGCTGCTGCTGGTCGGGGCGCCCGGCACGGCGAAGACGTGGCTGTCGGAGCACCTGGCCGCGGCCGTGTCGGGCGACTCGACCCTCCTGGTCCAGGGCACCGCCGGGACCTCCGAGGACGCCGTCCGCTACGGGTGGGACTACGCGCGGCTGCTCTCCGAGGGGCCGTCGCGTCGCGCGCTGGTGCCCGGCCCGGTCATGACCGCCATGGCCGAGGGGCGCCTGGCGCGCGTGGAGGAGCTGACCCGCATCCCGTCGGAGGTGCAGGACGCGCTCATCACCGTCCTGTCCGAGAAGACCCTGCCCGTCCCCGAGCTCGGCGAGGAGGTGCAGGCGCGGCGCGGGTTCAACCTCATCGCCACCGCGAACGACCGCGACCGCGGGGTGAACGCCCCCTCGGGGGCGCTTCGGCGCCGGTTCAATACGGTGCACATGCCCTCGCCCGCGACGGCCGAAGAGGAGGTGGGCATCGTCGCCCGGCGCGTGGACGAGATGGGGCGCTCGCTCGGGCTGCCCGAGGTCTCCTCGGGCATGGAGGAGATCCGCCGCGTGGTCACGGTCTTCCGGGAGCTGCGCCGGGGCGCGACCGAGGACGGCCGCGCCGAGGTGGCCTCGCCCGGGGCGACGCTGAGCACCGCCGAGGCGATCTCGGTCCTGACCCAGGGGATGGCGCTGGCGGCGCATTTCGGCGACGGGGTGCTCCGCCCGGCCGACGTGGCGGCCGGAGTGCACGGAGCGGTGGTGCGCGACCCGGTGTCCGACGGTGTGGTGTGGCGGGAGTACTTGGAGACGGTCGCCCGGGACCGCGACGGGTGGGGCGAGTTCTACCGGGCGTGCCGGGAGGTGAGCGATTGAGCCGGGGGCGGAGGCGTCCCGGACCTGCGGAGCGTGGGCCGGTTCCCGCCGCTGGACCGCCTCGCGGCGGTTCCCGCGGCCGACGCGCCGCCGGCTCCGGGGGCCGCCCCTTCGACAGGATCGGCGGCGGGGCGTGTCGGTGGGAGCCGCCTTGTCGTGGAGGGGCGGCCGACCGCCGGTGTCCGGCCCGCCCCCGAACGAGACGAGAAGCGCCCGCCGACGCCCCGAGGAAGGACCACCGATGAACACCACCGACTCCGGGCGGGTGCGCGTGCTCGGTGTGCGGCACCACGGCCCGGGGTCCGCGCGCGCCGTCCGGACGGAGCTGGAGGACTTCGCCCCCGACGCGGTGCTCGTCGAGGGGCCGAGCGATGCCGACCCCCTGCTGTCGCTGGTCGGCGGGCTCGAACCGCCGGTCGCGCTGCTCGCGCACGCCCCCGGCGCGCGCGGCGCGCGCAGCGGGCCGCGCCGTTCGGCTTTCTGGCCGTTCGCCTCCTTCTCCCCCGAGTGGCAGGCCCTGCTCTACGCCCATGAGCACGGCTGCGACGTCCGCTTCTGCGACCTCCCCGCGTCCGTCTCACTGGCGGTGGAGGACGGTGGGAGCGACGGGGGCGCCCCTCTTGCCCGCCCCGCCGACCCGCTCGCCGAGCTCGCGGCAGCGGCCGGATACGACGACGCGGAGCGCTGGTGGGACGACACCATCGAGCACCGCGGGCGCGAGCGCGACCACCTCCCTAACGCGCGATCGGCCCCAGCCCTGGCCCCGCCGTCGCCGTTCGCCGCCATCGCCGAAGCCATGACCGAGGTCCGCGCCCGCACCGCCCCCGGCCCACCTCCCCTCCACGAGGCCCGCCGTGAGGCCCATATGCGCCGGGCCGTGCGCTCGGCCCTGCGCGCCGGGCACGCCCGGATCGCCGTCGTCTGCGGCGCCTGGCACGTCCCGGCCCTCCTGCAGCGCCCCAAGGCCGCCGAGGACGCCGCCCTCCTGCGCCGCATGCCCCGCGTCGCCGCCGAGACGACGTGGATCCCGTGGAGCCACGGTCGCCTCAGCGCCTCCTCCGGCTACGGGGCGGGCGTACGCGCCCCCGGCTGGTACCACCACCTCTTCTCCGCCCCCGACCGCCCACTGGAGCGGTGGCTGTCCGAAGCGGCGCGGCTGCTGCGCGCCGAAGGTGAACACGTCTCCACGGCCCATGTCATCGAAGGCGTCCGGCTGTGCGAGGCGCTGGCGGCGCTGCGCGGCCGCCCCCTCCCCGGACTCGACGAGGCCGGGGAGGCGGTGGCCTCGGTCCTGTGCGAGGGGTCCGCCCTCAAGGCCGAACGCGTGCGCGCGGCCATGGAGACCGCCGAGCGCCTGGGCCGCGTCCCGCCGTCGGTGCCCAAGGTGCCGCTCCAGAAAGACCTCGAAGCGCACCAGCGCCGTCTGCGCCTGCGTCCTGACGCCGAGCCGCGCGACCTCGACCTCGACCTGCGCGAGGAGAACGGGCGCGCCCGCAGTGCCCTGCTGCACCGGCTGCGCATGCTGGAGGTGGACTGGGGTGTTCCCGTCGCCGATCCGGTGCGCGTGCTGGGCTCCTTCCATGAACGCTGGCGGGTGGCCTGGTACCCGGAGCTGGAGGCGGCGGTCGTCGACGCCTCTGTCTGGGGTTCGGACGTCGCCTCGGCCGCCGACGCGCGCACACGCGACCGCGCGGCGCACGCGGATCTCACCGGACTGACCACGCTGGCCGAGCACTGCTTGAAGGCCGGGCTCGACAGTGCTCTGGAGGCGGTGCTGGACCGCGCCTCAGCGCGCGCGGCGCACGCCTCCGACACGGCAGCACTGATGGACGCCGTGCCGCCCCTGGCCCGCGCCGCCCGGTACGGGGACGTGCGCGGCACCGCGAGCGCCCCCTTGCGTCGCGTCGCGGCGATGCTGCTGGACCGGGTGTGCGCCGGGATCGGGCCTGCCGTCACGAACCTGTCGGAGGAGGCCGCCGAGGAGATGTGCGGTGCGGTGGAGGCGGTCCACCGGTCGGCGGTTCTGATCGGGGGTGCCTCCGAGCGCTCCTGGTGGGACGCGCTGGTCCGGCTGTCGACGCGATCGGGCGTGCCCGGCCTCGTGGCGGGCCGGGTACACCGGCTGCTGCGCGACGGCGGCCGCTTGGGCGACGGGGAACTGCTCCGGCGGTTGAGCCGTGCGGCCTCGCGCGGGTCGGAGCCGCAGCGCGCGGCGGCGTGGATCGCGGGCTTCCTCGGGGGCGAAGGGCAGGTGCTCGTGCACGACGAAGGGCTGTTGCGCCTTGTCGACACGTGGTTGTGCGCTCTGGACGGTGAGTCGTTCGGCGCGGTGCTGCCGCTGCTGCGCCGCACGTTCGGCGGGTTCTCCAACGGTGAGCGCCGTGCGATCGCCCGGAAGGTGCGCACGCTCGGCGTCGGCCCTCGAACGGCGTCCCCGGGATCCGAGGGCCCTGAGGAGTCCGAGGCCTCCGGCGTCGACCTCGACCGCGCCGCGGGGGCGGTGGCCACTGCAGCGCTGCTCCTGGGCCGAGAGGAGGGGTGAATGGAGGAATGACGGGTCCGGGCCGCGCCACTCCCCTCGGGTGACGGGGCTCCCCGCGAGAAGCGCCCCTACGTCCCGACACCGACGTCCCCATTGGAGAGCCATGACGCACCCCGGTGTCCCCCCGTCCGCCGACGCGACCGCGCCCGTACCCGCCACCGACGCCTCCGGCGAGCGGCTGCGGCGTTGGCGCCTCGTCCTCGGCGAACCGTCCGGGTACGGCCCCTTGCACGGGCGCGATGCACGGGTCGACTCCGCGCTCGCCGCCCTCTACGACGGAGGCCCCGACGGCTCCGACCGCGCCCCGGACGGCTCCGCTCCGCGCGGGGCGACGCTCGGCGACTCCTCTCCCCGCGTCGCGCGCTGGCTCGGCGAGGTCCGCGACCTCTTCCCCGCGCGCATCGTGCGCGTCCTCCAGGACGACGCCCTCGACCGCCTCGGGGTGCGGCGCATGCTCCTCGATCCGGGCCTTGCGGAGGAGGTCCGGCCGGACGTCCATCTGGCCGCGGCGGTACTGGCGCTGGCCGACTCCCTGCCCGAGGAGGCCCGCGCGCCCGCCCGCACCCTTGTCCGGCGGGTCACCGACGACCTTGAGGAGCGCCTGGCGCACCGGATGCGCTCGGAGCTGCGCGGCGCCCTGGACCGCTCCGCGCGCACCCGCCGCCCCCGCTCGGCCGCCGACGTCGACTGGCACGCCACCATCCGCCGCAACCTGCGCCACTACGTGCCCGAGCGCGGCGTGCTGGTCCCCGCCTCGGTCGTGGGCCGGGCCCGCAGCGGCCCGGGGGTGCGCGGCCAGGTGGTGCTCGCCGTCGACCAGAGCGGTTCGATGGCCGCCTCCCTGGTGTACGCGGGGGTGTTCGCCTCGGTCCTGGCCTCGCTGCACTCCCTGCGCACCCGCCTGGTGGCGTTCGGCAGCGACGTGGCCGACCTGACCGACCGCCTCTCCGACCCGGTGGACACGCTGTTCGGGGCCTCCATCGGCGGCGGGACCGACGTCGGGCGCGCGCTCGCCTACTGCGAGCGGCTCATCACCAGCCCCGCCGAGACGGTCCTGGTCCTCATCTCCGACCTGCACGAGGGCGGTTCCCCCGACGAGATGCTCCGCCGCCTGGCCGCGCTGCGCTCCGCCGGGGTGCGGGTGGTGGTCCTGCCCGCGCTCTCCGACGACGGCACGCCCGCCTACGACCCGCAGAACGCCTCCGCCCTGGCCGCCCTGGGCATCCCGGCCTTCGCCTGCTCCCCCGACGACTTCCCCGACCTGATGGCCGCCGCGATCGAAGGGCGGCCGCTGTCGGAGTGGGCCCAAGAACGCGGGAACGGGCGTTAGTCGATCACCGCCGGGGTCAGAGGACTCCCATGGGACTGCTTCTCCTCATACTCGGAATCGTTCTCATCGTCGCCGGCGTGTTCGCCCTTATCAGGGGACAGCTTCTCTGGGGCGCCGTCCTCGTCATCGTCGGCCTGGTCGTCGCGCCCAGCAACCTCGTCCTCGGCCTGTGACCCGGGGCCGAGGGCCTCACATCCAGTCGCGCACCTTGAACACCACATAGAGGGTGACACTGATCCCCAGCATCAGCACCAGCGCCAGGGGATACCCGAAGATCCAGTGGAGCTCCGGCATGTGGGTGAAGTTCATGCCGTAAACGGCGCCCACCAGGCTGGGCGCGAAAAGAATGGCGGCCCAGGCGGAGATCTTCTTGGTGTTCTCCCCCTGCTCGTAGCTGGCCTCGGTGAGGCGGCGCATCTCCTCGTTCTGCCGCTGCGAGACCAGGGTGGCGTTCACCTGGAGGATGTCCTGGAGCATCTGCCGGAAGCCGTCCACGCGCTCGGCGACCGTCGTGGCGTGGTCGGCCACGTCGCGCAGGTGCCGCCGGAGCTCCTCGTCGGTGCCGTAGCGGTCGAACCCCTCGGCCAGCCGCCTGAGCATGGACAGCAGCGGGCGCGTCGCGCGCTGGAACTCGATGACCTCGCGCGAGAGCTTGTAGATGCGCCGGGACGCCGCGGGGTCCCCGTTGAACACCTGCGTCTCGATCTCGTCGATGTCGTTCTGGAGCCCCGCCACCACCGGCGCGTACCCGTCGACGACGGTGTCCATGATCGCGTACAGCACCGCCTCGGGCCCCAGGGCGAGCAGGTCCGGGTCGCCCTCCAGGCGCCGCCGCACCGCCGCCAGGTCGGGGGCCTCGGCGTGGCGCACCGTCAGCACGAAGCGCGGGCCGGTGAACACGTGCAGCTCACCGAAGCGGACCTCCTCCTCGTCGTCGAGGTAGCGGGCCGCCTTGAGCACGACGAACAGTGTCTGGCCGTAGCGCTCCAGCTTGGGGCGCTGGTGGGCGACGATCGCGTCCTCGACGGCGAGCTCGTGCAGTCCGAACTCCTCGGCCACCACGACGAGCTGCGAGGCCGCGGGGCGGTACAGCCCCACCCAGGCCATGGCGCCCGGTTCGGCGTAGGTCCGCCTGTGCAGCTCGGCCAGGTCGGAGATGTCCTCGGGCCCCTCGCCCCGCTTGCCGTCGACGTAGATGGCGGCGTCGATGACGCTCTGCCGCAGCGGCGGGGTCTCCCCCTCGTCTTCGGCCCGGGGGTCCATGGAGTACTCGGGCGCCTCGCTCGGCGCGCCCCGGCGCTCGTGGCGCCGGGTGCCGCGGAGCCCGGGAAGCCAGTCCAACGGTCGGCGCTGCGCCACGGCGATCACCCCCCGGGCCATCACACTAGCCGGAGGGCCGGTGAGCACCACCGTGCCGCGCCGAAGGGCCGACAAAGCGGACGGAAAGGACGCCGTGCGGCCAATCACAGCCACGGAATCCGATTGCCTCGCCGGGTTCGGCGGTGGTGGCATGGATCCATGGCCCCATCATCGCCCGCGGTCACGGTCCGCCATGCGCGCTCCGGCGACGCCGCGCCGATCGAAGAGATCAGAGTCGCCGGTTGGAGGTCGGCCTACCGCGGCCTCATGCCGGACGAGGTCCTGGACGGCCTGGCACCCGACCACGGGCGACGCACCGCCCAATTGGACGACCCCCTGGGGACCGACCTGGTCGCCGACGTGGACGGCCGTGTCGCGGGGTGGCTCAGCTACGGCCCGGCCCGCGACGGCGACGCCCCGCCCGGGGCGAACGAGGTCTACGCGTGCTACGTCGCCCCGGCCGCCTGGCGCGGAGGCGTCGGTCGCGCCCTGATGGCCGCGGCCCTCACCCACCTGGACGGGGATCCGGCGCTGCTGTGGGTACTGAAGGGGAACCGGCGCGCCATCGGCTTCTACGCCGCCTTCGGTTTCCACCCCGACGGCGCCGAGCGCGCGCTGGAGCGGCCGAGCGCCGCGAACGTCACCGCGGTGCAGGGCATCCTCGAAGTGCGCTGCCGGCGCGAACCGGAAGGACGGGTCCGATGAGCGAAGCACTGTTCGAGGCCGGGCCGACCGAGGTCGCCCCCGGGGCGGTGCACGTGCCCGGGTGGCTGCGCCCGGACGCCCAGACCGAACTGGTCGACCTGTGCCGCCGCTGGTCGCGCGGCCCCGGCGGCATGCTGCGCCACCGCATGCCGCGCGGCGGCGAGATGAGCGTCCGCATGACGTCGCTGGGCTGGTTCTGGCGGCCCTACGCCTACAGCAGGAGCCTGCCCGGCGGCGAGGCGGTGCGTCCGTTCCCGCGCATCCTCGGGGAACTGGCGCACGACGGTGTCGCCGCCGCCTACGGGGCGCCCCCGCCCGAGGAGGCGCCCGAGTACGACGTGGCCCTGGTGAACTTCTACGACGGCGACGCCAGGATGGGAATGCACCAGGACCGCGAGGAGGAGGCCGATGCGCCGGTGGTGTCGCTGAGCCTGGGCGACGCGTGCGTCTTCCGGTTCGGCAACACCGAGAACCGCAACCGCCCCTATACCGACGTCGTACTCCGCAGCGGCGACCTGTTCGTCTTCGGCGGGCCGTCGCGGATGGCCTACCACGGCGTCCCCCGCACCATGCCCGGAACGGGCCCCGCCGAACTGGGCCTCGACGGACGGCTGAACATCACCATCCGCGCCTCCGGCCTCGGCTGAGCCATCACTTCTCGGTGGCGGCGAGGCCGTACCGGGTCTGGCGGACCAGGAGGTCGACGACATCGCTCAGGCGCCCGCGCCGGGCGTAGGCCGCGCGCTGGCGTCGCGCCCCCGACCCCGCCGCGACGACCCGTTCGAGGAGCGCGGCCGCCGACGCCGCCTCCCCCGCCGCGGCGAGCGCGGGCTCGGCATGGGCGAACATCCGCTCCACCGCGGCGCGTGCGGGCTCCGAATCCCCGGTCGCGGGGTCGTACGCCTCCCCTTCGAGACCGTCTCGGGCCGCCCGCCACAGGGCCAGGCGCAGAGGGCGGTCGGCGGGCCCAGGCGACGGCGCGGGTACCCCCGCGAGGCCGCGCACCAGCACGGCCGCGAGCACCGCCTCCTCCGCCGTGGCGGCCACGTCGCCCACGCGCACCTCCACGGTGGGCAGTTCCGGGGCGGGGCGGACGTCCCAGTAGACCATGCGCCGGTCGAGGGCCGCTCCCGAGGCGGTCAGCTCCTGGACCGCGCGCCCGTACTGTGCCGGGGAGTCCATCGGGGGCGGCGGCCCGGCCGAAGGCAGCCACCCCCAGGACACCCGGCGCCAGCTCGCGTGGCCGGTGTCGCGCCCGCGCTGGAACGGCGAGTTGGCAGTGAGCGCGAGCAGGGCGGGCAGCCAGGGCCGCAGCCGGTTGACGGCCTCCAGCGCGGCGGCGGTTCCGCGTGCGCCCACGTGCACATGGCACCCGCACACCGCATGGGAGTCGCGCAGCGCACCGAACTCGTCGGCGATGGCGCGGTAGCGCGGCCCTTGAGTGAGCGGGGCGGCGGCGACGTCGCCGAGGACGGCCGTGCCGGTCGCGGCCACGGCCAGGCCCCGGTCTGCGGCGGCGTCGCCCAGCTCGGCCCGGGCCCCCGCCAGTCCCCGCGCCATCTCCTCAGCGGTGCGGCACACCGGGCCCGAGGCCTCGACCTGGAAGCGGGTCATCTCGACTCCCAAGCGCGCTCCGGACTCCGGGCGGTCCGCGAACCGGGCGCGGACGGCTTCGAGGACGTCGCCCGCACGCGGGGCGACCAGGCGGGAGTCGGGGTCGACGACGAAGAACTCCTCTTCTTGCCCGAAGGTCGGAACCGTTGCGGGCACGGGCGGCTGGGGGCCGGGAAGGGCGGCGGCTCCGCCTGAGGTCGGGGTCTGCGGGGTCCGGTCGGTGTGGCTCATGCGGCGCCTCGTTTCGACAGGCCCAGGGGCGAAACGGCACACGGGTCGCAGGGGATGCGCGGCCGGTGTCCGCGCCGGTGCGGTGGGCGAAGGGAGGGCGGGCGCACGGCACTCGGCGCCCGCATCGGCGGGGTTCGGTCCGGAGTGATACCCGCGCCGCCGATCCGCCGACCTCTCCTGAGGGGCCCGAATCCCCGGCGCCGCACCGACGCGTTGACGTGCCCGCCCGGCCCCTGCCGATGACGCAGCCCACAGGACGGCCATGGTGGCGGAACGGACGCCCCTGGCGCGAGCGGGTGGTGCGAACACCGCTCTCACCCGCCCCAGGGGACCGGAACGCGCCTTCGCACGGGCGGAGCACCGGAATGCCCGATTCCCCGGCGGCCGTCGGCCCCAGGCGCGGACGCGCCGCCCCCTCAGCTCACTTGCGCACGAGGTCGCGGATGTTGACGAACAGCAGGATCGCCACCACGATCCCCGTCGGTACCAGCACGGCGATGCGCCAGTTCAGGACGAAGGCCACGATGATGCCCGCGATCACGGCCGCCACCAGGGCCAGGATCGCCACCCCGGTCAGGAACGACCACAGCTTGCGCCGGGCGAAGGCGTCGATGGTGGCGAAGATGAACACGATGCCGATCATCGCCGGCATCACGTCGCTGCCCCGGAGGAAGTACAGGCTGGCCCCCAGGGCGATGATCAGCAGCGGCGTGCTGAGCGTGGCCCAGATGTTCAGGAACCGCGACGGGCGCTGCCCGCCGGAGGAGAAGGGCATGTGCGGGGCGCGCAGGTGCTCGGTGGGGCCCATGGCCAGCGGGGTGTCCGAGGCGAGCGCCTCCTGGTGCTCCTCCATCTCGTCCCGGATCAGGACGCGCTCGCGGTAGAGCTCGGCGAGCTCGCGCTCCTGCTCGGCGATCTGCTCGCCGTACTCCGAGCCGCGCTCGCGCGAGTGCGCGTCACGCCTGAGCACCACGCGCGCGGCCGACAGGCGGCGCAGCCGGTCGCGGCGCTCGGCGATCTCGTCTTCGGCCTGGGAGATCCGCTTCTCCAGGTCGGCGATGTGCTCCCGGAGGCTGGTGCGGGCCGCCTCGTCGGTGGCCGACACCTTCTGCAGGCCCACCCACTCCAGCGGGTCGGACCAGGACCGGCGCACGTTCCCGTCGCGCTCGTACCGGGGGCCGCTGGGCGCACGCTCACCGTCGAAGAAGTCCTTGGTGTCGCGCCCCCACAGGCCGCGGAAGCCGCGCACCCACGGGGTGTCGTCGTCGATGAGCACCGGCCGCCACTCACGGTCGCCGCCTGGGCCCACGGCGATGCCGTCCCCGCGCGCGTAGTCGACGAACGGGACCCCGATGCCGTGCCGCATGCCGCTGCTGCCGGGGAACAGCCGCTCGGTCATGCGGCGCCACAGCCGCACCACGCCCCGCAGCACGGCCGGGTCGACCTGGATGAGGTAGTCCCCGGGGAGCAGCTGGTGCGAGTGCGACCCGGCGCCCGGGTAGACCACCGGGTGGTCGTTGATGCGGTGCAGGGACGGGTCGTCCCAGGAGCGGCGCAGGTCGTCGCCCCGGTATTCGTGGGAGGAGGCCCCCACCCACAGCGGGCGGGTGCTTCCGTCGGGCTCCTCGACCACGTAGACCATGACCTTTTCCCAGTCGGCCTCGTGGTCGTTGACGCCCCCGTAGATGGAGCGCCAGTCGTTCATGGCGTAGAAGAACCAGTACTGGAGCGCGATGTAGCCGCCCTCGCGCACGACGCGGCCGTAGTAGACGGCGCCGCCGTCGTCGACGCGGTCCCGGTAGCGGGTGGCTGCAGCGGCGGCCACCCCTCCGGGAACGGCGCCGCGGATCAGCAGGGAGACCTTGACCAGGACGTCCAGCAGGCGCCCGAGCACGCCGACGGCGGCCAGGCGGCCGTGCTTGGGGATGACCGGGCGCGTGGTGCGGCGGAACCGGCGCGCCTCGGCGCGCAGCGAGGCCTCCTGGACGAACCTCAGGTGGGCCCAGCGCCCGGGGAACTCCCGGTCCGCACCGGCCAACCGGTCGAGGTCGAGCTCACCTGCGGGCACGGCCTCGCGTTCCTTGCCGCCCTCCTCGACCCAGAGGCTGCAGGCCTCGACGTAGGGGCGCACGTCCGTGGGGAAGAACAGCTCGCCTCTGGTGTACCGGAGCACGGGCTCGTAGCGGCGCAGCAGTTCCAGGTCTGATTCTTTGCTCATGGTCGGATCCGACATTAGTGGATCGTGAGACCTCCGTATTCCGTCCTGTCCCCGCCTCAGGCCGCCCGGGGCGGGCGTTTCCGCCCGCCTTCGGGGAGGCGTAGCGTTGGGTGCCATGGAGCAGGACACGATCGCGGAGCTTGCGGAGTCGGTGCACGACGAGTCGCCGATGGTCGCGCTGATGGCCACCGTCAAGCTGCGCGACGAGGTGGAGCGCCTGCTGACGCTGCACGTCCGGCGTGCGCGCGCGCAGGGCGCCACCTGGTCGGAGATCGCGATGATCCTCGGCATCAGCAAGCAGGCCGTGCACAAGAAGTACGGCGGGAAGCGCCGCGAGCCCTGAGCCGCGAGCCCTGACCGCGCCCGCCGTTCAGACGTGCTCGGGCGAGCGCCCCCTACGCGGCCCGCGCCCGTCGCCCCCGTCCCGGACGGCCCCGCCCCGGTCGCCCGCGGTGGCCCCGGCCTCTCCGGCGGACCCGGTCCCGGCGGGTACGGCCTGCGGCGTGCGGTCGCCTCGCGCGGCTCCGGCCCCCGCGGCCACGACCAGCATCATCCCGGCGGCCTGCCCCCAGCCCGGCACCTGCTGGATCAGCACCATGCCCATGATCAGGCTCACGGCCGGCTCCAGGGCGGCGAAGACGCTGAAGGCGGCCCGGCTCATCCGCTGCAGCGCGACCATCTCCAGCAGGAACGGCACGACGGGGAAGAGCAGGGCGATGCCCAGCACCGCCAGCAGGCCCTCCGGGGAGGGGTCGGCCAGCGCGGAGGGCGCGCCGAAGGGGGCCGTGACCACCGCGCCGACCGCCATGGACAGGGCCAGGGCGTGCACGGGCCGGAAGCTCCCGCCGACCTTCTGGGTCAGGATGATGTACAGCGCGACCGTGACCGCCCCGGCCAGGCCGAACGCGATGCCGACCGGGTCGGTGCCGCCGGTCCAGGGGCGGGTCAGCAGGAGCACCCCGGCCACCGCGGCGGCGATCCACACCAGCTCGGCGCGGCGGCGCATCGCCACCACGGCCACCACCAGGGGGCCGAGGAACTCCAGGGCGGTGGCGGTGCCGAGCGGGATGCGGGCCGTGGCCTCGGAGAAGAAGCCCATCATCCCCGCGCTCACTGTGCCCAGGATCACCACCGACCCCAGCTCACGGCGGCTCGCACGGCGCACGGCGGTCCACAGCCCGGGCCCGGAGAGCACCACCAGCACCGCCGCGGCGAACGTCAGCCGCAGCCACGTGACGCCCATCGCGCCCATCCGGTCGAACAGGTGCACCGCCAGCGCGCTTCCGGTGTGCAGGGCGAACATGCCGAACAGCACCAGCAGGGGCGCGGGGGTCCGCGCGCCCGCGGCGCGCACTCGGGTCAGCAGGGAGATGATCACCCGACCATTGGATCCACGCGCTTTGTTTCTGTCCACGGACCTGAGGCGAAGGGGCCGTGTACTTTTACGACATGGATCTGACACGGCTGCGCCTGCTCGTGGAGCTGCAGCGGCTGGGCACCATGGCCGCCGTCGGCGAGGTCGCCGGGATGGGCACCTCCGCGGTCTCCAAGCACTTCGCGGTGCTGGAGAGGGAGGTGGGGGTGGCGCTGCTGGCCGCGGACGGGCGCCGGGTGCGCCTGACCCCGGCCGGGCACCGGCTGGCCGCGTACGCGGTGGACATCCTGGCCCGGGTGGAGGCCGCCGAGGCCGAGCTGGCCGGGGCCGGTGAACCGGCGGGGCGGGTGGACCTGGCCACCTTCATCAGCGTCAGCACGCCCATCGTGCTGCCCGCGCTGGGCCGCCTGGAGGCCGAGCACCCGGGCGTGGACGTGCGCATCATCGAGCACGAGCCGGACGAGGCGCTGGCCCTGCTCCAGGACGGCGGCGCGGACCTGGCCCTGGTCTACGAGTACAGCCTGGTCCCCCGGCGCTTCCCCGACTCGCTGACGCTGCACCTGATCGGCACCGAGCCGCTGCTGCTGTCCCAGCCCTCCGACGACCCCGGGGCCGACAGCCGCCCGCTCACACGGCAGCGGCTGCGGGGGCTGTCGGAGGCGCACTGGATCGCCAACTCGCGCGGCAGCGACGAGGACGAGCTGGTGGGGCGCCTGTGCGCGTCGGCCGGGTTCGCCCCGCGCATCCGGCACCGGGTGGACAACCTGGAGGTCGTGGAGCGCTTCGTGGCGGCGGGGCAGGCGGTGGGGGTGATGCCCAAGCTCGCGGCGGCGACCCGCCGGGGCGTGGTGCACTCGCCGCTGGGCGACCTGGGCGGGAACCGCAGGGTGTACCTGGTGGGGCGCACCGGCGCGTGGGCGTGGGCGCCGATCCGCCTGGTGGCGCGGCGCCTGCACGAGGCGGCGGGCGACGTCCTCGACGGGGTGGGGCCGCTGCCCGCCGAACTGGCCCCGCCTGAACGGGACGGCACGCACGGGGAGCCCGAGCGGGAGGGCTTCCGCGGCCTCTAGCGCGCGGCGCACCGGACGCCCGGCGCGCTTCGGGGGCACGTGGGCCCGCACGAGGGGCGTGGCCGCCCTTCACACCTCCGTGGCGGCCGTCTGCCCGGGGCCGACCGACATCAGCGGGCCCACGGCGGGGACCGGGACCTTGCTCGCGGCCTCGCGGATCGCGCCGAGCAGCGGCTCGGGCGAGGCGCCCGCCCGGGTGAGGGCGATGATGTGGCGCCGGGCCGTGTTGCGGACCGTGCGCACCACCACGTTGGGCGAGGCCAGGCCGGTCCACCCCATCCGGGGCATCAGGGCCACGCCCAGCCCGGCCTGCACCAGCGCCATCACCGCGCTGAACTCGTCGACGGTGTGCACGATGCGCGGCTGGAACCCGGCCTGGTTGCAGGCGGCGGTGACGCAGTCGTACCAGGCGGTGCCCGGCGCCGACATGATCCAGTCGACGTCGGCCAGGTCGGAGGCCAGTTCCAGGTCGGGGTGCGAGGCCAGCGGATGGTGGTAGGGCAGCACCGCGTCGAAGGGCTCCACCATGATCGGGTCCATGCGGAACTCCGAGGAGCCGCTGTGCGGCAGGTGCACCGAGGACATGGTGACCGCCAGGTCCAGGGTGCCGGTGCTGAGCAGCTCGGTGCTCTCCTCGGGCTCGGCCTGGACGATCTCGAAGCGCCACCCCGGGTGGGTGCGGCCCAGCGCGGCGACGGCCGGGGCCAGCAGGTCGGAGACGCCGGTGGAGAAGGACCCGGCGCGGGCCACGCCCACCCCGCCCTCGGAGTAGGCGGCGAGGTCGGCCTCGGCGCTCTCCATCTCGGCGAAGATGACGTCGGCGTGCTCCAGCAGCACGCGCCCGGCGCCGGTGAGCAGGAAGCGGCGCCCGCGCCTCTCGACCAGTGCGGCGCCCGTCTCCTTGGACAGGGCCGCCAGCTGCTGTGAGACGGCGGAGGGGGTGACGTTGAGGGCCTCTGCGGTGCCCGCCACGGTGCGGTGTTTGGACAGCGCCTGCAGCAGCTGCAATCGCCGGACGTCGATCATGATCCTTAATCTAGGCGAGACCGGAACGCGTTCCGGCCATCGTCGGCGCCCGGCAGGGTGATCCGTTCCACCCGCCCGTCGGCGGATCCGGCAGCCGGATCGGCGGTCCGGTCCAGGGCCGGGCCGCGTTTCCGGCGTCGGCGGCGGCGCCCCTGCCGCCCGCGTGCCGATCGGGAGACGCACTGCTCGGCGGGGCTTCGGGCGTCTCCGGGGCCGGGCGCGGGGCGGCGGGTGCGGACCGCGAGGACGCCGGTGCGGTCCGTCACCGTGCGCCGCTTCCGACGGTGTCCGGGGCGGCGCCTCAGGGCGCCGCCCCGTGACGAGGAACTCACCCCTTCCGCGCGCTCCGGTTGGCGGCGTCGACGCGTTCGAGGTCGGCGACGATGCGCGCCGTCACCGGGGTCTCCACCCCCGACTCCCGGGCGGCGCGCAGGAAGGCCCCGCCGAGGGCGTCGACCTCCATCGGCCGTCCCGCTTCGCGGTCGCGCAGCATCGAGGGCTTGGTGTCCGGGGGGATGGTGTCGACCGCCCGCTCGATGTGGCCGGAGTCCAGCGCGACGCCGATGCGTGCGGCGGCCTTCTCCACCTCCCCGGCGACGCCCAGCAGGTCGGCGCGCCGCCCGCCCGTCCGCACCCCGCCGATGGAGGACTCGGCGTGGGTGCACACCAGGGCCGTCGGCAGGAGGAAGTGCATCTTCCTCCAGAGGATCTCGTCCTCGGTGCCCTGGGCGCTCATCGTCAGCCCGGTGGCCTCGATCGCGTCGGCGAACGCCGCGGCGCGTGGGCCGGGGTCGGGGTCGGAGGCGATCGCGAACGCCGCGAAGGGGCTGGACTGGACGATGTGGCCGGGGGCGACACGGGTCGACTCCACCCGGATGGCCGCGCCGACCGCCGTCGCACCGGGGAAGCGTCTGCGCAGGGCCCGCATGTGCTCGAACCCGTTGAGCAGGGGGACGACGAGGGCGCCGCGCACGTGCTCCGCGGGGATCCGGTCGAGGGCCTCGTCGAGGGCGGTGGCCTTGCAGCCGACGACGAGGACGTCGGCGGGCTCCTGGAGGCGCGGGACGGCCGGGAGGCGGACGGTGAAGTCGCCGAAGGCCGCGGAGTCCACGCGCAGCCCGTGCTCGCGGATGCGGTCGGCGGTGGACTCGGTCGCCACCACCGTCACGTCGTGCCCGTCGCGGTGGAGGAGGCCGGCCAGCAGGCCGCCCACGCCTCCGGGGGACAGGACCGCGATGCGGCCCGGCCCTTCGGCGCCGCCGTGCCCGTCGGGGCCCAGCCCCTCGGAGCCGTTCCGCTCGGGGGCGTCAGCGCGCTCCCGGTCCTCGTCGCCCGTCCGGTCCTGGTTCGCCATGGTGGCTCCTTCTGTCGGGGCCGGGCGGCCGGCGTGCCGCGGCGTGACCGCCAGGGGCACGCCGGGGCACGCCGGGGTCCGCGCCGCAGGGGCGCCGTCAGCCCGGCCTTCGGTTGTCCGAACCCCTCATATCTTCCAAAACGGGCCCCGAGTGCGCGCTACGGGCGTCCACCCCACGACTCCTCAGCGCCTTTTCGACGCCGTGGCCTCACGCCTGCCCGGACGCCCTCACCCCCGATCGGCCTCCTCCCGTTCCAGGTCCGCGACGATGCGCTCGGTCACCGGGACCTCCAGGCCCGCCGCCCGTGCGGCACGGACGAGAGCCCCGCCCAGGGCGTCGGTCTCCATCGGGCGACCGGTCTCCCGGTCGAACAGGAGCGAGGGGCGGGTGTGCGCGGGGCGTTCGGCGATGGTGCACCGCACCGCGTCCGCATCGACGGGCACGCCTCGGGCGGCCGCGACACGCACCACCTCCCCCAGCACCGCCTCCATGTCGGCGCGGCGCTCCTCGCGCGCGCGGCCGATCGGCATCAGCGCGTGGGCGCACACCAGGGCGGTCGGCAGGAGGAAGGCGTACTTGTCCCACAGGACGCGGTCGCCGTCGTCCACGACGTCCACCTCGACGCCGGCCCCGCGCAACACGTCGGCGAGCGCGCGTGCCCCCTCCCCCGCGATCTCCATACGGTTGTAGGGGCTGGTGTGCCGGACGACCCCGGGGGCGTCACGGGAGGCGCCGACGTGGATCGCGGCGGGCAGGACGCGGGCGCCGGGGTAGCGGTCGCGCAGGATCTCCACGTGCTCGAAGCCGTTGAGCAGCGGGACGACGTGGGCCCCGTCCACGTGCTCGGCGGGGACGCGCGCGAGGGCGTCGCGCAGGCCGGTGCCCTTCGTCGTCACGAAGAGGACGTCGGTGGGCTCGGACAGCGCGGGGACCGCCTCCGGCCGGGCGGTGAAGCCGCCGTAGACGGGCGAGTCGACCGACAGGCCGGAGTCGGCGATGCGCGCGGCGGTCCCCTCGGCCGCCAGCACCCGGGTGCGCTCGCCCGCGCGCGCCAGCAGGGCCGCGAGCAGGCCGCCGACACCTCCGGGTCCCAAAATCGTAAAATCCTTCAATTCTTCTGACTTCGACACGTCACACCGTCCTTTTCTTCGTGTCGGCCACTTGTCTCACCGGGCATGCACGTAGTGTCAGGAACACAGCTCAACCCCGTAGAGGATGCGGACTACTACGGGGAGAGGGCGCGCCGATGCGGGTGGAACGGGTGGGAAGAACATGCAAACTTCGTTGGCTGCCAAAACGACGACACCTACCGAGGGCCACATGCGGTTCCGCTACCTGGGGACCGACGAGGTCGAGGAGCTCGCGGACCTGTGGAGCGTGGTGCACGAGCAGCACACCTCCGTCGCCCCCGCCCTGCAGGACGTGATCGCGTCGCTCGGGGCGGACGAGGCCTGGCGCCGCCGCCGCGCCCAGTACCGGAACTGGCTGACCGAGCCGTCGTCGCTGGCGGTGCTCGCCGAGCGCGGCGGGGTTCCGGTCGGGTACGCGATGGTGACCGTGCGGGAGAACCCGCAGGGCAGCTGGGACCGCGGCGAGCGCGTCGCGGTGGTGCAGACCCTGGCGATCCACCCCGAGGCCGAGGGCACGGGCGTGGGGTCGGGCCTGCTCGACGAGATCCGGCTGCAGGTGGCCGCGCAGGGCGTGCGGGACATCGAACTGTCCGCGCTCGCAGGCAGCTCCGACGACATCCGCTTCTTCGAGCGTGAGGGCTTCCGCCCCTTCGTGACCACGATGGTCTGCCGCATCGGCGGCACGGGGGCGCGGGACTGAACTCACGCGGCGCAACACTACGCAGGGGCGCCATCCGCCGGCCGGGCGGGTGGCGCCCTTCGTCGTGCGCACCCCGCCCCTTCACCCTTCCGGGGCCCCATGGTAGAAATAAGCACTAGTACATAAATAGCTTTGAACCATGCAAAGGTGGCCCCATGGACGACGCCCCCGCCTACTCACCGACGCCCCGCACCCGGGCCACGCGCAACCGCGACCGGATCCGGTACGACGCGCCGACCGTGCACGCGGTCCTCGACGAGGGGCGCCTCTGCCACCTGGGGTTCGTCGCCGACGGGGCGCCGGTGGTGCTGCCGACCCTGTACGCCCGCGTCGGCGGCGTGCTGTACCTGCACGGCTCCACGGGCGCCGCGGCCATGCGGATGGCGCGGGGCGGCGGCCTGGAGGTGTGCGCGACGGTGACGCTGACCGACGGGCTGGTGCTGGCGCGCTCGGGCATGCACCACTCGATCAACTACCGCTCGGTGGTCGTGCGCGGCACCGCGTACCGGGTGAGCGACGAGGCCGAGCAGCGGTCGGCGCTCGACGCGATCGTCGACGCCGTGGTGCCCGGGCGCTCGGCCGACTGCAGGCCGGCCGACGCCAAGGAGCTGGCGCAGACGGCGGTGCTGCGCCTGGAGCTGCGGGAGGTGTCGGCGAAGGTGCGCACAGGCGGGGTCAATGACGAGCCCGAGGATGTGGACCTGCCGCATTGGGCGGGCGTGGTGCCGGTGACCGAGGTGTACGGGGCCCCGGAGCCGGACGCGGCGATGGCGCCGGGGGCGCCGCTGCCGGAGTACCTGCGCACGCTCACCGGCTCGCCGGACTGACTCGCCGGACTGAACCGCGCCGCCCCGGCCGCACGGCGCCCTCCGCGCTCTCCACGGCTCTCCGCAGAGCTCTCCGCAGAGCTCTCCGCAGAGCTCTCCGCGGCCTTGCGCGCCGCGCGCCCGCGGGCACCGTGCCCCGCCCGGCGAGCCGTTAGGCTCGTCGGGTGGCCGACGACGCGAACACCTGCAACTTCCCCGGATGCGACCGGCCGGTCCCGCGCAGCAGCTCACCCGGGCGCCCCGCCCAGTACTGCGACCTGCCCGAGCACACGCGGTGGCGCGCCTGGAAGGAGCGCCAGCGCATGCAGCAGGAGGAGGAACGCGCGCTGGAGGCCGCCGAGGACGGGCAGGCGTCCTCCCTCCCGGCGGGCGCGCAGCCGGCCGCCCTCGCCTCCGGGTCCCCTCCGCCGCAGGCCACCCCCGTGAGCGACGCCCGCCTCCGCGCGGACGACCTGCTGCGCCGCTTCGCCGTCCAGGCCGAGCAGTTGTCGTCGACCCTGGCGTCGGCCACCGACGCCTTCCGCACGATGACCGACCCCGCGACCGCGGAGGCCCAGGTCGAGGCGGCCCGGTTGCACGCCGACCGGCGCGTCGCCGAAGCCGACGCCGCCCGCCTCGAAGCCGAGAACCGCAGGCGCGAGGCCGAACGGGACCGGGTCCGCGCCGACGAGGCCGCGGCCTCGGCCGTCGCGGCCGCCGGTGCGGCGGAGAGGATGGCCGACACCGCCCTGCACCGGCGGGAGGAGGCCCAGGAGGAGGCGCGCGCCGCGGAGGCGGAGCGCGAGGCGGCCGTGGAGGAGCGGGAGTCGGCCGTGCGGGAACGCGACACCGCCGTGCGCGAGCGCGACGCGGCACGCGAGGAACTCGACTCCGCCAGGGCCGAGGCACGGCGGCAGGTCCAGGAGGCGCAGGAGGAGGCGCACCGACGGGTCGGTGAAGCCGAGGACGACGCCGCCCGCCGCGTGTCGGCGGCCGAGCAGGAGGCGGCACGGCGCGTGGAGGAAACGCGCGCGGAGACGTCCCGGGTCGCCGAGGAGCGTGACCGTTCCGAGGAGGCGCGGCGGCGCGCCGAGGAGGAACTCGGCACTGCGACACGGGCGCGGGAGCAGGCCGACGCCGACGCCGCCGCCGCGAAGGCCAGGGCCGCGGACCTGGAGCAGCACCTCGGAGCGGAGCGGGAGCGCGCGGCCGCGACGGCGGAGGGGCTCAGGGCCCGGCTTGACGAGGAGCGCGAACGTTCCCGGGGCGAATTGGAAGAGCAGCGCCGGACTGCGGCAGAGGCGCTGGCCGAGGCCAAACGCTCCGCCGAAGAGCGGTTGGAGGCCATGGAGGACGCCCGGTCCCAGGCCGCGCACCGCGCAGAACGTGCGGAGGCCCAACTCGACGAGGCGATGGCCGAACTACGCCGACTACGCGAACGGACCGGCGACCACGCGGAGAGGCGCTAGAAGGCAGAGCAGGGTTCAAGTGGTTCCCCGCACCGACGGGCTGACCGGCCCCCTCCGCCGTACCGCGCCGGACCGGCGCATGCCCCCATGATCCGAAAGCAGCCGCATGCCATGGGGCATGGTGCCAATACTGGCGGGGAAGGAGGCGCCCATGACGGTGAACAACGCTGAAGGCCGGAACGGGGGCCCCACCCGTGGTCGGCCTTCGCTGGAGGAGCTGGCCGAGCGGCAGGGCATCCGCCCTGTCGAATCAGCCGACGATCTGGCCGGGACGGAGTATTCGACTCCGACGAGGGGCTGAATGCCTTCCTGACACATATCGCCGAATCGCGCCACGCCGATCTCGCCTGAGGCTCCGATGGACTTCATCATCCCCGACCGGTGAACGCTTCTGGAGTGCGGTACCGGTCACCCGTGGGCGTGGTCCGTGCCTCGTCGTCCATCCCGCCTCCCGCTCCGCGGCCGGTGGCGCGCATCCTCCGCTGAAGGGGCGCTTCACCTGGGCTGTCATGGCCGCCTTCAAGCGGCTCCCGAAGGCGGTGAACCGCACGCACCGCCCGCCTTCCCCTGCCCCGGCGCCCCCGTATTGCGACCGCACCGCGCCGTCCGCACGCGAATCGCCCCCGGATCGCTCTTAACATTGGGGGCGTGACGGACCAGGGGACTTCGGGCAGCGACACGGCCGATCCGACGTCGGAGGCCGGCGGCCCCGACTGGAATCCCCCCGCCCGGATGCGCGCCCAGGTGTCGGCGCGCCCGCGGCCGCGGGTCGACCTCACCGCCCTCTTCGGGTTCGCCTCGGGCGGCTGGGCCTGGACGACGGCGGCCAAGGCCGCCATCGCGATGTCCTCGTCCTTCGCCCTCGCGGCCCTCCTTCTGGGGCCCCAGGTCGGCACGCTCGCCGCCCTCGGGTCGATGACCGTCCTCTACGAGAAGAACACCCCCTACGCCTACCGGGCCGTCGCCCTGGGCACGGTGGGGCTCGGGTTCGTCGCCGCCGTCGCCGTCGGCTCCCTGGCCTCCCTCAACGCCTACGCCTCCGCCGTGGCGATCGGCGCCGTCGCCGGCGTCGCCACCTGGCTCTGCCAGGCCCTGCGGGTCGACAAGCCGGGACCGCTCTTCTTCGTCCTGGTGTGCGCCATCTCGACGATCGCCCCCGGCGGGCTCGCCGAGGTGCCCCTGCACGCCGGGGTCGCCGCGCTCGGCGCCGCCGTCGGCTGGGCCGTGTCCATGGCCGGCGCCCCCGTCCGCAGCCGCCACCCCGAGAACCGCGCCGTGGCCGACGCCTTCCGGCAGCTCGCCGCGCTACTGCGGGCCGTGGGAACGCGCGAGCTCGACCACGTCCAGCACGAGGCCTCCCTCGCCGTCGCCGAGGCCTGGCGCATCGTCCTGCTGGGGCAGACCCGCGGCTACCGGGACACCGCCCAGGCCGCCCGCCTGCGCGCGCTGCTGCGCTGGGTCTCCGACATCCACCTCGCCGCCACCGACGTCTGCCTGGCCCGCACCGACCCCCTCCCCGGGGAGGCCGCGCGCTTCGCCGACCGGATCGCCGACGCCGTCGGCAAGCCGGACCTCTGCCCCTCCCCCTCCGACCTCGACGAGGTGCGCAAGGGCCTGCGCCCGCGCTCCCTGGAATCGCGCCTGTACTCACGCCTCGCGCGCGCCGCCCAGGCGGCGCGCAAGCCCACTCACGAGGACGACAGCCGCGGCCTGGAGCTCTACGACCAGCGCCACCCGCCGCTGCACAGCCTGCTGCGCTCCAGCCTCGACAAGGACTCGCTGATCGTCCCGACCGCGCTGCGCATGGGCATCACGGTCGCCGTGGTCGGCCTGGCCGCCCTGATCATGGGCTTCGACCGGTTCTACTGGGTCTCCATCACCGCCACCTCCGTGCTGCAGGCGGGCAACGTCGTGCTGACGGTGAACCGCGGCATGCAGCGCGCTCTGGGAACCCTGATCGGCGTCGTCATCGCGTTCGCCATCCTGCTGCTCGACCCGTCCCTGCCGGTCGTCATCGCCCTGGCCGCCCTCTTCCAGGGGCTGACGCAGCTCGTGGTGGCGCGCAACTTCTTCTACGCCAGCATCCTGCTCACCCCCATGGCCCTGCTGCTGGCGCACACGGCCGCCCCCTACCCGGTGGACGAGCTGGCGCAGGCCCGGGTCTTCGACACCGTCCTCGGCGCGGTGGCCGGGATGCTGGGGTCGGTGCTGCTGTGGCGGAAGGCGTCGGCGTCGCGCCTGCCCCAGATGATCGTCGACGTGCTCGACCAGACCCGCGCCTCGGTGCTGGCCGTGCTCGACCCGGACGTGCGCATCACGCCCGAGCGCCGCTACGAGCTCCGCCGCGACCTGCGCGCCGCACTGATCGGCCTGCGCGGCGTCTACGACAGCGCCATCGGGGACGTCCCCCGCGCGACCACGACACAGCCCTTGTGGCCGGTGGTGGTGGCCGCCCAGCGCGCGGGCTACCTCGCACTGTCCACACTCGCCCTGGAGAATCCGCCGACGGCCTCGCAGATCACCCTGCAACGGCTGGACCTGGCGTTCAACGAGCTGATGGCCGCGATGCGCGAGCGGCGCACCCCGCGCCTGGGCGCGCTGCCCCGGCTGGTCGACTATCCGCGCATCAACATGGAGCTGCGCATGCTCTCGTCGTCCATGCGCACCGCCGTGGCCGAGGACGAGCGCTCCGCCGAACAGGAGCAGGAGCGCCGCGCCCAGCGCGAGCACCGCCGCGCGCGCGAGGAGGCCGACGCCGATCTCTAGCGCGGCCTCCCCGGACGCGTCCCCGAATGCGCGCCGCCGAGCCCGCTAGTCGTCGATGATGGCGAACGCCCGCACCGGGAAGGTGCCCATGCCGCGGACCTTGGCCGGGACCGCGAAGAAGCGGAAGCCGTCCGCCGGGAGGCGGTTGAGCATGCACATGTGCTCCACCACCGGAACGCCCTTGGCCAGCAGCACCGAGTGGGCCGGGCGGGCCCCCTGGGCCGCTTCGGAGGTGTCGTCGATGTTGACCGAGTCGATGCCGACCATGCGGGCGCCCTGTTCGACCAGCAGCCGCGCCCCCTCCTCGGTCAGGAACGGGTGCTCGGGGTCGCCGTACTTCTCGGTGCGCCAGTGGCGGTCCCAGCCGGTGCGGATGAGCACCGCCCGGCCCTTCACCGGGACGTCGTCGAAGGCCTCGGGGCCGACCTCGCGCGCGGACGCGTCGACGACCGTGCCCGGCACGTCGGCGACCTTCTCCAGCTCCAGGTCGGCCAGGTCGGCTCCGTCCCGGTAGCGGTGGGCGGGCATGTCGATGTAGGTGCCGGTGTTGGCGACCATGGAGATGCGGGTGATGCTGAACTCGGTCCCCGGGGCGTAGCTGCGCTGCGAGGCGTCGAAGGTGACGTGGTCCTCGATCTGCGGACCCGGGAGCCCGGGGTAGGTGGTCATATCGTGGGTGATCTGGTGGCTGACGTCGACGAACCGTCCCATGTACGCCCTCTTCCCTCGGTCTGCGGCCGGTGCGGCCCGGCCGGGTCGTGACCGCTCCCTACCCCGGGCCGCCCCGCCCGCCTCACAGGTCTAGACCAACACTAGCGCCCGGCGCCGCGGGGCGCCCGGTGATCCCGCCATGGTCTCGGGGCGCGGCGGCGCCCGCCCCCCCGACCTGCGCCCGGCCGCCGCCCGGTGCACACGCCTCCCCGCCGCGCCGTTAAGGTTCCATATCGTCCGTATCGGCGCCGACCGGCCCGGACACCTGCCGTTCCCGCCCGCACCCACACACGAAGAGGGGGACACCCGAGTGTCGATGTACGGGGCCGCCAAGGCGGTCATCGCCCCCGCCGCACGGACCCTGTGGCCGATCGAGGCCGAAGGGGTCGACCACATCCCCGCACGGGGTCCGGTCATCCTGGCCTCCAACCACCTGTCCAACATCGACCCGCTGTTCATCGGGGTCGTGGTCCCCCGGCCGGTGGTCTTCATCGCGAAGGAGGAGCTGTTCGCCGACGGCAACGCGGCCCAGCGCGCCTTCACGCGCGCGCTGCGCGCCATCGGCCAGCTCTCGGTGGACCGCAAGCCGGGACAGAGCTCGCAGGAGGCGATGGAGAACAGCCTCAACGTGCTCCGCGAAGGGAGCGTGTTCGGCATCTTCCCGGAGGGCACGCGCTCCCCGGACGGGCGTCTGTACCGCGGCCAGACGGGCCTGGCGTGGCTCGCGCTGTCGTCGGGCGCCCCGGTGGTGCCGGTCGCGCTGTACGGCACCGACCGCATCCTGCCGCACGGCCGCACCGTGCCCGTGCTGCGCAGGGTCGGCATGCGTTTCGGCGCGCCGGTCGACCTGTCCCCGTGGGAGGGCGAGGCGGCGAAGGCGCGTTCGCGGCGCGCGGCCACCGACGCGATCATGGCCGCGATCCAGCGCCTGTCCGGGCAGGAGCAGGTGCCCCGCTTCGCGGCCACGGTCAAGGCCGAACTCCAGGAGCAGGAGGGCGCGCACACGGGTCCGGCGAGCCGCCCTGCCCTGAAGGACCGCCTGCGGCTCGGACGGCGGGGCTGAGGCCGCAGGGCGCACCGCGGCCCGGACGCGGGGCGGCAGCCGAGCGATTCGTCCATTCCACCCCCGCACCCGACCGCTCCGGTCTAGAGTGTGGCCCCAGATGACCGGTCCCCTCGCTCTTCCGGTCGCAGCGGGCCCGGCCGCACCGTGCGGCCGGTGCGGCGGTTGCACGCGTGAGCGCGGAGGTGGATCGAAGGTGGCCCGGTTGAGCCGTTCGCTCTTCCCTGTCCTGCCCGAGGACGGCGTGTTCCGGATCTACGGCCAGGGCGCCCGGCCCGACCCGTCCGGAACCCCCGCCCCGCCGGGCGGGGAGCTGCTCGCCTGCGGGGTCGACCACATGGAGCTGCGCACCCTGCAGGGGCGCGTCCCGGTCGGCGTGACCGTCGAGGAGTGGGACGGCCCACCGCGCTCCGACGCACCCGGCGCCGAGGGCCCTGAGGCCCCCGAGGACGCCGAGGAGGGTGGGCCCTGGGAGGAGCGCGCGCTGGGATCGCTGCTGCTGCACGGACAGATCTCGGTGCGGGGCGGCGTCAACGGCAGCGCGGTGCGGATCCGCCTGGCCGGGGGCTCGGGCCGGTACGCCGCCGAGGTTCGGGCCCGCCACCGGCGGGCGGTCGCCGAGGACTGCGTGCGACTGCTGCGCCGCCATCCCGACCCGCGCTGCGAGGGCTTCCTGAGGGCGGCGCGTATGCTCGGCGGTCGGGAGGCGTTCCTGATCCGCCTATGGCCGCTGTCGGCCGCTGCGGACCAGCGTTCTTCGCGCGCGGTTGCGGTGAGGTACCCCACAGTCGTTTCGGGCTGAGTCCCACCCCTTCGGCGCGTTCTGTCTTTCAGGGGCGCCGTTGACGTGCGCCGACACCCCCCGCTCCGGTCGGTGGGCCCCGAGCGGCGGACCGGAGAGGGCAATGCCTATCTTGGAGATAGGGTTTATAGGAAACCGATCCCTCCTATAAATTAGGTTAGCCTCGCCTGATTTACCGCGCCCTGGGGGCGTGGACGGCGGCCCGCGCGCCCGGCGGGACCGCGGACGACCCGGCGCGACGAACGGAGAAGGAAGAGATGACGCGACCACTGCGCGTGGGAATCGTGGGGGCCGGCCCCGCGGGGATCTACGCGGCGGACCTGCTCACCAAGGACGAGACCCTCGCCGCGGCCGGGGTCGAGGTCAGCATCGACGTGCTCGACCGGCTGCCCGCGCCCTACGGCCTGGTCCGCTACGGCGTCGCCCCCGACCACCCCCGCATCAAGCAGATCCAGTCGGCCCTGCACAAGATCCTCGACAAGCCGCAGGTCCGCTTCCTGGGCAACATCGCCTACGGGATCGACCTCAAGCTGGAGGACCTGCACCGGCACTACGACGCCGTCATCTTCGCCACCGGCTCCGACCGCGACCGCCCCCTGGACGTCCCCGGCATCGACCTGCCCGGCAGCCACGGCGCCGCGGACTTCGTGTTCTGGTACGACAGCCACCCCGACGTCTCGCCGCAGTGGAAGGTGGAGGGGTCCAGCATCGCCGTCATCGGCGCGGGGAACGTCGCGGTCGACGTCGCCCGCATCCTCGCCAAGGACGCCGACGACCTGCTGGCCACCGACATCACCGACAACGTGCACCAGGGCCTGCGCGCCAAGGGCGTCACCGACGTGCACGTCTTCGCCCGGCGCGGCATCGCCCAGGCCAAGTTCACCCCCATGGAGCTGCGCGAGCTGGACAAGCAGCCCGGCGTCGAGGTGATCGTCTACCCCGAGGACTTCGAGATGTGCGACGCCTCCGTCGCCGCCGCCGAGGAGTCCAACCAGGTCAAGACCAATGTCAAGGTGCTGCAGAACTGGGCCATCCGGGACCCGCGCGGCGAGCCGCGCCGCCTGCACCTGCACTTCCTGCACCGCCCCGCCGAGGTGCTCGGCGAGGACCGCGTCACCGGCCTGCGCACCGAGCGCATGGAGCTGACCGGCGACGGCGGCGTCCGCGGCACCGGCGAGTTCATCGACCACGAGGTGCAGGCCGTCTACCGCGCGGTGGGCTACCTCGGGTCGCCGCTGGCCGACCTGCCCTTCGACGAGGACCGCGGCACCGTCCCGAACGCGGGCGGCCGGGTGCTCGACATGGACGAGCGGCACATGCCCGGCGTCTACGCCACCGGGTGGATCAAGCGCGGCCCGGTCGGCCTCATCGGCCACACCAAGGGCGACGCGCTGGAGACCGTCACCAACCTGGTGGAGGACCGGTCGTCGCTGCCCGAGGCCGAGGCGCCCGAGCCGGAGGCCTTCGTGCGCCTGCTGGAGGAGCGGGGTGTGCCCTACACCACGTTCGAGGGGTGGCAGCGCCTGGAGACGCACGAGGAGTCCCTGGGCGAGGCCGAGGGGCGCAAGCGCGTCAAGGTGCGCGAGCGCGACGCCATGACCCGCATCGCCCGAGGCGAGGGCTGACCGGGGCGGGACGCCCGGATCGTTTCGGCTCACGGCCGCCGCCCCTGCCGCAGACCCCGCCGGGTCGGCACGGCAGGGGCGGCGGCCGTTCGCCGCTCTTCGCCGTTCGGAAGGCGTCTGGGCCCCCTCCCTGAGACGTGTTCAGCAAGGACGGGACACGCTCAGGGGGGAGAGCGGGGCGCGCCCCTGTGAGCCGAACGGAGACAGGTCCAAGGGCACCGCCGTGTTGCATAGGTCACGCCATGCCGTGCGGCCTCAGGGCGCCTCCTCGGCCGCGCTCCCCCGATGGCCGACGCCGTGCCCCGACCGACTCCCTCGTCGGCCGTGAGAGGGCCCTGACGCCGCCGAGGCCGATGACGGCCAAGACCCGCGCGCCTCATGCCCCGAATCCCGGACACTGGCCCTTCCACCGGCCGCTATCGTCGTTGATGGCTCAGACACACACGGCGAGGCGATCGGCCGGGCCGGATCGCGCGAGCGGGAAGCCGTCGGCTCCCGCGGCCCGCGAAACCGGCGCCGCCCGCTCCCCCCTTCGGCGCCGATGCCGAGCCGTGCCCCTGCGTGCGCGGGGGCGGCGCACCCCGGGAAGGACGAATCAGGCGTGGACGACAGGTGGACACCGGGAGAGGACGACGACGCGTTCCCCCGGCGCGACCAGGAGAGCGGTGAGGGAGCGGCCCCTCCCCCGCCGCCCGCCGGCGCACAGGAGGAGGCGGAGCCCGCTCAGGCCCGCAACCCCTATGTTCTGCCGACGGCATCCGCCGGAGGGGAGGGGTCGGGGATGCCCGGCGCCCCCACCGGCACCGAGCGCCCGTACCCGCCGGTGAGCGGTGCGCCGGGGGCCTCGGGGACGCCGGGAGCGCCCGGCGGAGGCATCGACTGGAAGGCGCCGCCGCGCCCGTCCGGGACGGCGAACGGTGGAGCGGCCGGAGCTGCGCAGTCCGGAGAGCCCGGGGACGCTGCCGCGCGCCCGGACTCGCGCCCGGCAGCGGGAGGCGTGGAGAACGGGCAGGAAGCCCCCGAGGCCCCGTCGCCTCCGGACGCCCCTCAGGGACCGCAGACACCGCAGTCGTCCCAGACGGCCCAGACGGCCGAGGGACGGCCGTTCACCGACTGGACGCCCGCTGCCCCCCAGGCGGCCGCCGCCCCCGCTCCTCAGCCGTCTGAGGCGCCGGAAGAGGGGCCAGGCGACCCCGAGAGCCCGCAGGGAACCGCCGGGGTCGGCGACAGCGCGGCCTGGTCCGGTGGGAGCGCGGCCTGGTCCAGCGGGAACACGGGCTCCCACGAGGAGTCGGCGGCCGACCAGACCATCCCCACCGGCGAGGGCCTGCCCTGGCAGACGGACGGCACCGACCGGCCGGGCCCCGCGGGCGCCGATGCGGCCGACGCCCAGGGGTTCTCGTGGCAGACGCCGCAGAGCCCCGCGGACAACCCCTTCGAGGACCGCCCGCCGCAGGCACCCGGATCGGCCCCCGAGACCGATCGGCAGGCCCCTTGGGGAGCCTCCGCGTTCGACCTCCAGGACTCCGGGTCCGGGCCGCGGCAGGATCCCTACGGGTCTGAGCGCTACGGCATGCCGGAATCGGACGCGCCGGCCTACCCCGGCGCGCCCATGGGCGCCCCCTACGCGTCCGAGAGCACGCCTGTGCCGCCGGGGCCCTCGGACCCGCCCGAGACCATCGCCCACCGCTTCGACACCCCGGACGGCCCCGACACCGGCGGCATGCCCGGCGCCCCCGCGTCGGCCGACGGCCATGGGGACGGCCGCCCGGGGCCCTCCACCCCGCCCGGCGGATTCGGTTCGGCTCCGGCAGGGCTCTCCTACCTGGACGAGACCTCCAACCCGGCCTTCCCGAACACCGAGCGCTCGCCGTTCCCCGAGTCCGACGAGATCCCCGCCGACGCGCACGGGGGCGGTCCCGCCGACGGGGGGCCCGCAGGCGGCGACCCCGGTCCCGGCACGCAGACCTTCGCGGTGCCCTCCGACCTCTCCTCCGCCTCCGGGGCGGCCGGGTCCTCCGCCTTCTCCGCCCCCTCCGGTACCGCTGGAGGCCCAGACGGCGCCGCAGGGCCCGGCGGCGCCCCGGACGCGTGCGGCCCCGACTGGCAGCGCGGCTCCGCCGCCTCCGGCGGCGCGGGCACCCCTGGGGGCCCAGGGGGCCCAGGGGGCCCCGGCGGGCCTGGCGGCCCGAACGGCCCCTTCGGCGACGACCCGGTGCCGGGGCCGAAGAAGCGGTCCCGCAAGGGCCTGATCATCGGCATCGCCGCGGGCGTGCTCGCGGTCGTCCTCGGTGGCGGCGTCACCGCCTGGTTCGTGCTCGGCCGGGGGGCGGGGCCCGAGGGCGCCGCCGACGCGTACACCACCGCGTGGGCCGAGCGCGACTACGCGGCCATGGCCGCGCTCACCACCGGCGGCGATGCCGAGAAGGTGCTCACCGGCATCGACGAGGACCTCGGCGTCGAGAAGGCCTCCGTGGAGACGGGCGAGGTCACCGAGGGCGACGGCGGAACGGCCACCGCGCCCTTCACCGCCACGCTCACCCTGAGCGGTGTCGGCGACTGGTCCTACGACGGCGAGCTGCCGCTGGTGCGGCAGGACAGGGAGTGGAAGGTCGACTTCGGCCCCTCGGCGGTGCACCCCGAGCTCAAGGACGGCACCACGCTCGTCCGCGCGAACGTGCTCGGGGAGCGCGGGAAGATCCTCGCCGCGGACGGGTCGCGGCTGGACACCGACGACGCCTCCGGCTCCATCAAGATGCTGACCGGTGCCGTGGGCGCCGCCACCGCAGAGGACGTGGAGCGGCTGGGCGCCGGGTACAAGGAGGGCGACCCGGTCGGCCAGGGCGGCATCCAGCAGCAGTACGAGGAGCGCCTGGCCGGTGCGTCGTCCGCCTCCATCCGCATCGCCGAGGCCGGCAAGGAGCAGGAGGCGATCGAGGACCCGGACGCCCCCGTCGTGGCCACCATCGAGGGCGAGGGCGGCCAGGACGTCACCACCGCCATCGACCCGGGCCTGCAGGACGCGGCCGCGGCGGCCGTGACCTCCCAGGGCAAGCCGACGGCGCTGGTGGCGGTGCGCGCGTCCACCGGCGAGGTGCTGGCCGTCGCCAACAACGCCGCCGGGATGAACCGCGCCTTCGACGGGCAGTACGCCCCCGGCTCCTCGCTGAAGATCATCACCTACGAGTCGCTGCTGGAGAACGGCATGGCGACCACGGATCCGATGAACTGCCCGAAGAATGCGCTGGGCTTCAAGAACGCCGGGGACGCCGCCTACGGCGCCCAGACGATGAGCGAGGCGTTCGCGACCTCCTGCAACACCGCGCTGGTGCAGTCGGTGGTGGAGCGCCTCAGCGGGAAGCAGCTCACCGCCACCGCCGAGGAGTTCGGCATGAACGCCGAGCTCAACGTCGGAATCCCGGCGCGCAAGCCGTCCTTCCCGCAGCCGGACGGCGAGGGCCTGCTGGCCGCGCAGAGCATCGGGCAGGGACAGGTCATCTCCACGCCGCTGCACATGGCGACGGTCCCCGCGGCCATCGCGGACGGGTCGTGGCGGTCCCCGTCGCTGGTGACCGAGCCGGCCCTGGAGGACAAGCCCGAGCCCAAGCCGATCGCGCACGCCGAGCAGATCCGCCCGATGATGCGCGAGGTCGTCACCGACGGCACCGCGAAGAGCTCCGGGTTCGAGGGCGAGGTCTACGCCAAGACCGGCTCGGCCGAGTTCGGCACCGCCTCCGGTGAGGACGACGAGCTGGACACCCACGCCTGGGTGGTGGGGTACAAGGGCGACATCGCCTTCGCGGTGGTGGTCGAGGGCGGCGGAGGCGGCGGCTCGGTCGCGGGCCCCGTGGCGGCGAAGTTCGCCAACACGCTCTAGCCGGGACCACCGCGGCGAACCGCCGACCGCTCGGCGCAGGGCCGCCCGGGAAATCCTCCCGGGCGGCCCTGCGCGTATCAGCAAGTGGGACCGT
>NZ_JAQFWP010000015.1 GCF_027706745.1 Nocardiopsis suaedae | reverse complement strand
CTCACCCCGTCGCCGCCCACCACCGCGACCACGCACACGCCCGGCGGCCGACAGCACCACAGGTAGGACCACCGACCTTCGTCGTCGCCGCCCTACCACCCTCCACTGCAGCGGCCCGGCGGCCCGGCGGACGGAAGCCAGGCTCGGGGAACCGCCCGACTCACTCCGTCACCACCCATCTCCACATCCGCGCGCGCGTCTGGCGGGTGACAATGCCTCCGGAAGTTCCGACGTCCGCGCCGTCGGCGACGCCGCCGGGGCGGGCCCACCGCTTACCTCGTCAGGAGCCCTCTTGCCCGACACCACTCCCCTGCACGGCCGCCTCTCGCTGCTGGTCCTGTACACCGAACGCTTGGAGGACTGCCGGGCGTTCTACAGCGCCCTCGGACTGTCGTTCGCCGAGGAGAAGCACGGCGACGGCCCCGAGCACCATGCCGCCGTCCTTGATGACGGCACCGTCGTCGAGCTGTATCCGGTCCTGTCCGCACCGACCGGCCCCGCCCGGCTCGGCCTGGAGGTCGACGGCGGACGGGCCGTGCCCCCGCTGGCCCCGGGGCGGCACGTGCTCATCGACCCCGACGGGCGCAAGGTGGATGTGCAGGCGGTCGGCGCGCAGGCGGGGGACGGTGGCGCGTGACCTACCCCGTCACCGGGCTGCTGGCCGGGCCGTGGGTGCGGGCGGTCGCCCTGCGCACCGCGGCCCTGGCCAACGTGCTGCTGCCCGACCCGCCGCCGCCCGCGCGGGTCGAGGACGTGCTCCGCGCGCACGGGGAGAGCGGGCCCTTCGACCTGACGACCGCCGACGTCCGGGCGATGGCCGCGGCCGCCCGCAAGCTCAGGGACGCCGCGACCGCGCCCCACACGGCCGCCGCCGCGCGGCGGGTGAACGCCCTGCTCACCGGCGTCCGCCCGCCGCGCCTCTCCGACCACCGGGGCGCCACCCACTGGCACCTGCACCTCGACGCCTCCGACGATGGACCGGTGGACGAGTGGCTCCTGTCCTCCGGCGCCATGGCGCTGGCCGTGCTCCTGGCCGACCAGCAGCGGGTGCCCGGCGGCGTGTGCGCGGCCCCCGGCTGCGACCGGTTGTTCCTCGACCCCGGGACCGGGGGTCGGCGACGCTACTGCTCCGCGCGCTGCGGCACCCGCACCCGGGTGGCCGCCCACCGCCGCCGGGCCCGCGGACCGGGCGGCGGACCCCGCTGAGACGGTGGACGGATGTGTCCCCCCGGGCGCTGGTTTCGGCCGCGCGGCCGTGCGATGGTCGGTTCCCCCCCTGAATACGCGGAGGGCGGCCGATGGAAGGGGCTGACACCATGACCACGACCGACGGCGGCGAACGCGCCATCCGCGTCTTCCTGGTGGACGACCACGACGTGGTCCGCCGGGGCGCCGCCGCGCTGCTGGAGGAGGAACAGGACATCTCCGTCGTCGGCGAGGCGGGCACCGCCGCCGAGGCCGAGGCGCGCATCCCCGCCGCCCGCCCCGACGTCGCCCTGCTGGACGTCCGCCTGCCCGACGGCAGCGGCGTGGGCGTGTGCCGGGAGATGCGCTCGCGCCTGCCCGGCCTGGCCTGCCTGATGCTCACCTCCTACGCCGACGACGACGCCCTGTACGACTCGGTCATGGCCGGGGCCGCGGGGTACGTGCTCAAGCAGATCCACGGTTCGGACCTGGTGGGCGCGGTGCGCACGGTCGCGGCCGGCGGGTCGCTGCTCGACCCGCGCAGCACGGCGCGGATGATGCGCCGGATGCGGGAGGCCGACGCGGGCCGCAACCCGGTGGACGAGCTGTCCGAGCAGGAGCGCCGGATCTTCGAGCTGATCGGTGAGGGGCTGACCAACCGGCAGATCGGCGAGCGGGTGTACCTGTCGGAGAAGACGGTGAAGAACTACGTGTCCAGCGTCCTGTCCAAGCTGGACATGCGGCGGCGCACCCAGGCGGCGGCGCTCGCCGCGCGGCTGAAGAGCGAGGCGGCGCGGCGGGAGGACGACCGGCGGTAGCCGCGGCTCCCGGACCCGCCCGGCGGTGTCAAGCGGCCTTGGTCGCCCGCGGCCGCGCCGGTCCGCCGCCCGCCCGGGGGCGTCCGGCCCTCGGAGCGCAGAGGTGTCCCGGTTAGCGTCGGGAGATACGGCAAGGCCCCCATGGCACGACCGTTTCCGAAGCGGCCGCGGGCGCCGCGGCCGAACGCACCGGCCGGTGCGCGAAGGACGGGCGCGTACCGGCCGGTCCGCCGGTCGGCGCCCGGCGAAGGACCCGCCGCGACGCGCCCTGCTCTCACCGCTCGAACGCGACGTGACGGCCGCCCCGCGCGCCCCCTTGTGCCGGGCGCCGCACGCACCGACACGTAGCCTCATGGCAAACTGTTCGGCGGACCTGGACGGCGTGTTCACGGCCCTCGCCGACCCGACGCGCCGCGCGGTCGTGCGGCGGCTCGGGCACGGCCCCGCCAGCGTCGGCGACCTCGCCGAGGCCTTCCCCATACCCCTCCCCTCGTTCATGAAGCATGTGCGGACGCTGGAGGCGAACGGGCTCATCCGCACGGTCAAGACCGGCCGCGTACGCACCTGCGTGCTCGCCCGCGAGCGGTTCGGCCTCGTCGCCGACTGGCTCGCCGAGGAGCGCCGGATCTGGTCGGAGCGCACCGACCGCCTGGAGCGGTTCGCCAACGGCCGGGACGAACGGGCCGACAGGACCGACCGAGAGGGCGACCGACCATGAACCCCGGCCTCGACCCCGCCCTGGAACGGGTGATCCGCGCCCCGGCGGCGGGTTCGTCACGCGGATGAGCGAGGACGGCGGCGCCGCCTTCGTGCCGCACCTGGACGCGTGCTTCATCGCCGTCGACGGCGGCCTGCGCCCGGCCGCCCCCGACCCCGTCGCGATGACCGCCGAGGTCACGATGGCCGACCACCCCGACGGCACCGGCTACCGGATCGTCGTCCGGCACGGCGACCCGGAGCCGCGCGCCCGCCACGAGAAGCTCGGCTTCGCCGAAGGATGGGGACGGTGGCCGCGCAGCTCGCCGCCTTCGCCGAAGGGCGGGCCCGGCGATGAGGCTCGCGCTCACCCAGTTCACCACGCTCGACGGGGTCAGCCAGGGCCCCGGGGCCTCGGACGAGGACACCAGCGGCGGCTTCACCGGGGGCGGCTGGTTCGTCCCGCACATCGACGGGGTCTTCGTCCGCCGCGCGTCCGAGTGGCTCGGCCTCGCCGACGGGCTGCTGTTCGGCCGGCGCACCTATGAGGCGTTCGCCCGCGACCGGCCCGCGATCACCGACCCGGACGACCCGTTCGCCGAGCGGATGAACACGCTGCCGAAGTTCGTCGTCTCCTCCACCCTCACCGAGGGGGGATGGAACCCGACGACCGTGCTCAGGGGCGACCCGGTGCGGGCGGTCGCCGGGCTCAAGGAGCGGCCCGGCCGCGAGCTGCAGATCCACGGGAGCGCGCGCCTGGGCGACGCGCTGCTGGCCGCGGGCCTGGTCGACACGCTCCCGCCGGTGGTCGCGCCGACCGTGCTCCGTTCGGGCCGACGGCTGCTGTCCGGTCCGGGGGACTCCTCCGGCCTCCGGCTGGTCGCGCACGAGGCGACGCCGAACGGGCTGCTCCTGCTGGAGTACGCGGCGCAGGGGCGGGCGCCGCACGCCGACTACGCCCGCGTGTCCGACTTCGTCTGACCACCGCTCGGGCGCCCCATGAAGAGACGCCGGGCGGCGCCCGCGCACCGCCCGGCGTCCGGCTCCGCGTCCGCTCCGTCGTATCCGGGCGGCGTCGGCCGCGGACCGCGGGCCTGCGGTTCCGGGGTACCCCGCCGTCACGGATCATCGCCCCGAAGACCGCACCCTCCAGGCTGCCCCAGACCCCTCGCGCCGCCCAGGAACGAAAGGCCCCGGCGCTCAGGCCGTTCGCCTGCCGCCCTTCGGGACCGGTGGCCCGGTCACTCCGCTTATCCGTCCTTTGGCCGTGCCGGACCCGACCAAGGCCCCTGTCGGGCTCCCCGTGCACAGGGTGGGATGGTTCCGTCCCCGCGCGAGCGCCCCTTCCGGGGGCGCCCGGCGGGGACGGAAAGTGAGGCCGCGACGATGGCGAGGGGCAGCGCGCTGGTCACGCTGGAAGGCGTCTCGGCCATGGTGGTCGAGGTGGACGGTGTCGTCGCGGACACCGGACCACTGCACGCCGCCGCGTGGAAGCGCACCTTCGACGAACTGCTCCGCGAGCGCGCACGCGGGCGCGGTGGCCGCTTCCGCCCGTTCGACCTGCGCCACGACTACCGGCTGATGTACGGCAAGTCGCCGCCGGAGGCCGCCCGCGCGTTCGCCGCCTCCCGCGACGGCGGCCTCGCCGCCTGGGCGCTGTCACCCGTGGGCGAAGGGGACGAGGGCAATGGGGACGAGACCGTCGCCCGGCTGTGGGACCGCAAGGACCGGTACTACCTGGACTCCCTGCGCACGGTGGGCACGGCGGCGTGGGCCCCCACGGCGGCGCTGCTGGCCGCGCTCAGGGCGCAGGGGGTCGCCACCGCTGCCGTCTCCTGCAACCGCGGGGCCGCGGCGACGGTGCAGGCGGCGGGCATGGCGGGCCTGTTCGACGCCGTGGTCGACGGCTGGGCGGCCGAAGGCCTGGTCACCGCTGAGGAGCGGTACGCGGCGGTGCTCGCCGAGACCGCGGCGCGGCTCGGGGTCGCGCCCCGGTCCAGCGCGGCGCTGCTCTCGTCGACCCCGGCGGTGCGTGCCGCGCACCGGCTCGGGTTCAGGCTGGTCGTGGCCGTCGACCGGGACTCCGCCGGGAACGGGACACCGTCGAGCGACCGCCTCACCGGCTGGTCGGGGGCGGACGCGGTGGTGGCCGACCCCGGCGAACTCACCACCCCCGGCCGCCCGGGGTAGGGACCTACGGCCCACCCCGCACCACCCCGAGACCCTGTCGGCCGCCCGCCGCGGACGGGTGGGATGGAAGGTGAACGGAGGCACCCGCTCTCCGAACGAGAGGGACGGCGGACATGGACGCACGAATCCCGGCAGGGACGGCCCCGCACATCGTGGTCGGCTATGACGGCACGCGCCCTGCGGCGTTCGCGCTGGAATGGGCCGTCCGCGAAGCCCGCCTGCGCGACTGCGACCTCTGGGCGGTCCGGGTACTGGACAACGGGAACGCCCCGCACGCGCCGTACGCCGGCGCGCACGCGCTCCCCCGCACCGGTCCGGCCGAGCGCGAGCTGGAGCACGTCGTGGAGCGGGCCCGGCGCACCTGGCCCCGGGTGCACCACGCCGTCCGCCGCGACGACCTGGCCGCGCGCGGCCTCGCGCGCGCCGCCGAAGGGGCCCAGCTCCTGGTCCTGGGCACGCGCGGCCCCAGCGGCCCCGGCGCTCCCCCGCTCGGGCCCACCGCGTCGGCCTGCCTGCGCATCGCCCCGTGCCCGGTCGTCTTCGTCGGCCTGGAGCGGGCGCCGTGGGCTCAGGACGGCGCCTTTGACGACGCCCCGGCGCGGCGGACGGCCGAGCCGGTCGGCTCCGCGGGCGGAGGTGCGAGATGACTCCCCAGGCCCCCTCGACACGGCCGAACCCGCCGTCGGAGGCCTCCGCCCTCGACGCGGCGGTGCGCGCGGCCGACCAGGCCCCGTCGGTGTACGGGACCCGGCCGTGGACCGTGCGCCGCGTGGACGGCCGCATCACCCTCGGGACCGACCCGGACCGCCGCCTGGCCGTCTCCGACCCCGACGCCCGCCAGCAGGTCGTGAGCTGTGGAGCGGCCCTGTTCACCGCCGTGGCCGCGCTGCGCGCCCACGGGGTGCGGCCCTCCGTGCGGGAGCTGCCCGATCCCGACCGCCCCGGCCTGCTGGCCGAGGTCCGGGCGGCCGGAACCGTCGAGCCCACCGCCGAGGACCGGATGCTGTACGAGTCGGTCGGGCTCCGCCGCACCCACCGGGGCCCGTTCCCGGCGGACGTGGACGATGTGCGCACGGTGCGCGCGCTGGTCGCGGCGGCCGCCGCCGAGGGGGCCGTGCTCAGGCCGCTGGGCGACGAGCGTTTGACGCGCTCCCTGGCGGGGCTGGTCACCGCCGCCGAGTTCCTGCACCGCTGCGAACGTGACACCGGGGACGAGCTCGCGCGCTGGGTGCGCGCCCCGGACGCGGCCGACCCCGACGGGGTGCACGCGGAGGACTTCCCGCCCCCCGGCCGGGTCGCCGACGCGCTCTTCCCCGACCGCGACTACGGGCGCGGGCGGGTACGCGGCCTGCTCGACCCGCACGGCGACGTCGCCGGGACCGCCGCGCTGCTGACCACCGTCGGCGACGGGCGGGCCGACCGCCTGGCCGCCGGGCGCGCCCTGCAGCGGGTGCTGCTGACGGCCACCGCGGGCGGGGTGTCCTCGGCCTTCCACACCCAGCCGCTGGAGGAGCCGCACCTGCGCGCGTTCATCGGGGCGCGCATGTGCGACGGGGCGTACCCGCAGATGGTCCTGCGGCTGGGCCGCCGCCGGGAGGCGCGGCCCCACCGCCTGTTCGCGTCCGTGCAGGAAGGCGGGTGACCGTCCACGGGCCCACCTACGCACCGGGGCGCCCGGAGTAGAATCGGCGCTCGCGCACCGCCGTCCCGTCCCCGGAGCATCGGAAGGTGAGCCCATGGGCGAAGAGCTCCCCGGTCCCGAGCGCGCCCGCGTCCTGCTCCCCCGCCTGCACCTGGACGACCTGCTCTCGGAGCTGCAGTCGCGCATCGACACCGCGCTGCTCACCCGGGACCGCGTGCACTCCCTGCTCGACGCGGTGGTGACCATCGGCTCCGGGCTGGACCTGGAGGCGGTGCTGCGCCGCCTGGTGCAGGCCGCCATGGACCTGGTCGACGCGCGCTACGGGGCGCTGGGGGTGATCGGCCCCGACGGCGGGCTGACCCGGTTCCTGCCGCTGGGCCTGGGCGAGGAGGAGATCGCGCGGATCGAGCACTGGCCGCGCGGGCGGGGCATCCTCGGACTGCTCATCAAGGACCCGCGGCCGCTGCGGCTGCGGCGGATCGAGGACCACCCGGAGTCGCTCGGGTTCCCCAAGGGGCACCCGCCGATGCGGGGGTTCCTCGGGGTGCCGATCCGGGTGCGCGACGCGGTCTTCGGGAACCTGTACCTGACCGAGAAGGCCGGCGGCGGGGAGTTCGACGAGGACGACGAGGCGATCGTGGTGGCGCTGTCCACCGCGGCCGGGGTGGCCATCGAGAACGCCCGCCTGTACGAGGAGACCCGGCGGCGCGAGCTGCTGCTGGACGCCTCCGACGAGGTGACCACCCGGCTGCTGACCGGCACCGAGGCCGACGACGTGCTGGCGCTGATCGCCCGCCGCGCCCGCCGCATGTCCGGGTCGGTGCTGGCGGCGCTGGCCATCCCGCACCCGGACGGCGACGGCCTGGTGGTGGACACCGCCGACGGCGAGGGCGCCGAGCGGGTGCGGGGGCGGGCGGTGGAGCTCGACGACAGCCCCGCCGGCCGCGCCTACCGGGAGGGCGGCCCGGTGTCCCTGCCCGGTGCGGCGGAGGGCGGGTGCACGCTGCCGTTCCTGGAGGGCCTGGAGCTGGGGCCGGTGCTGCTGGCGCCGCTGGGCGGCAAGGACGCCGCGCGGGGCCTGCTGGTGCTGGCGCGGGCGGACGGGGAGGAGGCCTACGCCTCCACCACCGGGCACCTGCTGTCGGCGTTCGCGGGGCACGCGGCGGTGGCCTTGGAGCTGGCCGAGGCGCGGGTGGACGCCGAGCGGCTGAGCGTGCTGGAGGACCGCGACCGGATCGCCAAGGACCTGCACGACGTGATCATCCAGCGGCTGTTCGCCGTGGCGATGTCGCTGATGAGCACGGTGCGGCGGACCAACGACCCGGCGCAGGCCCAGCGGGTGCAGCGGGCGGTGGACGACCTGGACGACACCATCCGCCAGATCCGTTCGACGATCTTCGCCCTGCAGCACGCGGGCGGTGAGGACCGGAGGTGGCTGCGCACCCAGATCCTGGAGATCGCCAACGCGGCCGGGGAGTCGCTGGGGTTCACGCCGGGTCTGCGCCTGGAGGGGCCGATCGACAGCCGTGTGCCCGACGGCGTGGCCGAGCACGTGCTGGCGGTGCTGCAGGAGGCGCTGTCGAACATCGCCCGCCACGCGGGCGCCTCGCGGGCCGACATCCGGGTGCGGGTGGACGAGGACGCGGTGGAGGTGGACGTGGGCGACGACGGCTGCGGCGTCCCCGAGGGCGGGCGCCGGGGCGGCCTGCGCAACCTGAAGGACCGCGCGCAGGCCCTGGGCGGCGCGTTCGCGGTGGGGCCGGGGACGGGCGGCGGCACCCGCCTGCTGTGGACCGCCCCGCTGTCCGAGGAGGGGTGAGCGGCGGCCGCGGGCCCACACGCCCGGCGCCTCACCCCCGCGCGCCCGGCTCCCCCATGCGCAGGGGCACCGTCTCGGCGTAGCGGCCCCCGCCGTCGAGCACCTGGCCCATCAGCTTCATCGTGCGCAGCACGATCCTCCGGTCGGTCAGGCGCAGCCCCGGGAGGCGGGCCTCCAGGCGGCGCTCGACCTCGGGGAGGTCGGCGATCGCCCGCAGCCACACGACCAGCAGCGCGTTCTCCGAGCCCGCGACCGTGCTGCAGAACCGCAGCTCGGGCACGGTCTCCTCCAGGTCCGCCGCCGCCCGCTCCAGCTCCTCGTAGGCCACCGACCCCCACAGCACCGCGGCGGCGGGCCAGCCCAGCTCCCGTCGGGCCACGTCGCACCGCAGCCCCACCGCGCCGCCGCGCAGCAGCCGGTCCAGGCGCCGGGCGGCCGTGCTGGCGCTCACCCCCGCCGCGCGGCCCAGCGCGCCGTACGGCGCGCGCCCGTCCTCGGCCAGCGCCCCGATGATGGCCTGGTCCGCCTCGGTCACCGGCGGCGGCGCCCCCGGCCCCGGCACCGGACCCGCCATGGCCTGCAGGGCGCGGCGCTGTCCGGGGGCGAGCGCGTGCAGGTGCCACCGGCTGGCCTGGAAGGGGATCCTCGTGATCACGTGCGTCTCGTAGGCCACCACGTCGGGGAAGGACCCGATCCAGTCCAGCAGGTACCAGGACAGCTCCCGCGGGTGGCTGACGGTCAGCAGCAGCTGGTGCCGCCCGGCGGTGAACTGGATGCTGAGCGTGCCGGGGTCCTCGGCCAGCGCGCGCGACACCTCCGTGACCGTGCCGTTGCGGCAGGTCAGCTCCAGATAGGCCATGGGTTGGCGGGGCAGCGACGGCGCCGCCGGGAAGGCGGTGACCCGCGCCAGCCCGGCACCGGTCAGGCGGTCCCAGCGGCGGGCGAGCGTGGTGGCGTCGGCGCCCAGCACCGCGCCCAGCCGGGCCCAGGGCGCGCGCGGCGCGAGCTGCAGGGCGTTGATCAGCTGCAGATCGAACTCGTCGACCCCGCGGTCCCGCCCTTCGGCGTGATTGCCGGAATGCTGCATGGGTCCCCCTGGCGCGGCAGGAATCCTGCATTTCGGCCAGCTTAGCGCCGCCCGACTTAGGGTGTGAGCCCTCATCCGGCCGGTGAGCTGCATGTTCTCCCCCCAGTTGCGAGGTGGCCGATGTCGGAGAAGAAGGTCCCCCAGGCCCGGCCGCGCCTCGGTGCGCGCGTGCTGGACGCCGTGGAGCGCGCCGGGAACCGGCTGCCCGAACCGTTCCTGCTCTTCCTGCTGCTGTTCCTGGCCGTGGGCGCCGCTTCGGCGCTGATGGCGGCCCTGGGGACCACGGTGGACCTGCCCGACGGCGGGACCGAGCCGGTCCGGAGCCTGTTCAGCGCGGCGGGCCTGGCCTGGTTCACCACGTCCCTGGTCGAGAACTTCATCGGGTTCCCCCCGCTGGGGGTGGTACTGACCGTGCTGCTCGGGGTCGGTATCGCCCAGCGCTCGGGGCTGCTGACGGCGCTGGTGCGGCGGGCGTTCGGGCGGGCGCCCCGGTGGCTGCTGCCGTACGTGGTCGGCTTCATCGGGGTTTCGGCCAACATCATGAGCGACGCGTCGATGATCCTGGTCCCCTCGCTGGCGGCGCTGGTGTTCGCCGCGGCGGGGCGGCACCCGGTGGCCGGCCTGCTGGGCGGGTTCGCGGCCTCGACCGCGGGGTTCAGCGTGGGGCCGTTCATCACGGGCACCGACGCGCTGCTGAGCGGGATCACCACGGCCGCCGCCGAGCCGGTGGCGGCCCAGACCGCGCCGGTGACCGTGGTGTCGAACTACTTCATCTCGCTGTCCTGCGCGGTGCTGCTGGCCGGGGTGGCCGGGCTGCTCATCGACAAGGTGCTGGAACCGGCGCTGGAGCGGCGCGGGGTGCCGCGCACGCCGGTGGCCGCGGCGGCGCCCGGCGGGGGCGAGGGCGAGGGCGAGCGCGCCGACCTGCGCATGGACCCGGAGCTGTCGCCCGTCGAGCGGCGCGGCCTGCTGTGGGCCGGGGCCGCCCTGCTGGTCCTGGCCGCCGCCGTCCTCGCGGTGGTGCTGCCGGCGGACGCCCCGCTGCGCGGTGAGGGCGGGGCGTTCCTGCCGGAGTCGCCGCTGCTCGACTCGGTGGTGTTCCTGGTGTTCCTGGCCCTGGCCGTGCCGGGGGTCGTCTACGGGCGGGTGACGGGCGAGATCACCGGCGGCGGCGACGTGGCGCGGATGATGGGCGCGGCGGTCAAGGACATGTCCGGATTCATCGTGGTGGCGTTCGTGCTGGCGCAGTTCCTGGCGCTGTTCAACTGGAGCCGGGTGTCGGACTGGATCGCGGTGAGCGGCGCGGGCACGCTGGAGGGCTGGAACTTCACCGGCTACGGCGCGCTGCTCGCGTTCGTGGTCCTGGCCTGCCTGATCAACATCTTCGTCATCTCCGGCTCGGCGCAGTGGGCGGTGTTCGCGGCGGTGTTCGTGCCCCTGTTCGCGCTGCTGGGGTACGAGCCGGGGTTCGTCCAGGCGATGTTCCGCGTGGGCGACTCCTCCACCAACGCCATCAGCCCGCTGAACCCGTACATGGTGGTCATCCTGGGCTTCCTCCGGGCCTACGAGCCCAAGGCCGGGCTGGGCACCGTGATCGCGCGCTGCCTGCCGTTCTCCCTGGCGTTCCTGGTGCTGTGGACGGCGGTGCTGTCCCTCTTCTTCTTCACCGGGACGCCGGTGGGTCCCGGGATGGAGGCGCGCATCGACCCGTAGCGTCCCCCCCGGGCGCACTCGCCCACGCGTTCCCCGATCCCCACGACAACGGAGGTTCCGAGAGCATGCCCGAGCACGCGACCCCGCCGCCGCTTCCCGTCCGCTTCACCGGGGCGCGGTTGATCGACGGCACCGGAGCGGCGCCGGTCGAGGACGCCGTGGTGGCCACGGCCGCCGACGGCACCATCGCCTACGCGGGTCCGGCCGCGGGGGCACCCGCCCCCGCCCCGGGGCAGGAGGAGGTCGGCCTGGGCGGGCGCACGCTCCTGCCCGGCTTCTTCGACTGCCATGTGCACCTCGGCCTGGACAACCCGCGCGAGCTGGTGTGGAACCACCTGGACTCGCACGCCAGCCTCCAGGCGCTCGCGGCGGCCGACCGCATGCGGCGCACCCTGGAGGCGGGCGTGACCAGCGTCCGCGACCTCGGGGGGCTGGACGCCGGGTTCAAGGCGGCCCAGGAGCGCGGCCTGGCGGTGGGCCCCCGGCTGCAGGTGGCCCTGCGGCTGATCAGCGACACCGGCGGGCACGCCGACTTCACCCTGCCCAGCGGCATCGACCCGCACCGGCTGGCCCCCGGCGCGGGCGAGACCGCGGACGGGGTGCACGAGGCGCGGGTGGCCGTGCGGCGGCTGATGCGCGACGGCGCCGACGTGATCAAGGTGTGCGCGACGGGGGGCATCTCCAGCCCGTCGGACGGCCCCGAGGACGAGGGGCTGGGGCAGGAGGAGATCGCCGCGGTCGTGGCCGAGACCGGGCGCCGCGGCGGGCGCCCGGTGGCCGCGCACGCCCAGGGGGCGGCGGGCATCCGCAACGCCGTGCTGGGCGGGGTGTCCAGCGTCGAGCACGGCTACCTGGTGGACGACGAGGGCATCGACCTGATGCTGGAGCGGGGCACGTTCCTGGTGCCGACGCTGGCGACCTTCGACTTCGAGCACCGGCGCCACCTGATGACGGAGAAGGCCTACCGGGCGAAGCAGTGGCTGGCCGAGCGCACGTTCGACCGGATCCCCGAGGCGGTGCGCCGGGGCGTGAGGGTGGCGCTGGGCACCGACGCCGGTGTCAGCGAGCACGGGAGGAACCTGGCGGAGCTGGGGTTCCTGGTGCGGGTCGGGCTGTCGCCGATGGAGGCGATCGAGGCGGGCACGCGGTCCTCGGCCGAGCTGCTGGGCGTGGCCGACCGCCTGGGCACGGTGGAGGAGGGCAAGCTGGCCGACCTGGTGGTGTGCCAGGGGGACCCGCTGCGGGACGTGGGGGTGCTGGCCGAGCCGGACAACGTGGCCGTGGTGGTGCAGGGAGGACGGGTGGTGAAGGACATCCGCGCCTGAGGGGCCTCAGGTAACGGGGCGTCCCTGCTCAGAGCAGGGGCGCCCCGTTCTCGCGTGTCCGGCCGCCCAACTCCCTCACGGAAAGTCTTGTTTTCATCCGTGAGGATGCCCGAGAATCGGAATCACGGAAAGACGTCCATCTACCCGTGAGGTCACCCATGTCCGGTACCGGCTCCCCCGCACGCGTCCCCGTCCGCACCATCGGCGGACCGACCGCGCTCATCTCCTACGGCGGCCTGAAACTGCTCACCGACCCCACCTTCGACTCCCCCGGCGACCACCCCGTCGGCGACGGCATCGTGATCACCAAGACGGCGCCGCCCGCCGCCTCCCCCGCCGGAATCGGCCCCGTCGACGCGGTGCTGCTCTCCCACGACGAGCACCCCGACAACCTCGACCTGTCCGGCCGGGCACTGCTGGCCGACGTCCCACTGACGCTCACCACCCGCAGCGGAGCCGAGCGCCTGGCCGCCACCGCCCGCTCCGTTCGCGGCCTGGCCCCGTGGGAGGGCACCGAGGTGCCCCGTCCCGGGGGCGGGGCGGTGACCGTGACGGCGGTGCCCGCACTGCACGGCCCCGAGGGCGCGGAGGAGGTCCTCGGCGAGGTCATCGGCTTCGTACTCACCGGCGACGGCCTGCCGAAGGTCTACGTCAGCGGGGACAACGCGTCCTTGGACCTGGTCCGCGAGGTGGCCGGCCGGTTCGGTCCGGTGGACACCGCCGTCCTGTTCGCGGGCGCGGCGCGGGCCCCGATGTTCGACACCACCATCACCCTCGACAGCGCCCAGGCGGCGGAGGCCACCCGCATCCTGGGAGCCCGCCGGTCGGTCCCGGTGCACTTCGAGGGCTGGACCCACTTCTCCGAGGGCCGCGCGGAGCTGGAGAAGGCCTTCACCACCGCCGGCCTGAGCGAGCGGCTGCAGTTCGCCTGAGGCCGGGCGCGGGCGCGGGGCCGACCCCGCCCCCGCGCCTATCCGCGCCCCTCCTCCCCCGGGGCCCCGCCGAGGGCCGTCCAGGACCGGAGCAGCAGTTCCACCGCGTCGACCACGGCCTCGTCCCCCACCGCCCCCGGGTCCAGGACGCGCTGGATGAGCAGGCCGTCCTCCAGCGCGTGCGCGATCAGCGCCAGGAACGCCGGGTCCGCGGGGGCCGCCGCACCGCCGCGGTCCAGTTCGCGGCGGACCCCCTCGGCGAGGGCGCCGCGGGCCGCCTGCTCGCGCTCGGCCAGCAGCGGCCGGAGCTCGGGGGTGCGGATCGCGTGCAGCAGCAGCTCCATCCGCAGAGCCAGCCACGAGTCCAGGTTGCGCGCCCGGTCCCGGTTCCACGCGCGCAGGGCGTCGAACGCCTCGTCCCGCGTGGCGGCGCCCGCCGTCGCCTCCCGCACCTCCTCGGCCTCCCGGCGGGTGCGCTCGTTCAGGAGCTCGGCGACCAGCGCGTCCTTGCCCGCGAAGTTGCCGTAGAACGCCCCGCGCGAGTACCCGGCGCGCTCGGCGATCTGCTCGACCGACGCCCCGTTCACCCCGCGCTCGGCGAACAGCTCGGCGGCGGCCGCCAGCAGCCGCCCCCTCGTCCGCCGCCTGCTCTCCTGCCTGGTCAGCCGCTCGGCCACGGCGCTCCTCCCCCGTCCAACTCAAAAACACGTTTGTATTCGGATACGGATCTGTATTAGAAAACAGAAGTGTATCAACCAACGTCCGACGAAGGGGCGCACCGCCATGTCCACGCCGATCCACACGCGCACCGCGGCCGGGCTGGCCGCGGCGGTCGCCTCCGGAGAGCTCACCGCGCAGGAGGCCGTCGAAGCGCACCTGGAGCGCATCGCCGAGGCCGACCCCGCGGTCAATGCCGTGACCACGCCGCTCGCCGACCGCGCCCGTGCCGAGGCCGCGCAGGTCGACCGCCGCCGGGCGGCCGGTGAGCGGCTCGGGCCGCTGGCCGGGGTGCCGTTCACGGTGAAGGAGAACGTCCACGTCGCGGGGACCGCGACCACGTTCGGCGTGCCGCGCCTGCGGGACCTGGTCGCCCGCGAGGACGCTCCCCCGGTGCGGCGGCTGCGCGCGGCCGGGGCGGTGTGCGTCGGGCGCACGAACCTGCCCGACATGACACTGGGCGGAGTGCACACGCGCAGCACCCTGTACGGGGACACGGTCAACCCGTGGGACCCCGGCCGCACTCCCGGCGGGACCAGCGGGGGCGACGCGGTGGCGGTGGCCACCGGCATGGCGCCGCTCGGGCTGGGCAACGACTCCGGCGGGTCGGTACGGGTCCCGGCCGCGTTCTGCGGGGTGGCCGGGCTCAAGCCCGGCTACGGGCGCATCGCCTCGGACCACCGCGTCGGCGGCCGCGAACCGACCCTGGCCGCGCAGATGTTCCCGGTCGACGGTCCGATCGCGCGCTCCGTGGGCGACCTGCGCCTGGCCCTGTCGGTGCTGGCGGGACCGGACGCGGGCGACCCGCGCGCGCTGCCGGTGCCGCTGGAGGGGCCGCCGCTGCCCGGCCCGGTGCGGGTCGGGGTGGCCGCCGAGCCGTTCGGGCCGGGGACGACGGACCCGGCGGCCCATGCGGCGGTGGCGGCGGCCGCCGAGGCGCTCCAGGACGCGGGCTACGCGGTGCAGGACGCCGTTCCGCCGCAGCAGGACGAGGCGCTAGAGGCCTATGCGCGCCTGACCACGGCCGAGTTCGCGCTGGCGCGGCCGCAGATCGAGGAGCTGATGGGCGAGGAGGCCCGCCGCCACATCGCGTACTCGTCCGACCGGAACCCGCCGCCGGACCTGGCCGGGTACGTCCAGGCCGCCGCCGACCGGCTGGGGGCGCAGCGGGCGTGGGCCCGGTTCCAGGAGGAGGTGCCGCTGCTGCTGGGCCCCGTCTTCACGGGCCCGGTCCCCGCACCCGGCGAAGAGCTAGTGGACCCCGGGGCCCACGAGCGGGTGACCCGTGGTCTGGGGCTGTGCGCGGTGACGACCTGTGTCGGTGTGCCCGCGGTGGCCGTCCCGGTGGGCACGGCCGGCGGGCTGCCGCGCTCGGTGCAGGTGATCGGGCCGATGCACCGCGAGGACCTGTGCCTGGAGGCGGCCGAGGCCATCGAGCGGAGGTTCGGCGCACTGGCCCCGGTCGACCCGCGTGGGATTCGGCACACCCGTACCGCGGCCCCGCCCTGGTCGGGGACGACGGGTCCCGCGTGAGACGTGCCACCGGCCCCCGCCCCGGCACGGCCGGTACGGTGGGCGTTTTGCCGCGATTGCGCGGTGTCACCCGTTTCTGTCTCCGGCCGCCGCGCCGACGTCACCGGGCCCAGAGGCCGGGCCGTGCCCCGCCCCCGCCCGGGACGGATCCCCGAGGAGTGTCCTCCATCCCGAATGCCGACGAGCGACGTGCGCCCGTGCCCGGAAGGGGCCGGGTGGACGTCTGGGTCCTCACCGTCAGCGGCGGCCTGCTCACCGCCTTCGTCATCGCCGCCCTCACCGCGCCCACGGCCACCGGGGACGCGGTCGCCGCCGCGTTCACCTGGTCCGCCGGGGCGTTCGGCGCGTACTGGCAGGTGCTGCTCACGGCCACCGCCGCCGTCGCCGCCGTACTGGCCTTCTCCCGCTACGGCAGGGTGCGCATGGGCGGCACCGACGCCCCCGAGTTCGGCGCGTTCCGGTGGGTCGCCATGGTGCTGACCACGCTGCTCGCCGCGGGCGGCGTGTTCTGGGCGGCCGCCGAGCCGATCGCGCACTACACCGAGGCGCCGCCGCAGTACGCCGGAACCGTCGACGGCCCCATGGCCGCGGTCGCCACCGCGCTCGCCCAGAGCTTCACGCACTGGGGCCTGGCGGCGTGGGCGATCGGCGGGTCCCTGGCCACGCTGGTCATGATGCGCGGCGCGGAGAAGGGCATGCCCCTGCGCCCCCGCACCCTCCTCCACCCGGTCATGGGCGAGCGGGTCCGCACGCACTGGCTCGGCTCCGCCGTCGACATCGCGTGCGTGGCGGCGGTGGTCGCCGGGACCGTCGGGCCGCTCGGGTTCCTGGGCCTCCAGGTGTCCTACATGGCCGGGGCGCTCTTCGGCACGGCCGACTCCTACGCGGCGCAGGCCGGGATCATCCTGGGCCTCACCGCGGTCGCGCTGGTCTCGCTGCTCAGCGGCCTCTCGCGGGGCATCCAGCTGCTCAGCCGGATCAACGTGTGGGTGGCGCTGGCCCTGGTCCTGGCCATCGTGGCGCTGGGGTCCGCGGCCTACGTCGCCGACGCCTACCTGCAGGCGAGCGCGGTGTACGCGCGCGAATTCGCCACCATGGCGCTCTTCCGCGGGGACACCGAGTGGCTGGCCTACTGGACCGTGTTCTTCTTCGGCTGGTTCCTGGGCTACGCCCCGATGATGGCGATCTTCATCGCGCGCATCTCCCGGGGGCGCACGGTCCGGCAGATCTTCGTCGGCGCCACCGTGCTGCCCGCGCTGATCACGACGGTGTGGTTCAGCGCGCTCGGCGGGACCGGCCTGTACCTCGAACAGCAGGAGCCCGGCGCGGTGTCCGGACCCTATGCCGAGGACGGGCTCCCGGCGGCGGCGATGGCCGTCATCCAGGCCCTGCCCTACACGGTGGCGCTGGGCGTCGTCATGATCGTGGTCTCGCTGCTGTTCTTCGCCTCGACCCTGGACACCATGTCGTACACCATCGCGGCCGCGTCCATGCGCGGCGGCGAGCCGCTGCCATGGGTGCGGGCGTTCTGGTGCGTCGGCATGGGCCTCGCGGGCGCCGCCCTGCTCGGCGTCGGGGACGGCGGGGTGGACGCGCTGCAGTCCTTCATCGTGGTGGCCGCCGTCCCGGTGGGCCTGATCATGCTGCCGACCCTGTGGACCGCGCCGCGGCTGGTCCGCGAGATGGCCGCCGAACAGGGCATCACCGGGAACCGCTGACGCCCGGGGGCCTCCGGTCGGCGCGGATCCGTCCCGCGGGAACCGTCCGCCGGTCGGCGGCGTCGGAGACCACGGAACCATCCCCCAATGGAAAGGGCGTCGGCGAGCGCCATGGCCAAGCGCAGTTCCCGTGTCAAGAAGAAGCTCGGTCCCGGCGGGGCCGTCACCGTCTTCGGGATCATCGCCCTCATCCTGGGCGCGGTGATGCTCATCGTCGGGACGACCGACTACACCGACCACACCGAGCGGGCCGACGCCGTCGTCTCGGAGCGGCTGGTGGAGGTCACCTACGAGGACGAAGAGCGCGAGCCGGACGAGCGCCGCGAGGAGATCACCGTCTTCGTGGACTACACGGCCGAGGGCCAGGACCTCACCCGGGTCGAGCTGCAGGGCCTGAACGCCGACGACCACTACGAGGGGCAGGAGCTCGCGGTGGCCTACGCCCCCGGCGAGCCCGGCCACGTGGTCACCGTGCCCAGCACCGAGGAGGGCGCCTACGACGTGTTCCTCTACATCGGGATCGCCGCCCTGGTGCTGTCGGTGCCGCTGCTGGGCGCCGGGGCGCTCCTGATCGTCAAGCAGGTCAAGCGGGGCTCAGGGGCGGGCTCGCTCAAGGGTTGAGAAGGGGCACGGGAATGCCATGGCAGGACGCAGGTCCCCCCTCACGAAGAATTTCGGCAGCACCAACGTCTGGCTCGTCGCCTTCGGGGTCGCGCTGCTCATCGTGGGCGTCCGACAGGTCGCCGTGGGCACGACGGACTACACCGACCACACCGGACGGGCCGAGGCCGTCGTTTCGGAGCGGCTGGTCGAACGGGCCGACTTCGACGACCGGCGGGAACAGGAGATCACCGTCTTCGTCGCCTACACGGCGGAGGGGGAGGATTTCACCCGGGTCGAGCTGGAGGGCTTGAACTCCGACGACCCCTGGGAGGGAGACGAGCTGACGGTGGCCTACGCCCCCGGCGAGCCCGGCCACGTGGTCACCGTGCCCAGCACCGAAGAAGGTGCCCACGCCATGTCCCTCTACGGCGGTATCGCGGCCCTGGCCTTGTCGGTCCTGTTGTCGGGGGCGGGCGCGGCCCTCGGTTACCGGCACTTCCGGCGCCGCTCGGGGCGCCCGGATCCGCTCGGGGGATGAGGCGGGCCGGCCCGCCTCAGCCCTGGGCGCCGCCGCTCAAGCCCCGTCGATCACCGGGCGAAGGCGGGCCGCGAACGCCTCCGGGTCGCCGTCCTCGGCGAAGCCCGTATGCCCGCCGGGGAACAGGACCGGCTCCGTCCCGAGCAGCCCCGCCAGGGCGCGCGTGGTCCGGTCGCACAGCTCCCCGGCCGAGTCCTCCCCGATGCCGGGCACCACGTTCACCCCGCCCGAGCGCAGGGCCTCGGCGTCGGGGCGCCACTCCGTCGTCGCCGGCAGGTCGTACAGGAAGAAGCGCCGCTCGTCGGCCACGTCCTGCGGGTCGCGCTCCCCTCCGAACATGTGCTCCAGCGCCCCTTCGGGCAGCCGGATGCCCGCGCTCTCCATGAACGCCGACCAGGCCCCGAGCACGTCGCCCGAACGGTAGATCCCCATCATGCGCTGGGTCGAGGCCCTGCGCTCCTCGCGGTCGTCGAGCAGTTCGCTCAGCGGCGGCTCGTGGGGGACGACGGTGCCCACGAGGTCGGGCCGGGCCTGGGCGAGCGCGAGCGCGGTCACCGCGCCGCCGCTGGACCCGAGGACCGCGGCCGGGCCGGAGCCGACGTGCTCCAGCAGCCGGGCGAGGTCGTCGGCGCGCGTCTCCACCGCCGCCGCCTCATCGGGGTCCTCCAGCACGCTGTTGCGGATGCCGCGCGGGTCGGCGGTGAGCACCGTGTGCCCGTCCGCCAGGTGGTCGGCGAGGAGGGCGAACGGCTCGGCGTTCATCGGCGAGCCGACCAGGGCCACCAGAGGCCCCTGTCCGCGCACCTCGTAGTACAGGCTCGCCCCCGGGACCTTGAGCGTCCCGGTGGTCGGCGTCGCTGCGGATGTCATCGCGTTCTCCTCGCTCTGGACACGGTCGGTCCGTCCGCATGCTTGGACCGGTCCCGGGCGCGGAATTCATCGGTCGCGGGCCGCCGGTGCCGCCGGACCAGCGCCGCCGACGCCCACACCGCCAGAAGGACCCCGGTCGCGGCCAGGAGGGCGTCCGGGACGGTGTTGACGATGCCCTGCGAGGGCCCAGGCGCCCGCCGCCACAGGTCCAGCGCGACCGCCCCGACCGGGACCAGGAGCAGAGCCGGGAACCGGCCCGCGTAGTAGGCGGCGACGGCGACCGCCACCGCTCCGGCGACCGCCGCCGGCAGCAGCGGGGACAGGACCAGGCCCAGAACGCTGCCCGGCAGGCTCGGCTCGGGCACGGGGGCGGGCGGCGGGGGGACGTCCATGGCCGACTCGAACGCCGCGGCGGCCCTGGCGTCGGCGGCCTGGGCGGCATGACCACCGATCCCGTAGGCGCCGAGCGCCGCCACGGCGAACCCGGCGCCCGCCGCCGCGGCCGGCAGCGGCGACCGCACCGCCCCGTACCCCAGCACGGCGTACCCGAGCACGAACGGGCCGAGGGACCACCCCACGTAGGTGTCCAAGAACGTGATGAGCGCGAAGAAGAGCCGCACGAGCAGCGCGGGCGGCTCCGAGCCGCCGTCGCCCCAGGCCGTCGACGGAACGCGGTCGGCGCCCACCGAGGCCAGGCCGATCGCGGCGGCGCCGGCGATCATGACCGTCAGGAGCAGCAGCAGACGACGGCGTTCCACGCGGAGACCTCCCGATGCGGCCGGTTGTCGACGCCAGTGTGCCGGACGTCCGGCGGGGCCGGGGCGGGCGCGTCATCCCCCGGCGTCGCGGCGGCTCGGCGCTCCGGCGCGCAGGCCGTCCATGACCAGGTCGAAGAGGCGTGCGATGCGCTCCTTGCGGTCCTCTCCGGCCCCGATGTGCCACAGCCCCGTGATGGCGAGCATGAAGTCCTCGGGGAGCACCCCGGGGCGGATGGTCCCGGCCTCGTCGTTGGCCCGCAGCAGCAGGGCGATGGCCTCGTTCAGCGGGCCGGGGCCGGGTTTGGCCAACCCTCCGGGCCCACCGAGCGCCTGGCTCAGCGCCTCCGCGAGCCCGGCCTTGGCCAGGGCGAAGCGGGCCAGGCGGTCCATCCACGCGCGCAGCGCCCGGTCCGGCGGCAGCTCCGCGAGCAGCTTCGGGGCCGCGTCGGCGACCTGCCGCATCTCGTGGCTGTAGACCTCCAGGACGAGGGCCCCGCGGCTGGGGAAGTTGCGGTAGAACGTGCCCTGCCCCACGCCCGCCTTCTTGGCGATCGCGCTCAGCGGGACGTCCGGCGACCGGGTCAGCTCCACCAGGGCCACGTCGAGGATGCGGTCGCGGTTGCGCTGCGCGTCCGAGCGCAGCGGCGTGCACCCGCCGCCCGCCCCGTCCGGATGGTCCATATCGCGTCCGCCCACTCCCCGGGAGGCCCAGCGGGCCGCCCTTGCCAAGCGGACAACTGTCCACTAGATTCGCCGTGTCCGGACAGCTGTCCGTTTACTCCTGTCCCCACTGTACCGGGGGGACGTTTCCGCATGAACGGCGGCATCCGGTCACCGATCCCGACCGCCACGACCACGCCCATCGCGGCGTTCCGCGCACCCGCCGCGCCCGCGCCCCGCAGCGCCGCGGCACACCCCCTGTCCGCGAAAGAGGCCGACCATGTCCCCAGCCACCTCCAGCACCGTCACACTGACGGTCAACGGCGAGAAGCACACCGTCGCCGTCGACCACCGCACCACGCTGCTCGACGCCCTGCGCGAGCGCCTCGGCCTCACCGGCACCAAGAAGGGGTGCGACCAGGGCCAGTGCGGCGCCTGCACGGTCCTGGCCGACGGCCGCCGCACCGTCTCCTGCCTCCAGCTCGCCGTGGCCGCCGAAGGGCAGGAGGTCACCACCATCGAGGGCGTGGCCGACGGCGACCGGCTGCACCCGGTCCAGCAGGCCTTCCTCGACCTCGACGGCTACCAGTGCGGCTACTGCACCCCGGGGCAGATCTGCTCGGCCGTCGCGGTCATCGAGGAGCACGCGGCGGGCTGGCCCAGCGCCGCGACCGGGGACGTGCGCCCCGACGCCGGGGCGCCCGAGCTCACCGCCGAGGAGATCGGCGAGCGGATGAGCGGCAACCTGTGCCGCTGCGGCGCCTACGCGTCCATCGTCCAGGCCGTCGCCGCGGCCGCCCGCACGCCCGGAACCGAGGCCGAGGAGGCCACCGCATGAAGGAGTTCGACTACCGCCGCGCCGACGGCGTCCCCGGCGCCCTCGCGCTGCACGGCGCCGCCCCGGAGGCGCGCTTCCTCGGCGGCGGGACCAACCTCGTCGACCTGATGAAGACCGGCATCGAGCGGCCCTCCCTCCTCGTCGACGTCCGCGCCCTGCCGCTGGACGGCATCGAGGCCACCGCCGACGGCGGGCTGCGCATCGGCGCGACCGCCACCAACAGCGACACCGCCGCCCACCCCGAGGTGCGCCGCCGCTACCCGGCGCTGTCCCAGGCCCTGCTGGCCGGGGCCTCCGGCCAGCTGCGCAACATGGCCACCGTCGGCGGGAACCTGCTGCAGCGCACCCGCTGCGGCTACTTCTCCGACGCCACCGGGCCGTGCAACAAGCGGGTGCCCGGCAGCGGGTGCCCCGCCATCGAGGGCGAGCACCGCAACCACGCCATCCTGGGCGCATCCGAGCACTGCGCGGCCACCCACCCTTCGGACATGGCCGTGGCGCTCGCCGCCTTCGACGCCGTCGTCGCCTACGAGACGGCCGAGGGGCCGGGCGAGACGCCGCTGGCCGACCTGTACCCGCCGGTGGGCGACACCCCGCACGTGGAGACCGCCCTGCCCGCGGGCGCGCTCATCACCTCCGTCACCCTGCCGCCCGCGCCCGTGGCCGCCGCCTCCCGCTACCGCAAGGTGCGCGAGCGGGCCTCGTTCGCCTTCGCGATCGGGTCGGTCGCCGCCGCGCTGGAGGTCCGGGACGGCACCGTCCAGGACGTGCGGCTGGCCTTCGGCGCGGTCGCGCACCGCCCCTGGCGGGCCCAGACGGCCGAGGAGGCCCTGGCCGGAGGCCCGGCGACGGCCGAGGCCTTCGCCGCCGCCGCGGACGCCGAGCTCGCCGCGGCCGAACCGCTGCCCGACAACGGATACAAGGTGCCGCTGATGCGCGACCTGGTCGTGTCCGTGCTGACCGAACTCGCCGAGGAGGCCGACGCATGACCGCCACCGCAGAAGGCAAGAGCGCCGTCGGCACCGCCCGCGTCCGCCTGGAGGGCCTGGACAAGGTCACCGGGGCGGCCGAGTACGCCGGAGAGGTCGACTTCGACGGGCTGGCCTACGGCCACCTGGTGCTGTCCACCATCGCCCGCGGGCGCATCCGTGCGGTGGACACCGACCCGGTGCTGACGATGCCCGGCGTCATCGACGTCTGGCACCACGGCAACGCGCCGCGCCTGAACACCGACTTCTCCAACATGCTCGGGCCGGTCGACCCGCTGCTGGCCCTGTTCCAGAACGACCGCGTGCCGCACGCGGGCTGGCCGGTGGCGCTGGTCGTCGCCGAGACGTCCGAACAGGCCCGGGAGGCCGCCGACGCCCTGGCGGTCGACTACGAGCCCGAGCCGCACGACACCGCGTTCCGCGGCGACCGCCCCGACGCCTACACGCCGGCCGGGCAGGAGGACCGGTCCAAGGGCGACATCGAGGCCGGGCTGGCCGCCTCCGCCGTGGTCGTGGACGCCGAGTACACCACGCCGGAGGAGTACCACAACTCGATGGAGCCGCACGCGGCCGTCGCCCGCTGGGAGGGGGGCCGCCTGGAGGTGGTCGACTCCAACCAGGGGACGCTGCTGGTGGCCGGCGACATCGCCCAGCTGTTCTCCCTGGACCCCGCCTCGGTGCGGATCCGGGCCGAGCACGTCGGCGGCGCCTTCGGCAACAAGGGGACCCGCCCGCACCTGGTGGCCGCGGTGATGGCCGCGACCGCCCTCCAGCGGCCGGTGCGGGTCGTCCTCACCCGCCGCCAGATGTTCTCACTGGTGGGCTACCGGCCCCCGACGGCCCAGCGGGTGCGGCTGGGCGCCGACCCGGACGGGCGGCTGCGTGCGCTCGACCACCAGGCGTGCAACCAGACCTCCACCACCAACGAGTACACCGAGCTGAGCGCGCTGCCCGCGCGGACGCTGTACGACGCCGACGCTCACCGCACCGCCCACCGGCTGCTGCGGCTGGACGTGCCGACGCCGACCTTCATGCGCGCGCCTGGCGAGGCGCCCGGCTCCTTCGCCCTGGAGTCCGCGCTGGACGAGCTCGCCGAGAAGTGCGGCGTCGACCCGATCGAGCTGCGCCTGCGCAACGAGCCCGAGGCGGGGCCGCTGTCCGGGCTGCCGTTCAGCAGCCGCAACCTGCGGGCCTGCCTGGAGGAGGGCGCCCACAGGTTCGGGTGGGACGACCGCGACCCGCGCCCGGGCGTGCGCCGTGAGGGGCGGTGGCTGCTCGGCACGGGGACGGCCGCGGCCACCTTCCCGTCGGGGGCGGTCCCGTCCACGGCGGCCGTCACGGCCGAGGCCGACGGGTCGTTCACCGTGGGGGTCAACGCCAGCGACGTCGGCACCGGGGCGCGCACCGCGATGGCGCTGGTCGCCGCGGAGGCGCTGGACACGGACCCGGAGAACGTGCGGATCCGGATCGCCGACAGCGACCTGGGACCGGCGATGATCGCCGGGGGGTCGATGGGCACCCGGTCCTGGGCGTGGGCGGTGTCCGCCGCCGCCCGCGAGCTGCGGGAGCGGCTGGTCCCGGGGGCGGAAGTGCCGCCGGAGGGCCTGACCGCCCGGTCCGACACCGGCGCGGCCATCGGCGCCCTGTCGGCGAAGGAGCGGTACTCCTTCGCCGCGCAGTTCGCCGAGGTGGCCGTCGACCCGGCCAGCGGCGAGGTGCGGGTGCGCCGCATGCTGGGCGCCTTCGCCACCGGGCGGATCGTCAACCCGCTGACGGCGCGCAGCCAGTTCCTCGGCGGGATGGTCTGGGGGCTGTCCATGGCGCTGCACGAGGAGGCCGCCCGGGACCGGGCCTCGGGCGCCGTCGTCGGCGGCGACCTGGCCGGGTACCACATCGCCGCCAACGCGGACGTGCCGCCCATGGAGGCGTTCTGGGTGGACGACCCGGACCCCGACGACCCGGTCGGCATCAAGGGCATCGGCGAGATCGGCATCGTCGGCGCCGCCGCGGCGATCGCCAACGCGGTGTGGCACGCGACGGGCGTCCGCCACCGGCACCTCCCGATCCGCCCCGACCGCGTCCTGGCGGGCGGCCGGGAGGCACCGGGGGCCTGACGGGCTCTCTGGCATCGGCGGGCGGGGGGCACACCCCGTCCGCCGACACATGTCCAGGGCCGCGGAGTAGGAGGCGCGAATCGGCGGGAACCCCCGCCGTTCCGAGGATTCCGCCGACCGGTATAGGCTCTCTCGCGCTGCAGAGGCCACAGGCGGCACCGCTACGGACATACCGGCGGTAGTCGGCCATGGAATCCGAAAGGACCGCATGCATCCCCCACGTGCAAGCAAGGGAGCTTGGTCGCTCGTCTTCGCAGGTTTCGCGGTCTCCATCGGCTTAGGCGGCGCGATCGGCTTGGGCGGGGACATGAGCATGATCACCATCCTCGACACCAGAGACGAACCTCTCGAGGGCACTGATGCGTATTTCGTGGTCGACCTGCTCATGAACCTGAGGCGCCCGGTCGAGTTCCTGGTGCCCACCGCCTTGGGGATCACCGCGATCGTCACCGCCATAGGGTCCCTGCGGGCGGAAGGGGCGTCCGCACAAGCGATTCTGGCCATTCTGCTCGCCGTGATCGGGCCGCTGGTCACCTTCGCGACGTTCATGATCCTCTGGGCGTACGGCACCCACAACGCGCTCATGGCAGGTGAGATGTGACCCCCCGCTACCCGGCGTACCCGCCCCCTCCCGCCCCGCCCGTCGCCGCCGACCGCGCCCGCATCCCGGGGATCGCGGGGCTCTGCGCGGCCGTCGCCCTGCTCATCGCGAACGCCGTCCTCACGAGTTTTCTCCTCGACCTCGCCGCCTACCTCTCGCTCGGGGTCGCCGCGCTGGTCCTGAGCGTCATGAGCTTCCGGAGCCCGGGGAACCGGGTGTGGGCCGGGTTCGCGTTCGTCGTCCTGATGGCGACGCCGGTCGTCGGCGGGATCGTCGACTACGCCGCGGTCATCGCCCAAATCGAATGAAGGCGGGCACCGGTGTCCTGAACCCGGGCTACGCACCGGCCTGTCGCGGGGCGGAGGCGGATCAGCCGCCCTCACGCCCGTTCAGGACGGCGAGGTAGTGGGGACTGTGGATCAGGCCGAGGATGTTCCCGAAGGGATCGACGACCGAAGCGGTGACGAAGCCCTCTCCTCTCGGCGTGACCGGCTGGTACTCCTCGGCGCCCAGGGACAGCAGCCGCTCGAAGGCCGCCTCGATGTCGTCGACGTGCCATGAGGTGACGGAGCCGCCGGGCGCCCGCGATGCACCGGTCGGCTCGAAACGGCGGTCGGTGATGCCCAGCTCGTCGCCGCGGTCCCCGATGCGGAACTCCACGTAGAGCGGGGGGCCTTCGAGCGGGCGGACGAAATAGGGTTCGATGCCGAACACCCGGGTGTACCACTCCGCCGCGGCCGGGACGTCATCGGCCCACAGGCCCATCTGGGCGATCCCGCGCGGAACCGCACGGTCGCGGGGATCGGCGGCCGGCCGGGACGGGGTGTCGTTCGTATCGGTCATGCGCCCACCCTGACACCGATCGAGGTCAGGACGCGTCCTCGTTCCGCACCGACGAGAGGGCCGGAGCGGGACCATGGTCACCGGTACTGTCCGGATGCGGCTGAAGGCCCTCCCCCGCCCCGAGCCCCGCCGTATTCTCGGCTTCCCTCAGACGGCCGCCGAACGGCGGCCCCTCGGCGCCCGAGGGGGAGCCGTGAGCGATACCGACCTGCTGTCCCTCCTGGTGGCCCTCAGCGTGCTGCTCCTCTCCGTGCACGCCCTGGGCACGCTGGCCGAACGGCTGCGACAGCCGCGCATGACGGGCGAGCTGGGAGGCGGGCTCATCCTCGGCCCCACCGTCCTCGGCGCCCTAGCGCCGCAGGCTCACGGGGCGCTGTTCCCGGACACCGGCCCGGTCGCCACCGCGTTCGGCGCGATCGAGCACTTGGGCATGCTCATGCTGATGTTCCTGGCCGGTGCCGAGGTGCGCCGGCTCCTGCCGAGGGAGAACCGGAGGGTCACCGCCTGGATCGTGGTGCTGGGCCTGGCCGTTCCCTTCGGCGTCGGCCTCGCGGCGCTCCAGGTCGTCGACCTGGGCGGCCTCGCCGGGCCCGCCGCCGACCCGGTCGCGCTCTCGCTCGTCGTGGCCAGCGCCATCGCCGTCACCAGCATCCCGGTCATCTCCCGGATCATGCTCGACCTGGGCATCCTGGGGACGTCCTTCGGCGGTGTCGTCCTCGCCTCGGCCGTCGCCGAGGACGTGGTCCTGTACGTGGTGATCGCCGTGGCCCTGGGGCTGGCCCACGCGCACGGCGACGGGCTGACGGGGCTGCCCGGCCTGCTGGGGATCGACTCGGTCCCGGCGATGTCGGCCTATTACGTCCTCACGACCGTGGCGCTGTTCGTGTGCATGCTGACGGTCGTGCCCCGGCTGGCCGCAGCGGCCCTGCACCGCGCCGGGAAACGGAGCGGCGGCCGGGCCCACACCCCCGGCGCGGCGGGGGTGACCGGGGTGCTCCTGGTGGTCGTGTGCGCCGCGGGGGCGTCCCTGCTGGGGGTGCAGCCGATGTTCGGCGCGTTCCTCGCCGGTGTGCTCGCCGCCCGGATCGAGGAGGCGTCGGGGGCGGCGATCGCCGGGGAGCTGCGCGCCTTCGCTCTGGCGTTCTTCATCCCCTTGTACTTCGGCTCCATCGGCCTGGGCCTGGACCTCGGCCGGGACCTGCTGCTCGGCTTCACCGTGCTCTTCATCGCCCTGGCGTGCGCGGTGAAGCTGGCGAGCGTGTACGCGGGTGCGCGCCTGGGCGGCGAGGCCCCGGGCGGTGCCCTGAACCTGGCCTTCGCGATGAACGCCAGGGGCGGGCCCGGGATCGCCCTGGCGTGGCTCGCCTATGAGGCGGGCATCGTGAACGCGCAGCTGTTCACCACGCTCATCGTGCTGGCCGTGGTGACCTCCGTGATGGCGGGCGCCTGGCTCCGCCGCGTCCTCGCCCGGGGCCGCCCGCTGCGCGAGACCAGTAGAACCGCCGGACCGTAGGGGCCTCACCCCGGCCCGCGATCACCACGGCGCAATTCAAGCCCCGCCCTCTGTCCGTGCAGGTAGCAGGGCATTTTGTGTGTCCATGGGAGGGTGGCCCCTACCGGCCAACATTCCAACCCATCCGTCAAGTGGCACCTCGGTCACCTAGAGCGACTGCTTGCGAGCCTGCCCACACCCGAGGCTTCCGCCGTTGAGAGCCCCAAGCAGCGTGAACGAACATCTCGCACCGCTCGTCAGCTCAAGCCTGCCCAGGTAGAAGAACTCCTCGCCGCGTATAAAGCCGGAGCCACCGTCTACCAGCTTGGCGATCGCTTCAGCATTGAGCGTCGCACCGTGAGCAACATCCTCAAGCGCCACGGCATCACCCCACGCTGGCGCCACCTCACCGACGAGCAAATCACCGAAGCCATCCAGTTCTACCGCGAAGGCTGGTCGCTCGCCAAGCTCGGGAAGCATTTTGGTGTCGCGAACAGCACCATCTGTGCCCAGCTCCTCAAGCACAACGTCCCTATGCGCCAGCGGCCGGGCTGGAAGAAGTAAGGTGCTTGCACTCATCTGGCATTGTATATAGCGCTATTGAAAGCCTGCCCGAGCTGTCGCCCCAGCTTGGGCAGGCTTCTTGTCCATCGCACTGCTTCACCCTCTGATACGACCATCGGTGAGAATACCGAAGACGTACGCCGACCCCTGGACAAGGTCTCGAGTCTGCCCTGGACCACTCAGTGGCATGAGTGCATTCGCCTTGACGAAGTCGTTGCGCGGGATGATGCGATTAGTTTTGTCGAGGTGCACCTGTCCGTGTTGCACGCTGAAGGCGAACGGGACACCAGTTTTGGTATAAAATACCTGACTTGCACATGCTTCGATGTTCCGCCAGACATCGTCAAAGGTTGCCATCGATCTACCCGTCTTCCGACCTGGTTTCTCGCAACACCGACCGCCAGTCGTCGCAACCAGTCATCCGACCAACCGTGTTGAGGAGCTCTCGCCGCCAGTGCTCTGCACGCTCCGGGTTCTTCTCTACGTCATCCCTGATGACAAAAAATTGCAGGCCCGTCACAAGGCAGTGCTGTCGTCCCTCACAGTAGGGAATCATCTGGTCCGGGAAGTCTGCCTCGGTCCTCTCGTCTAGCGGGCGCTCGCGCCAGGTGTTGACAGCGAGAATCCCCTTCGGCGCCTTCTCCGTCTCCTCGAGCGCGGTAGCGACCCACTTCTCGAGTTGCGCAGCATGTTTTTCGGCAGCGCTTTTCTTGATCCCCTTCACCTCAACGACAGCATCGCCCTCGGGGAAGGAGACCTTCCAGTCATCCCGCCCAGGAGCTGGTTCGGTGACCGCACCACCGAGGAGTTCAAGTACGCTCTTCACCTCAAGCTCAAGTGCGCGACCGGTCCCCAAGAAAAGCTGATCCTTGGCCTCGGCGAATTCCTTCTGTCGTTGCAAATCGGCTAGCTTGGCTCGCACCTTTTCAATCTGTTTCTGCTGCTTCACGATCTCAACACGAAGCCCCTCTTGCTCGTCCGTCGTATACCGCGCGATCCACTGCGGCCTGCTCATGCTTTTACTACCACTCAGCTGGCTGATCGCAGCCAGGAGGTCAGCCTGGAACTCCGGAGCCTGGGAAAGCCATCCTTCCTCGTCGCTATCTTCATCATCTTCATCGCCAGACTCATCGCGAAGGTCGATGGCTGGAATTAGAATCAGATAGCCGCCACCCTTTGAGCGTAGCATTGAAGAAACGACACGATCTGTACCCGCCACGTGCGCAACCGCCGCCCCAGGCGCATCTTTCACAAACGCATCATACGAGAGATGATTTTTGTACTTTTTGAGCAGATCTACGATCGGACCGGAACCGTCAAACTCGATCCTTGTTCCTGCTGCCGGGGAGAATTTAGTCTGCTCAAGCGGAAACGCCGAAAGTAGATTGAATGACTCCAAGTGTCGGGTGGTGACACGATTCTTCCCGGTGCCCGAGTAGCTGCGATTTCCAGTGTCGACATAGCACAACTGTGGCGGACGAACGATCATAACCAGTGTTCGCCCTGAGTTCAAGTATTCTATGAACTCGACTCGCCGTCGCCTAGCGTCTGATTGGATCCGAACAGAATCATGCTCGTCAAGCGAGGGACGCCCTCGATAGTACTCACCGAATATATGCAACGAGTAGGATCCAAGGCTACTTGCCGGATCCCAGATGACAACATCGTAGTCAAACGCGCTTATGTCACTTGAGAAGGTGGACCTATCAGCCTCGCCATAAACAGGGTCAAAATCCAAGGAGAGCAGTCGCATGACAAAAGTGTATCATTGAGATGATCTCAGTGAGTTTGTTTTTCGAGTTTGTACAGGACGAGGGCGGCCTTCACGAGGTCGCCGATCCTGGAGGGGCTCTTGGTGGTGCGGCGCAGCAAGCGCCAGCGCCCGACGAGCAGCGCGAACGCGCGCTCGCCGACGGCGCGCAGGCCGCGTAGCAGCAGGTTGGCGGCCCTGTTGTCGGCGCTGAAGCGGTCGGGGGCCACGTCCTTGGGGCGTTTGACGGGCACGTGCACACCGGTGCCGGCCCCTTCATAGCCCAGGTCAGCGAAGGTGGTCAGCCCCTGTTTCGCGGCCTTGCGCAGGAGGGGGAGGACGTGTAGGCGGGCGGCGGTGATGTCGGAGACCGATCCGGGCTCGGCTGGGGAGGACCACAGCGGTTTGCCCCGGTCGTCGGCCAGGAGCTGCACGTTGCCTCCGTGGTGGCATTTGTGGCCGCTGTACCAGAGGTCGGTTCCGGAGTCGTCGGGCTTGGGCAGCCGGCAGCGGTCGGATTCGAAGAGTTTCCCGTCCAGGATCACCGTCCTGCCCCGGCTGAGGGCCTGCTCGAGCACTTCGGCCAGCTCGGGCGCGTTTCGCGCCAGCACGTCGGTGCCTTCGCCGATGTAGCGGTAGGCGGTGGCCCTGGAGATGGTGTTGTCCCTGGCCAGGGCCTCGGCGATGGCCGCCTCGCGGAAGTGGCGCAGGACCAGGAGCGCCTGCTTGAAGCAGGTCAGGGCCCGGGCGCCTCGGCGGGTTCCGCGCTCGCGGCGCTCGGCGGCCAGGAGGCGGGAGACTTCCAGGACGAGTTCCCTGGGGACGTCGAGGATGGCATCATGGGTGACCACGTGGAGCCTTTCACGGTAGCCCGGCAGAGTGTCGTTACTTCGCCTTCTACCTGGGGCTCCACGTCTTTGTTCGGGGAACGAGGATAATTACCGGAGCGTCCGTCCTGCGTGTTTTGCGGCCTTCATTCCACATCTTAAGTCGCTGAGATCACCTCACTGTTGAGCTGGTACGAGTTCGCCCGGCGCTACAGCGCCCAGAAGTGGCCGCACATATCCGCAAAGCACCGGAGCAATCTCGCCTTCGCCTTGATGATGGCCACGCGTGGGCTGTTCATCTCTGAGGCGGGAAGGCCCGATGACGCCCTGCTCCACAAAGCGCTTCGCCGCTATGCCTTCAATGCGAAGGCCGGTCCACCGGACGGATGGCCCCCCGAGGTAGCCGCCGCGCTCGACTGGGCGGCGCGCAACACCCATGACGTGTCCCGACTGTCCTTGCCCCCGGTTGTCCGCGCGGCTGTCACCGCGGCGACCACGAAGCTGGATGGCAGCAAGTGTGCTCTCTCGACTCGTAGGCGCAACCACGACGCACTCAAGTCCGCCCTGGACTGGGCTGTCGCGGAAGGCCTACTCGATAGAAACCCTATCGAGCCGCTGGAGAGCGCCACGAAGCGCTCGATCCACCAGGTCGACCGGCGGTGCGTGGTGAACCCGCATCAGGCTCGGGCCTTACTGGAGGCAGTTCGGGCCTACGGCTATGAAGAGGACACGGCGAAGCACCAGGGAATGAAGTCCGATCCAGGCCTGGTCGCCTTCTTCGGAGTGATGTACTACTCCGGGCTCCGCCCCGAAGAAGCCGTCAACCTCCGCAAGCACAACCTGGCGCTACCCGCTCCCGTCAAGCAGGCAAAGGAGGAGACCGACGAGGTCACGCCTCTCTTCGACTGGGGGATGCTCCATCTGGAGCGGTCCACGCCCGATGCTGGCGGCGAGTGGACTGACAGTGGCCATGCCCACGATGAACAGCCCCTGAAGCAACGCGAAGAAGGAGAGGGAAGGTCGGTGCCGACCCCGCCGGCGTTGACCCGCCTGCTCTGGGAACATCTGGAGGCTTTCGGAACCGACTCCGAGGGGCGGCTGTTCACCGGCGTCAAGGGCGGGCCGCTTCCGACCATCACCTATCGCCGGGCCTGGCGATGGGCCTGCGGAAGGCCTTGAGTGAAAGCGAGGTCGCCTCTCCCCTGGCGAGCACTCCCTACGCCCTACGGCACACCTGTGTGTCGACGTGGCTCAATGCCGGTGTCTCCGAGACCCAGGTCGCGCAGTGGGCCAGCCACAGCGTGGCGGTGCTCAAGCGGGTCTACGCCAAGTGCATCGTCGGGGAGGAGGAGAGGGCCATGCAGAAGATCACCGAGGCCCTGCGCCGGAGCTGAACTTCAGCGCGTATTCAGCGCGGCCGACCACCGGCCTCCACCATCGTCCACCGACAACCACCGACGCACGACGAAGCCCCGTCACCTGTCCGTGCAGGTGGCGGGGCCTTTTCTGTGTTCGGGGGAGGGTGGGCGCAACAGGGCTCGAACCTGTGACCTTCCGGTTGTAAGCCGGATGCTCTGACCAACTGAGCTATGCGCCCTCGAACCGGCACCAGGCCGCTCGATCGTTTGAAATGGTACCGGGTCCCGCCGCCTCCTCGGGGCTGGGCGGCGGGTGTGCACCCCCGGGGCCTGGACCGGCCCGGCCTGGGGAGCACACCCGGGGCCGGCTCAGCGGAGCTCGGACAGGGCCTTGCGGTAGTCCTCCAGGTCGCGGGCCTGGGAGATCGGGTTGACGACCTTCCAGCGCACCACGCCCTCCTTGTCGATCAGGAAGGTGCCGCGCACCGCCACGCCCTTGTCCTCGTCGAACACGCCGTAGGCCTTGGCGACCCCGCCGTGCGGCCAGAAGTCCGACAGCAGCGGGTACTCCAGGTTCTCCTTGTCCGCCCAGGCGCGGTGGGCGAACATCGAGTCCACCGACACGCTGAGCAGCTCGACGTCCTCGCCCTGGAAGTCGGAGATGTTGTCGCGCAGCGAGCACAGCTCGCCCTCGCACACCCCCGAGAACGCGAGCGGGTAGAAGACCAGGACCACGTTCTTGCGGCCCTTGAAGTCGGACAGCTTGACCGTCTGCCCGTGCTGGTCCGAGAGCTCGAACTCGGGAGCCTGCTGCCCGGTCTCGATGGACATGCGCATGCCTTCCTAGGTGGCCGGTTCGGCGGCGGGGCGCCGACGGCCCGGCTCGGGCCGGGCGGCGCCCCGCGCGGCCAAGCCTAGGGCAGGCGGAAGGCGACCGGCACGGCGGTCCTCCCCGCCCGGGCACGGCGGTGGCTGCGGCCCGTCAGTGCTTCACCTTCGGCGTCACCAGCCGGGTCCCCGACCAGTCCGTCCCCGCGCTCACGGCGCTGGTCTGCGACAGCCCTGCGGTGGACGCCGCCTCCGCGACGTCGTTCGGCGGCACGTGGCCGTCGCGTCCCGCCTTGGGCGTCAGCACGAGGATGACCCCGCCCCCCTCGACCGAGCCGAGGACGTCCACCAGGACGTCGGTCAGGTCGTCCTCCTCGTCGCTGCGCCACCACAGCAGCGCGGCGTCGACGATGGCGTCGTCGTCCTCGTCGACGAGCTCCTCGCCGGTGACTTCGGCGATCGACGCGCGAAGCTGCTCGTCCACGTCGTCGTCAAAGCCGAACTCCTGCACCACCTGACCCGGCTTGAATCCGAGTCGGTCGGCCAGGCTACGGTCGCTTTGCGCCTGGCCCGCGGTCGCGCTCACGAAAGTCCTCCTCTGAGAATGTTCTCCTGCCGGCCCGCCCACCGGCCGCACCGCTTCCTCGCGGTCGCTCGCGGCCGGGTCGTTCCCGCTTGTTGCTGGCTAAGTTCACACGCTGGGGACCTCATCCGTCAACGCGTGCCCTGATGCCGCTGGCACCTACCATCCTGCTCACTCCTCCGAGCCCGTCAAGAAGGAGAGCCGCACCGTGCGCCGCGGGTTGTCCACGTTCAGGTCGACGACCGCCACCGACTGCCATGTGCCCAGGGCGGGGCGGCCGTCCAGGACCGGCAGCGTGGCGTAGGGCGCGATCATCGCCGGCATGACGTGCGAGCGCCCGTGCCCCGGTGAGCCGTGCCGGTGCCGCCACCGGTCGTCGGCCGGCAGCAGGTCGCGCAGGGCGGCCAGCAGGTCGTCGTCGGAGCCGGCGCCCAGCTCCATCACCGCGACCCCGGCCGTCGCGTGCGGCACGAAGACGTTCAGCAGCCCGTCCCCTCCGGCCTCGGAAGTGAAGGAGACGCACTCCGCGGTGATGTCGAAGACCCCTTCGGAGTCCCCGGTGCGCAGCTCCAGTGTTCTTGTCCGCATGCGGCAACGGTTACCCACCCGCACGGCGTGTCGAACCACTTCAGGGCCGATTCGCCCGCATCCGCCCCGACGCGCCGCCCCTTCGGCCCCGGCCCCGCGGGTCACCGGCGGCGTGACGGGCGGCCCAGGGGCGCGCCATACTCGGCTGCGAGGCCGCCGGGCGACGCGGCGGCGAGGATGAGAGGTGGACGTGGGAGCCGACCTCCGGCTGGGCCCGGTGCTGCGCAAGACGACGCCGACGACCGCGACGGTGTGGGTGGAGACCGGGGCGCCCGGCGAGGTGGCGGTCGCCGCGGGCGGGGCGCGGGCGCGGTCCCGCACGTTCACCGTGCACGGCCACCACTACGCCCTGTGCGAACTCCAGGGCCTCGCGCCGGGCACCAGCACGCCCTACACGGTGGAGGTGGACGGCGCGCGCGTCTGGCCCGACCCGGCGTCCGAACACCCGCCGAGCCTGGTGCGGACCCCGCCCGAGGGCCGTGAGGCGCCGGTGCGCCTGGCGTTCGGCTCCTGCCGCACCCCGATCGACCACTCCCCCGGCGCGGTGCGCCGCTACGGCTCCGACATGCTGCGCGCCTACGCGCGGCGGCTGGCCCGGCTGCGCCGGGACGGAGGCGACGAGGGGGACGAGGGGACGGACCGCGGAGGCGCGGGCGCGGCGGAGGAACCCGCGGCGCTGCTCCTCATCGGCGACCAGGTGTACGCCGACGAGCTCCAGCCCGGCATGAAGGAGTTCCTTGCGCGCCGACGCGCTCGGGAGGCCGGGGCCGGTGGCGGTGGCGGCGCCGCCACCGGCCCGGGGCCCGACGCGCACGCGCGCGCCGAGGCACGGCCGCCCGAGGACGAGGTGGTCTTCTTCGACGAGTACGCCGAGCTGTACCGGCGCTCGTGGAGCGACCCCGACGTGCGGTGGCTGCTGTCGACCGTGCCCACGCTCATGCTGTTCGACGACCACGACGTGCGGGACGACTGGAACACGTCGGGCGCCTGGCGCGCGGAGATGGACGCCTCGCCCTGGTGGCGCCACCGGGTCGTGTCGGGCCTGGGCTCGTACTGGGTGTACCAGCACCTGGGCAACCTGACGGCGGAGCAGCGGGCGGAGGACCCGCTCTACGGCGCGGTGCTGAAGGGGGAGGACGCCGCCGACGTGCTCGACGCGGCCGCTCTCGGCTGGCACGAGGAACCGCAGAGCAGGGTATGGAGCCACGAGCACCGTATGGGCCCTGCGCGCCTCCTGATGGTGGACACGCGTGCGGGCCGGGACGTGGCCGATGCGCAGCGCAGGGACATCCTGGGCGCCCCTGGGGCGGCCTGGCTCGACGAGCGCCTCACCGGGGACGCCGACCACCTGCTGGTCGCGTCCACCCTCCCTTTCCTCCTCCCCAAGGCGGTGCACCGGCTGGAGGCGTGGGACGAGGCGCTCGCGTCGGGGGCATGGGGCGAACGGCTGCGCGGACCCGCGGAGAAGCTGCGGCGCGCGCTGGACCTGGAGCACTGGGCGGCGTTCGGGCGCTCGTTCGCCTCGGTCTCCCGCGCGCTCGTGGAGGTGGCCTCCGGATCCCGGGGGAACCCGCCCGCGACGGCCCTGTTCCTGTCCGGGGACGTCCACTTCTCCTACCTGGCCCGCGCCCGGCCGTCACGGCGGGCCGCGCGCGAGGGCGCCCCCGGGGGCGGGACGCGCATCGCCCAGCTCGTGTCGTCGCCGCTGTGCAACCGGCTGCCGACGAAGTTCCGCTGGGCGGCGCGGCTGTCGGCGGCGGCGCCGACGGCGTGGGCGGGCTGGATCATGGCCCGCACGGCCGGGGTGCGCCCGCCGCTGCTGGAGTGGGGGCTGGACGAGGGGCCGTGGTTCGACAACGCCATCGCCGAACTCGCGCTCGACGGCCGCCGCGCCGAGGTGGTGTGGATCAAGGGGCGGGACGGCGCCTCCGGGGACCTGGCGGTCGACGAGGACGGGCCGTACACGCTGTAGGCGGACGCGAACCCGGCCGCACGAGGGGCGGTCGCCCCCGGCGGCGGGTCAGGGCACCTGGTAGTCGGCGTCGCGGGCGTCGGTGACGGCCATGTGGCCCGGGGCGTGGCCGATGGCGAACTCCGGCGCCGATGCGGCGACGGCCGCCTGCGGAGTGACCCCGCAGGCCCAGAAGACCGGCACCTCGCCCGGACGCACCTCCACCGGGTCGCCGTAGTCGGGGCGGGACAGGTCGGCGATGCCGAGCCCCGCCGGGTCGCCGACGTGCACGGGCGCTCCGTGGACGGCCGGGTAGCGGGAGGTGATCCGCACCGCGTCGGCCACGCGGTCGGCGGGGATCGGCCGCATGGACACCACCAGCGGCCCCGACAGCCGTCCGGCGGGGCGGCAGGGGCGCGAGGTGCGGTACATGGCGACGTTGGTCCCGGCCTCGATGTGCCGGACGGGAATGCCGACCTCCAGCAGCGGCGCCTCGAAGGTGAAGCTGCACCCGATGAGGAAGGACACCAGGTCCGGCCGCCAGTGTTCGGAGGCGTCGGCGGTCTCGGCCACGAGGCGGCCGTGCTCGTAGACGCGGTAGGCGGGCAGGTCGGTGCGCAGGTCCCCGTCGAAGAGCGGGGCGGCGGTGCGGCCGTCCTCGGCGACGTCGAGCACCGGGCAGGCCTTGGGGTTGCGCTGGGCGAAGAGGAGGAAGTCGAAGGCCCAGTCGCGGGGCAGCGCGATGAGGTTGGCCTGGGCGTACCCGGCGCTGACGCCGGAGGTGGGCACCCGCAGCCCGCCGCGGAACAGGGCCCGCGCCTGGTCGGGCGCCAGGGACGCCGCATCGTCGGGAAGGGTGGGTGTGGGCATGTCCTCTCCTCACATTGACGTCCTCCCGGGCCTGAAGGCCGGGGATTCCCTACCACCCGCAAGGTGCGGGTCTCGCCGGGTTCCTGCTTCGACCAGGACAGCGGGCCAGGCCCGTCTTACACCCTGTCCACAGGCGTTTCAGCTCTCCGCCCGTCCGGCGGCGAGCACGTTCCTAGCGGCGTTGACATCCCGGTCATGGCGGGCGCCGCATGAGCACGACCAGACGCGCACCTTCAACCCCTCCAGGCCCTTGGGCCCGGCCAACGACCCGCACTCCGAGCACATCTGCGTACTGGGGAAGAACCGGTCCGCCTTGGCGAAGGCGCGCCCGTAGCGTGCGGCCTTGTACTCCAACATGCGCACGAACGCCGAGAACCCCGCGTCCGCCCACGACTTGGCGGCATTGCCGCGCAGCAGACCCGCCAACGACAGGCCCTCGACATAGACCGCTTGGTTGTCGCGGATCAGCCGTGTCGAGAGCTTGTGTTGGAAGTCGGACCGCTGAGCGGCTACACGTGCGTGCACCCGCGCGACCTTCACACGGTGTCTGGCCCGGTTGTTCGACCCTTGGGCCTTGCGGGAGTGCGCGCGCTGCACGCGCCTGAGCTTGCGTTGGGCGCGCCGGAAGAACCTCGGTGAACAGACCTTCGTGCCGTCGTCGAGGATCGCGTAGGCCGACAGCCCGAGGTCGATCCCGACATCGCCGGTGCTCTCCGGCAGCGGCTCGTCGTCGGTCCCGACGACGAAGGATGCGAAGTACCGGCCGGCCGCGTCCTTGATCAGGGTGACCGACGACGGAGCGGAGGGCAGGTCCCGTGACCACCGCACCTTGAGAGCACCGACCTTGGGAAAGACCAGCTTTCCGTTGTGGATGCGCAACTCTTTGCCCGCGCACCGGACCGCTTGGCGGTTGTCCTTGCGGGACTTGAACCGGGGGTGCCCGAGCTTGCCTCCCTTGCGCGAGCCCGACCGGGACTCGCGCCAGTTCTTATAGGCGGTACCGAGGTCGCGCACGGACTGTTGCAGGACCGAGTGCGATACCTCGCCCGGCCACGCCCGCTCGGGTGTGCGCTTGGCTTCGGTGATCACCTTGCGCTGGATCTCGGCGTTCGAAGGGCGCCGCCCGGTCCGGTCTTTGACCTGTTCGGCGTAGCGCAGCCCGTCGTTGAACACCACCCGCGCGCACCCGAACAGCCGGGCGAGCGCTATGCGCTGTCCGGGGGTCGGGTACACACGGTACTGGTAGCGAAGCTGCATGGCGGTGGTGATCCTAGCGGGAGGGCCGGACATTCTTTGAAAGCGATCCACCCCCGGCCTGAAGGCCGGGGCACCCTCGCCAAGGACCTCGGTGGTTCGTTCCCGCCGCCCGGTTCGCCGACCACGGTCGGTGGGCGTTCTCCCACTCCGGCACGGCGGCGCCGACCGACCGCCGCGGCGTACTCCGGCGTACTGCGCCTCCCATGCGCCCTTCCAGCGGAGACCGGCGGACGCCGCCCCTCGGGGGTGAACACCGCCCTTGCACGGTGCGACCTCCCCCTCGCTTGGGTGTGCACCGGCGTCACGGCTGCGCGGCGAACGACAGCCTCGTGCCCGGGCGGGCCTGGGCCGCGCGGGGCAGGTCGGCCGAGCGCACCACCGCGATCACCGGGTAGCCGCCGGTCACCGGGTGGTCGGCCAGGAACAGCACCGGTTCGCCGTCCGGCGGGACCTGCAGCGACCCCGACACCATCCCCTCGGTCGGCAGTTCGCCCCCGACCGCCCGGGGCAGGGCCGGGCCCGCAAGGCGCATGCCCACCCGGTCGCTGCGGCCGGTGACCTCGAACTCCCCGCCCAGCAGGGACTCCACCGCCTCGGGGGCGAACCAGTCGTCGCGCGGACCGAGCACCACGCCCAGCTCCAGCCGGTCCCCGCCCACCGGCGGCTCGGGCACCGCGTCGAGCACGGGGAAGGCGCGCGGCGGCTCCCCCACCGCGAGCACGTCCCCCGCGCGCAGGGGTTCGGGCCCCAGCCCCGACAGCACGTCGGTGCTGCGCGAGCCGAGCACCGCGGGCACGTCCACGCCCCCGCGCACCGCGACGTAGCTGCGCAGCCCCCGCACGGGCGGGCCCAGGCGCAGCTCCTCCCCGTCCCGGAGGCGCAGCACTTCGGCGGTCGCGGCGCCACGGCCGCCGACCCGCACCGGGCACGGGGCGCCGGTGACCGCCACCGTCACCTCGCCGCGGGCCCGCAGCGCCAGGCCGCCCATGGTCGCCTCCAGGGCCGCCGCCCCCTCCGGGTTGGCCAGCAGCCGGTTGGCGCGGGCGTAGGAGGCGGCGTCCGCCGCCCCCGACGCGCCGACCCCCAGGGCCGCGTGGCCGTGCCGCCCCGCATCCTGCACCGTCGCCAGCGGCCCCGGCGCGAGCACCTCCAGTGCCCGGTCCGCCACGTGTCCTCCCCCTCCTCGTCGTCGTTGCCCGGCGCGCCCGCCGGTGGTCCGGCCGCTCCTCGCCGAGCCGTCGCCGGCCCTCCGCGCGCCCTCCCGGGCCGCCGCGTGGATCCGGCCGTGCCCCGGAGGCCTCCTGCGTCCCGCCGGGCGGTGTGCCGCGACGCCTCCGCCGGAGCGGAGGGGCCCCTCGGCACCCGATGCACGGTCCTATCAGGCCGCCGCCGTCCTGGCCGGTGTTCCCGACGGCACCCCCGCCCTGCTCAGACCTCGCGGAACCGGACCCGGGTGCCCGGGACCAGCAGGCCGGGCGGGTCGCGGTCCAGGTCCCACACGACCGCGTCGGTCCGCCCCAGCAGCCGCCACCCGCCCGGGGAGCTGCGCGGGTAGACGCCGCCGAACCCTCCGGCCAGCGCCACCGACCCGGCGGGAACGCGGGTGCGCGACTCGCCGCGGCGCGGCACGTCCAGCCGCCGGTCGTCGCCGACCAGGTAGCCGAACCCCGGCGCGAACCCGCCGAAGGCCACCGTCCAGCGGGCGGCGGTGTGCGCGCGCACCACCCCGCGCTCGGTCATTCCGGTGATCTCGGCGACCTCGCCCAGGTCCTCGCCGTCGTACTGGACCTCGATCTCCACCTCGCCGCCCTGCGGCAGGGCACCGGGCCGGGGGCGGAGCCGCCGCACCGCCTCGGCCGCGGCCCGCGCCCCGCCGGGGGCGTCCGGGGCGACGCGCAGGAGCACGGTGCGTGCGGCGGGCACGGTCTCGACCACGCCGGGGACGGGGTCCTCGCCGAGGGCCGCCTGCAGGGCCAGGGCCTCCCCCAGGTCGGCGACCTCGACGAGGACGCCGGAGTCACCGCAGGTCAGAACGCGCACGACGCCTCCCGGGGGAGGTGGGCTGCGGCGGGCACCGCCCGAAGGGGGCGCACGGCGGCTCGGTCACGCATTCCCGCTCCCGCCTTCCTCCCCTTCCGGCACGCCGCCCGCGAAGGGCGCGAGCTCCATGCCCTCGGCGCGCAGGGCTTTGGCCACCGCCCGGGCGGTCTCCACCGCACCGGGGGTGTCGCCGTGCACGCACAGCGACTCGGCCTCGATCCGCACCGGGGTGCCGTCGACGGCCGCGACCGGCTCGCCGCGCACGATGCGCACGCAGCGTTCGGCGATCTCGTCCGGGTCGTGCAGCACCGCCCCCTGTTCCCGGCGCGACACCAGCGTGCCGTCCGGTGTGTAGGCGCGGTCGGCGAAGGCCTCCCGCACCGGCCGCAGTCCGGCGTCCTCAGCCGCGCGCAGCCACGCCGAGCCGGGCAGGCCCAGCACCGGCAGGCCGGGGGCGGCGTCGCGGACCGCGGCGGCCACGGCGGCCGCCTGGGCCTCGTGGTGCACGATCGCGTTGTACAGCGCCCCGTGCGGCTTGACGTAGGCGACCCGCCCGCCCGAGGCGCGGGCGATGCCGTCCAGGGCGCCGATCTGGTACAGGACGTCGTCGGCCAGCTCCTCGGGCGCGGTGTCGATGAACCGGCGGCCGAACCCCGCCAGGTCCCGGTACCCCACCTGGGCGCCGATCGCGGCCCCGGTGCGCACCGCGCCGCGGCAGGCGCGGCGGAGCACGGTCGGGTCGCCGGCGTGGAAGCCGCAGGCGACGTTGGCGCTGGTGACGATGGTCAACAGGGCCTCGTCGTCACCGAGTTCCCAGCGGCCGAAGCTCTCGCCCAGGTCGGCGTTGAGGTCGATGCGCACGGGCGCTCCCTCCTCTTTGTCGTCGCGCTCGTCGTCGCGGTCGGGGTGGTGCGGAGCCAGGGCGGGGCGCCCAGGGGCGCCCCTGGACCCCGCTCCGCCGTGTCAGCCGGCCCAGAGGCCGGCGATGCCGGACAGCGCGTTCCAGCCCATGTACACGGTCAGCACCCACACCGCCGCGCCGAGGGCGAGCAGCCAGCGCGGGTAGCGGTAGCCGTGCAGCAGGTCGCCGGAACGGCGCCAGCCGACCCACAGCATCAGCGCCAGCCCCACGGGCAGGATCAGGCCGTTGATGGCGCCCGCCAGCACCAGCAGCGTGTCCGGGGCCTTGCCGAGCAGGAGGTAGACCGCGGCGGAGACGGCGATGAACGCGGCCACCACCCAGGTGCTGCGCCTCTCCAGCTTCTCGGAGAAGCCGGTGATGAAGGTGGCCGAGGTGTAGGAGGCGCCGATGACCGAGCTGATCGCCGCCGCCCACATGATCATGCCGAACAGGCGCAGGCCGACCTCGCCGGCGGCGTGCTGGAAGGCCGCGGCGGGCGGGTTGGCCGTGTCGGCGATGGCGGCGCCGCCGCTCACCACGCCCAGCACCGCCAGGAAGAGCAGGATGCGGACGACGCCGGTGACGACGATGCCGGTGACCGAGGCGCGGGAGATGGCGCGCACGTTCTCGCGTCCGGTGACCCCGGCGTCGATGAGGCGGTGCGCCCCGGCGTAGGTGATGTAGCCGCCGACGGTGCCGCCGATGATGGTCACGATGGCGGTGAACTCGTCGCCGCCGAGCGGACCGGGGGCCACGGCGCCGCGCAGCGCCTCGCCGACCGGCGGGGAGGAGGTGAAGGCCGCGTAGAGGGTCAGCGCGATCATCAGGACGCCGAGCACCACGATGATGCGGTCCATGGCCATCCCGGCGCGCTTGCTCAGGAAGAGGGCGATGGCGATGAGGGCGGAGACGGCGCCGCCGATGCGGGTGTCGATGCCCGCGAGCGCGTCGAGGCCCAGGGCGGTGCCGCCGATGTTGCCGACGTTGAAGACCAGGCCGCCGAAGACGATCAGCGCCGCGAGCGCGTATCCGGCGCCCGGGAGCACCTTGTCGGCGAGGGCGGGGGCGCGCTGGCCGGCCACGCCGATGACCCGCCACAGGTTCAGCTGCACGGCGATGTCGACGACGATCGAGACGAGGATGGCGAAGGCGAAGGCCGCGCCCATCGTCACGGTGAACTCGGTGGTCTGGGTGATGAAACCGGGTCCGACGGCGCTGGTGGCCATCAGGAACATGGCTCCCAGCAGGACACCGCGCCCGCGGCGGGCGGGGGTGGTCGTGGTGGTGCTCATGCGGTCCTCGCTCGTCTGGGGATCCCGCGGTGGGGGAAGGACTGGACCCCGCACGGTCGTCATGAGGATTGTTGAACAATTCACCGATCGCGCGGGCGGACGTCATCGTACCCCCGACGAGCGCTCCAGGCCACACCCCTTCGTGAACCCGGTCACCGCCGCCCCCGCACGCCCCGCGCCGCGGGCGTTCGCGGATTCCGACAGAATTGGGGGTGGGCCGGGGCCGCGGCGCCGGACCGGCCCCATGGACCGGGACGCGGAACGACCGAGGGAGCGGGGACCGAGGGTGGCGACGAGCGAGGGGCTGGAGGCGCTCTCCGGGCTGCGGGGTGCGCTGGAGCGGTCGAGCACCGCCGAGCGCGTGGCGGACGCGCTGCGCGAGCGGATCATCGACGGCGCGCTGGCCCCGGGCGCGCGGTTGTCGGAGGAGGCGCTCGGCCAGGCCCTGGGGGTCTCCCGGAACACGCTCCGCGAGGCCTTCCGGCTGCTCGGGCACGAACGGCTGCTGGTGCACCGGTTCAACCGCGGCGTGTTCGTCGCCGAACCGGAGCTGGCTGACGTGGTCGACCTGTACCGGGTGCGGCGCGCGCTCGAACTGGACGCGGTGCGCCGCGCCGACCGGTCCCCGAAGGGCGCGGTGGCCCGGGTGGGCGCCGCGGTCGAGGAGGGCGAGGCGGCCGCGGGGCGGGGCGACTGGTGGGGGGTGGGCACCGCCAACATGCGGTTCCACCAGGCGCTGGCGGCGCTGGCGGACAGCCCCCGCACCGACGAGGTGGTGCGGCGGCTGCTGGCGGAGCTGCGGCTGGTGTTCCACGCGATGGCGGCCCCGCGTGATTTCCACGTCCCCTACGTGGCACTGAACCGCCGGATCCACCGCCTGCTGGAGGAGGGGCGCCTGGAAGAGGCGGCGGAGGAGCTGTCCGACTACTTCGACGTCGCCGAACGCCAACTGGTCGAGGCGTTCTCGGAGGAGCCCGAGGGGGTCGGGGAGCCGGATCCCCGTTGATCTCGGGAAATACGACGCTCAAACCGCGCTCGTAGCGTCGTTTTTCCCGAGATCAACAACGGAGGGGCGGGACTTCGGACTCGGCCTAGGAACGCCGCCCGTACCCTCCCCCGCCCGGGGTCTGGACGACCAAGTGGTCGCCCGGCTCCATGCGCACCGACGCGCACCCCTCCAGCTCCTCCACGGTGCCGTCGGCGCGCTCCACCAGGTCGGCTCCGCACGCGCCCGGACCGCCGCCCGCCGCACCGTAGGGGGCGCGCCTGCGGTTGCCCGTGAGCGTGCTGACCGTCATCGGCTCCAGGAACACGATGCGCCGCACTCCCCCGTCGCCCCCGCGCCAGGCGCCCGCCCCGCCGCTCCCCTTCCGCACCGAGAACTCCTCCAGGCGCACGGGAAGCCGCATCTCCAGCACCTCGGGGTCGGTCAGCCGCGAATTGGTCATGTGCGTCTGCACCACCGACGCCCCGGCGAAACCGTCGCCCGCGCCGGACCCGGATCCCACCGTCTCGTAGTACTGGAACCGCTCGTTCCCGAAGGTGACGTTGTTCATCGTGCCCGCCCCCTCGGCCTGCACGCCCAGCGCCCCGTACAGCGCACCCGTCACGGCCTGCGACGTCTCGACGTTCCCGGCGACGACGGCCGCGGGGTAGGCCGGCGCGAGCATGCTCCCTTCGGGAACGACGATGCTCAGCGGCACCAGGCACCCGTCGTTGAGCGGGATGTCGTCCCCCACCAGCGTGCGGAACACGTACAGCACCGCGGCCCGGGCCACCGACGACGGCGCGTTGAAGTTGGTCGCCAGTTGCGGCGAGGTCCCGGTGAAGTCGATGACGGCGGACCGCGCGTCCCGGTCCACCTCCACCCGCACCGCGATGACGGCGCCCGAGTCCATCTCGTAGCGGAACTCCCCGTCCCCCAAGGCGTCGATCACCTGCCGCACCGCCTCTTCGGCGTTGCGCTGCACGTGCCCCATGTAGGCCTGCACGACATCAAGGCCGAAGTGGCCGATCATCTTTCCGACCTCCTCGACACCCTTGGCGTTCGCCGCCACCTGCGCCCTGAGGTCGGCCAGGTTGGTCTCCGGCGCGCGCGAGGGGTACCGCGCCCCCTCCAGCAGCGCGCGCGTCTCCTCCTCCAGGAAGCGCCCCTCCCGCACGAGCAGGTGGTTGTCGAACAGCACCCCTTCCTCGTGCACGTCGCGGCTGAACGCGGGCATCGACCCCGGGGTGAGCCCGCCGATCTCCGCGTGGTGCCCGCGCGAGGCCACATGGAACAGCACCTCGCCGCCCTCGGCGTCGTACACCGGTGTCACCACCGTCACGTCCGGCAGGTGGGTGCCCCCGTGGTAGGGGTCGTTGACCGCGTACACGTCCCCGGGGCGCATCCGCCCGGCGTTGCGCTCGACCACTTCACGCACGGTCGCCCCCATGGACCCCAGGTGCACCGGCATGTGCGGGGCGTTGGCGATCAGGCCGCCGCCCGGGTCGAACAGGGCGCAGGAGAAGTCGAGGCGCTGCTTGATGTTCACCGACTGGGCGGTGGCCTCCAGCCGGGCGCCCATCTGCTCGGCGATGGACATGAAGAGGTTGTTGAACACCTCCAGCATCACCGGGTCCGGGCCGGTGCCCAGGGCGGTGCGCGGGCGGGGGCGCACCCGGCGCAGCACCAGGTGGCCGGTGGGTTCGGCCCGCGCCGCCCAGCCGTCGTCGACCACGGTGGTCGCGCCGTCCTCGGCGACGACCGCCGGGCCGGTGACGTCGGTGCCGGGCGGGAGGGCCGCGCGCCGGTGCAGCCCGACGGTGCGCCACCGGCCCGCGACGTGCATCCGCACCGGCTCGGGGGGTTCGGGGGAGGGCGCCGGGGCGGGCGCGGGGTCGCCGGTGTCGGAGGGGGCGACCGCCTCGACCTCCACGGCCTCCACCACCAGCGGGCGGTCCATCAGGAAGGAGTAGGTGCGCCGGTGCTCGCGCTCGAACTCGGCGACCATGTCCGGCACCACCCCGAGGGCGACGGTGACCGGGGTGTCCGTGCCGTCGTAGCGCAGGCGCGCCCGCCGCCGCAGCTCGATGCGCGCCTCCGGGACGCCCTCGTCGCGCAGGTGCGCCCGGGCGTCGGCGCCGAGCCGGTCGGCGAGGCCGTCGAGGGCGGGGGCCGAATCGGGGCCGAGGCGCTCCTCCACCGACTGCTCGCGCATGGCGGTGGTGTCGGCCAGGCCCATGCCCAGCGCCGACAGCACACCGGCCAGCGGCGGCACCAGCACGGTGCCGATGCCCAGGGCGTCGGCGACCGCGCAGGCGTGCTGGCCGCCCGCGCCGCCGAAGGTCGTCAGGCAGTACCCGGTGGCGTGCCGCCCCTTCTGCACCGAGATCTTCTTGACCGCGTTGGCCATGTTCTCCACGGCCACCTTCACGAATCCCTCGGCGACCTGCTCGGGGGTGCGGGTGTCGCCGGTGCGCTCGGCGATGCCCGCCGCGAGCCCGGCGAAGCGCTGGCGGACCGCGGCGGTGTCCAGCGGCGCGTCCCCGCCGGGGCCGAAGACGCGGGGGAAGTGGTCGGGCTGGATGCGGCCGAGCATGAGGTTGGCGTCGGTGACGGTGAGCGGGCCGCCGTTGCGGTAGCAGGCCGGCCCCGGGTCGGCCCCGGCCGAGTCGGGGCCCACCCGGTAGCGGCCGCCGTCGAAGCGCAGCACCGAGCCGCCCCCGGCGGCCACGGTGTGGATGTCGAGCATGGGCGCGCGCAGCCGCACCCCGGCCACCTGCGCCTCGTGCACGCGCTCGTAGGCGCCCGCGTAGTGGGAGACGTCGGTGGAGGTGCCGCCCATGTCGAAGCCGATGACCCGGTCGAACCCGGCCGCCCGGGAGGTGCGGACCATCCCGACGATGCCGCCGGCCGGTCCGGACAGCACCGCGTCCTTGCCGCGGAACCGCCCGGCCTCGGCCAGGCCGCCGCTGGACTGCATGAACATCAGCCGCACCCCGCCCGAGCGCTCGGCGACCCGGTCGATGTAGCGCCGCAGCACCGGGGACAGGTAGGCGTCGGCGACGGCGGTGTCCCCGCGGGGGACGAGCTTCATCAGCGGGGAGGCCTCGCTGGACAGCGACACCTGGGAGAAGCCCAGGCGGTGGGCGAGGTCCCCGGCGGCGCGTTCATGCTCGGGGTGGAGGTGGCTGTGCATGCACAGGACCGCGACCGCGCCGATGCCGTCGTCGAGCGCGCGCCGGAGGTCGGCGGCGAGCGCGTCCAGGTCGGGCGGGCGCACGACGGTGCCGTCGGGGGCGATGCGCTCGTCGTAGGCGATGACCCGCTCGTACAGGGGGTCGGGCAGGCGGATGTGCCGGTCGAAGATGCGGGGGCGGGCCTGGTAGCCGATGCGCAGGGCGTCGGTGAACCCGCCGGTGACGACCAGCGCGGTGCGCTCGCCCGCCCGTTCGAGGAGGGCGTTGGTGGCCACCGTGGTGCCCATGCGCACGGACTCGACGGTGTCGGGGCCGACAGGGCCGCCGAGCAGGGCGGTGATCCCGGCGACCGCGGCGTCCTCGTACTCGGCGGGATTGTCCGAGAGGAGCTTGTGCGTCCTGATCCGACCGTCGGGCGCACGGGCCACGACGTCGGTGAAGGTGCCACCGCGATCCACCCAGAACTGCCAGCGTCCTGTCGTCACGCGGACGTCGTACCCGGAGGCCCCCCGCCCGATGCGCCCGAGGAGGCCGGGGCCCGTCAGCGGGGCACCGGCCGAGCCCCCCGCACATCGGGACGCAGGGCCATTGCCCATCCGGCATACGGCGGCGGCCGGCCGCGCTCCCCCTCGGGATGGGGCGCGCCTGCGGGGCGCCTTCGGCCGGGAAGCCCGGCAGCAGGTCCGACGGCTCGGGGCGGTCACCGCTGGGCGCGGCCAGGCGGCTCGGCAGTCCGGTCGCGGTCTCGGCCTCCTCGTCGGCGTCGGCGTCCTTGTCCTCGGCGTACCCGGTCGAGCCCGCGGCCGTCGCCGCCGTCGCCCCCTCGGCGCGCGCCGTGCGGTAGGCGCGGATCCGCGCCGCCAGCGCGGTCGCGACCGGCCACTCCACCGGCGCGGGCTGGGCCAGGCCCGCCCAGAGGTAGGCCTTGGTGCCCCAGGCCTCCATGGCCCGCCGGGCCCGGGTGATCACGAAGAACGTCGGTGCCGCCAGCACCAGCTGCGGCCAGGCCAGCGCGAGCGCGGTCAGCAGCGGCAGCAGCCCGCCCCCGGCCACGGCGAACCCGGCGCCCACGGCGACCGGGGTCAGTGCCAGGGCGATCCGCAGCGAGGTGATCTGCCGGAACCGGTGCAGCGACCGGCGCACGGAGGCGCCGGTGGACAGGCCCTCGGGCAGCGGCGTCGGCTGCACCACCGAGGCCAGCAGCAGCGAGGCGACCGCCACCGAACCCGACGCCAGGATCCACACCCCGGCCGCGGACAGGTGGCCGCCGACCATCAGCGCCACCACGGCCAGAACGGGAACGGGAACCGGAACGAAGAACAGGACCTTGCGCCAGAGCTGCCCGGACTCGGTCGGCGCGAGGACGGCCTCGGCCGCCTCGCCGTAGAGACGCTTCGCCGTCTCCCACAGCCTCTTCACCACTGCAACGCCCCCACACCATCACATGGCCGTCATCGGTGCGGCCGCCCCTCCGCGTCCCCGCGCCGGCCGCTCGCCGGTAGAGGACGCCGCCGCCTCAAGGGAGGTTCACTCCCCGAACGGGAGAAGAGAGGCGGAACACTCCTCTCATCCTCTCCTGCGTGAACGTCCGCGGCAACCGCCGCGTTCCAGCACGCTCGCGCCGATCGAACACCTCACGACAGGTCTATCGCACCACGGGTCAACCGGGGATAAAACAGAGCTCCGGGGGGCATTTCAGGGCCGAAGGTCACACCGGCGGGAGCGGGGGGCGCGGGACGCCGCGAGTGGCGTGCGGGGCCTCTGGGCCCCGGCAGCGCTCCCCCTCGGGCTCCCCGGCCCCTACCTGTCGGCGCCGCCCTCGGCGAGGCGGCCCAAGGTGACCGCGACGCGCAGGATGAACGACCCCCGCCCGTCCGCGGGCATGTGCCCGGTCAGCTCCGCGATCCTGCTCAGCCGGTACCGCACCGTGTTCGGGTGCACGAACAGCATCCGCGCCGTCGCCTCCAGGGACGAGGCGTGCTCCAGGTACACCGACAGCGTGTCCAGCAGCGGCGACCCCGCCGTGCGCAGCGGCTCGTAGATCTCCTCCACCAGCTGCTTGCGCGCCGCCCGGTCCCCGTCCAGGGCGCGCTCGGGCAGCAGGTCCTCGGCGAGCACCGGGCGCGGCGCGTCCGGCCAGGCCACGGCCGCCCGCAGCCCGTTGACGGCCGCCGCCACCGACGTCCCGGCCGCGCGCAGCTCCCCCACCGGCGGGCCGACCACCACCGGGCCGGGCGCGAACAGGCCCGCCAGCGGCTCGGCGGCCGCCATCGGCACCTCCCCCTCGGCGGTGCCCGCGGCGAGCTTGGCGCCGACCCCGAGCACCAGCACCACCCGGTCGCCCTGCTGCCCGGCCAGCACGTCGTGCCCGGCCCGGCGGGCCGCCCCGCGCAGGTCCTCCATGACGGCGCGGCCGTCCTCCCCGGCCTCCCCCGCGACCGCCACCACCGGGGTGCGCGACCAGCTCAGCGCCGACCCCCAGGTCTGCAGCCCCTCGTCGCGGTCGCCGTGCAGCAGCGCGTCGACGATGAGCGCCTCCAGGCGGGCGTCCCAGGCCCCGCGCGCCTCCGCGGCGCGGGCGTAGACCTTGGCCGAGCTGAAGGCCACCTCGCGGGTGTAGCGCAGCACCGCCTCGCGGAGCTGCTGCTGCCCGCCGGGCGCCGCCAGCTCCTCGACCTGGTTCTCCACCACGTCGATGACCACCCGGATCATGTCCACGGTCTGCTGGAGGCTGACCGAGCGGGTCAGCTCGCGCGGCGCCGTGCCGAACACCTCGACGGTGATGGCGGGGCGGCCGCGCCCCGGGGTCTTGAACCAGTCGACGAAGGCCGCCACCCCGGACTGGGCGACCAGGCCCACCCAGGAGCGGTCTTCGGCGGACATGCGGCGGAACCAGGACAGGCGGCTCTCCATGCGCGCCACCGCGGCCGTGCCCAGGTCCCCCATGGACTTCTCGAGCCGCTTGACGGTCTCGGCGCGGACGGCGTCGTCGCCGGAGCGGGCGGCGTCCTGCGCCGCCTCGGCCCGGGCGGCGTCGTCCCCGGGACGGCCGGGCCCGGCGCCGTCCTCATCCGCCGCACGGTCGCGGCCGTTCTTCTCGGTGCTCACCCCTCCAGAGTGGCATCCGCTCCGCGCACTCCCCGCCATCGCCCGGCTGACCGGGGCTTTGTGGACTACTGACAAACGCCGTCTCGTAAACTTCGTCGTTGTCCTCATCCAGATGGTGATGTCCTACAGGGCAAGGTTGATGCCGTGCTTGTAATCGTTGCTCCGGGCCAAGGCGCCCAGGTTCCCGGATTCCTCTCCCCGTGGCTCGAAGCGCCCGGCATGGCCGAGCGCTTCGAGGCCTGGTCCAAGGTCGCCGGGCTGGACCTGGTGCGCTACGGCACCACCGCCGACGCCGAGGAGATCCGCGACACCGCCGTCGCCCAGCCCCTCCTGGTGAGCGCCGGGCTGGCCGCGGCCATGTCCCTCTTCGGCGACCTGGAGACCGCCGCCGCCCGCGCCGACGCCGTCGCCGGGCACAGCGTGGGCGAGTTCACCGCCGCCGGGCTGGCCGGGGTGCTCGCCCCCGAGGCGGCCCTCTCCCTGGTCGCCGAGCGCGGGCGCGGGATGGCCGAGGCCTCCGCGGCCGCGGACACCGGCATGACCGCCGTTCTGGGCGGCGACCGCGACGAGGTCCTGGCCGCCATCGCCGGTGCCGGGCTGACCGCCGCCAACGACAACGGTTCGGGGCAGGTCGTCGCCGCCGGCACCGCCGAGGCGCTGGCCGCGTTCGCCGAGAACCCGCCCAAGGGCGCCCGGCTGCGGTCGCTGTCGGTCGCCGGGGCGTTCCACACCGAGCACATGGCCCCGGCGGTGGAGCGCGTGCGGCAGGCGGCCCAGGCCGTCTCGCCCGCCGACCCGCGCACCCGCCTGCTCACCAACCGCGACGGCTCGGTCGTCGCCGCCGGCCGCGACTACCTCGACCTGCTGGTCTCCCAGATCAGCTCGCCGGTGCGCTGGGACTCCTGCACCGCCTCCCTGGCCGACCTGGGGGTGACCGCGCTCATCGAGCTGCCCCCCGCCGGAACCCTGGTGGGCCTGGCCAAGCGCTCCCTGCGCGGGGTCGAGCGGCTGGCCGTCAAGACGCCGGAGGACCTCGACGCGGCCCAGAAGCTGGTCGCGGAGCACTCCGGCACCGCCGCTTCGGAAGGTCCGTCCCGATGAGCACCGCACTGCCCGTCCCCGCCACCCCCGGGGGCGCACGGATCCTCGCCTTCGGCGAGCACCAGCCGGCCACCGTCGTCACCAACGACGACCTCGCGCAGCGGGTCGAGACCAGCGACGAGTGGATCCGCAGCCGGGTCGGCATCGAGGAGCGCCGCATCGCCGACGACACCGAGTCGGTGGAGTCCATGGCGGTCACCGCCGGGGGCAAGGCGCTGGCGGCGAGCGGGCTCTCCCCCGACGACATCGACCTGGTGATCGTCGCCACCTGCACCCAGCGCGACCAGATCCCCAACGCCGCCGCCACCGTCGCCGCGCGGCTGGGCATCGGCGCGCCGGGCGCCTTCGACGTCAACGCCGCCTGCGCCGGGTTCTGCTACGCCACCGGCCTGGCCGCCGACGCCGTGCGCGGCGGTTCGGCGCGCAACGTGCTGGTGGTGGGCTCGGAGAAGCTCTCCGACTGGGTCGACTGGGAGGACCGGTCCACCTGTGTGATCTTCGCCGACGGCGCCGGCGCCGCGGTGGTGGGCGCCGCCCCCGCCGAGGAGAACGGCGTCGGGCCGGTGGTCTGGGGCAGCTCCGGCGAGCGCGCCGACAAGATCTACCTGCGCGAGAACCGCTACCTCTACCAGGAGGGCCAGGCGGTCTTCCGGTGGACCACCACCGAGCTGCACAAGGTGGCGCTGCAGGCCCTGGAGCGGGCGGGGGTCGACCCCTCCGAGCTCACCGCGTTCGTCCCGCACCAGGCCAACCTGCGGATCGTGGAGGCGATCGCGCGCAAGCTGGGGGCGCCGCAGGCGCTCATCGCCCGCGATATCGTCTCCGCTGGCAACACCTCGTCCGCGTCCATCCCGCTGGCCATCGCGCGCATGGGGGGACGGGGCGAGCTGCCGTCGGGGAGCACCGTGCTCACCCTGGGATTCGGCGCCGGACTGACCTACGCGGCGCAGGTCCTGCGCATCCCCTAGAGCCTGGCGGCCGCGGTCCGTCCGCGCGCGATCGGGCCGCGACGGCGACGTACACGGCCCCGGAAGGCTCCGGGGCGCACCGAGAAGGAGTTACCGCAACATGGCGCAGCACACCGAGCAGGACATCCTGGCCGGCCTCGGCGAGATCGTCGACGAGATCGCCGGGGTCCCCGCCGCCGAGGTCACCGCCGACAAGAGCTTCGTCGACGACCTCGACATCGACTCGCTCTCCATGGTCGAGATCGCGGTCGCGGCGCAGGACAAGTTCGGCGTCGAGATCCCCGACGACCAGCTCAAGGACCTCAAGACGGTCCAGGACGTCATCAACTTCATCCAGAAGTAGTGCGCCCGCCCGGCGGCGGCGCCACCGCGCCGCCGCCGGGGCATCCGCGCATCCGCCTCCACATGCCCCGGCGCGCCGCCGGGTACGACCTACCATGACGCGAAGGGCGAAAGGCCGATGAACAGCACCGAAGTCGTCGTCACTGGCCTGGGCGCCACCACCCCGCTGGGGGGTGACGTCTCCACGACCTGGTCCGCCCTCCTCGAAGGTCGGTCCGGCATCAGCGAGATCACCGAGGACTGGGCGCAGGAGCTGCCCGCCCGCATCGCCGGGCGCGCCGTCCAGGACCCCTCGGAGAAGCTTCCCCGACAGCGGCTGCGCCGCCTCGACCGCACCCAGCAGTTCGCGCTGATCGCCGCGCAGGAGGCCTGGCAGGACGCCGGGGCCCCGGACATCGACCCGGTGCGCCTGGGCACGGTCGTCTCCTCCGGCATCGGCGGCATCCTGACCATCCTGGAGCAGTACGACACCTTCCGCGAGAAGGGCTGGAAGCGCGTCTCGCCGTTCACGGTGCCGATGCTCATGCCGAACAGCCCCTCGGCGGCGGTCGCCCTGGAGTTCACCGCCCGCGCCGGTGCGCACGCCCCGGTCAGCGCCTGCGCCTCCAGCAGCGAGGCGATCGCCGACGCGATCGGGATGATCCGCTCGGGCCGCGCCGACGTGGTCATCGCGGGCGGAACGGAGGCGGCGATCCATCCGCTGAACATCGCCTCCTTCGCCTCCATGCGGGCGCTGTCCACCCGCAACGACGACCCGCAGGCGGCCTCCCGCCCGTGGGACACCGGCCGGGACGGCTTCGTCATGGGCGAGGGCGCGGGCATCGTGGTCCTGGAGTCGGCCGAGCACGCCGCGCGCCGCGGCGCCCGCGTGTACGCGGTGGCGGCCGGTGCCGGGTACTCCGACGACGCGCACGACATCGTCGCCCCCGAGCCCGAGGGCGAGGGGCAGGCGCGGGCCATCACGATGGCGCTGGAGGACGCGGGCATGGCCCCGGCGGACGTGGCGCACATCAACGCGCACGCCACCTCCACCCCGACCGGCGACGTGGGCGAGACGCTGGCGATCCGCCGCGCGCTCGGCGACGCCGCCGCCGACCGGGTGGCGGTCACCTCCACCAAGTCGATGACCGGCCACCTGCTGGGCGGCGCCGGGGCGGTGGAGTCCATCGCCACCGTGCTGGCCCTGCACGAGGGCCGCATCCCGCCGACGATCAACATCGAGGAGCTGGACCCGGACGTGTCCGTGGACATCGTCCGCGACAAGGCCCGCGACATGCCCGCGGACGCGGTGGGGGCGATCAACGAGTCCTTCGGGTTCGGCGGCCACAACATCGCCGTGGCCTTCCGCCGCGCCTGAGGCGCCGGTACAGCGATCGAAAGGGGCCCACCGGCCGCGCGCGGCCGGTGGGCCCCTTTTCCCGTTTCCGGCCGGCGTCAGGCCTCGGGGGCCGCCTCGTCCACCGGGGCGGTGTCGGGCACGCGCGCCGTGCCGTTCGCCGTGCCGTTCGCCGAGCCGTTGACCCGCGGGGTTGCGCCGTCCGCCCCGCCGACCGCGCCCGCCCCTCCGGGCCGGGCGCCGTTCACCTTCTCCCCCGGGGCGCGCTCGGCCCAGGGCGGGGGCTGGAACGGCGCCAGCTCCGGGCGCTTGGGCTCGCGGCCGTCGCCGGAGGAGCGGCCCATGGCCCGCCGCCCCAGCCACGGCACCAGGTACTCGCGGGCCCAGCGCATGTGCTCGCGCCGGCGCAGGATCCGCGGCAGGCGCACCGTCGGGGTCTCCCACGGCCGCGCCCACAGGTCGCGTGGGCCCATCGGCTGCCCGAGCACCTCGGCGATGCGGGCCGCCACGATCCGGTGGCCGTCGCCGTTGAAGTGCAGCCGGTCCTCGTTCCAGGCGCGGGGGTCGTTCAGCGCCTCCATCGACCACAGGTCGACGATGTCGGCGCCGGTGCGCTCGGCCATGGCGCGCAGGTGCATGCTGAACACCGCGATGCGCCCGCGGTAGATGCGCAGCACCGGCACCCAGCCGGTGTCGTGCCCGGACAGCAGCACCACCCGGACGCCGGCCCGCCGCATGGTCAGCACCGCCTGCTCCAGCTGGGCGGCGAGGGCGTCCAGGTCGGTGCCGGGGCGCAGCACGTCGTTGCCGCCCGCGTGCACGGTCACCAGGTCGGGGCGCTCCTCCAGCACGCGGTCGAGCTGCTCGCCGGTGATGTGCCGCATCCGCCGCCCGCGCACCGCGAGGTTGGCGTACCGGAACCGGGGCTCGTCCGCGGACAGGTGCTCGGCCAGGCGGTCGGCGAAGCCCCGGTAGCCCCCGTCGGGTGCGACGTCCTCCAGCCCCTCGGTCAGGCTGTCGCCGATGGCCATGTAGGAGCGGACGACCGCCGGTCCCTCCGCCCGCTCTCCTCCAGGGGGATTCATCTGCAGGTCAGTCACTTCCACCTATCATGCGGACTCGGGCGTTGACGCGCGGCACGCCGCGTCGGGATCGGGGACGGAGCACGCGCTTGCGGAGGACCGCCACGTGTGCCTCTCGCAACACCGACGAGCACGTGTCAAAGGAGAAAGGCAGGGGTACGGCGTGCCCGACAAGCATACCGCCGACCGCCGACGCCGGGCCGGGGCGACGCCTGACCGAGACCGGCGGAGGTCCCGACCGTGACCTGGCGCAGCCCCCGGCGGCGCACCCGAGAAGAGACGGGCATCTCACCCCATGACCAGCAACGACAGCGCAGACGCGGACGCCGGGTTCCCCGCCAACCCGGTCGAGGAGGCCCTCGGGCGGGCCCTGCGGGACGCCCCGGCCGAGGCCGAGACCGCCGGGGCCGCGGACGGCTCCGGTGAGGACGGCGCGGAGGCGGGCGGCCCCGAGGCGGGCGGCGCCGTGCGGGCGTTCCTGTCCGCCTTCGCCGAGGGCAGCGTCTGGGTGCCCGTGCCCGAGGGGTCGGGGACCCAGCAGGACGGGTCCATCGCCCTGCCGTCGCTGGAGCTGGAGGGCCGCGTGTACATCCCCGTGTTCACCTCCCGCTCCCAGTACGACGAGCGGAGCGCGGAGGTGCCGTGCGCGGTGCTGGCCGTGCGCGACCTGGCCTCCGCGCTGCCCGAAGGGGTGGGACTGGCGGTCAACCCCGGAAACGGGCCGAGCGTTCCGGTACCGGCGGAGATGGTCGCCACTCTGGCCGGGGAGTGACTCCGGCGCCCGGAGGCGCACCGGCCCGGGGAACTGGGCCCCGGTGCGCCTCCGGGCCGTGCTCCCGCCCGCTTCCGGGAGTCCGCGGGGTCCTGCGCACAGCGGGGATGCGGCCGTCCGGCGGCCGCGCCCTACCCTTCCGCGCCGCGCCGACGTACGATCACCCGCGGGCGCGCTGGGCGCCCGTGTCCCCCGCCGGCCCAGGCAGTCGCAGGACAGCGGGCACCGAATCCGGCAAGGGCGCATAAAGTGGAACACCGGCCGACCGCTCCGGCTCCCTGCGGCGGCCCACGTCCCTGCGCCGTACCCCTGGAGGTCGAGGTCCACCGCGGATGAACGCCATCTCCCCGATCTGCCTGACCGACCTGGCCCCGGCGCTGCGCTGGAGCCGCCCTGAGGACCTCACGCCCTACCTGGGGCACAGCCGCCTGGTCGACGGCTGGTGGCGGTCACTGCCGCTGCCGCGCGCGCTGGACATCGCCGGGCCGCCGTGGCTCGCGCACAACCTCGCGCTGCTCATGTCCGAGTACTGGGACCACATACCCGTCGGCGACTTCCTGCCGGTGCTGCGCGCCCTGCCGGTGGACCTCGACGAGGTCGCCGAACCGGTGCGCGGCGCCCTCCTGGCGACCGCCGGCGACTGGGGGACCCTCATCGGGGCGCCCCCCTCGGCCGTGGCCGACTGGCCCTTCCCCGCCGACTGCGGGCCGGTCGAGGTGATCGGCTCGGCCGTCTGGCAGGCGCTGCGCCCGTTCTGCGGCGAGGCGGCGCGCACCGGGCCGCTGCCCTCGCCCGCGCTGATGATCGAGGCGGTGCGCACGGTCGCCCACTGGCTGCCCGACGGCGCCCCGGACCGGGTCCGCCGCGCCCTGGCGTACCTGTCCGCGGCCACCGGCGCCGACCTGGAGGAGGGGCCGCCGCCCGAGGCGGTGTCCGCGCCCGGGCGGGGCGGCGCCGACGTGCCGCAGAGCCCTGCGACGCGGGCCATCCGCACCCTGCGCGCGCTGCGCAACCAGCACGCCCGCGAGCAGGAGCGGGAACAGCCGCAGGAGCCCGACCACGGGGCCGAGCGGGCACCCTCCCGCGACGCCGACGGGGCCGGGGACGGGGCGGGGCTGGGCGCCCACCCGATGGTGGACCTGCTGGAGGAGTTCCTCCGCGGGTGGAGCCCGCTGGAGCGCACGGTCGCCGCCGAGCGGCTGTTCGCGGCCGACCCGATCAGCATCCGCCTGCTCGCCGACCAGAGCGGCGCCGACATCGGGGACATCCGCAACGCCCAGCGCAGTGTGGAGGAGCGGCTGCTGCAGTGGCTGTCCTCGTCCGGGGGCGAGCCGGTCACCCGGCACCTGCGGGAGCTGTCCGAGGAGCTCGGCGCGGCCACCACCATCGACACGCTCATCGGGGCCCACCCCGACCACCCGGTCACGGTGCCGTCGCTGAAGGCGCCGCTGTGGCGGGTGCTCATCACCTTCTTCACCGACCGGCGGCTGCACAACGGGTGGCTGGTGGCCGACGACCCCGAGCGGATGCGCTGGCAGACGCGGGAGATGCTGGGGGACGCCCCGACCCTGGACGACGCGGCGGTGCGGCTGGACCGGATCGGGATCCGCCGCCGGTCGCTGCGGGCGTGGCTGCAGAGCACGCCGGGCATCGAGCTGCGCGACGGGCGGGTGCTGATCGACCCGTCGCTGCCGCCCGAGGGCCCCGCCCCGGCGCCCGCCTTCGGCGGCCGCTCGGAGCTGTCGGAGGAGGACGGCTCGACCACCGCGGGCGGGCTGCCGATCCGCCGGCGGCCGGGCGCCGCGCACGAGGCGGGGGCGGATCGGCCGGAGGCCCCGGGCGTGGCCGCCGCCGCGCCCGCCCCGCCGGGGGTGGCGACCTCGCCGCGGTGCTTCCGCGCGCCGGACGGGCGGTGGTGGCACCGGGTGGACATCGGACCGGAGCACCTCAACGGCGCCCCGGTGACCGTGCCCCCGGGGTACGCGACCCACCTGGGGCTGCAGCCGGGGCGCCTGCTGTGCCTGACCGCGCCCGGCGCCGACCTGCTGGTGCTGGTGTGGCGGGACGAGGCGGCCTTCGACTCCCTGCGGCCGCTGCTGCGGCGGCTCTCGGCCCAGCCCGGCGACCGGGTGTTCATCACCGTGGACGGCGACCGCCTCGACGCCCGCCGCCTGCCCGCCGCCGACCTGGGCGGCCACGGCCCGACGGGCAGGGCGCTGCACCTGATCGGCTACACCGCCCCGGCCCCGACCGACGAGGCGCTGCGGATCATCGCCCGCAGGATCACCGAGGAGGAGGACCCCGGGCCGGACCCGCGGAAGCTGCTGGACATGCTCTCCCAGCGCGGAGACGAGGACATCGCCGAGGAACTGCGCCAGAGCCTGGCCGCCCCGCACTGACCGCTCCGCTGTCGGCCCCACCCGCGATGATCTCGACGGGAGTGGTGTCATTCCGGCGGTTGTGACAGCACTTCCGTCGAGATCATCGCGGGAAAGGGAAGGGCCGGGGCGCCTTTCGGCGTCCCGGCCCTCGGTGTCCGCTCCTGAGGGAGGTCGGTCCGGCGGGGGCTCTCCCCCGGACCTCTCAGACGTTGAAGCCCAGCATCCTCAGCTGGTCGCGGCCGTCCTCGGTGATCTTGTCCGGGCCCCACGGGGGCATCCAGACCCAGTTGATCTTGACCTCGCGGCCGAACTCGTCCAGGGCGCTGGTGGCCTGGTCCTCGATGACGTCGGTCAGCGGGCACGCGGCGCTGGTCAGGGTCATGTCCAGGGTGATGCTGGCATCGTCGGCGTTCACCCCGTACAGCAGGCCCAGGTCGACGACGTTGACGCCCAGCTCGGGGTCGATGACGTCCTTGAGGGCCTCGCCGATCTCCTCGGCCAGGGCCTCCTGGCCCAGCCCCTCGCCCGGCCCGCCCTGGACCGCCTGCTCCGGGGCCGCGGTCTCGTTCTCACTCATGAGCCACTCTCCGGTCCGTCCCCGTCCGCACGGGGGTCGCTTCCCAGGGATTGCACGGTCGCGTCCTTCCACGCCATCCAGGCGAGCAGGGCGCACTTGATACGGGCAGGGTATTTCGACACCCCGGCGAACGCCACCGCGTCCTCCAGGACGTCCTCGTCCGGCTCGCCCTGGCCCTTGGAGTGCATGAGCTCGTTGAAGGCGTCGAGCATCTCCAAGCCCTCGTCCACCGTCCGCCCGATCAGCAGGTCGGTCATGACCGACGCGCTGGCCTGGCTGATGGAGCAGCCCATGCTGTCGTAGGACACGTCGGCGACCTTCGCCGCGCCCCCCTCGCCGGAGCCGGGCGCCAAGTGCACCCGCAGCGTCACCTCGTCCCCGCAGGTGGGGTTGATGTGGTGGGCCTCTCCCTCGAAGGGCTCCCGCAGCCCCTTGTTGTGCGGGTTGCGGTAGTGGTCCAGGATGATCTCCTGGTACATCGCGTCCAAGCGCATGTTCCGGCCCTTCCTAGCGCGCCTCGACGGTCCCGAAGAACCGCTGCGCGGTGCGCACGGCCTCGGCCAGCGCCTCCACGTCCGCGAGCGTGTTGTACAGGTAGAACGAGGCCCGCGTGGTGGCCTGCACCTGGTACCGCCGGTGCAGCGGCCAGGCGCAGTGGTGCCCCACGCGCACCTCCACGCCCTCGTCGTCGAGCACCTGCCCCAGGTCGTGCGGGTGGATGCCCTCGACGGTGAAGGAGACCGCGCCGCCCCGGTCCACGGTGTCGGTGGGGCCGACGATGCGCACCCCGTCGATACCGCCCAGCAGCTTGACCGCGTACTCGGTGAGCCGGTGCTCGTGCTCGGCCACCCGGTCCATGCCGATCGCCGACAGGTAGTCGCACGCCGCGGCCAGCCCGACCGCCTGCGGCGCCATGGGCACCCCGGCCTCGAACCGCTGCGGCGGCTCGGCCCAGGTGCTGTGGTCCATGTGCACCACGCCGATCATCGACCCGCCGGTGATGAACGGCGGCATCGCGGCCAGCAGCTCGGCGCGCCCGTACAGCACCCCGATGCCGTTGGGCCCGAGCATCTTGTGCCCGGAGAACACCAGGAAGTCGCAGTCGAGCTCGCGCACGTCCACCGGCATGTGCGGGACCGACTGGGCGGCGTCCAGCAGCACCAGCGCCCCCACCTGGTGGGCGCGCGCGGTGACCTCCCGGACCGGGTTGACCGTGCCCAGCACGTTGGACTGGTGGGTGAGCGCCACCAGCTTGGTGCGCTCGTTGACCAGGTCCTCCATGTCCGACAGGTCGAGCCGGCCGTCCTCGGTCAGCCCGAACCAGCGCAGCGTGGCGCCGGTGCGCCGACACAGCTCCTGCCAGGGCACCAGGTTGGCGTGGTGCTCCATCTCGGTGACGACGACCTCGTCGCCGGGGCCCACGGAGAAGCGCCGGTAGGGCTCGTCGGCCGTGGCCGCGTTGCCCATGGCGTAGGCCACCAGGTTGACGGCCTCGGTGGCGTTCTTGGTGAACACCACTTCGCCGGCGCCGGCGCCCACGAAGGACGCGATCGTGGACCGCGCCGCCTCATAGGCGTCGGTGGCCTCCTCGGCGAGCTGGTGCGCGCCGCGGTGGACCGCCGCGTTGTGGCGCTCGTAGAACTCCCGCTCGGCGTCGAGCACCTGGCGGGGCTTCTGCGATGTGGCCCCGGAGTCGAGGTACACCAGGGGGCGCCCGTCGCGGACGGTCCGGGACAGGATCGGGAAGTCCCCCCGGACCGCCTCCGCGTCGAGCGGCGCGTGCTCGCCTCGGATCACTGCTCAGCGCCTGCCTTCACGAAACGCTCGTAGCCCTCGTTCTCCAGCTGGTCGGCCAGCTCCGGACCGCCGGACTCGGCGATGCGGCCGTCGGCGAAGACGTGCACGAAGTCGGGCTTCACGTAGTTGAGGATGCGGGTGTAGTGGGTGATCAGCATGATGCCCACGTCGGTGTTGGCCTTGGCCCGGTTGATCCCCTCGGAGACCACCTTGAGGGCGTCGACGTCGAGGCCGGAGTCGGTCTCGTCGAGGATCGCCATCTTCGGCTTGAGCAGCTCCAGCTGGAGGATCTCGTGGCGCTTCTTCTCGCCGCCGGAGAAGCCCTCGTTGACGCCGCGGGCCGCGAAGGACGACTCGATGGACAGGTCCTTCATGGTGCCCTGCAGCTCCTTGGAGAACTGGCGGAGCTTGGGCGCCTCGCCGCGCACCGCGGTGACCGAGCTGCGCAGGAAGTTGGACATGGACACGCCCGGGACCTCGACCGGGTACTGCATGGCCAGGAACAGGCCGGCGCGGGCCCGCTCGTCCACGCTCATCTCCAGCACGTTCTCGCCGTCGAGGAGGACCTCGCCCGCGGTGATCTCGTACTTGGGGTGGCCGGCGACGGCGTAGGCCAGGGTGGACTTACCGGACCCGTTCGGGCCCATGATGGCGTGGGTCTCACCGGAGTTGATGGTCAGATCCACGCCCTTGAGGATCTCTTCGCGCTCGTCGGCCCCGATCAGGACGTCGGCGCGCACCCCGCGGATTTCGAACTTCGTCATCTGTTTCAAGCCTCAGGAACTCGTGGTGTCCAGCGAGACGAGGACGTCGTCGCCGTCGATCTTGACTGCGTAGGTGGGCACCGCCTGGACGGCGGGCGGGTTGATCGGCTTGCCGGAGGTCAGCTCGAAGCAGGAGCCGTGCAGCCAGCACTCGATGGTGCCGTCCTCGACCTCGCCCTCCGACAGGTTGACCTCGGCGTGCGAGCAGATGTCGCTGATCGCGTACACCTCGCCCTCGCTGCGCACCACCGCCACCGGGGTGCCTCCGACCTCCACGCCGAGCGCCCCCTCCTCGGGGAGGTCGCCCAGCGCGCAGACCCGGGTGAAGGTGCCCTCACTCATGCTCGGCCAGCTTCTCCTCGACCTCGGCCATGATCCGCTCGCGCAGCTCGGGCACGTCGATCCGGCCGATGAGCTCGGCGAAGTAGCCGCGGATGACCAGGCGGCGGGCCTCGTCCTCCGGGATGCCGCGCGAGCGCAGGTAGAACAGGTGGATCTCGTCGAGCCGCCCGCTGGCGCTGGCGTGCCCGGCCCCCTCCACCTCGCCGGTGAAGATCTCCAGGTTGGGGACCGAGTCCACCCGGGTGCCGTCGGTCAGCGCGAGGTTCCGGTTGTACTCGTAGGAGTCGGTGCCCTCGGTGCCCTCGCCGATGATCACGTCGCCGATCCACACGCCGTGCGCGCCCTCGCCGCTCAGCGCGCCCTTGTACTCGACGCGGCTGCGGGTGTGGGAGACGTTGTGGTCGATCAGCGAGCGGTGCTCGTGGTGCTGGCCGTCGCCGGTGAAGTAGAGCCCGTGCAGCTCGGCGTCGCCGCCGGGGGCGGTGTAGCCGACCTTGGGCGACATGCGGACCAGGTCCCCGCCCAGGGTGATCACGAAGCTCTTGAACCGGGCGTCGCGGCCGACCTTGGTGTAGTGGTGGCCCACGTGCACCGCGTCGCGGCTCCAGTCCTGCAGGCTGATGACGGTCAGCTCGGCGCCGTCCCCGACGACGAACTCGACGTTGTCGGCGTAGACCGCCTCACCGGCGTACTCCAGGACCACGGTGGCCTTGGAGTGCGCTTCGGCGCGGACCAGGATGTGCCCGTAGGCGTCGCCCCGGTTCTGGCCGGTGACCTTGATGTAGGCGGGCTCGGCGACCTGGGCGTCCTTGGCGACGGTCACCACGGTGGCGCCGCCGAAGGAGCCGAAGTCGCGGAAGGCCAGCGCCGACACCCGGTCGGTGGGCAGGAACGTGGTGCCCAGCCGCGGGTCGTCGGAGCCGACGGTCTCGTGGGTGACGCCCTCAGGGGCGGTCACCTCGACCGAGACGCCGCCGTCCTTGATGTCGCGGCCGTCGTGCAGCCCGCGCAGACGGCGCAGCGGCGTGAACCGCCACTCCTCCTCCCGGCCCGTGGGGACCGGGAACGCGTCCACGTCGAAGGACCCGTGGACGTCCAGCTTGGAGATCGGGAGCTCGCCGCCGTGGCTGTGCTCCTTGACTCCGAGGTTCGGGCCGGCCATTAACCAACCGCTCCTTCCATCTGCAGCTCGATGAGCCGGTTCAGTTCCAGGGCGTACTCCATGGGCAGCTCGCGCGCGATGGGCTCGACGAACCCGCGCACGATCATCGCCATGGCCTCGTCCTCGTCCATGCCGCGGCTCATCAGGTAGAAGAGCTGGTCCTCGCTGACCTTGGACACCGTGGCCTCGTGGCCGAGCTCGGTGTCGTCCTCGCGGATGTCGTTGTAGGGGTATGTGTCGGAGCGGCTGATGGTGTCGATCAGCAGCGCGTCGCACTTGACCGTGGACTTGGCGCGGTCGGCGCCCTCCTGCACCTGCACCAGGCCCCGGTAGGAGGCGCGGCCCCCGCTCCGGGCCACCGACTTGGAGACGATGGTGGAGGAGGTGTTGGGGGCGCAGTGCACCATCTTGGAGCCGGTGTCCTGGTGCTGGCCCTCGCCGGCGAAGGCGATGGAGAGCGTCTCGCCCTTGGCGTGCTCGCCCATGAGGTACACCGCGGGGTACTTCATGGTGACCTGGGAGCCGATGTTGCCGTCGATCCACTCCATGGTGGCGCCCTCGTAGGCGACGGCACGCTTGGTGACCAGGTTGAAGACGTTGTTCGACCAGTTCTGGATGGTCGTGTAGCGGCAGCGCGCGTTCTTCTTGACGATGATCTCCACGACCGCCGAGTGCAGCGAGTCGGTCTTGTAGATCGGCGCGGTGCAGCCCTCGACGTAGTGGACGTAGGCGCCCTCGTCGACGATGATCAGGGTCCGCTCGAACTGGCCCATGTTCTCGGTGTTGATCCGGAAGTAGGCCTGCAGCGGGATCTCCACGTGGACGCCCTTGGGCACGTAGATGAAGGACCCGCCGCTCCAGACCGCGGTGTTGAGCGCGGAGAACTTGTTGTCGCCGGCCGGGATGACCGTGCCGAAGTACTCCTGGAAGAGCTCGGGGTGCTCCTTCAGCGCGGTGTCGGTGTCCAGGAAGAGGACGCCCTGCTCCTCCAGGTCCTCGCGGATCTGGTGGTAGACGACCTCCGACTCGTACTGGGCGGCGACACCGGCGACCAGGCGCTGCTTCTCGGCCTCGGGGATGCCCAGCTTGTCGTAGGTGTTCTTGATGTCCTCGGGCAGGTCCTCCCACGAGGCGGCCTGCTGCTCGGTCGACCGGACGAAGTACTTGATCTTCTCGAAGTCGATCCCGGACAGGTCGGCACCCCACGAGGGCATCGGCTTCTTGTCGAAGAGCTTCAGCGCCTTGAGGCGGGCCTTCTGCATCCATTCCGGCTCATCCTTCTTGGCCGAAATGTCGCGGACGACCTCCTCGTTCAGGCCGCGCCGAGCGGAGGCGCCGGCCGTGTCGGGGTCGGCCCATCCGTACTCGTAGGTGCCGAGCCCTTCGAGCTCGGGGTGCGCGATAGACGTCATTACGCGGATCCTCCTGGACTCAGACGTCCTGATTCGTTGGTGCTGTCCTCGGCGCCCTCTGCGGCGCCTGCGGGTTCGCTCGGGGTCACGTGGGTGGTGCAGACCCCGTCGCCGTGGGCGATGGTGGCCAGCCGCCGCACGGGGGTGCCCAGCAGCCGGGCGAAGGCCTCGACCTCGGCCTCGCACAGCTCGGGGAACTCGGCCGCCACGTGCCCCACCGGGCAGTGGTGCTGGCAGAGCTGCTGGCCCCCGCCGGGCGCGGGCGCCCGGTCGGCGGCGGCGGCGTAGCCGTCGTTGCTCAGCGCCTCGGCGAGCCTGCGCACCCGCTGCTGCGGGGGCACGCCCTCCAGCAGGGGGCGGTAGCGCTCCTCCAGCTCGGCGACCTGCCGCCGGGCGAACTCGGTGACGGCACCGGGTCCGGCCCGCTCGGCGAGGAAGCGCAGTGCGCTGGAGGCCAGGTCGTCGTAGCCGTGCACGAACGCGTCGCGACCGGCCTCGGTGATCGCGAAGACCCGGGCCGGGCGGCCCCGGCCCCGGCGGCCCAGGGGCCGCGCGTCGCGGGCTTCGACGAGCCCTTCGCCCATGAGGTTGTCAAGGTGCCGGCGGATCGCCGCCGGCGTGAGCCCGAGCCGCTCGCCGAGTGTGGAGGCGGTGATCGGGCCCTGCTCCAGGATGAGGCGCGCCACCCGCGCGCGCGTCCCGGTCTCGGCGCCCAGGTCGGGCGCAGGCGCGCGCGGGACGCCGGGCGCGGCGCCCCCGGTCGTCTGCTGTCCGCTGCTCACCTTTTTCACAACATCAGTGTGGCGTAAATACTTCCGTGCGGGCAAACCGTGATGCATGCCATTGATCACCCAGGCAAGCCTTACCTTTCAGGGGTTTCGCGGTGCGGGCCCGGCACCCGGGTCCGCGCGTGCACGCGCAGGATCGGTTACCCGTCCGTATCGCGAGACGAACGTCCTGCGATCCGGACGCCCGTCGCGCCGTCCGCGCACCCGCCGCCGGGCACCCGGTTCGGGCCCACACGCGGGCGGCCATAGACTCTGAGGCCATGGAGACAGCCGCGGTCGAGGTCACCGACCTGGTGAAGAGGTACGGCGCGACGACCGCCGTCGACGGCCTGTCCTTCACCGCGCCCCGCGGGGCGGTGACGGCGCTGCTCGGCCCCAACGGCGCCGGGAAGACCAGCACCGTCGAGGTGTGCGAGGGCTTCCGCCGGGCCGACGGCGGCACCGTGCGCGTGCTCGGCCTGGACCCGGCCGCCGACGCCGCGGCGCTCAAGCCCCGGGTCGGGGTGATGCCGCAGTCCGGCGGGGTGCCCACCGGCGCGCGCACGGGCGAATGGCTGCGCCTGACGGCCTCGTTCCACGCCCGCCCCCTCTCCGCCGACACGCTGCTGGAACGCCTCGGCCTCACGAATGCTTCCCGCACCCCCTTCCGCCGCCTGTCCGGGGGCCAGCAGCAAAGGCTCTCCCTGGCCGCCGCCGTGATCGGCCGCCCCGAGCTGGTATTCCTCGACGAGCCCACCGCCGGCCTCGACCCGCAGGCCCGCCGCGCCACCTGGGACCTGGTGGCCGAGCTGCGGGAGGCCGGGGTGGGCGTGGTGCTGACCACCCACCACATGGAAGAGGCCGAGAACCTGGCCGACCGCGTGGTGATCATCGACCGGGGCCGGGCGGTGGCCGACGGCGCCACCGGCGACCTCACCCGCGACGGGCAGGAGCTCCGGTTCGAGTGCCGCGAGGCGGTGGACACCGAGGCGCTGCGCGAGGCGCTGCCGTCGGGCGTCCGCGTCGAGGCCCGGCCCGCCACCGCCGGGCAGGCGCCGGGGTGCGCCATCGCCCGCGCGGACGGCGGCGAGATCGGGCCGGAGATGCTGGCCACCGTCGGCACCTGGTGCGCGGCCAACGGCGTGCAGCCGGAGGGGCTGCGCGTGCAGCGCCGCACCCTCGAAGACGTCTTCCTCGAACTCACCGGCCGGGAACTCCGCTCATGACCGAGACCACCGCCCGCGCCGCCCTCGACCTGACCCCCGCCCCGGGCGCCGCGCCGATGGCGCGCATGGTGGCCGCGCAGGCCGGCATGGAGCTGCGCATCATGCTGCGCAATGGGGAGCAGCTGCTGCTGACCATGGTCATCCCCGTGCTGCTGCTGGTGGGGTTCAGCACCGTGGACGTGGTGGAGCTGGGCGACGGGGCGCGGGTGGACTTCCTGACCCCGGGCATCCTCGCCCTGGCCGTGCTGTCCACCGCCTTCACCGGGCAGGCCATCGGCACCGGGTTCGAGCGCCGGTACGGGGTGCTCAAACGGCTGGGGGCGACCCCGCTCTCCCGGTTCGGGCTGCTGGCCGCCAAGACGCTGGCGGTGCTGGCGGTGGAGGCCATCCAGATCGCGGTGCTGTGCGCGGTGGCCCTCGCGCTGGGGTGGAACCCTTCGGGGGGCCTGGCCGCGTTCGGGTACGCCCTCCTCCTCGTCCTCCTTGGCACCGCGGCGTTCAGCTCGCTGGCGCTGCTGATGGCGGGAACGCTGCGGGCGGAGGCGACACTGGCGGCGGCCAATCTGGTGTACGTCGTCCTGCTCGGGCTCGGCGGGGTCATCTTCGCCACCGACCGGTTCCCCGGGGCGGTGCAAACGGCGGTGGAGGCACTGCCGATCACGGCGCTGGCGGGAGGGCTGCGGTCGGTGCTGGCCGACGGGGCCGCCCCGTCGCTGCTGCCGGTGGCCGTGCTCGCCGTGTGGGCGGCGGTCGGCGCGGCCCTGGCGGCCCGTCTCTTCCGCTGGGAGTAGCCGTTGGAGCTGATCGGGGTCCCGGCGTACCAGCTCGTGCGCTCCCTCGCCCCGCCGCTGGTGCTGTTGGCGGTCGCGGCCTACCTGATCCGCCGCAGACGCCCGTCGCGCCCCGGCCTGGTGTGGGCGGCCGTCGGGGTGAACCTGGGGGCCGCCGCACTCCCCTACGCCTGGCTGCTCCTCCAGGCGACGACCGGCATCGGCGGCACGACGCTGATCGGGTTCATCATGACCCTGATCCAGCCGGGACTGGTGTTCGGAGCGTGGCTGCTGATGCTGGGGGCGGTGTTCGCCGGAACGCGCCGCACGAATCCCCGGACACCGCCGGAATCGGCCGCACCTGATGAGATGATCCTCGAAGAGGTCGATTCACCACGCTCCGAGGAGCATCGCTGATGAGCCGGTACGTGGTCCTCGTGGAGCGGAGCGAGGACGGCTTCGGGGCCTGGTGCCCGGACCTGCCCGGCTGCGTCGCCGTCGGTGACACGGTCCCCGAGACCATCGAGGAGATGCGCGGAGCCATCCGCTTCCACCTCGACGGCCTCCGCGAGGAAGGCCTTCCCGTCCCCGCGCCTTCGACCGTCGCGAGTTCCGAGGTCGAAGCCGCCTGATCACGGATCCCGCTGGATAGGGCAGGTCATGCAGTGGGGGCCGCCCCTCCCCCGGCCCAGCTCGCCTCCCGCTATGGGCAGGACCTCGATGCCGCTGGCCCTCAGGTGGGCGTTCGTGGTCACGTTCCGCTCGTAGGACACCACGACGCCGGGCTCCAGGGCGAAGACGTTGCAGCCGTCGTCCCACTGCTCGCGCTCCGAGGAGAACACGTCCTGAGTGGGCGTGAGGACGCGGATCTCGTCCAGCCCGGCCGCCTGGGCGATCGCGCGGTGCATGTCCTCAGGCGGGTGGTCGGTCACCTTGAGTTCCTTGCCCCCGTCGGCACCGCCGTCACCGGGCTCCAGGGTCGACGACGGGAGCATGCCGAGGCCCGCGTACTTGGTGAAGACGCCGTAGTCGACCTCGGTCATGACGGTGTCGAGGTGCATCACCGCGCGCGCGTGCGGCATGCGCAGGCACAGGATGCGCTCGGCGCCACCTCTGGCGAACATCTCCCGCGCGAGCAGCTCCACCGCCTGCGGCCGGGTGCGCTCACTCGTGCCGACGAACACGGCCCCGTTGCCGATGGGCATCAGGTCGCCGCCCTCGATCGTGGCGGGGGCGTGCGAGCGGCCGCGGTTCCACACCTCGAAGCCGCCTTGGGCGAACATCGGGTGCCACTGGTAGACGGCTTCGTAGTGGATGGTCTCCCGGCGGCGGGCCTTCTTGCGCATCGCGTTGATGGAGACCCCGTTGTACAGCCACGCGGAGGTGTCGCGGGTGAACAGGTGGTTGGGCAGCGGGTCGAGGACGAAGTCGTCGTCGGCGAGGGAGTGCAGCCACAGCGAGGCGGGGTCGTCGATGCGCTCGCGGATCTCGGCCTTGGTGATTCCGCCGATGAGGAAGCGCCGCAGCTCGGTGTCGTCCATGGCGTCCAGGGCGGAGCGGATGGGGCCGGCGGCCTGGGGGCCGTGGAAGCGCTCGTCGACGACCTCGGCGAGGATGTGGGCGCGGGCGTCGGGGACAGCCAGCACCTCCTCCAGCAGCTCGTGGAAGTAGTGGACGCGCACGCCGTGCTCGCGCAGGAGGTCGGTGAAGGCGTCGTGCTCCTCCTCGGCGCGGCGCTCCCACAGCACGTCGTCGAAGAGCAGGTCGTCCTTGTTGGACGGGGTGAGACGCCGGAGCTCCAGGTCGGGCCGGTGCACGATGACCTGGCGCAGGCGGCCGACCTCCGAGTCCACGCGGAACACCATGCGTACGCGCCTCCCGTCTCCGGAGTTCCGACGCAGGCTGCATTCCCCCGCTGGGGCGGCCGGAACCCGCGCTCTGGACCCAGACGGCGGGGAGGTCGGCGGGATACCTAGGATGGTGGGACGTGACTACCGACGCCGCCGCCGAGCACCCCGGCGGACTCCCCAGCGCTCCCCGGTTCGCCAACCCGTTCGCGGCCGGGCGGCTGCGCGCGCTCGGCGACTCGATCCCGCCGACGTGGATGGTGCTGGTGGGCATCGTGTCGGTGCAGGCCGGGGCCGGGGTGGCGAAGAACCTGTTCGCGGTGCTGCCGCCGAGCGCGGTGGTATGGCTGCGGCTGCTGACGTCGGCCGTGCTGCTGCTGGCGCTGGCCCGCCCGGCGCTGCGCGGGCGCACGCGCGCCGACTGGGCGGTGGTGGTCGGGTTCGGCGCGGCGCTGGCGCTGATGAACTTCTCGATCTACCAGGCGATCGCGCGCATTCCGATGGGGATCGCGGTGACGATCGAGTTCCTGGGGCCGCTGGCGGTGGCGGTCGCCGGGTCGCGGCGCAAGACGGACGTGGCGTGGGTCGGGCTGGCCGCCATCGGCGTGGTGCTCCTGGGCCGCGACGACGGTTCGGGCACGGTGACGCTCGCGGGCGTTCTCTTCGCCCTCTTGGCCGCCGTCGCCTGGGCGGGTTACATCCTGCTGAGCGCGGCCACCGGGCGCCGGTTCTCGGGCACGTCCGGGCTGGCGATCGCGAGCATGGTGGGCGTGGTACTGGTGGCCCCGGCGGGCATCGCCGAGGGCGGCACCGCGCTGCTGGACCCGCGCCTGCTGCTCTTCGGGCTGGTGGTCGGGCTGCTGTCCTCGGTCGTGCCGTACACGTTGGAGATGCAGGCCTTGCGGAGGATGCCGCCGAGGGTGTTCGGCATCCTGATGAGCCTGGAGCCGGCGGCGGCCGCGCTGGTCGGCCTGGCCCTGCTCGGGGAGATGCTGACGGTGTGGCAGTGGGCGGCCGTCCTGTGCGTGGTGGCCGCGAGCGCGGGGGCGACGAGGTCCCAGCAGAAGCGCGAGAGGCGCGCACGGCCCACGGAAAGCCGACAGGACGCCGACGGACCCGAGTAGCGGGGCGCCTCGCTCAATGGCCCTTCACGCCTGTGTGCGGGTCGAGGCCTAGGGCGTGTTTCTCGGATCATTTTCGGCTCGCGACCACCAGGACGACGCTCGCTGCGCCGGGACGCTCGAGCAGCCAACCAGGATGAACTTCGCGCCCCGTCTTGCGAGCGCCGCCCGGGACGGCCGCTCGCTGATCGAAAAGCCTCCGAGAAACACGCCCTAGGCGAAATCGGCTCAGAGCATCACACCGAGGAAGAACCCGGCGAACGTCGGGATGAGGATCCGGAGACCGAGGTAGGGCCGGACACGCACTTCCGCCCCGACGGCCTTGTCTCCACGGGTGTTCGCGGAGTACCGCACCAGCTCGTCGAGGACGCGCTTGTGCGTCGGGTACCCGGTCAGCGCCCCGATGAGCGACGGGGTCAGGTGCGCGCTCCAGTACTCCTTGCCTCCGACGACCAGCACTGTAGGCCGGGAGAGGTTGCCGACGGCCTCGATCGCCCCACGCGGGATGTGGGCGACGGATAGGAGGTTGTAGATCCGCACCTCGTCGTCCCACAACTCGAACCTGGGCAGGACCAGCATCTTCGTGATGAACCACATCGCGACCGCCGTGAAGACGGAGATGAACAACGCGTTCCCCAGCGACGCGTGCCCACTCACTCTCGTCTCCACCAGCATGATTCCACAGAAGCAGAGAGTCCCGCAGGCGAGGACCACTCCGATGACATACGTGGGCCTGCTGCGAAGGATCTTCCTATTTGAGTCCACAAAACACCTCGATCAACTCCCGTAGAGTCGACGTTCCATGACGCGGTAACCAAGCGCCGCATAGAGGAGCACCCTGACCTGCCCGGTCCAGCCGCCCACCAGGTCGACCTCCGACTCGGCGGCACTCAAGCCGAGGGCCTCGAAGCCGCGCGTCGCCCCATCTTCACCGGTGAGTTCATTCGATCACTCGGCATTCACCACGAAGAGAATCCCCCCAAAGAACATGACACCTGCCATAGCCGGAGGAATCAAGACTCCTACAATCCATTCTGGAGTATTTTCGGACCCCAGTTCATCGAGAGACCACTCTTCCATCGCACTCCTTGCTCCATAGATCGGCCTCCATATACAGGCTTAAGCGGATCTGCCGTATAGAGGAGGAGTCAGCTGACGCCATCAGTGACGCTGCGAGCAGCCGCGCTGCGCCGGGACCCTCAATGCGATTATTGAATTGCGTAATCGCCCCATTGGAATCTATGAGGGCCTGGAGCAGCATGTAGGGGAGGAGATCAGTCGACGCCACCAGTGATGCTGTAGATGGTACCGGCGACGAGGACACTCAGAGTGTATGCCGCAAGCGTGAACTTCCAGGGGAACCAGAGATGTTTGTGCGGCGCCCCGGCGTCCTGATTGGGAGAGGCCGAATCAATCGCCTCCTGGAGCCGCCTCCTGGCTTTCGTATTGGTCGGTTGACCAGCCAACATCCCCACAAGGGAATTGGCCATAATCACCATACCCACCCGCTCACCACCCTGGACACCGATGTACATATCGTCCACCGGCCCCAAAGACCTGACATAGCCGAACGGGATGACATGCTTCACCAAAAAATTGACAACGACGATCCCGTTTGATGTCACGACGACTCGAGAGAAAAATCCAATCATGAGAGCAAAAACAAGGAAACCGACCCCGACCACCGGGAGAACAAACAACTCGAAGAGCACGTTCTCTGCATTTTTCATCCGCGACGTCAGCCATGTGAATGCGACATATACTCCACCGCCGGACAGCAGCGCAAAGGTCGCGGTATACCAATTACGCAACACTTTCCCCTGTTGCGTGCACGGAAATCTATTTAGGCAAAACTTCCCAGGGGGACTCAAGTCGCCACCTCCGACACTAACTAGCCGGCAAATACAAAAACCAGATAGGAGAATAGGCAATAAATACGAGACTGGCGAGCCAATAGAGCGGTAAATTCACCCGCTCGACAATACCCTCGTTTCCGTTTTTCTCGTATTCGCAAAAACACTCGACCCTCTCAACTGCGCGTCGATGAGTGGGGTATTTAAAAATCTCTCCAATGAAGGAACCGCCATACTGCAACGACTCATAGCAAGTTCCATTCCTAACTTCAATCCGAAATTGTCTAGTAGTTGGATCGGAGGCCGAAACGATCTCCCCCCACGGAATCTCCACCTCTTTAAAAACATTTGTGATTTTGACACTTGATTTTGTCAATGCCACCTTCGAATGAATTCCCATAATCCAGATCGCTATAAATATTCCACCAAAAACAGTGCCTGGGCCAAGAAACTCAATAGGCCTTCCACTCTCATGGATTACAAAGGCCGCCAACATCCAACCAAGGAACACCAAGACCATGGCCAGAAGCAACGAAGACGAGAACACCCATCTCCTTACAGGCCTCGCCGGAGACTTCGAACACTTATCCCGATTCCAATTACCTTTGCGCACGCAACACCCCCTTCTTCGACGATAAGTGAAAGTGCAAAACAAATTTGGGCCCCGATTCGAGTCGTCGAAACGGGGTCCAGGGATTCGGTTAGACCCATTGCCTCTGCGACACTCCACCCGCCAAGGATGCGCCAACTGCATTACCGGCAAAATTCTTTCCCAAGCAAAGACCGCAGCGAACGGGTTGCCTACAGATTGCTTCCTTGAAATTATTCCCACATTTCTCAAACCCGCATCAGGCTAATCAGATATTCCCCGACTTCCAGCCACTACCCGAACAATTACCTACCGTTACACATGACCGAAAAATCGTAGGGAAACGACTTAAAACTATAACTCATAATTGTAGGTAGCTAGCACCCACCCACAGTCGCTGCACCATGCACTATCCTCCACGCGAGCAGCGGTAGCACACGCATCTCATGTGACCATCGTCGGAGCGCTCCGACTATCTGCCCTCGCACGGATTCAATAATTCCAAGGAGGCCGGATATCGCTGCCGGAAAAGCGATGAGCCCAGCGATGAAGTAGGCGATTTTCCCCCAGTCAGGGTTCACCCGCGATACCACTTCGGCGACGACCCCAACCGGGACCATATACGCGACACTCACCCAACCATCGACAAAATTCCACTGCATCACACTCCATGCATTCCGACGTCCACTCCTAACCTTTCTTCTTTCTGACACCACAAGGGTGATCGTTTTTCGCAGACAGGGAAAACACACTGCCAGGAGCCACTCCATCCATCGAACTCTTCCATAGCCGAACACAATATGACCGAAAAGAGATTTACCCTTCTGCGCATCAGACCCGTCATCCAACATGAAAGTCTCACCACCCCCAAGACGGATCCTGCACCGTACGTGCTGCACTGACACCAGCATGCACGTCACCTGCCAAGTTCATCGTATCCTGAATTACGAAATCCCGGCCCCGCATGCCCCCGATCTGACTTTGCAGAGAATCAAACCTGTCACGGACGGCCTTGCTCCCTTTCTTCTTCTTGATCGACTTGTAGTCGAAATATTCCTTAGCCGCTCCTCTGATCTTCCCTCGCGTTACCACTTTAGAGATTCTTCCAACGCCAAACGGCAACGCTCCCACCATGTCCCAGATTCCGTCTTTTGCATTTCCTTTCACAATCTTGTAGGCACCCAGACCCGCGCTCACCCCTGCTGCTACTCCGGCGCAAACAGCGCAAAGCAACCCGCCGACAAGCGCTGCATCACCGAGGATGTTTACCCAGTTCAGCCCTTTCAGGTTATCCATGAACCCTTGGTCTGAGTCCCAGCTTCCCCAGCGTTCGCTCGCCCAACTCGCCGCCTTGTCTATGGCAGCCTCACCCAGCGACTTCTCGCCGGAGTTGTTGTCGTAGGGGTCATAGGTCGGTGCAGGCGCGGCAGTCACGCCGGTGTAGAACGTGCTTCTGGAGTTCTGGTAGTACGGCCGCTGGTACACCCCACTGCCCTGGCGCATCTTCGCCACATCGCGGCCCTGCTGGGTCCACATCGCCTCCTGCTTGATCTGGGTGAGGTCGTTGATCCCCTGCGGAGGACTCGATGTGCACCCGCACCCGCCCGGACCGATCATCAGCAAGCCCGAGGCATCGCTGGAGGCGACCGGACTGCTGTTGGCATAGGAATAGCCGTGCATCTGCTGAGAATCATCAGCCTTCATCAACGGGTCCACCGAGATGAACCGGCCGATCGACGCATCATAGGCCCGCGCCCCCAACTGGGTCAGGCCCGTCGCCTCATCGATCGTCCCGCCGACGAACCCCTTCTCCCCCGGCCAGCTCGCCGACGACGAGCGCAGCTCACCGAAGGGGGAGAATCTTCGCTGTACCGTCTCGCCGGTCCGAGCATCGAGCGCGATCTGGGAAGAACCGTTGTGGTCGGAGAACAGCCAATACAACCCTTCCCCATCGCGAACCGCGACCGTTTCGCCGGCGTGCTCGTAGTAGCGGGTCGCCTCAGCCGTCTCGTCACCAGCGGTCCAGGTCACCTCCTGGCCAGGCAGGTACAGGGTCCACTCCGGCCCCTCGCGGCGAATCAACCGCTCCCCGTCGGCGTCGTAGACGTAGTCCGTCTGAGCCGCTTCGCCCGTGACACTCTTCAGATTGCCCTCGGCGTCCCAGGTCAGCTCCTAGTCGCCGTCCTCGGAGTTGCGGCGCACCATGTTGCCCGCCTCGTCGTACTCGTACGTCGAGACGCTCTCGCCCTCATGGCCGTTCTGATCGACCTGTGCCACGCCGTGCCCCGGGCCGCCGGTCTCCGCCGTGCCGGTGTACGCACGATCGGTCGTCCCGCCCGGCGTGCGCTTGGTCTCGCAGACCTGGTTCCCGGACTCGTCATATCGCCCACTTGGCAAACACCGCGCCACCCCCGACGGGCGCAGCGTTCACACCGCCCCCTTCCGGGAAACACTATCCCCTCCTTCAGAGAGTAGATAAAGTTGCAATCACCCAACACGAAGCACCGGAAAATGTAATTGCAAAAAGAAGTACGCCTAGATTCAAATCAAGAGATATCTCTTTTTCGCCCCCCCTCTTTCGACTTTCCCTCCTATTCGTCTTTACATACCTCTCAACCTCTTCGGCGCAGCGTAGATTTACTTTATTTCCAAAAATATCTCCAATAAGAGACGAAGTCAGCGGCATGCACCATAGAACTTGCTTGTCGCTCAGGATGATCCGAACACCGTCGTGCGCAGAAACCCGGCTCACCATATATGCGGGCGCTGCAACTCTCTTCAAAAAATTACGAACAACGACACACCCGTCTTCCAGTTCGACGCGAGACAGCCACGCCATTTTCAATGACCACCACCAGACCGCCCCAATAACGATTGGAGCAATCAGCTTTCCACTCCAGTCGGCTTCCAGCCATTTATCACCCTCAGCCATCATTGCAAGTGCAGCCAGTAACGACAGAGCCGTGCATGCCACGACCGCAAATGCCAGTGAATAGGGGTTCCCCAGCCTCTTCTTCACTTCAATATCCCTCACCCTTATAGCCCACTAGTGTACAGACCATGGCCATTGTATATCATTCCGTCCCGGGCATTATCCATGTAATTTGCGCGAGTCTGGGTTCGCGCAGACTCTGGGGATACACCCCAGAACCCTTCTCTGCGTTGCGGGTTACCGGACCTGGGATTCTGATCCCAGAACGGCTTCACCCTGGGGGAGGAAAACATCCCCCTCACGGAGCCAGCAGCTACCCTCGCAGCCCCTACCCCGGATGCATAGAGCGCGCCGTCGACAGCGTGCTTTTTCCAATTCATCTTGCCACCATCCCAATTATTCTTAGCGCCATCCATAAAGATATTCGCCCCCCAGAGTACACCTCCCGCTACCGCACATGCCCCTGCAGAGACGAATACGCAGACGCCAAACGCCCCGATCCCCGCCCATGTCGAAATGGTGCCCCAGTTGTCAACTGTCCAGTCCCAGGCCGACTCAGCCCAGTTCTGATCGCTTTCGGCTTGCTGCTGTGCCTTCTCGCTAGCACTCTGTCTGTGAGAGTCGTTGTCATAGGGATCGATATAGGTGGGTGCGGGGGCCGACCCTCGTGCTCCCGTGTAGAACGAGCTCCGGGAGTCCTGGAAGTACGGCCGCTGGTACACCCCACTGCCCTGGCGCATCCGCGAGACGTTGCGCCCCTGCTGGATCCACATCAACTCCTGCCTGCGCTGCCTGAGGTCATGGTTCCCCTGCGGCACGCTGTACCCGGAGTCCCTTCGGCTGGTGGGATGGCCGCTCGGCTTACTCGGGCTCGTGCACCCGCATCCGCCCGGGCCCATCATCAGCAGGCCCGAGGCATCGCTGGAGGCGACCGGACTGTTGTTGGCGTAGGCATAGCCGTGCATCTGCTGAGAATCATCAGCCTTCATCAACGGGTCCACCGAGATGAACCGGCCGATCGACGCGTCATAGGCCCGCGCCCCCAACTGGGTCAGGCCCGTCGCCTCATCGACCGTTCCGCCGACATACCCCTTGTCCCCCGGCCAGCTCGCCGAGGACGAGCGCAGCTCACCAAAGGGCGTGTACCGCCGCTGCACCGTCTCACCGGTCCGCGCATCCACCGCGAGCTGCGAAGAACCGTTGTGATCGGAGAACAGCCAGTACAAGCCCTCGCCGTCCCGCACCGCCACCGTTTCACCGGCGTGCTCGTAATACCGCGTCGCCTCGGTCGTGTCCTCGCCGGCCGTCCAGGTGACCTCCTGGCCCGGCAGGTACAGCGTCCATTCCGCCCCCTGGCGGCGGATCAACCGCTCCCCGTCGGCGTCGTAGACGTAGTCCGTCTCGGCCGCACCACCCGTGACACCGGCCAGGTTGCCCTCGGCGTCCCACGTCAGCTGCTGGTCGCCGTCCTCAGAGTTGCGGCGCACCATGTTGCCCGCCTCGTCGTACTCATACGTCGAGACGCTCTCGCCCCCATGGCCGCTCTGGTCGACCCGGGCCACGCCGTGCCCCGGGCCCCCGGCCTCCGCCGTTCCGGTGTACGCCCGGTCGGTACTCCCGCCCGGCGTGCGCTTCGTCTCGCTGACCCGGTTCCCGGCCCCGTCGTAGGTGTAGGAGTCCCAGCATGCAGCCCTTCCGAATCTATGAGGGCCTGGAGCAGCTTGTAGGGGAGGAGATCAGTCGACGCCACCAGTGATGCTGTAGACGGTACCGGCGACGAGAACGCTCAGGACGTATGCCGCCAGCGTGAACTTCCAGGGGAACCAGACATGCTTGTGCGGAACCCCCGCATCCTCTCTGTCTGGAGGGGCCGAATCGAGCGCCTCCTGGAGCCGCCTCCTGGCCTTCGTATTGGTCGGCTGCCCAGCCAACATCCCCACAAGGGAATTGGCCATAATCACCATACCCACCCGCTCACCACCCTGGATATCGATGTACATATCATCCACGGGGCCAAGAGACTTGACATAGCCAAACGGGATAGCATGCTTCACTAAGAAATTTGTCACTAGAAATCCGCCGGGCGTCACAGTCACTTGCGTGAAATATCCGACCAGAAGGGAAAAGACAAGGAACACGACGCCGAAGAGAGGGGCAAGGAGGAGCTCAAGGATAACATTTTCAGCATTTTTCATGCGCGATGTCAGCCATGTACTCGCAACATACACACCTCCCCCAACCAACAAAGCAAAAGTTGCAGTATACCAGTTGCGCAGAACTTTCCCTTTTTGCCTACATGGAAAGGTGCTCGCACATTTTCCCTCCCGGAGATTCATGTGAGCACCTCGGAACCAGACTGCCCGATCGTCCACGACCCGGCATTGACCCCCATATTAAAGGTCGTCTGCCCGGGGTGCCGTGGGGTAACAATCGGCTTTCCGGCAGGAATCGAATTGCCGTACACCTTTCTGTTCGCTTCGAGATACCTCGTGTAGGCATTCGGGTCGAACCTGGTCATCTTTTCGTGAGGAAATTTCGTCATGAAATCCTTCCAACCTCGCGTAGTCACAACTCTCCCGCTCATCGCCCACTTGGCGAATACCCCGCCACCCCCGACAAGTGCAGCGTTGGTGGCATGCCTCCCCCACGAGGCCCCGCTCCATCCGTTCTTATTTACATCGACCAGCGCTTGAGCGGCCACCAGCGCTCCACCGGCGAGAAGACACGCGCCGGCCGTAGTCGCAATGCAAACTCCCATGACTCCTACCGTGGCGATATTCTCCCAGTTGTCCTTGGTCCAATCCCAGGCAGCTGATGCCCCGCTCTTCGTGGCGTCCCAAGCTGCCGACCCCCACTCCTTTGCCGTATCCAGCGCAGACGACACCGGATCCTGCTCATAAGAGGTGTTGTCGTAAGGGTCGACTGGCACCGGAGCCGAGTAGCTGACCCGACTGACGCTGCCCGAACCGGAGTAACTCGTGCGTGTAATCTGGCCCGAGCGGTAGTTCCTGGTCGTCCTTCCGTAGTAGGACACATACGGCCGCCCGCTGGAAGTCCTCACCGCGGTGTTGTACGTGATCCGCGTCGTGGTCGTGCCCTTCTTCGACTTCGACTTGCCGATCACCGTCGTCCGACTGCCGCCCACACACACACCGTCCGAAGGCGAGCATGCCGCCGCAAGACCACTGGCGTCGTGGAGCGCAAGCGGGCTGTTGTGCGCGTACGCGTACCCGTTCATCGACTCCGAACTCCCGGGCATCATCAGCGGGTCCACCGAGATGAACCGGCCGATCGACGCATCATAGGCCCGCGCCCCCAACTGGGTCAGGCCCGTCGCCTCATCGACCGTTCCGCCGACATACCCCTTGTCCCCCGGCCAGCTCGCCGAGGACGAGCGCAGCTCACCAAAGGGCGTGTACCGCCGCTGCACCGTCTCACCGGTCCGCGCATCCACCGCGAGCTGCGAAGAACCGTTGTGATCGGAGAACAGCCAGTACAAGCCCTCGCCGTCCCGCACCGCCACCGTTTCACCGGCGTGCTCGTAATACCGCGTCGCCTCGGTCGTGTCCTCGCCGGCCGTCCAGGTGACCTCCTGGCCCGGCAGGTACAGCGTCCATTCCGCCCCCTGGCGGCGGATCAACCGCTCCCCGTCGGCGTCGTAGACGTAGTCCGTCTCGGCCGCACCACCCGTGACACCGGCGAGATTGCCCTCGGCGTCCCACGTCAGCTGCTGGTCGCCGTCCTCAGAGTTGCGGCGCACCATGTTGCCCGCCTCGTCGTACTCATACGTCGAGACGCTCTCGCCCCCATGGCCGCTCTGGTCGACCCGGGCCACGCCGTGCCCCGGGCCCCCGGCCTCCGCCGTTCCGGTGTACGCCCGGTCGGTACTCCCGCCCGGCGTGCGCTTCGTCTCGCTGACCCGGTTCCCGGCCCCGTCGTAGGTGTAGGAATCCCAGTAGGGCGCCGCGCCGCCGAGGGTGTCGGTGCTCGGGGTCTGAGAACAGGCGCTCTCGCCCGTGGCGTTCGGGGTCCAGGCCTCGCTCAGGCGCTGCAGGTGGTCGTACTGGAAACACTGCACATCCGAAGGCCGCTCCTCGTCCGTGGGCTCATCGCGGATGGACAGGATGTTGCCCGCGTCGTTGTAGTCGTAGGACTGCGTGGTCAGGGACCCCGCACCGACCTCGTGGACCATGCTCGCCTCGGCCAGACGGTCGGTCGCCTCGTCGTAATCGCGGGTGACCCACGTCTCCTCGGATCCGCTCGTTCCGCGGGTGAACTCCCGCTGGAGGAGATTGCCCGTCTTGGAGTAGATGGTCTCCTTGATCATCCGCTGCTGGAATCCGGCATCGGTGCCGTCGAGCGCGACCTCCTGTCCGATGTCGTCGTACCTGTAGCCGACCCTCTCCTTTTCAAGGTCGCCGACCTCGGGGACGATCATCGATTTCCGGCTGCCGTCGCCGTTGTAGGTGTACTCGTAGGAGTAGCTTCCGGCGAGCCCTTCCTCGGATTCCGGGATGGAGATCTTCTTCTCCTCCACCCGGTTCATCCGGTCGTAGCTCACGATCTCCGACGTGTAGGCGTCACCGTCGACGTAGCGGGTGGAGGAAGCGGGCTGTCCCTTGGCCACGGTGTCGTAGGTCCACTCCGCGCGCAGTGCCCCGTCCGGGCCGTCGTCGCGGCGCTCGGTCTCCCGGCCCAGCGCGTCGTAGCCGGTGTAAAGGGTGCGCCCCCGCGCGTCAGTCGTGGTCACCAGCCGATCGGCCGCGTCATAGGTGAAGGTGGTCCGACCGGTGTCGGGATCGACCTCCTCGATCTTTCGGCCAGCAAGGTCGTAGGTGTACTCCCAGGTGTTGCCGCCGGGATCGGTGATCGAGGCGATCTCGTCGTTCTTGGCGTAGGTGTAGGTGGTGGCGTCGTACTCACCGATCGGCTCGCGGCCGTGGTGGGTGCGCTTCTCGGTCGTTCGGCCGCGCGCGTCGGTGAGTGTGGTCGTGCCCGTGCCGCCTTCGGGCTCGGTCACGAGAGTGCGGTCCCCCAGGTACCCGGTGCTGGTGCGCCACTGCTCTTCGCCACGGGCGACGTGCACCGAGGCCGTGACCCGCCCGGCACCGTCGTACTTGGTCTCGGTCTGGCGGGGGATCTCGTCGTGGTTGTTGACGATGAACAGGTCCCCGGAGGGCTCCTGTTCGTTGTAATACGTGTCGCGCTCGATCACCGTGTTGCCACGGCTGTCGTGGAACACGTCGGTGATCCGGCGCCCTCCGTCGGTCGCTGGCGACTGCGTCTGACGCTTGCGGAGCAGGCCATCGTAGATCTCGTACGAGGTGACGTAGTCGGCGCTGGCGTTGAGGGTCTTGGTGACCACTTGCGCCGGCGCGTCCTTGGCCACGTGGTACTCGAAGGCCATGCTCGGGCGCGGATTGTTGGCCTTGGGCCGGTCCGGCAGCCAGACCTGGGTGAGCCGCCCGAAGGCGTCATAGGTGAGATCCGCGCGGTTGCCGTTCGCGTCGATCTCTGCGACAGGGTTCCCGCGCAGGTCGTGCTCGGTCTTCTTCGTGTGCCCGAGCGCGTTCGTCACCGTCGTGGTGGCCGGGGCTCCTCCTGCCACGTTCGACGTGTACTCGGTGGTCGCCGTGTTGCCGAGCGCGTCGGTCGACGTGAGCGCACGCCCGTAGGAGTCGTAGGTCGTCTCTTCGGTCACCTGGTACTGCGGCGTGCCGTCCGCGTAGTCATCGACACGCTCACTGGTGGTCGGCAGGCCCGCCGTGGGCGCTTCGCCGTAGGCCTTGCCGTCGAAGTGCGTGCGCACGTCGCTGATCACGTCGCCGGGCTTTTCGGCGGTGTCGGCATCGGCGCAGGCCACGTCGAGCGTCTGCACCCGCGAGACCGTCTTCATGATCCAGGCATCGGTGTTGCGGTTGTACGTGGTCAGCGTGCAACGGTCATCGCCCGGGTCGCTGGTGTCGCCCTCGTCGTGGGTCTCGACGACGTACCCGCGGTCATCGAATGTGTTGGTGGTGCGGGTGGTGCGCCAGCCGTCCGCGCCGTCCTTGCCCAGGGCGGTGTAGGCCTCACTGGACTTGGTCTTGATGATGTGGGCCTGGAGGGTGCCCCAGGAGTACTCGCGCTCGGCGGTCTTCTTCTTCCAGGGCTCGCTGATGGTCTTGGACACCACCGCGCCGTCGGGGCCGTTGCGGGTGATGACCTCGCGAGTCTGGCCGTTGAACTGCTCGTCGTCGGTGACCTCGTTGCCTTCGGTGTCGGTGATGGTCACCGACCGCTCACCGCCGTCGGGCAGCTCGTCGCCGTCCATGCCCCGGTAGTAGAGGTACTCCTCCTCCGTCTGCGTCGCGTCCGGGTGGCCGGTGCGGACCTTGACGGTCTCATAGCCGCGGAAGACCGACCAGGTCTGGTTCTCCTCAGGGGTGAAGCCGTTAGGTTTCGCGTGCGCCCAGGCCGCGTCGCCCACGTAGTCATAGGAGGTGAGGACATCGGGCTGGTCACCGACCAGGTCGATCTCGGCGACCTGGGTGACGGTGTACTTGTGGAACCAGTCGGTGAGCTCTTCCTCGCCCTCGGGGGTCCAGATCACCGGGTAGCACGCCTTGGTGTTCTCGTGCGGCTTCGGTGTCTCGCCGGCCGTGCACTCCGGTTGCGAGTAGGAGACGTCGACCTGCCCGCCGGTCTCGGTGTAGATGGCGGTGACGCGCCACTTGTACATCTCGGCCAGGCCGTCGGTGGTGGCGTCGACCCGGTTGACCATCGGGGTGCCGCCGAAGGTCACCGAGGGGTAGGCCTGCGGGTCGCCGCTACCGGTGTGGCCGGTGTGGGTGATGGAGTCCAGCCACAGGGCCGGGTCGGTGCCGTCGCCGGGATCGGGGTACTTGTGCTCCAGCTCGAAGGAGTCGATGGTGGCGTAGCCGTCGCCATCGTGGGCCTTGGTGGTGATGCTGTCGAGCTTCTTGGTGGAGAAGAACGCCGGGGAGTGGTTGCCCGTGCAGTCCTCCCCCGATCCGCATTCGCGGTCGATGGGCACGTCGGGCCAGTGGTCGGCGTTGTCTTCGGTCCGGTCGTCGGGGTCGCAGGAGAAGGAGTCGGTGGGCAGGCAGCGCTCGGACACGCCGAACTCGACCTTGGCCGGAGCGGTGCCGTACACGTCGTCCGAACGCAGCCCGTACTCGATGCGCTTGAGGTATCCAGCCCGGTCGTAGGGGGTGGCGGTGGACTCCAGGTTGCGCCCGTAGTGATTGCCTTCAACGTCGTAGTAGAAGGCCATGGCGTTGCCGTGGGCATCCTCGACGTAGTCGAGGTTCCACTTGTAGGCCTGCTGGCACCAGGAGTCGGCGAAGGTGGTGGCGTTGCAGGGCTCGCCCGAGTCGTCGCCGTAGACGGGCTGGGTCCAGGCCGAGTCGGTCTCCCCGTCGCCGCTGGTGTAGCCGGGCAGGCGGTTGCGGCCGAAGTGGTACTGGGTGCCGTCGGGGGTGGTGAGCTTCCAGTACTCGCCGTCGTCGTCGCCGTTCTTCGCGCCGGTGAGCTTCTCGATCCTGGAGCCGTCGTCGTTCTTGAGGTGCCACTCGCCCTCGGAGTCGATGATCAGCTCCGAGGACATGCCGTTCAGCGACAGGGTGGCGTTCTCGCGCTCCCAGCACTGGTCGGCGACCTCGTGCCCGTCCTCCTGGCACAGCTTGTAGCGGCGCTCGATGTAGCCGGGGTGGTAATCGAAGCCCTCGCCGACCCAGGAGGTCTGGTTGTTGGAGGAGGCGGTGCGCCCGTCCACGCTCTGCGAGGAGTAGCCCAGGGCGATGTCGGGGGTCAGGCCAGAGGCCACCGGGGGCGTGCTGACCGGGTAGGACCAGGTGAACCCGCCGGTCTGCGGCCCCACGTTCCACTCGGAGGAGGCCTGGAGCTTGGTGGCCGAGTAGTCGCCGTCGCCGCCGTTGCTGGTCGCATCGGCGGTCGCGGCCAGCAGGGTGCCCTCCCCCGAGGTAGCCGGGGCGACGGCGCTCAGGGTCTGGGCCTCGGTGTCGTTCTCGGAGTCCAGGTCGACGGTGGCGACGCAGTCGGGATCGGCGCCTTCGCCGCACGCGTCGAGCGCGGTGAGCTCCAGCCGACTGCCGTAGTCACCGCCGAAGGCGGTGGCGAAGTCGGAGTAGTCGACCTCGACCCGGACGGGGGCGTGCTCGCTGCCGCCGTCGGTGCGCTTGAGGCGCAGCAGGAGGCCGTCCACGCCGCGGGAGTCGGCCTGTTCGCGGCTGAGGACTTCCAGCTCGGCGGCTTCGAGGTTTTCCGGGGCCTGGGCCTGTTCCTGTCCCTCCTCGGTCGGTTCCTCCTGAGGCCGTTCTTCCTCGGTGGACTCGTCATCCCCGTCTTCCCTCTGCTCGGGAGCGGGTGTCCCTTCTTGTCCTTCGTCCTGTGGGGAGGGGCTGGTGGAGGGCTCGAGCGACGGGGCCGGGCTGGACGAGACACCGGGATCCGGCTCCTGCGGCTCGCTGGGGAACCGGCGCTCACTGACCCGGTCGGCCTCCTTCTCGGCCCCGGCCCCCTTGAGCGGCGACTCCCACTTGTCGGCTTCCGAAGCCTCGACCGGCCCGAGGCTCACCGCCTTCCCCTCGCCTTCCTCCTGCTGTTCACCGTCGGCGGGGGCGCTGAAGGAACGCATCTCCTGCCGCCCGTCGAGCGCGAGCGCCACGCTCTCCGGCTCTGGCCACTCAGCCGCGTCGAGTCCGGTCACCGCCGCCTTGTCCACGGTGTCGTCCTGAGCAATGGCCTCTTGAACGGCGGCACGGCCGTCGATGGACCGGTCGTCCTCGACACCGGGCCGGTCGTTGAACATCAATGCCGACGCGGGTACCGCGAACAGCGAGCCGGCCACGAGAACCATCGCCGTGGCCTTGACTCCGAGCCGGGAGATCGTTCCTCGCCGCCGGGCGCCCGTGGCGTCGGCGGACGTGGTCGCGTTCGCGCTCTCGGGGGGATTGGACACTTTTTGCCTCCACCCCGGCGGCCGAAGTGCCGGGGATACCTCAAGGGGGTCGCGGGCTCGGGGTCAGAGACTGCTCGGAGATGGGAGGAACCCGTCGGCGATGGCCTGGACCTCCCTCTCTTCGAGCACGCCTTGGTAGACGTGGACGTCGTCGATGTCGCCGTTCCAGGCGCCGGTCAGCTGTTCCTCGAACCGGGCGGCGCCGATGACCAGGGAGCCGTCGGCGTGCCAGGGCGTCTCCTGCACGTCCGTGCCGACCTCGGTTCCGTTGAGGTAGAGCGTCATCCGCCCACCGGTGTGGTCGTACGTGGCTGCCAAATGCGTCCAGGTGCCCAGCTCGGGGGCTTCTTCCGAGAGCGCACGCGACCAGCCCGAGGCGCCGATCTCATCGGAGGGGGCCATCTTGAGCACCCACTGGTCCCAGTCGTAGGTGTTCTGATGGCCGAGGTAGAAGCCCGAGTGCGCCTGCCCGTCCTGAGACAGGGCCGTGGAGTTGGTGCCGGTCTCGTCCAGGCGCACCCAGGCGGCCACGGAGAAGCTGCGGTCCGTGCGGATCGCAGGGCCATCAGTGGTCAAGCGCTCGTCCTGACCGTTGAGCGTGGCGCCGTCGCCGCCCTCCGGCCACACGGTGGCCGGGTCGCCGTGCAGGGTGGCGTCCAACCCGTGGTCAGAAGAGTCGGCGGCCGTGGTCCCCTCGGTCTCGTCCAGCTTCCAGCGCCCCTCAAGGGCCACTTGGTTGGCCAGAAGCCACGGCTCCGAGCGCTCCTCGGGGGCGTCGGTGGGCCGGACGCCGATGACGACCCGGTCCCACACGCGCACGTCGTCGACGGCGCCGGGCCAGAGCTCGGCCGCCCCGCCCTCGAACTTGCCCCGACCGAACACCAGGTCTCCCGTGCCGTTCCACGGCTGGGCGATGGTCTCTGTGGTCTCCTGGCGCACGCCGTCGACATAGAGAACGGCTTCACTGGTCTCCGGGTCGACCACTCCCAGCAGGTGGGTCCATACGCCGACCCGCGCCGGTTCGTCCGAGACCGCGCGTGTCCACCCGGAGGCCCCCGTCTCGTCCGACGGCGGGAGCTTGAGGACCCAGTTGTCGTAGCCGTAGGTGGACTGGTAGCCGAGGAAGAAGGAGCTGTGCACGCTTCCGTCCTGGCTGACCGCGGTGGCATTGCCGTTCTTGTCGTCCAGCCGCACCCACGCCGAGACGCTGAACGCGCCCGAAGTGTCCACCACCGGGCCGTCGGTGGCCATGTGGCCCCCGGCCCCGTCGGTGGCGATCGCCGCGCCCTCCAGCTCGTGCCGCTCGCCCACACGGCCGCGCGTCCACTCCACGCCGCCCGACACCTGGGCGGTGCGCCCGTCGCCGATGCTGTCGGCCGCCGTGTCGCCGCTGCCCTCGTCGAAGGTGAAGTGGGCGACCGGGTTGCTCGGCGGCGCGACGGTGAAGGTGTGCACCAGCACGCACCCGGACGAGTTGCCGTGCGCATCGACGGTGCGCGCGTGGATCAGGTTGGGGCCCGAGTCGCGCGGCGTGATGGTCACCGTCGCATCCGCCCCGGCCTCGTCGAGTTCCACCGTGGTGGAGCAGGAGGCGTCGTTGACGCTGTAGTGATAGGCGGCCGCATCCTCGACCCCGTTGGCCGAGAAGGTGAAGTCGCCCGGACGCCCGACACCTGCGACGGCCTCGTCGCTCTCCGGGTAGTCCTCAGAGGCCACCGCCGGACCGGTGTCCGGTGCCGAGGTGTCGACCTCGATCCAGCACGGGTCCGACCACGCCCCCCAGTGCTGCCCGTCGTAGACCACCGCCCGGTAGGAGAGCAGTTCGCCCTCAGGAAGGTCCTTCGCGGTGGCGCTGCGGTAGATCCCGTCCGGATACGGCTTGGGATCGGCGTAGGAGGCGTCCGCCTGTCCCAGCCGGTCCCCCGTGTCGTTGATCCACCACGCGAAACGCGTCAGGAGCTTCTGCGAGGCGAACTTGGTGTCGTAGTCGCGCACGTAGGCGCGCAGCACCGGCGAAGTGGAGTTGATCAGCCGCGGGTTCTCGGGGTCGGTCGAGCACACCCCGCCCAGCGAGTCCGACATCTTCGAGGTCGAAGGCTGGGACGGCTTGTTGTTGTACCGGACGACCAGCTTGGGGTCCTTCTTGAAGCGCCGCCAGTCCCAGTTGCTCCCCGACGTGCTCTCGTTGCCGAACAGCCCGTAGGTCACCGTCTGGTTGTCCGAGGCGGCCGCCGACTCGTACGCCTGCGTGGCGTCGAACTCCACGCCCTCGCCCCCGCACTGCGGTCGGCCGATGTCGACGTTGACCTCGTCCTGCTTGGTCAGCTTCTCCGGCTGGTCGTTCCAGGTCGCGCTGGACTTCAGGTACCGGGTGCGCCACAACTCGAAGGTGGCGTCCGTGCAGGCGAACCCGTGCGAGACCTCGAAGCGCATGGTCGCCGAGTCGATGACCGTCCCGGACTTCTTGGTGCGCTCGTAGACCTTGAACCGCCAGAACGCGCGCTTGGTGTTGCCGTACTGCGGCTCATAGCCCACCCCGGTGTCGGAGTCGGAGGAGTTGTAGTAGCTCGTCGACGGAAAGCGCTTGTTCACGTACGCCCACGAGTGGCGCGCCACCGACACCGACGGGTCGATGTAGACGGGGAACTCCGTCGCCTCGTCGGCCAGCATGTCCGCATCAGGCGTCAGGCGCAGCCGGTCGACCTCCACCTCGGCCTCGACCTGCTCGACCCGCGCCCCGGCCTTGGGGGCGACGGCCTGCTCTTGGGTGCTCATCTCCTCGCTGCCCGAGGAGTCCCACATCTCCGGGGCCGGCGCGGTGAACACCTGCTCGCCGCCGTTGTCGCCGACCGCGCTCAGGTTGCCCGCCGTGTCCTCGCGCATGGTGACGCCCTGGGTGGCCAGGGCCATCTCCACCTGGGCGAGCGCGTCCTGCTCGGCTGCCTCGCGGGTCTTGACCGCGAGCACCTGGTTGAACCCGTCCACCGAGGCGGTGAGCACCAGGTCCACGCCCGGCAGCACCTCCGGGTAGGTGGCCTGGGCGCCCTCCAGCTCGGGTTCGGGCAGCGGCTCGGGCCAGTCCAGCTCGACGGCGTTGGAGCCGATCCCCACCCGGGCCATCGGCGCGCCGTCGCCGCCGCCGGAGAAGGCGACCTCGGCCGCCGACGCCTTGGGGCGCACCGTTCCGTCACCGGTCGTGACCAGGTCGGTGTCGACCGGCGCCCACCCGTCGTCGGCGCGGACGCGCTGCGGGACCGGGGAGCTCTCCATGGTGAACGAGCCGTCGGGCTCGGCGAAGACCTGGGTGGTCTCGTCGGTGAAGGCCTCGATCTCCACGCGCTCGCCTGAGGAGGCGGCCTGCTCGGCGGCCTGCTCCTCCTCCGGGGAGAGGTCGCTCGGCTCGGCCGAGGCCGGGGCGGCCAGCAGCGACGTGGTCAGCAGCAGGCCCAGTGCCGCGGCGCCCGCAGGCTTTCCGGACAGCATTCGGACACACCTGTTCCAGGGTCGGGGGATGAGCCCACCTGGAGCGGGTGCGGCAGGCCGTGCATAAAACGCGGGTAAACGTAGACACGCCCCACAGACGACCGCAACACGTGACCCGAATCACACAGAAAACTTTCCTGACAGTTAGCGACACCCTGTCCTGCGAACCTGAGAATCCGTTCAGGTTTCCCGCGGCTTGTCTGGGAATCCTGTGTCCGCGTCCGGCCACGCCCGCAATCGTCTTGTTATGTCCGTTATGCCCTCTTTACTTGCGCGACGTACCGTCTGGTTGGCCGCATCTTCGCAGGCCACAGCAATCATGCCCGGTTTCCGGGTGAACAGGTGAAACGTCGAGGCGTCCCCCGCTCCGCCTCCGGAAGGAGCGCCGCATGGGCGCCAAAGCGCGCATCAGAAGAGCAGGGAAGCACCTCCTCCCGCCCACCGTCCGGACCCGCATCGAAGAGGAGCGCCGCCGCGAGCGCGAGGAGGCCGCAGAGCGCAAGCGGGCCGAGCGCAAGGCCGCCGAAGAGCGGGAGCGCGCCGAGCGCATCGCCCTCAAGCGCCGCGCGCTGCTGGCCTCCGACGAGCGCCTCCGCGCCTTCGCCGGCCCCGACGGGCAGGAGCTGATCGGCCGGACCGTCGACGCCTTCACCTCCCGCGACGCCTCCGCGCACAACCTCCGCCTGGTCACCGAGGCCGCCGTCCGGGCCGGCGCCGACTACTTCCTCGTGCCCGGCCGCTCGCGCACCCGCCACGTGGTGGGGCTGCGCCGCGCGGACAAGAAGGCCTTCCTGGAGGCCATGCGCGCGCTGTACGGCGCCGCCTCCGTCTATGCCGCCAAGCCCGCCCCGGGCGGCACGCTCGCCGCCGGTCCCGCCCTCTACGCCGAGGGGGCGCTTCCCTCCGGAGTCAAGAAGAGCGCCGTGATCCGCTTCGGCCGCCATCTCCTCGGCCCGGACGGCCAGCTCCTCTCGGGCCTGGAACACGGGTGCGACGTGGAGTTCTGGCGCGACGGAGAGGAGTTCTCGGCCGATGAGGCGTACACGGAGAAGTACGCCCGGCTGCGCGTCCAGGCGCCCGAGGACGTCCTGGCCGACTCCTGGGTCGCGCCGCGGCGCAACCAGGTCGCCGACGTCCTGCCCACCGGCCAGCGGATCCCGGCGACCACGCTGGTGGACGGCCGCGAGCACCCCCCCTTCGCGCCGTTCACCCGCCCGCGCCCCGACCGGGTCGACTTCCCCGTCGACGCCGTGTTCACCTGGGTCGACGGCGACGACCCCGTGCTCGCGGCCGAACGCGAGCGGCACCGCGGGGGGACCGGGGAGATCGCGGCCCGCGAGACCGGTGCCTCCCGGTACACCGACCGCGACGAGCTCAGGTACGCGCTCCGGTCACTGCACACCTACGCCCCGTTCATCCGGCACGTCCACATCGTCACCGACCGCCAGACACCGCACTGGCTGGACACCTCGGCGAGCGGGGTGACCGTCGTCGACCACCGGGAGATCTTCGCCGACCCCTCGGTGCTGCCGGTGTTCAACTCCCACGCCATCGGGACGCAGCTGCACCACATCCCCGGGCTCAGCGAGCGCTACCTGTACCTGAACGACGACGTCTTCTTCGGCCGGGCGGCGGCCGCCGAGGACTTCTTCCACGCCAACGGCATCGCCCGGCTCCCGTTCTCCCCCTTCCAGTTCGGCCTCGGCGAGCCGCACCCGGAGGAGCCCGCGCCCAACTCGGCGGGCAAGAACGTCCGCAGGCTTCTGGAGGCCGAGCACGGGCGGTTCATCACCAACAAGTTCAAGCACGTCCCGCACCCGCAGATCCGCGAGGTCATGGGCGAGCTGGAGAAGACGTTCGCCGAGGAGGTGGCGGCGACGGCGGCCTCGCGCTTCCGGTCGACCGGCGACGTCGGGATGGGCGCGACGCTGCACCACCACCACGCCCTGCTCACCGGGCGGGGGGTCCCGGCCGACTACCGGCTGCGCTACGTCGACGTGGCGACCGACGACGCCCCGGAGCGGTTGGAGGAGCTGCGCACCCGGCGCGGACACGACTTCTTCTGCCTCAACGACGTGGACACGCCCCCGGAGCGCAGAGAGGAGATCGACGCCATGGTGCGCGGCTTCCTTGAGGAGTACTTCCCCTTCCCCTCCCCCTGGGAGAAGAAGGGGTCGTAGCAGGAGCGGCGGCGCGGGCCGCGTGACCGGCCCCCGCGCCGCCGCGGTGTCGCAGTGCCGCGGTGCCGGAGGGGCCGACACGCCGGGGCGTCCGTCGGTCCACGGCGGGGAGCGCCGCCTTAGCCTGGTACGACGACCGCGCACCATGGCCAGGGCGGGCTGCACTGATGGACATCGACACGCTGGTCAACTTCGGACTGGTACTGGCGTTCGTCCTTCTGGGAGGCGTGTTCGCCGGGACCGAGCTGGCGCTGGTCTCGCTGCGGGAGAGCCAGATCCGACAGCTTGAGCGGCGCGGACGCCGGGGCGCCAGGGTCGCGGCACTGGCCCGCGACCCCAACCGGTTCCTGTCCGCCGTGCAGATCGGCGTCACCGTGACCGGGTTCTTCTCGGCCGCCTACGGCGCGTCGACCCTGGCACCGGACTTCGCGCCCCTGCTCGTGGAGGCGGGCCTGGCCCCGGCGCTCGCCGACGGGGTCGCCCTGGTCGTGCTGACCCTCTTCGTCGCCTACCTGTCGCTGGTCCTCGGCGAACTGGCGCCCAAGCGCTTCGCCCTCCAGCAGGCGGCGGGGATCGCCCTGGTGGTGGCGCCGCCCCTGGACAGGTTCGCGACCGCGATGCGCCCGGTCATCTGGCTGCTGTCGGTCTCCACCGACGCGGTGGTCCGGCTCTTCGGCGGCGACCCCTCCGCCAAGAGCGAGGACGTCACCCGCGAGGAGCTGCGGGACATGGTGACCACCAGCGCGGATCTGGCCACGGACGAGCGGGAGATCGTGGCCGACGTCTTCCAGGCCGCGGACCGGTCGGTGCACGAGGTGATGCGGCCGCGTGTGGAGGTGGAGTTCCTCGACGCCGGCATGGGCATCGCCGAGGCCGCCGACCGGGTGGCCGACCGGCCGTACTCCCGCTACCCGCTCAAGGGCGAGGACATCGACGACATCGTCGGGTTCCTCCACATCCGCGACCTCTTCGTGAACCTGGGCCGCGGCGGGCGCCTGCGCGACATCATGCGGCCGATCGTGGCGCTGCCCGCGACCAACCTCACCCTGTCGGCCCTGAGCCTCATGCGGGACCGGCGCACCCACATCGCCGTGGTCGTCAACGAGTACGGGGGCACCGACGGCATCGTCACGCTGGAGGACCTCGTCGAGGAGCTGGTCGGCGAGATCCACGACGAGTACGACGTCCCCGGGCCGCCCTCCGGTGCCGAGGACGGCTCGGGGACCTACGACGCCGGCCTGCGGCTGGAGGAGTTCGCCGAGCAGGCGGGCTTCCCCCTGCCCGAGGGGCCGTACGAGACGGTGGGCGGACTGGTGATGCACCGCCTGGGGCGGATCCCCCAGGAGGGCGACTCGGTGACGGTGGACGGGCACGTCCTGCGCGTCGTGCAGATGAGCGGCAACCGCACCCGCCTCGTCGAAGTGCGCGGCCCCGGCCCGGGGCGGGCCCCGGCGGGGTGACCGGCGGTTCGTCGTCCTCCGGCCGGTGATCCGTGTCGAAGGACGGGGCATTGCGGCCGTCGGAGTCGAGCACCGCGAACTGGCCGGAGCGCGGAGAGGGGATCGGCGCCGCGGTGCGGGACCTCCTGGAGGAGTACTTCCCCTTCTCCCTCGTCCTGACCGGAGCCAGGTGGCGGCCGGGGCCGGACACGGGCGGTTATGTAAAAAATCTTGGACATCATGTCAATGATGCTTTACATTGAGCGTACCCCCCGCCCCTGCCTGAGGAGGCTTCACATGGACGCACCTCCCTCTTCCCCCCGGACCTTGCGCGCCCCGTCGCTCACGGCCGGGGTCGCCCTGATCCTCATGGGCGTCCTCGGCGCCTTGGGCGGCGTCGTCGTGCTCCAAGGGCTCGTCACCCCCGGTGACGCCGCCCGCACCGCCGCCGACATCGCCGCGTCGGAGTCCCTCTTCCGCGCGGGTGTGGCGGCCCTGGCGACCGTCGCCGTGCTCGACATCGTCGTCGCCGCCGCCCTGTACGCACTGTTCGAGGGCGTGAACCGCGCCGTGGCGACCGCGGCGGCGTGGTTCAGGGTCGCCTACGCCGCCGTCCTGGCGGCCTCGACCGGACACCTCGCGCTGGCGCTGGACCACCTCGACGACCCGGAACGCGTGCTCGCGGCCACCGAGGCCTTCGCCTCCGTCTGGGGTCTGGGCCTCGGCGTCTTCGGCGTCCACCTGCTCGCCGTCGGCTGGCTCGCCGTCAAGGCGGACTTCATCCACTCGGCGTTCGGCGTGCTCCTGGCCGCGGCCGGCCTCGGGTACCTCGCCGACGCGCTGGGGCCCATCCTGTTCAGCGGCTACGCCGTCCCAGCGGCGCTGTTCACCTTCGTCGGCGAGCTCGCCCTCATCGTCTGGCTGCTCACCAGGGGTCCCCGCGTCGTCCTGCCCGCCCGGGCTCACTCACCGTCGGGGTAGGCGAACACGTCGTCGATCCGCACACCGAAGACCCGCGCGATCTGGAAGGCCGTCTCCAGCGACGGCGAATAGCGCCCCTGCTCGATCGCGATGACCGTCTGGCGGGTCACCTCGATGCGGTCCGCCAGCTCGGCCTGGGTCATCCGGCCGTTGGCGAACCGCAGGTCACGGATCCGGTTGGTCACCTTGGTGGGCTTGCCCATGGTCACAGCCCCCGCCGGTAGAGCACGAGCTTCACCGCCGACGACACCACGGCCGACGCCACATAGGCGAGGTACATGGCGTGGGCGGCCCAGAAGTACGCGGCTTCGGCCATCACCAGGGCGAACGGGACGACCATCGCCGCCCCCAGCACGATGAAGCCGACGCGCTCCCCTCTGCGGTCGATCTCGGCGTCCCGCTCGTCGCGGCGGTCCCGCCCCTTGCGCGGCGGCCGGACGAAGAACATGTTGGCGACGATCCCCGCGCCGACGGCGGCCAGCAGCGGCGCCTGGAAGGCCCCGTCGGCCGAGGCGGAGAGGCCGCCCGGCCCGACGAGGAGCACCAGGAGGTAGCCCACGGGGATGACGAGCGCGGTCGCGAGGTAGGCCCACGTGCGCCGCTCCCCGTAGGGCATGGCCGCCTCCCGATCGTCTTTCCCCTCGGCCGGAGGCGCCACCAAAGCACGGAGCGGCGGGATTGTCAACTATTTTTGACATAACCGCGGGGGCCGGGTCAGGGAGGGACCCGCCCCGGCCCCCACGCGGACGGCCGACGGCTACGGCAGGTCGTCGGTGACCCGCTTGCCGTCGCCGCCCTTGGTGATGTGGAAGCGGTCGACGATCTCGCCCTCGCGGGTCTTGGAGACGTAGTCCAGGCGCGAGCCGTCGACCTCGACGATCTGGTAGGTCTGCGCCTCCTCGCGCTGCACCCGCGCCTCGGCGCCGTTGTCCGTCCAGTTGGCGTCGCTGACCCCGTACATCTTCGGCCCGGTCACCGCGACCGCGTAGACGGGCCCGGTCTGCACGTCGGGGTCGCCGGTGCGGTTGTCGACCAGGTTGCCGCGGCCGTAGCCGTGGTCGTGGCCCTGGAGCACCAGGTCGACGTCGTACTCCTCGAAGACCTCCAGCCACATGTCGCGCAACCGCCCGTTGTCCCGGGTCGGCGAGTTGGAGAAGACCGGGTGGTGGAAGGTGACCACGGTCCAGGGGTTCGGGTTGTCCTCCAGCACCCCGCGCAGCCAGTACTGCTGGTCCTCCAGCCAGTCCTTCGTGTCGAACCACGGGGCGTTGCGGTAGTTGGAGTTGAGCACCACGAACCGCACGCCCTGGTGGTCGGTGTAGTAGACGGTGTCCTCCAGGTCGTCGTCATCGGGGCCGTTTCCGGCGCCCGGGAACTGCAGGCCCCAGTGGTCGGTGATGCTCCACCCGGAGTACTCGTGGTTGCCCGGGGCGGTGACCTGGTTCATGCTCCCGGTGGCGTCCTGGCCGAACGCGCCGAACCACTCGCCCCATTCGGCGTCGGACCCGCCGGAGTTCACCAGGTCCCCGGCGTGCACGGCGAGCTCGGCGTCGGGGGCGTCGGCCAGGGCGGCCTCGATGGTGGGCGCGGCGCCGCCGGTGATGTCGTTCTGCACGTCGCCGAAGTAGAGGAAGCGGAAGGGGTCGGGCCCGTCGGCGGCGGTCTCGAAGGCCAGCCAGTCGCCGAACGCCCCGCCTTCGGCGGAGCCGACCCGGTAGCGGTAGTCGGTGCCGGGTTCGAGGCCGTCGGCGGTGGCGCGGTAGTGGACGCCGTCGGTGGAGCCGGTGCGCTCGCCCTCGACGCGCCGCACCTGGTCGGGGGCCGAGGCGGGGGCGATCTCCAGTACGGGCGCGTAGTCGTCGGCGGCCCGCCAGGTGACGGTCTGGGAGGTGGAGGGGTCGGCGGTCGGCGACAGGGTGGTGCGCTCGGGCGCGGAGGCCGCCTGGGCGGGCGCGGCCGCGGCGGCGAAGGTCAGGGCCGCGGCGACGGCGGCCCCGCGGTGCAGGGCGGCGCGCGGGGCGCGGGAGGTTCGGGGCGCACGGGAGGTACGGGGGAAGGGGGATCCGGCCATGGCTCCTCATCCACACGGGGGCGATGCGGTCGTCCGTGACGATAAGGAACCATGGGTAACGTGTGGTGAATAGTCGGGTACGGGGCGGATTCCTCGGCGTGCCCGTCAGGCCTTGCGGGCCAGGCCGCAGTACTGGGCCACCCGGTCCGACGGGCGGACGATGCCCTCGGGCCGCCAGTCGGTGCAGGACACCACACCGGGGTCGAGCAGCTCCAGCCCCGCGAACATCGCCTCGATGTCGGCGGCCGTGCGCAGCAGCAGCGGCGTGGAGCCGCTCTCGTTCCAGATGCGGGCGCCCTCCTCGGCGTTCTCCTTGCGCACCTCGGTCGTGCTCAGGGACAGCGCCAGGAGGCTTCCCGCGGGCACGGCGGCCATGACCGCGTCGATGATCCCCTTGGCCTGCTCGTTGTCGGGGACGAACTCCAGTACCGCCAGGAACATCACCCCGACGGGGCGGTCCAGGTCCAGCGTGCGGCGCGCCCCGTCCAGCACCGTTCCGGGCTCGCGCAGGTCGGCGTGGACGTAGTCGGTGGCCCCCGGGGCGCCGTCGGCCATGAGGGCGCTGGCGTGGGCCAGCACGACCGGGTCGTTGTCGACGTAGACCACGCGCGCGTCCGGGTCGACCTGGCGGGCGATCTCGTGCGTGTTGCCGGGCCCGGGGATCCCCGTACCGATGTCGAGGAACTGGCCGATGCCGTGCTCGGCCGCCATGCGGCGCACGGCGCGCGCGAGGAACGCCCGGTCGGCGCGGGCGTTGGCCGCCATGTCCGGGATGGCCTCCAGGACTTGGTCGCCCGTCTCCCGGTCGGCGGCGAAGTTGTCCTTGCCTCCGAGCCAGTAGTCCCAGATGCGGGCCGGGTGCGAGACGGAGGTGTCGATCCCGGCCGGAACGCGGCCCGGCGTGCCGACGGTGTCGGAGTCGGGTTTCATCCACGCGGGAACGTCGGTCATGAGGGGGTCCGTTCCGGTCGGGGGCATGACGGCGGTCCCGGGCAGCCTAGGGACTCCCGGCGATCGGCGGATGGGACGTCCGGCCCTCCGGGGCGGCCGACTCCGGCCATGGCGCGCGGGACGCACGCGGGGGCGCGGTGCGCGAGCAGGGGGCGCTCAGGCCTCGGCCACGTCCTCCGCGTGCCGGTCGAAGAGGTCCTCGACCAGATCGTGGGGGACGTCCCGGTGCTCCCAGGAGCAGTTGCAGCACCTCAGGGTCACCGTCGGCGCGTACTCGTACCGCGGGGCCCCGCGCGGCCGGGGGACGAGGCTGCGGGTACCGGACTTGATCACCCAGTGGCCGTTGCCCGCGTCCAACTGGACCGAGTAGGGCTCGACGGACATGCCGCACCTCCGGAGGACGGGACCTTCGGCGAGGATCTGTGCTTGGGAAGACGAACGGCGGCCGGGTAGGGGTTGCCACCCAGCCGGGTTTTCCGGGTCGTCGCAGCCCACCGGCCGTTTCCGGCCATGGTCGTGACGCAGGGCGACCGCCGGGTTACCTTCGATGCGGCGGGGCGGCGCGAACGGAGGGGCCGGATGGCCAAGCACGCGGACCAGGACACCCCCGGGGACGGCGGGTCGGGCGGGAGCGCGGGAACGGACGGCGACAAGCCGAACGACCACGGCGCGGAGCGCTTCCCCGAATCGGGCCCCGACGGAGAGAAGCCCGAACGGTGACGGGTCGCCCCGGCGCCGGACTGGCGCGTGAACTCACCGCCCGCGGCGTGATCACCGACCCGGCCTGGCACCGTGCGGTCCTGGCCGTCGGCCGGGGGCCGTTCGTCCCGGACACGGTCTGGGTCGGCTCCAAGGAGCACCCCGGCTGGAACGTCCCCGTCACCCGGGAGGACCCGGACCACGCGCGCTGGGTGGACTCCGATCTCGCGCTGGTCACCCAGGTGGACGACGGCGTCCCCGCAGGCGGGGACGGTTGGGGGCGGCTTCCGACCTCCAGCGTCTCCCAGCCGTCCCTGGTGGTGGCCATGCTCCAGGCCACCGGGGCTCGAGAGGGCGACACCGTGCTGGAGATCGGCACGGGCACCGGCTGGAACACCGCCCTGCTGGCGACCCGGCTCGGCGACGAGGCGGTCACGTCGATCGAGGTCGATACCGGCGTCGCCGCCCGCGCGAGGGCGACGCTGGAAGGGCAGGGGTTCAAACCGTTCCTGGTCACCGGCGACGGGGAGGCGGGGGTGCCGGAGCGCGCCCCGTTCGACCGTGTACTGTCCACGGTCGCGGTGCACTGGGTGCCCCCCGCCTGGATCGAGCAGACCCGGCCGGGAGGCACGGTGGTGACGCCGTGGTCGACCTGGTTCGCTCCCGGGTCCCTGCTCCGGCTGGAGGTGCTCGGCGACGGTACGGCGAGCGGGCGCTTTCTGGGGACGGCCGCGTTCATGATGCTGCGCGCGCACCGCTCGGCCCACCCGGTGGACGAGTGGTCGCGGTTCGTCGACGAGGACGACCCGGCCGCGCGGCCCGGTGGCACCCGCACCAACCCCCGGTGGATCGCCCACCGGGACGAGGGATGGCGCCTGGTGGCCGGGCACCTGGTCCCCGGTGTCGATTTCGCGTCCTCCGAGGCCGAGGACTCCTCGGGCGAGGCGAGCGTGTTCGTCTACGACCGCGGCACGGCCGGCGGGTCATGGGCGCTGGGCGAATACGAGCCGGACCGCACCGAGTGGGAGACGCTCGCCTGCGGACCGAGGGACCTGTGGGAGGAGGTCGGACGCGCCTGGGACGTGTGGCGGCGGGCGGGGCGCCCGGGGCGGGAGCGGCTCGGGCTGACGGTCGGCGCCGACGGCGCCCAGACCCTGTGGGTGGACACCCCGGAGCGGGTTCTGGCGCCGTGACCGTTCCCCGGCCGCCCGCGGTCGCGGCCGGAGAACGGCCGGAAACCGATGGGGGGGCACCGGTTCTCCCGCGCGGTACGGTCGTGCGATGCCCGGAACGACTGCAGACTCACCCGGCTCCCCCGCCTCCCCTGGCCCGGTCACCGCCGACGACCTCGACCGCGCCGTCCGGCTCGCCGTGGACGCGCTCCACGGGGCGCCCGCCGACGGGTGGGGCCGCAACGCCGGCCCGGTGGACTGGGACTGCTGGGAGACCGTCGAGCACCTCAGCGACGACCTGTTCGCCTACGCGGTACAGCTCGGCCCCCGGAATCCGCCGGTGGAGGGCGAGGTGCCGATCACCTACGCGAGTCGGCGGCCCGGCGGCCCGGAGACCACCATCCGCGTCGGGCGCGAGGCCGGGGCCGCCGGCCTCCTGCAGGCGCTGGAGGCGAGCGGCGCGCTGCTGGCCGCCATGGTGCGCACGGCCTCTCCCCGGACACGCGCCTACCACCCCTTCGGCGTCTCGGACCCGGAGGGCTTCGCCGCCATGGGGGTCGTGGAGACCCTGGTGCACACGCACGACCTGGCGCAGGGGCTCGGGCTGGAGTGGGAGCCCCCGCCGGACCTGTGCGCCCGGGTGCTCGCGCGTCTGTTCCCCGACGTGCCGGTGCCTGGCGACGGCACGGAGTCCGGGCCATGGGGCACGCTGCTGTGGGCGACCGGTCGCGCCGACCTGCCGGGGCGGCCGCGTCGGACCGGATGGCGGTGGGACGGCACCCCTCGGCCTTAGGGCGTGTTTCTCGGATCATTTTCGGCTCGCGACCACCAGGACGACGCTCGCTGCGCCGGGACGCTCGAGCAGCCAACCAGGATGAACTTCGCGCCCCGTCTTGCGAGCGCCGCCCGGGACGGCCGCTCGCTGATCGAAAAGCCTCCGAGAAACACGCCCTAGGGGCGGCCGGGGTCTGCGGCCCGCCGCCGTCTTCGGACGGAGCGGTGGGCCGCAGACCCCGCACTGTGCCTGGGAGCGCCTACTCCTTCGACATCACGGTCGGCATCACGGTGAAGGCGAACCCGGTGCTCGTCGGACGGCGCAACGGAGCCTCGCTCTTGACCCGGCGCAGGACTTCGCTCCTGCTGAGGCCGAGCCCTTGGGCGATGAGCCGTTCCGGGCGCACCGGCACCGGGGCCTCGAACGCCACCTCCACGTCGACCGGCCACGGCTCGTCGAGCCAGGGCGACAGCACATCCAGCCGCCAGGCCCCCGTCCAATCGAGGGTGAAGCGGTTGCGCCGGGCGAGTTGCGGATCCAGCAGTGTGGACGCCACCAGCTCCGGGTCACTGGTGTGGTAGCCGTCGAGGTCGGCCGGGTCGAGGGTCCTGACCGGCGCACGGTCGTGCACGGTGAGCTTGTGCGTCCGGTCGCAGGAGGTGCAGCGCACCAGCAGCCACACGTCCAGCAGCTTGCCGTTGGCGTTGACGCGGAACCTGCCGTCGCCGGTGGTGGCCGACTCCGAGCGGCAGTCCGGGCACCGCATCGACAGCAGGGGCAGCCCGGTCCGGCGGACGACCCAGGGCAGCACGATATTGAGGTTTGAAGACATAGAGCTCTCTAAGACCTGACACGAGGCCGATTGCGCGCGGCCTCGAACGCTGCGTGACCGGGCGCGCGAAGGCAGCCCGGCAGAGCCGACGGCAGCGCGTCGGCTTACAGGTGAGCGGTAAAGGTGTCAGGCCTAAAGAGCGGGGGGCGTCAAGCGCTATGTCCTTCGTCCTCGGTGCGACAGGGCCGCAAGGAAGCTACGGGCACCGGAGTAGGGGGCGCAAGTGGTTTTTTGCGCCCCGTGGGAGGACCCGGCGTTGTTCCGGGCCCTCCCTCACCGGTGAGCGGCTACCGCACCCACGGCCAGTCGGCGGTCCGGCCTGCCTCGATCAGCGGGATCATGCGGAAGGCCGCGTCCGACAGCCCGCCGAACGCGTGCCGCCCGGCCTCGCCGCTCGGGCCGTGGCCGTACCGGTAGCCCGCGAGGTTCCAGGTGTACACGGGAACCTCCGGCGGGACCGCCTTGGTGGGCTCGGCGCCGCCGCGCCCGGCCCACGCCTGCTCGTCGGTGACGATGACGACCCTGTCGTGCCCACTGAAGTGGTCGCGCACCGCCTGGGCGGTCTGGGTCCCTCCGCCCGCGCCCCAGAACCGTTCGACCACTCTGAGCAGGGCGTCCCCTCGCCCGACGGGCACGGCAGCGCTGGTGACGCTGAACTGGACGAGGTCGGCGTCGGCGCACCTCAGCGCGAGGGCCGCGCCGAAGATCTGCGCGGCCTGCGCCCGGGACAGGTCGGATCGGGCCGACAGGGGGCTGACCATCGAATAGGACTGGTCGACCAGGACGAGCGTGCGCCCGTCCAGGCGCGGCACGTTCTCCAGGCAGTGCCCGAGCGCCTTCTCCAGGGCGTTCGCCCACCGCAGGGACGGGGCGGCCCGGTAGGCGGAGAGGAAGCGCAGGGGCAGCTGCCGCGACCGGGCCACCTCGTCGGGGTCGGCGAGCTTGGCGGCGACGCGCTGGGCGACGTCGTCCGAGACACCGGCCTCGTCGAAGTTGCGCAGGTTGCGAAGGAGTGCCATGTACCCCATGGAGGGGATGAGCGCCTCCCACAGGCGGGCCTTGTCGACCCGGTCCCCCGCCAGCGACAGCGCGTTCTCCCACGTCATCCCGGCGCCGCGCAGCGCCTCGGGGTCGAGCAGCGCCCCGGGGTCCGCGTCGGCCCGGCCGCGCAGGTCGGCGTTGCGGGTCAGGACGCCCAGATTCTCGGGGATCGGGGCGTCGGCACGGTGGCGCCGGTCGATGGCGTGCTTGAACAGGTCGCCCTGCCGGGGCTTGCCGGCCGCCGGGGACGGGTGCGCCAGCTCCAGCACGTCGGCGAAGCGGAACCCCTTGGAGGCGGTGTCGTACTTCAGCAGGGAGCGCTCGTTGTACAGGCGGGTGGCGGCGTCGGCGATCCCGCGCTTGACGGGCTTGGGCACGGCGCGGCCGTAGCGGCCGGTCCAGTAGGCCAGGGCCTCGCCGGGCTCGTCGGCGCGCGCCATCGCGGCGTCGACGATCTGCCGGGAGTGGCCGTGCTCCCCCGCGTCGACGCGCGCGCGGGCGCCTTCGAGGGCGGCCACGAGGGCGGCGCTGCGCATGTTCGCCTCGGTGCGCAGCCAGCGGACGAAGCCGGTGAACCAGTCGGGGTCGTCGACCGCGAGGCCGTGGACGAGGGAGCGGAAGCGCGCGTCGCGCTCGTCGGCGGCCTCGTAGAAAGTCTGCTCGCCGACCATGTTGGACACGGCCAGGAGGAACAGCTCGCCCTTGGCGTCCCGGGCGTAGCCGGGAGCGCCCTCGTAGGTGCGGCCCGAGGGCGCCTGCTCGGAGGCGATGGGGCCGCGCCCGACGGGGCGGGCGCCGGTCCGGTTGAACTTGGCCATAGGAAAGGCTCCTTCCGCACCGGGAGGAACCGCATTCAGAAAAGACGCCCGAGGTCAATGGCGACGGCGGGCACAGAAATGCTCACCTATGAGAGCCGCACCGGACATGCCGATGCCAGGAATCGAACCCGAAGTAACCGCCGTCTGCGCACCGGGCGCCCCTTCTGAAGTTGTGTCCTCCCGAGATCAAAGGCGGCGACGGCTTCACCCGCCGTGATGATGCGGGTTTACGGGCCCCGACAGCCCGCGCGGTTTCGCCAGAAGTACCCGTCGCCTACGCACCGGGAGGTGCCCTCAGAAGCTAACAGCGCCCCGGTTCGCGGAGAAAGCGGTTTTCCTCCGGGAACCATTCGGCGGCGTCGATGCCGTTCCGCGTACCAGCGGATCCGGGCACCCTTAGCCGTGCGGACCTCGGAATCGTGTCCAGGTCAGCGCTGCGCGGCGGGGCGGACGATGATCTCGTTGACGTCCACGTCGGCCGGCTGCGCAACGGCGAAGCCGACGGCCCGAGCGATGGCGTCGGCGGGGACGGCGGCCGCGCGGTAAGCGACCATGGCGTCCGCCGCGTAAGGGTCGGTGATGTGGTCGGCGAGTTCGGACTCGGTCACGCCCGGAGAGACGGTCGTGGCGCGGATGGCGGGGTCGGACTCCTGGCGCAGGCCCTCGGTGAGCGCCCACGCCGCGTACTTGGTCGCCGAGTAGATCGCCGAGGTCGGGACGACCTCGTGCGCCCCGATCGAGGCGATCGTGACGACGTGCCCCGCCCCCTGCTCCCGGAAGTGCGGCAGGACGGCGGCGATCCCGTTGTACAGACCGCGGACGTTGACGTCGAGCATCCGGTCCCATTCGTCCACGAGCAGCGCGTCGAGCCGGGAGAGCAGCATGACGCCCGCATTCCCGACCAGGACGTCTAGGCCGCCGTGCCGGGCGGCAACGTCGTCGACGAGTTCCCCGAAGCGCTCCCTGTCCGTGACGTCCAAGGCGCGGCCCTCCGCGCTGTGCCCGGCGCGGCGCAGCTCCTCGGTGATGGCGTCGAGCCGGTCCGTGCGCCTGGCGGCGAGGACGACGTGGTGGCCCTCGGCCGCCAGGTGCCGCGCCGTGGCCTCTCCGATGCCGCTGGAGGCACCTGTCACCAGGACGACCTGTCGCCTGTCGTCGGTCTCGGCGTTGTTGTTCATGGCGTCGGTGGTCATGACGGCCACTCTCACCGACCGCGCGGGGGCGGGGAAGGCGGCGGTGCGCCTGGGAGCAGCACACCCAGGAACGGGGACGGAGCGCGGCCCAGCATGGCCGCATGACCGACAACCTCCTGGGAACGCCCCGGCCGGTCGGGGCCTTCGACCGCTGTTCCACCGGGGGGCGCGCCCGACGGCGCACATGCGCGGGGCCCTGGGAATTCCCAGGGCCCCGCGTCCATGCCTCGTCCGATGCCCGTCTCTCCCTCCATGAGACGGAGGTCAGGCAGGCGTGACGTCCTTTTCCGCTTCAGCGGAACGCCGGTCACGCCTCATGGGCGCCCACGGCCGAATGCCTCCGGACGTCCCCCGCCCCTTCGCTCCGGTTCCGTCCTCCCCCAACGCGACGTCGATGGACTCCCTCGTCCCCCATTGGGCGATCCTGCGGCACGTCAGCATGGCGTACAGGTACAGCGGGCGGAGCATGATGATCCGCCACGCACCCGCCACAGGGGACAGGAGGAAGAGCAGAACGCGGTAGGCGGGCGACTCGTCGCTGCGCCGGACCGCGAAGATGCGCAGCGCCATCACGTAGTTGAGCACCGACCCGATCAGGAGCGCGGCGAAGCCGATCTCCTGCCAGTGGGCCCGCAGCACCGGATCGGCGAAGACCACCGCGGGGATCGCGACCCCCAGCAGGAGGTGCAGGTACTCGGCGACGGTCCCCCAGAACACCACCCCGGTCACCGGCATGTAGCGCAGCCACCACAGGTGCCGCACCGTCGTCCCCCGCATCCAACGCAGCTGCTGGCCCAGGTAGTGACGGAGGCGCTCCGGAACCAGGGTGAACACGAGCGCCGAGGGCTGGTGCACGGTGTTGCCGCGCAGAAGCGCGTAGAAGGTCAGCATGGAGTCGTCGTTCATCTGCATCGGACGGCCCCAGAACTGCTCGTGCTCGTAGACCCCGGCGACGGAGCGCACCGTCTCCGCACGGTAGAACGCGAGCGTCCCCGAGTTGATCGTCACCCGCCCCAGCACCGATTGGGCGCTCCGCAGCCCTCGGGTGAACGGCAGGTAGAGCAGGCAGGTCAGACGGGTCAGCAGCGTGGCCCGGCTGTTCAGGACGATCACGTGGCCCGCCACCGACTGCACCTTCGGATCCGCGAACGGCTGCAGGCCCTCACGGACGGCGTTGCGGTCCATGATGGAGTCGCTGTCGAGCGTGATGAAGATGTCGGCGGGGTCGGTGCCGAGGACGTGCATCTGCGCGAAGCGCTTGCCCCTGTTGACGGTCCGGTCCCAGGTGGCCTCCACGCCCAGCGCGGTGGCGCGGGCGAGGAAGTCGTCCCGGATCCGCGCATAGGTCATGGGCTCCCCGGTCCCGGGGTCGACGGAGCCGTCGTCCACGACCCGGACCCGCTGGACCGGCCGGGTCTGCTCGAGGACCGAGCGCAGGCACTGGCGCAGGATGCCCGGGTCCTCGTTGTAGACGGGGATCTGCACGGTCACGGCCAAGCCGTCGAGTTCGGCCCGCTTGTCGGCGGGCGCCCGTGTCGGCCGGTCGAACCAGGCCAACGGCACCCACCACAGGAGCAGGAAGCAGACCGCCCAGACCATCGCCAGGCCCTCCGAGCCCGACCGGTGGGCCGCGACCGCGTAGAACAGGTGCAGCACGGCCCACACTCCGAAGAGGAGCAGGGCGATCGATCCGCACACGACGGCCACCCCGGGACTGCTGGAGTCGGCACGCGGGAGTTCGGCTTCCTCAGGGCGGCGGGGGGCGTCCCCCGCCGCCGGCCCGGCGGCCGTCACCGTTCCAGCGGCCCCGTCTTCCGCCGGAAGGAGAGTCTGATCATGAGCGCTCCGGCCACCACGAGGATCAGGCCGGTGGCCACCAGCCACGTGTAGCCGGTCGCCACCCCGGTCGCCGCGAGTGTCGCTCCCGGGCCGGACGCACTTCCGTAGGGCATGCGGACCTCTCCTCCGCTCGTCGCCGTTCTCGGTCGAGTAGGTATCTCCCACACGACGCCGCCGAGCACCAAGCGTCACGGCCCGTCATCAGCGATTCTTGGCCGTCGTTGGCAGAAGACGTGACCCGGCTCGTCAGGCCTTCGCCGCCGTCGCGCCGAGCCGGGTGTCCTCCGCGTTCCCCGCTCCCCCGTCGGGGGCCACGCGTTCGGCGGTGGCGAAGTACAGGCGCAGGATCGCGATCCACACCACCGCCGAGCCCAGGACGTGCAGTACGACCAGCCACTCGGGCAGGCCGGTGAAGTACTGGACGTACCCGATCGTGCCCTGGGCCACGATCGCGGCGATCAGCAGGAGGCTCTGCCGCCGGGCGGCGGCGGGCCCGCGGCGGGTCAGCACCGCCATGGCGACGGCTCCGACGCTGGTCGCCCACGCCAGGAGCGAATGCGTGCGGGCCACGACCACCATGTCGAAGCCCCAGCGCGGAGCGTCGATGTCGCCGCCGTGCGGTCCGGTCCCGGTGACGACGGTCCCGGCGGTCAGCAGCACGAACCCCAGCGGGACCAGCGCGGTGGCCAGAAGCCGGGCGGCGGGGCCGACGGTGGGCCGCAGGACGCCCTGCGGCTCGCGGCAGCGCACGTAGAAGGCCATGGTGAGCACGACCACCACCATGGACAGCAGGAAGTGCGCGGCGACCGAGGCCGGGTGCAGCCGGCTCCACACGGTGATGCCGCCGACCACCGCCTGGCCCATCACCCCGAGGGGGATGGCGACGGCGAGCGCGGTCAGGTCGCGGCGGCGGGGCCGCATGCGCAGCACGGCCACCAGCACGATGACGCCGACCGCCAGCACCAGGAAGGTGAGCGTGCGGTTGCCGAACTCGATGGCGGCCTGCCAGGCGGTGTGCCCGGTGTCGACCGGGACGAAGCTGTCCTCGGTGCAGCGCGGCCACTCCGAGCACCCCAGCCCGGAGGAGGTGACGCGCACGGTCGCGCCGGTGACCGCGATCCCGGCGTTGACGATCACGTTGCCCAGCGCCCACCACCGCAGGGTGCGCGTCGTGGGGTGCCAGATGGTGCGCGCGAGCAGCACGAGCGCGACCACCCCGGCGACGGCGAAGGCCACCTGCCAGGCCCACAGGGGCAGGGAGAGGATCTCGATGTCATCGGCCGCCAGCGCCGCCGGACCAGGCTCAACATGCATACGACAAAGCGTAGTACTGGCCCGCCCGCACCTCGAACCAGGGCGCGGTTCCCCCTCCCCCGGAGGGCCGTGCGGGCCGATGGCCGTAACCGGACATCACGGATGATCCGCCTCCCGCGTCCCGGAGCGTAAGGACCGTGCGCCGCCGTCGCCGCCGTGCGAGCGCCCATCACCACCGCGAACACGGTGTGCGAGGACGAGTCGAGCACGCCCCCCGACGAGGCCCGGCTCGTGGCGGCCCGGCGCAGGCGAAGCCGACACGAAAAGCCCGCAGTGAGGGGAAAACCGGCGCCTGCGCCGACGCGTCCTAGCGCACGGCGCCGGTACCCCACTCGTTCGCATCCCGGTTCCCTGCCCTCACTCTCCGGCGTCCAGGGCAGTGGGCCTGTGGAAAGAGACTCAGTGATCTTCAAGCGCATGCTCGCCAGCGTCGGCATCGGCGGGGCCACCGTGGAGACCACCCTGGACGGGGAGAGCGTCCACCCGGGCGGCACCGTCACCGGGACCATCAAGGTCACCGGCGGCAGTGTCGCCCAGACGATCGAGGGCATCAGTGTCGGTCTGCGCGCCACGGTGGAGAAGGAGTACCAGTACGAGGACTCCGAGGGTGAGGAGCACTCGGGCGAGTACACCATCGACGTGGTCGTCGCCGAGCAGGTCGTCTGCTCCGATCAGATGGAGCTGGAGCCCGAGCAGGAGTTCGAGCTGCCCTTCGCGCTGACCGTCCCCGTGGAGGCGCCCGTCACCGCCGTGGAGGGGAACCACATCCTGGAGGGCGTGGGCCTCAACACGCGCCTGCACGTGGACAACGCCCTTGACCGCAAGGACGTGGACCCGCTGCTCATCGAGCCCCTTCCGGTGCAGGCCGCGGTCCTGCGGGCGCTGCACGCGCTGGGCTTCGAGCTGAAGGGCGTCGACCTGGAGAAGGGCGAGATCGCCGGGACCCGCCAGAAGCTGCCCTTCTACCAGGAGTTCGAGTACGCGGGCGGCGGACGGTACGCGGGCCTGGAGTCCCTGGAGCTGACCTTCCTCACCGACGAGGAGGGGGTCGACGTGGTCCTGGAGCTGGACAAGAAGCCCGGCATCCTGTTCAGCGAGGGCGGCGACACCCTCCTGCGCCTGACCGCCGAGCACGGCACCGCCGACCCTGAGGAGATCGCGGGCCGGCTCCACACGTGGATCCACACCATCGCCGGTGAGCGCAGCCTGATCTGAGTACGGGCGCACCGCTGACCCCCGCCGCCCGGCGGCGGCCCCCGTCCCGCCTCAGGGACGGGGCCGCGGCGCCGTCCGGCGCCCCCTCACCCGCGTCCGCCTCAGCGCCCCGGCGGGCCTGGGGGCCCCGGGGGCGGGAAGGGGCCCTGGGCCGGGCCCGGGGGCGGGGCCTGGGGCATCTGGCCGGGGCGTTCGCTGAAGCCGCGCTTGGCCTGGGCCTGGGTGATCACGTGCTGGAAGTCCGACCGCTTCAGGAAACCGGAGTCGGTCGGGGACGGCGCCCACGCCGGGGCCGCCGGGCGGGCCACCCGGCCCAGGAACGCCTCCCTGGCCACGTGCATCAGCGCCAGGAAGCCGTCGCGCCGCTGCTCCCACTCCGGGCGCGCCACGCCCCGGTCGAGCCGCTGGTGCAGCAGCGCCAGCTCGGTGGCGGCGAGCTGGTAGTCCTTCATCGCCACCTTGCCGCGCCCGCCGGCGTTGCGCTGGGCCCACCCGCGCGCGGCCCGGCGCCCCTTGATGGTGCTGAGCATGCGGATGTCGGCGGGGGTCACCAGCCCGGTGGGCACGTACTGCGGCAGGTAGTAGGAGATCGCCCCGACCTGGCGCCGCCGGTCCTGCACCGCGATGGCGATGATCGCCACCAGGACGAAGAAGAGGATCCCGTAGGCGGCCCCCACCACGGCCCAGCCGAACACGGTGGAGCCGTTCCACAGCGCGTGCAGCAGGACCGCGCCGACCCACCCGGCGACCGGGGCGAAGAACCGCCCCGCGCCCCGGTGCATGGCGGCGTACGCCACGCCGATGCCGATCATCGCGGTGTACAACGGGTGCCCGAACGGGCCGATGAGGCCGCGCAGCACGAAGGTGAACGCCAGCCCGAAGAAGCCCTGCTCGAAGTAGGACGTCAGGAAGTACAGCACGTTCTCGGTGAACGCGAAGCCGGTGGCCACCATGGCCGCGTAGGTGACGCCGTCGGTGAAGGAGTCGATCTCGTACCGGCGCCGCCACAGCAGCACGAGCAGGACCAGCCCCTTGGCGCTCTCCTCCACGATCGGGGCGACCGCGGTCGTCGTGATGATCTCGCCCATGTCGGCGCCGAACAGCGGCACCGCCCACATCTCCATCCCGGCGGTGTTGAGGATGAAGGAGGCCCCCACCGCGACCCCGGCGCCCCACACGAACGCGAAGAGCATCATGGACCGCGGCTCGGGTTCGAGCCGGTCCAGCATGAGGATCAGCGGCACCAGGAAGGCCACCGGGATGACGGCGGCGACCAGGGCGATCAGGAACCCGGCCACACCGGCCACGCCGCCGCCGGCCAGCCCGGCCAGCAGCAGGTACCCGAGCATGGCCAGGGTGCACAGCACGCTGACGAAGATGCCCACGAACAGGCCGATCGAGCGCCTGCCCGGGCGGCGGCCTTCGAGGATGGCTTTGGTGTCCAGACCCGACATGGTGCCCGATGGTAGCGGTAGACGGGCCGCGGGGCCGAAGCCGCCGCGCGTCCGGCGGCCCCGGGCGCCCCCGTCCCCATCTCGGGAAAGGCGGGAAGGAGCGGGGAGGAAGGGGGCGGGCGGGGCGTCAGGCCAGCCAGCCCGCCAGCAGCGGGTCGATGGTCACCGCGGTGAACAGCAGCGCCAGGTAGGCGTTGGACAGGTGGAAGAAGCCCATCGTCTTGAGCTGGGCCCCGGACACCCCGGCCCGGGACCGCGCCAGCAGGCGGTGCGCCTGCACCAGCAGCAGGCCGCCCAGGACCACCGCGACCGCCAGGTAGAACAGGGTGGTGCCGGCCACCGGCCACAGCAGCACCGAGGTGACCACGGTGGCCCAGCTGTAGAGCACGCACTCCAGCAGCACCCGCCGGTCGGTGGCCACCACCGGCAGCATCGGCACCTGCGCGGCCGCGTAGTCCTCCCGGTAGCGCATGGCCAGCGCCCAGGTGTGCGGCGGGGTCCAGAAGAACACCACGAGGAAGAGCACGAACGGAGCCCAGTCCAGGCGCTCGGTGATGGCGGCCCAGCCGATGAGCACCGGCATGCACCCGGCGATGCCGCCCCACACCACGTTCTGCGCGGTGCGCCGCTTGAGCAGCAGCGTGTACACGAAGATGTAGAACAGGATCGCGAACACCGACAGCGCGGCCGACAGCCAGTTCACCGCCAGCGCGAACCCGGCCGTGGAGCCCACCGCCAGCACGAGGCCGTAGACGAGCGTCCCGCGCGGGGTGACCTGGTGCATGGCCACCGGGCGGCGCCGGGTGCGGCGCATCTCCTTGTCGATGTCCCGGTCGATGTAGCAGTTGAGCGCGTTGGCGCTGGCCGCCGACATGGTGCCGAACACCAGGGTGGCCGCGGCCGTCCACAGCGGGGGCACCCCCTGGGCGGCCACGAACATCACCGGGATGGTGGTGATCAGCAGCAGCTCGATGACCCGGGGCTTGGACAACGCGACGTAGGCCCGCACGTAGGCGCCCACGGAGGCGCGGCGCCCCGGCCCGTCGCCGCTCTCGTCGCCGGTGGGGGACGACGGCGCGGGGGACATCCGCTCTACGGACAACGACACGCTGAACCTCGGAGAAAGATCGGGATGCTTCTGCTCGCCACGCCGGGGCCGGAACCGTTCTCCCGCACCTGCCAAGAGCCGGTAAAACCCCGTCGACGACTTACTGTAGTACTCCCGCGGGCGGGTGCTTGACCGGGGCGCCCCCTGCGGCGCGTCACCGCGCATTCCCGCATCGGAGGGCGACGAGGGCCACGTGACGCGGTGCGTGTGGCGGCGCGCCCGGGCCCTGCCCGGGGCGATAGGCTCGTAGGCGGTCAAACCTGCCGTGACCGGCCCCGGGGCCACGCGGGGCGCGGAGGCGGCGGTGGGGCCGCATCCGGCATGCACAACCTCACATTCGCCGCACCCGGGCTCCCCCAGTGGCCGGGCGCCGGTCGAATGCGCGAACGCGCGAAAGGAGCCCTGAGCCCGCGTGAACATCGGCAGCTCGAATTCCCTTGAGTGGTCGGACCTCGACCGCCGCTCCGTCGATGTGGTCCGTGCGCTGGCCATGGACGCCGTCGAAGAGGCCGGCTCCGGGCACCCCGGCACCGCGATGAGTCTGGCCCCCGCGGCCTACCTTCTCTACCAGAAGGTCATGCGCCACGACCCGGCCCGACCCGACTGGGTCGGGCGGGACCGCTTCGTGCTCTCCGCCGGCCACTCCAGCCTGACCCAGTACATCCAGCTCTACCTGGCCGGGTTCGGCCTGGAGCTGGACGACCTCAAGCGGCTGCGCCAGTGGGGCAGCCTCACCCCCGGCCACCCGGAGTACGGCCACACCGCCGGCGTCGAGACCACCACCGGGCCGCTGGGCCAGGGCGTCGGCAACGCGGTCGGCATGGCGATGGCCGCCCGCCGCGAGCGCGGCCTGTTCGACCCGGAGGCCCCAGCGGGTGAGAGCCCCTTCGACCACTACGTGTACGCCATCTGCTCCGACGGCGACGTCGAGGAGGGCGTCAGCCACGAGGCCAGCGCGCTCGCGGGCGTGCAGGAGCTCGGCAACCTGGTGCTGATCTGGGACGACAACCGGATCTCCATCGAGGACGACACCCGTATCGCCTTCTCCGAGGACGTCGCCGCGCGCTACGAGGCCTACGGCTGGCACGTCCAGACCGTCGACTGGATCGCGGGCGGCTCCTACCAGGAGGACGTGGAGGCGCTGCACACGGCCGTCCAGGCCGCGCGCGCGGAGACCGGCAAGCCGTCGTTCATCCGCCTGCGCACCATCATCGGCTGGCCTTCGCCCAACAAGCAGAACACCGGGGCGATCCACGGCGCCGCCATGGGTGCCGAGGAGGTCGCCGCCACCAAGCAGGTCCTGGGCCTGGACCCCGACGCGCGCTTCGACGTGCCGCAGGACGTCCTCGACCACACCCGCGGCGCCCTGGAGCGCGGCCGCGAGGCCCGCGCCGCCTGGCAGAAGGGCTTCGAGGCCTGGCAGGCCGGGGCGGGCGAGCGCGCCGAGCTGTTCGAGCGCCTGGAGGCGGGCAAGCTCCCCGAGGGCTGGGAGAAGGCCCTGCCGGTGTTCGACGCCGACGCCAAGGGCGTCGCCACCCGCAAGGCCAGCGGCGAGGTGCTCAGCGCCGTCGCCCCTGAGCTGCCCGAGCTGTGGGGCGGGTCGGCCGACCTGGCCGGGTCGAACAACACGACCCCCAAGGGCCAGCCGTCCTTCCTGCCGGAGAAGGCCGCCAGCGAGATGTTCCCCGGCAACGAGTACGGCCGGGTGCTGCACTTCGGCGTGCGCGAGCACGGCATGGGGTCGGTCCTCAACGGCATCGCGCTGCATGGGCCCACCCGCCCCTACGGCGGCACGTTCCTCGTCTTCAGCGACTACATGCGCCCGGCGGTGCGCCTGGCCGCGCTGATGAAGCTGCCGGTCACCTACGTGTGGACGCACGACTCCATCGGCCTGGGCGAGGACGGCCCCACGCACCAGCCGGTCGAGCACCTGTGGTCGCTGCGCGCCATCCCCGGGCTGGACGTGATCCGCCCCGGCGACGCCAACGAGACCGCGGTGGCCTGGCGCACCGTGCTGGAGAACGGCGACCGCCCCTCGGCGCTCGCCCTGACCCGGCAGAACGTCCCCACCCTGGACCGCTCGGAGTTCGGCTCGGCCGAGGGCACGGCCAAGGGCGGCTACGTGCTGGCGGAGGCCTCCGGCGATGCGCCGCGGGCCATCCTGATCGCCACCGGCAGCGAGGTCGCCATCGCCCTGCAGGCCCGTGAGCGGCTGGAGGCCGCCGGGACGCCGACCCGCGTGGTGTCCATGCCCTGCGTGGAGTGGTTCCGCGAGCAGGACGCCGCCTACAAGGAGAGCGTCCTGCCGGCCGCGGTGCGCGCCCGGGTCTCGGTCGAGGCCGGGATCGCCATGGGGTGGCGCGAGTTCACCGGCGACGCGGGCGAGGCCGTCAGCCTGGAGCACTTCGGCGCCTCGGCCCCGTACGGCGAGCTGTACGAGCACTTCGGCCTGACCGCCGACGCCGTGGTCGCCGCCGCCGAGAAGAGTGTCGCCAACGCCTCCTAGCCCGGAGGGAACGCCACCGGCCCGGCGCGTGTTGTGCGCGTCGGGCACCCAGAAGTCTTCGAGGAGTACGAGAAGCGATGACCAACCCGCTCACTGAGCTCTCCGGGCAGGGCGTCGCGGTCTGGCTGGACGACATCAGCCGCGACCGCCTGCGCACCGGCAACCTGCAGGACCTGATCGAGACCCGCAGCGTCGTCGGGGTCACCTCCAACCCGACGATCTTCGAGAAGGCGCTCGGCGAGGGCGACGCCTACGACGCCCAGCTGCGCGACCTGGCCGCCCGGGGCGTCTCGGTCGACGAGGCCGTGCGCTTCCTGACCGGCTACGACATCCGGTGGGCCGCCGACGTGCTCCGCCCGCTCTACGAGCGCAGCAACGGCGTCGGCGGCCGGGTGTCGCTGGAGGTCGACCCGCGGCTCGCGCACGACACCGAGCGCACCGTGGCCGAGGCCCGCGCCCTGTGGTGGATGGTCGACCGGCCCAACCTGATGATCAAGATCCCGGCCACGGTGGAGGGCCTGCCCGCCATCACCCGGGCGATCTCCGAGGGCATCAGCGTCAACGTCACGCTGATCTTCTCGCTGGAGCGCTACCGCGCCGTCATGCAGGCCTTCCAGGACGGCCTGGCCCGGGCCCGGGAGAACGGCCTGGACCTGACCAAGATCCACTCGGTGGCGTCGTTCTTCGTCAGCCGCGTGGACAGCGAGGTCGACAAGCGCCTGGACGCCGTCGGCACGCCCGAGGCGAAGGCCCTCAAGGGCAAGGCCGCCATCGCCAACGCGCGCCTGGCCTACCAGGCCTACGAGGAGTTCTTCGCCAACGACGCCTGGCGCGTGCTGGAGTCCGCCGGTGCGCGCCGCCAGCGCCCGCTGTGGGCCTCCACCGGCGTGAAGGACCCGGCCTACCCGGACACCCGCTACGTCGACGAGCTGGTCGCCCCCGACACGGTCAACACCATGCCGGAGGCCACCCTGGAGGCCGTCGCCGACCACGGGCGGATCACCGGCGACACGGTGCGCGGGGAGTACGCCTCCGCGCGCGCCGACATGGACGCCATCGAGGCGGCCGGGGTCGACTTCGCGGACGTGCTGCGCCTGCTGGAGGACGACGGCGTCGCCAAGTTCGAGAAGTCGTGGGAGCAGTTGCTGGACCGGGTGCGGTCCGCCCTCGGCGGATCCGCGTGAGTCACGGGGCCGGGGCGCGGGAGCGCCCCGGCCCTTCTTCTCTCCTCTCGCACAAGGGACACCGGGAACACACGGGAATGAGGTCGTCGAGTTGAGCACGCAACCCCGAGTCGAGGAGGCCGCGAGCGCCGGGTTGTCCGTGCGCGTCACCGGCGCCGCCGCCGAGGCCGCCGCCGAGGCGGTCGGGCGGCTGGCGGCGGACGGCGTGCCGGCGGCGCTGGCCGCCAAGGACAGCACCCTGTGGGGGGCCGACGCCCAGGACGAGGCGTCGGTCCGGCTGGGCTGGCTGGACCTGCCGCGCACCTCCCGGGAGCTGCTGCCGGAGCTGGCCGAGCACGCGCGCTCGCTGCGCGCGGCCGGCGTGGACCGGGTCGTGCTGGCCGGCATGGGCGGCTCGTCGCTGGCCCCCGAGGTCATCGCCGCCACCCGCGGGGCCGAGCTGACCACCCTGGACACCACCGACCCGGCGCAGGTGCAAGCCGCCCTGGACGACCGGCTGCACCGCACCCTCGCCGTGGTCTCCTCCAAGAGCGGCGGCACCGTGGAGACCGACAGCCACCGCCGCGCCCTGGAGCACGCCTTCACCGGCGCCGGGATCGACCCGGCCGAGCGGATCGTCGTCGTCACCGACCCCGGGTCGCCGCTGGCGGGCCTGGCCGCCGAGCGCGGCTACCGCACCTACCTGGCCGACCCGAACGTGGGCGGCCGCTACAGCGCCCTGTCGGCGTTCGGCCTGGTGCCCACGGCGCTGGCCGGGGTCGACGTGGAGGCGCTGCTGGACGAGGCCGAGGCGCTGGTCCCCTCGCTGAAGACCGACACCGGCAACCCGGCGCTGCTGATGGGGGCCGCCATGGGCGCGGCCGGGCGGGACAAGCTGGTGCTGGCCGGGTCCACCCCGGTGGGGCTGGGCGACTGGATCGAGCAGCTGGTGGCCGAGTCCACCGGCAAGGAGGGCACCGGGCTGCTGCCGGTGGTCGCCGAGGGCACCAACGCCCCGGGGTTCGCCGACGCGCCCGACGCGCTGCCCACGTCGTTCTCCGAGGCCGGCCCCGCCCCCGCCGACGGGGCGCTGATGCAGGTCACCGGCCCGCTGGGGGCGCAGTTCCTGGCGTGGGAGTACGCCACCGCCGTCGCCGGGCGCCTGCTGGGCATCGACCCGTTCGACCAGCCCAACGTGCAGGAGTCCAAGGACAACACCAAGGCGCTGCTGGACGGCGCGGCCGAGGGCCCGCTGCCGCAGGGCGCCCCGCTGTTCACCGACGGTGTGGTGGAGGTGCGCGCCTCGCAGGCGCTGCGCATGGACGGCGGACGCGGCCTGGAGGGCGTGCTGCGCGCGCTGCTGGGGGCGGTGCCCGAGCGCGGATACCTGGCGGTCATGGCCTACCTGGACCGGGTCGCCGACGCTCCGGCGGCGGGGCTGCGCGCCGAGCTGGCCGACGCCTCCGGGCGCCCGACCACCTTCGGGTGGGGGCCGCGGTTCCTGCACTCCACCGGGCAGTACCACAAGGGCGGCCCCGCCGAGGGCGCGTTCCTGCAGATCACCGGGGAGAACCCGGACGACCTGCCGGTGCCGGGGCGCCCCTACTCCTTCGGACGGCTCCAGCTCGCCCAGGCGCTGGGCGACTTCGGGGCCCTGGACACGCGCGGGCGCCCCGCCGTGCGCCTGCACCTGCTCGACCGGGCGGCCGGGCTGGCACAGATCCGCCGGGCGCTGGCCCGGGTGCGCGCCTGACGGCCCGACCACACGGCCCGACCACAGGGGAGTTCAACGTGAAAGAGCCGGTGATGCCGGGGGCGACCCCGAACCCGCTGCGCAGCGAGCTGGACCGGCGCCTGCCCAGGATCGCCGGGCCCAGCGTGCTCGTGCTCTTCGGGGTCACGGGCGACCTGGCCCGCAAGAAGCTGCTGCCGGCCATCTACGACCTGGCCAACCGGGGGCTGCTGCCGCCCGGCTTCGGACTGGTGGGCTTCGCCCGCCGGGAGTGGGAGCACCAGGACTTCGCGAAGGAGGCCTACGAGGCGGTGCGCGAGCACGCCCGCACGCCCTTCCGCGAGGACGTGTGGCGCCAGCTCAGCGAGGGCGTCCGGTTCGTCCAGGGCGAGCTGCACGACGACGAGGCGTTCGACAGGCTCGCCGACACGGTGCGCGACCTGGACGCCGACCGCGGGACCGGCGGCAACTACGCCTTCTACCTGTCGCTGCCGCCCAAGCTGTTCCCGACCGTGGTCAAGCAGCTCAAGCGGTCCGGGCTGGCCGAGCAGCGCCAGGACGCCTGGCGGCGGGTCATCATCGAGAAGCCGTTCGGCCACGACCTGGAGAGCGCCAAGGAGCTCAACGCGGTCGTGGACGACGTCTTCCCGCCGCAGTCGGTCTTCCGCATCGACCACTACCTGGGCAAGGAGACCGTCCAGAACATCATGGCGCTGCGGTTCGCCAACACGCTCTTCGAGCCGATGTGGAACCGCGACCTGGTGGACCACGTGCAGATCACCATGGCCGAGGACATCGGGGTGGGCGGCCGGGCCGGGTACTACGACGGCATCGGCGCCGCCCGCGACGTCATCCAGAACCACCTGCTGCAGCTGCTGGCGCTGGTGGCCATGGAGGAGCCGGTGTCGTTCTCGGCCGACGCCATCCGCACCGAGAAGGAGAAGGTGCTCTCGGCGGTGCGGCTGCCCGCGGACCTGGCGGCGGGCACCGCCCGCGGCCAGTACGCGCCCGGGTGGCAGGGCGGCGACGAGGTCTGCGGGTACCTGGAGGAGAAGGGCATCCCCGACGACTCCATCACCGAGACCTACGCGGCGCTGCGCCTGGAGGTCAACACCCGGCGGTGGGCGGGGGTGCCGTTCTACCTGCGCACCGGAAAGCGGTTGGGGCGGCGGGTCACCGAGGTGGCGCTCGTCTTCCGCCGCACGCCCAACCAGGTGTTCAGCCAGATGGACACCGAGGACATGGGGCAGAACGCGCTGGTGCTGCGCATCCAGCCGGACGAGGGCGTCACCATGCGCTTCGGGTCCAAGGTGCCCGGGGCGGCCATGGAGGTGCGCGACGTGACCATGGACTTCACCTACGGCCAGTCGTTCACCGAGGCCAGCCCGGAGGCCTACGAGCGGCTCATCCTGGACGTGCTCATCGGCGACCCGCCGCTGTTCCCGCGCCAGCAGGAGGTCGAGCTGTCGTGGGAGATCCTGGACCCGGTGGAGGAGCACTGGGCCAAGGAGGGGCGGCCCGAGCCGTACGAGTCGGGGACGTGGGGGCCGGAGTCGGCCGACGCCATGCTCGCCCGGGAGGGGCGCCAGTGGCGGCGCCCGTGACGGCGCCGGGGGCGCCCCCGAGGACGGAGGACCACCGATGACGATGTACCTTCCGCGCACCGACACCTCGCAGATCACCGAGGCCCTGGCCCAGGAGCGGCACAGCGTCGGCGGCGGGGCCATGAACATGGTGCTGACCCTGGTGATCGTGACCGACGAGGCCGACCACTACGACGCGGTGCGGGCGGCCACCGAGGCCGGGCGCGAGCACCCCTCGCGCATCATCGCGCTGATCCGGCGCGACCCGGACGCCGAGTCGGCCATCGACGCCGAGATCCGCCGCCCCGGCACCTCGGGGCCGGGCGAGGCGCTGCTGCTGCGGCTGTACGGGCCGCTGGGCGAGCACGCCGACTCGGTCATCACCCCGCTGCTGGTGCCGGACGCGCCGGTGGTGGCCTGGTGGCCGGGGGCGGGCCCGGCCGAGCCCGCCGCCGACCCGGTGGGGCGGCTGGCGCACCGGCGGATCACCGACGCGCTGCGGGCGCCGGACCCGATGGCCGACCTGCTGGGGCGGATCGGCAACTACCGGCCCGGCGACACCGACCTGACCTGGACGCGGCTCACCCCGTGGCGGTCGATGCTGGCCAGCACCATGGACCACCCGTCGGGGTGGGTGACCGCGGCCGAGGTGACCGCCGAGGACCACTACCCCAGCGCCGACCTGCTGGCGGCCTGGCTCGCCCACCAGCTGGACGTGGAGGTGGTGCGGACCGTGTCCAACGGGCCGGGCATCACCGGCACCCGGCTGGTGACCGACGGCGGGGACATCGCCCTGCGCCGCCAGGACGGGCGGGTGGCCACCCTGTCCCGGCCGGGGCAGCCCGACCAGACCGTGGCGCTGGCCCGGCGGCGCGCCTCCGAGGCCCTGGCCGAGGAGCTGCGGCGGCTGGACCCGGACCTGATGTACGAGAGGACCGCGACATTCCTGAAGGACATGACCGAGCGGGGGGAGTCCCCGGGGCAGCGCGCGGTGCGGGCCCAGGCGGACGAGTCGGCGGGGGCGGCGCAGTGAGCGCGCCGTCGGTGGTGGTCCACCCGGATACCGGGCTGCTGGCCAAGGCCGCCGCGGCGCGGGTGGTCACCCGACTGGTGGACGCCCAGGCCGCGACCGGGTCGGCGTCGGTCGTGCTGACCGGCGGCGGCATCGGCATCGCCGTGCTGTCCGAGCTGGCCCAGGCCCCGGCGCGGGACGCCGTGGACTGGTCGGCGGTGGACGTGTGGTGGGGCGACGAGCGGTTCCTGCCGACCGGCGACCCCGAGCGCAACGAGACCCAGGCCCGTGAGGCCCTGCTGGACCAGGTGGGCGTGGACCCGGCGCGGGTGCACGCGATGCCCGCCTCGGACGGCCCGGACGGGGCGGTGCCCGAGCCGGGGGCCGAGCGCTACGCCGAGGCGCTGCGCGCGGCGTCCCGGCCGGAGGACCACGCCGACGTCCCGGCGTTCGACGTGTGCCTGCTGGGCATCGGCCCGGACACCCATGTGGCGTCGCTGTTCCCCGAGCAGCCCGCGCTGTACGAGGAGGAGCGCACGGTGGTGGCCGTGCACGGCGCGCCCAAGCCGCCGCCGACGCGGGTGTCGCTGACCTTCCCCGCCATCCGGGCGGCGAAGGAGGTATGGGTGCTGGCCTCCGGCGAAGGCAAGGCCGAGGCGGTGCGCCTGGCCCTGTCCCCCGAGGCCGGGGAGGTCCAGGTCCCGGCGGCCGGGGCGCGGGGCCGTTCCCGGACCCTGTTCCTGCTGGACAGGGCGGCCGCAGCGAAACTCCCGGAGGGCATCAGCGGCCAGGGGCTGTTGTAGAGGCCAGACCGCAGACCCGTTAACGGTGGCCGGTGGCCTGCGAAGACGCAGGCCACCGGCCACCGTCGCAAGTCCGTGGAGGGCGGGTGCCCCGCTCAAGGCCCCGACCGGGCGGCAGGCCACCGCGGTGTGAGGTCGGAGGCGGGTCATGTCCGCTGGAATGGTGTAGCTCTCCGATGCTGTTCGAACATGAGCGCCCGTGCTGACCAGCCGTTTGGTGCTCATGGCGATGCAGATTCGAAATTGGTTGCACCACTCTGCAGGACACGATCCGGAGGCGGCGACGACGAAGGTCGGCACTCCTACCTGCAACGCTGTCGGCCGCACGGCGCGTGCGTGGTCACCGGGATGGGCAGCAACGGCCGAAGCCGGGCGGTTCCCCGGGCCTGCTTGCTGGGCGGCGTGTCCCTCGCGGTCCGGGTGGGCGGGCGGCTCGGCTGGTTCCCCGCTGACGGACCCCGGCCGGGCGACGGGTTTCCGGGGTGCCGGGTGGAGGGCGGCAACGACGGGACCAGCGGGTACCCTGCTCCGGGCCCTGGCCGGACGGCGGGCCGCCGGGGTGCGAGGTGGAGGGCGGCGACGAGGCAGGTCGGCGCCCCTACCTGCAGCATCGTCGGCCGCACGGCGCGTGCGTGGTCACCGGGATGGGCAGCAACGGCCGAAGCCGGGCGGTTCCCCGGCCCTGCTTGCCGGGCGGCGTGTCCCTCGCGGTCCGGGGGCGACGCGACCAGGAACGTGAGGCTTATTCGCGTTCGTGGCGGCCGCGAGGCCTGTGCCCCGACCCTCCAGGGGCGAGGGGCGACAAGATGCGCCCGGCGGCCGGGCCCCCGGGCCGGTCTCAACCACCGTGCAGCCCTCACCAGAGAACCTCCCGCATGGTGAGACGAACCGGCCGGGGTTCGCGCTCTCCGACACCCGGCCCTGCCGCTGCCGGGCCCACCTCGAACCCGATAGGGGCATGACCTGGGCGAACACTCCGCGTTAAGGGCAGGCAGAGGCGGGAAACGCGCTCAGCGACACCCAAGAGCGCCCCGGCCGTGCGAAGTCGGCGATTCCAGAACACGTTCTGGGAACGGAATGCCCGATCCGTTCCCGCTTGGGCGGTTCCAGTGGGGCGCCGAAGCGGGCGCGCGACACTCCGGGCCCCTCTGCCGAGCGCCGGGGATCCTCTCCGGGCCGATATCGGCTACACGCCGTGACAACAGGAGCAGTAAACGGTCCCGGTGTGCCGTTTGGCGCCCTCCCGGGCGCAGAACGTGTTCTGGAATCGCGATGACCGCGCACCCCCGCCGCCCGCGCCGCCG